>CAYQTT010000010.1:0-115185 GCA_964420555.1 uncultured Lentimicrobiaceae bacterium | reverse complement strand
CAAACAGGAACAAACTCAATGGCACAATATTGTTGTGTGGGGAAACCTGGCAGGCGTTTGCGAAAAATACCTGAAAAAAGGAAAAGAAATCGCCATTGATGGACGCATTGCTTACCGTACCTGGGACGACAAGAACGGAACAAAGCATTTCAGAAGCGAAATAATAGCCAGCGATCTCCTTTTTATAGGGTCGAAAGGCGAAATCAATAAAGCATAATTTTCTTTTAAAAAAACAAATCCATAACCCATAAATCCTAAATAAGATGAATACGCTACGCAACTCAGTAAAATTAATAGGCCGCCTCGGACAGGATCCGGAAGTAAAGAACCTTGACAACGGAAACAAGTTCGTAAAATTCTCACTCGCTACCAGCGACAGTTTCACTGCTAAAGACGGCCGCAAACAGGAACAAACTCAATGGCACAATATTGTTGTGTGGGGAAACCTGGCAGGCATTTGCGAAAAATACCTAAAAAAAGGCAAGGAAATAGCCATCGATGGCCGGTTGACCTATCGCAACTGGGAAGACAAAAATGGAACAAAGCATGTGAGTTCGGAAATTATAGCTAACGAGATGCTTTTTGTTGGATCGAATAATGATTCAAAAAAGTAAAGCAGATCAATAAAAACCTTTGGAAATTCTCAACGCGAAATGCAGCTGCAACACATACAATCACGGATAATTGAACTCAGAGGATACAAGGTGATGCTTGATTCTGACCTGGCTGAACTTTACGAAACCGAGACCAAACGTTTAAAAGAGGCTGTAAGAAGAAACATTGACAGGTTCCCGTCCGATTTCATGTTTGAACTCAGCAAAACAGAAACAGAAAGTTTGAGGACGCAATTTGCGTCCTCAAACAGAGGAGGAAGCCGCTATATGCCTTTTGTATTCACTGAACAAGGTGTTGCCATGCTGGCAAGTGTATTGAATAGCTCCAAAGCCATTGAGGTAAATATTCAGATAGTCAGAGCATTTGTTCTTTTACGACAACTCGCTTTAACCCACGCTGATCTTACTATTAAACTAAAAGAAATTGAAAGCCAGTACAACAAACAGTTTAACGATGTGTATGAAGCCCTGAATTACCTGTTGACCAAGGACAAACGCTTAAACGAACAAAATCAACGAAAAAGAATAGGTTACAGATCAAACCCTGAAAACTAATTTTCCAAGCTTACTAAAATTGATTATTCACAAAAAAAATCCTTAAAAAAAATGAACACGCTCCGAAACAACGTAAAATTAATCGGCCGCCTCGGCCAGGACCCTGAAGTCCGCAACCTCGAAAAGGACAACAAAGTAGCCACTTTCTCGCTTGCAACAGGCGATAGCTACACCGACAAAGATGGGAACAAGAAAGATTCCACTGTGTGGCACAACATCGTAGCCTGGGGAAACCTGGCAAGTATCTGCGAAAAATACCTCAAAAAAGGTAAAGAAATCGCCATCGATGGCAAAATCACTTACCGCAATTGGGAAGATAAAAACGGCGCCAAACACACTACTACCGAAATTGTTGCCAACGAAATTCTGATGATCGGCGAAAAATCCAATGAAAAAGATTAGCTATCAATTTTACCGATCATAAAAGCCACGAAGCAAAAACTTACGTGGCTTTTATTTTTTCTGGCATAAAATAATTATTGCTTTTTAAAGCACTGAATTATTCTTTTCAGGAAGTCCAATTTAGGCACCATTCTCCATAATTATTTGAATTACACACAATAAAACAACACAAAAAGGAAATTAACAATTAAGAATAAATTGACAAAACTGAACATTTTTTTGTACTTTTACGATTCAGCATACTAATGATTAATTCAATTAAAATGAAGCAGTTCATAAAACCTCTTTTCGTTTTTCTTTTTTTCATCCCTGTTTTTAATTCCTGTACCATGGCTCAAAGCACACTGCCGGTTGTTTCCAATGTCGATATTCAGCGCTATGCCGGCAAATGGTTCGAAATTGCATCCTTCCCAATGAAATTTCAAAAAAATTGTTTCTGTGTAACGGCTGATTACACGCTCACCGATAAAGGCTACGTAAAAGTGTATAACTCTTGCCGCAAAGGAAGTGTAAACGGAAAAGTAAAATCGATTAACGGAAAAGCTTTTGTAGTTGAAGGAACTAACAATGCCAAACTGAAAGTCCAGTTTTTCTGGCCTTTCAAAGCCGATTACTGGATTATTGATCTGGATCCTGATTACCAGTGGGCAGTAGTTTCAGGCCCTTCGCGCGAATACCTCTGGATACTTTCGCGTACGCCCGAATTACCCGATTCAACCTACATAGGAATTACCGAACGACTAAAAAACAATGGTTTTGACCTGACCAAACTTCGGCTAATGGTTCATAAATAGGAATGAGGCTACATAAGGCAAGTGTCTGGGTTTGCTAAATCAGATCATTGTCGAATTGCTTCATTGCCGAATTGTCGAATTGACTCATTGCCGAATTAATCCATTGCCGGATTACCAACAATCAATGTTTCTTATGAATTCCGTAAATCATATCCCTCACAATACTGCGGGGAGTAAAACGCGGAGTTAAAGCAGTGAGTTTATTCATGAAACCAGGAATCTCTATCGTTTTCCCTTTCATCATGGCTTTGTAACCGGCTTTAGCAACTTCGGCTGATGTAGCGGGAGGAAGCATACGATGCATCAGCGATTTCCCTAATCCGGCAGCCGTCGCAAAACTGGTGTCAGTCGGGCCAGGGCACAACGTGGTTACAGTCACCCCGCTCCCTTTAAGTTCACGCGCCAGAGCCTCAGAAAACGAAAGCACATACGCTTTACTTGCATAATACACAGCCATACCCGGACCAGGCAAAAATGCAGCTGTCGAAGCCACATTCATAATCCTTCCTTTGCCCGAACCAAGCATTTGCTGCATAATAGCATGAGTTAACTGTGTAAGAGCGCCAATATTAAGCCTGATCATTTCCATATTTTTTGAAAGATCTGCTTTCGAAAAATCGCCGAAATCGCCAAATCCTGCGTTATTCACAAGTATATCGACCTTAAGATTTTGTGCGGCTATTTCGTCCAATAGTTTATTCACTCCTTTTTCATCCGATAAATCAACAGCAATTGTTATTACTTCCGTGTCATTATTCTTCCTGAGTTCAACAGCAAGTGCATTTAGCTTTTCAGCTGATCGTGCAACCAGTATAAGATTTCTGCCATCGGCACCAGCCATCTTAGCAAGGTCGTAGCCAATTCCACCCGACGCGCCGGTGATCAAAGCATATTTTTTTACATCCATTCCAACTATTTGTTTAATTTTAAAATCATGTTGTTAAACACGAGAAAATGAATTTTGTTGCAGTAAGCAGGTAAATGTTTATAAATCAATTTACAGTGAAAAACTGTTTATAACTTTTTAATAATCTCCATTGAGTCGGTGTAAAAACTACCTTTTCTATATGTTATTTTGCAGGGAACAGAGGGCTGATTTAAAACAAAAAGATGAGCATTCCGGCAGGCCGGAAAATTATATAACTCATTCCGCTGCCTGCGTAACAACTGGTTTAACCTGCTAAAACTAATTCGTATGCCAGTAAAACCCACAGTTAAAACTACAAAAAAACAGAAAAAGATATTCGTTCTCGACACCAGCGTTATTCTTTACAACCATGATGCTATTAACAGTTTTGATGATAATAATGTAGCAATTCCAATCACGGTACTCGAGGAACTGGATAATTTCAAAAAGGGGAATGACAACATAAACTTCGAAGCACGGGAGTTTATACGCATCATCGACCGGCTTTCGGAAAAACGTACGCTTACCAAATGGCTTACGCTGCCCAAATCAAAAGGGGGTAAGTTTAAGGTAATTATGAATGAGCAAAGCGAACCTGACGCCCGTCTCATTTTTGGCGAGAACAAACCCGATCACCGGATTTTAAATGCAGCGCTGGCCATAGCCGCTGAAAATCCTGACTGCAGCGTAACCCTGGTATCCAAAGATGTGAACCTCAGGCTGAAAGCCAAATCGCTGAATATACAGGCTGAGGATTTCCTTACGGGAAAAATTAAAGATCCGGAAGGCCTCTATACCGGGAAAACTATGATTGAGGGTTTGCCATCGAAGGTGATAGATAATCTGTATCAATATGGTCATTGCGAACTTAGTGATATAGGCGTTCAGACAGCAATACCGAACCATTATTATATCCTGAAGAATACTAAAAATTCGGCTCTGGCTTTTTACAATGCCACTACCCATCGAATTGAGCGACTCGACAAACGACCAGCCTATCGCATTATGCCGCGCAATGCCGAGCAGGTTTTTGCTTTACATGCCATCATGGATCCGGATATAAAACTGGTAACACTTCAGGGTGTGGCCGGAACCGGAAAAACCTTATTAGCACTTGCCGGAGCCATGGAACAAAGGCGTGAATTTAAGCAGATATACCTTGCCCGGCCTATAGTTCCGCTGAGTAACAAAGAAATTGGTTTTTTACCTGGCGATATAAAAGAAAAAATTGGTCCATACATGGAACCGCTTTATGATAATTTAAAATTTATCCAAAGCCAGTTTGGAGATAAAGATAAAGAGCATAAAGTAGTAACCGAATCGCTTGCCAATGAAAAACTGGTGGTTACCCCGCTTGCTTATATACGTGGGAGAAGTATCAGTAATGTGTTTTTTATTGTTGACGAAGCGCAAAACCTCACGCCTCACGAAGTAAAAACCATTATCACCCGCGCCGGAGAAAACACCAAAATTGTATTTACAGGTGATATTTTCCAAATCGATACCCCTTATCTCGACTCGCAAAGTAACGGACTTTCGTACCTTATCGACAAGGTAAAATCGCACCCGATGTATGCGCATGTAAGGCTCGAAAAAGGTGAACGATCGGAATTGGCGAACCTGGCGAATGATCTGCTGTAATTCAGAAATAATTCACTAAAAACTAAAATCCACAAATGGGAACACGGCATGTTACCATTTGTGGATTTCTTTACTTATCAAGTATTCCTCAACTTTTCGCTCTTCACCGTCATTGCGAGTGAAACGAAGCGACACTTTTCACTTTTCACTTTTCACTCCTTACCACCGTCAGCACCGTTTGCCCTACTGCCATCAAAGTAGGTTTGCTGATTCCTTTCATATTATCTTTCATGGTATGCCAGTGCTGGTAAAACCCCGAATTGGTCGAAGGGTCGTGTTGAATAATATCTATGGTTGGTACCTGACGTAACTGATTCACATACACATGATCATCGGTGATTGCATTGGTGCGTTCAGTCGAAAAATAAGAGCTGTGTCCGATAGCGGAAGCCATATTCCAAACTTTCTGCATAACATCAGGTGCATAATACATGCTGGTACCTTCCATGGTAAAAACTGCGTTTTCGGCACCAACCATATCGAGCAAAATCCCGTAACGCGCGCTGTAAGCCGGCACATGCGGGTACCTCGACCAATATTGTGAACCCAACGCCCAATCGTCAGAACCAATATAATCAGCATTTTGCGGTGCACCATAATCTTCGGCATCAAACAAAACGATGTCAACTCCGATTGCAGGCGGCGAAATCCGCAATTGCCTGGCTATCTCGAGCAAAACACCTACTCCGCTGCCACCGTCGTTGGCCCCGTCAATCGGAGTGCGATGGTAGGTTGTGTCAGGATCATTATCCGCATAAGGACGCGAATCCCAATGGGCACAAAGTAACACACGTGTTGTACTTTTCGGATTAAAGGAGGCTATTATATTTTTACAATTCAACGTAGTACCATCATATGCTTTTGCAGTAAATGGCTGCACAACCACATGTGCCGAATATTTCTGAAGTGTTTTTTCGAGCCAGACCGCACATTTTTCATGAGCTTTGCTATTGGGTACCCGTGGACCAAATTTTACCTGTTCATTAATAAAAAACCAGGCTGAATCCGCATTAAAGTCCGCAGCTTTAATGGTTTGAACCATATTATCCGACTCCTTATCAACTGATGTCGAAGAAGGCTTCTGCCTGCACGAACTTGCTGCAACAACCACAATAGCAATAAGTAACAACGAAATAAAACGCATAAAATAAATCTTTTTAACCTGGCAAAGGTAAAACAAACTGCTAGAATTATCGGCTAAAGAAAATCGGCTTTGTGGCCGAATGCCCCTGTAAACACTGATTCGGATGATGGCCGGCGGGTGCGTGGACTTTCTTCAAGTTTCAATAGATTAGGGTGCAATACCGAAGCATTGCCTCTATAACCCATTGTAAAAGCAACCATAACTTTATAATCAGCAGGCATTCCGAAAGCCAGTGCCGCAGCATCCGCATCAAATCCACCCATCTGGTGCGTGTAAATTCCTTCGTGGTGTGCCTGTAGTGATAACATTGCCATAGCCTGACCCAGGTCGTAACCGGCATAACCGTTGGGAGCACCTTTGGGGTTGGTTATTTTAACAATACCAAGTGCCAGGACTGGCGCATTTATAACCCATAACTGATTGAATTCGACCAGTGTATCAAATATTTTAGTATAAACGTCATCGCCTTTAAACCCGACCAGAAAATACCAGGGCTGCAAGTTGCTTGATGATGCTGACCAGCGGGCGGCTTCGAAAATACGTTGTAATTTCTCAGTTTCGACAAGTTTGGGATTGAATGCCCGCGGGCTCCAGCGCGAAGCTAAAAGCGGATGAATCGGATAATCAAGGTCTGCTTTTTTAATGATTTCGGGATCTTGCATAAAAATGTATTTGTATTAGATAAAAACACCCAAATATACAATTGGTTTTGCATATTTTGAATCGCTGAATAATTAATCCAGACTTTATAAAACCAGCTCAATCTATTCTTGATTTTGTGAACTAAGCAGTTATTGACAATTCCCACATAAAACAATTTTAACTTTTTAGCAGATTCACGTAAGTTGGGTTGCTTTTTTTTATCACATCCAAGTATTTTAGTTTAAAATCCTGACATGTTTTCAAAACAAATGAATTAACTTTGTTGAATAATTCAAAACAATTGCCTGTAATGAAAAACAAGTATCTTGACCTTATAGAACAAACATTCGATTTTCCTACCGAGGAGTTCAAAGTTGAGGATGGCGATCTTCACTTTCATGAAATTCCATTAATGGAAGTGATAAAACAGTATGGCACACCGCTGAGAGTTACGTATTTACCGAAAATATCGCGTCAAATTCAGAAAGCGAAACGCTTGTTTAATGTTGCAATTGCCAAAACCGATTACAAAGGCAGTTATAATTATTGTTACTGTACCAAAAGTTCGCATTTTTCATTTGTACTCGAAGAAGCACTGAAAAACGACATCCATATCGAAACTTCTTCGGCATTCGACATTCCTATTATTGAATCATTATACGAATCGGGCAAGATCAGGAAAGAAACTTATATCATATGTAACGGGTTTAAACGCCCTCAATACATCGAGAATATCTGTAACCTGATTGAGGAAGGGTTCGAGAATGTAATTCCTATTCTTGACAATAAATTTGAGCTTGACGAATACGACAGAAACATTACCCGCAAGATAAAAATTGGTATCCGTATCGCCTCAGAAGAAGAGCCTAAATTCGATTTTTACACTTCACGTCTGGGCATCCGTTACAACGATATTGTACCTTATTACGAAGAGGAAATTAAAAACAACCCGAAATTCGAGTTGAAAATGCTGCATTTCTTCATTAACACCGGTATCCGCGACTCGGCGTACTACTGGAACGAATTGTTGAAATGCGTAAATGTTTATTGCGAACTGAAAGCGGTTTGTCCTCAGCTTACTTCGTTAAATATTGGGGGAGGTTTCCCGATTAAAAACAGTTTGAATTTTGATTTCGACTATGCCTATATGGCCGAAACCATTGTTGAACAGATTAAAAGCGTTTGCGAACGTACAGGCACACCGCAACCGGATATTTTCACTGAATTTGGTTCCTTTACCGTAGCCGAAAGCGGTGCAATACTTTACAGTATTATTGACCAGAAACGCCAGAATGACCGGGAGTTGTGGAATATGATCGACAGTTCGTTCATCACTACACTGCCAGACACCTGGGCTATAAACCAAAAATTTATCCTGCTTGCCGTAAATCACTGGGACAGCGAATACGAGCGCGTTTTCCTTGGCGGATTAACCTGCGACAGCGAAGATTATTACAATGCTGAAGCGCACACCAATGCCATCTTCCTGCCAAAACTGATGGACGACGAACCGCAATATATCGGTTTGTTTCATACCGGCGCTTACCAGGATTCGCTGGCTGGTTACGGCGGAATTCAGCATTGCCTTATCCCTGCCCCAAAACATATCATTATTGATATTGACGAAGACGGCGAATATTTCACCAAGCTGTTTGCCAAGGAGCAAAGCCACAAATCGATGTTAAAGATCCTGGGGTATTAGTTAAATTCATTGCTAAAAGCAGAATTTTGCTTCATTAGCATATCACTTTTCTATACCAGTGCAGGTATATATTCGCGACTACTGATTTTCCATCGGGCACCAAATTTCTAATCCGGGTCATAAGAAACTGTATTACTGAATGATACAGAAATACGTCTTTTTGCATTGTTTTCTCTAACCGAACGTGACGTACATTTCATTCCCCTGACATAAGGATTATTATTGCATGTTTCAAAAAAGTTGTATTTTCGCACCTCTGAAACACAAAAAGCATATTAACCCACTCTTTACCATTACTCAGTATTTCAATCAGCTTATCAGAAATACGTCATGCTTTTTAAAACCGGACATTGCTGCCTGAGTTGCGCATGTTCATGATAAATAATGGTTTAGGGCTTAAAATTATAACAATCATGAAACAGTATGGTGATTTACCAAAAGAGTTCACTGCGTTTGAAAGTTCAAAAATTGTAATTCTCCCCGTGCCTTACGATGGCACGAATACCTGGCTGAAAGGCGCTGACAAAGGGGCGAAAGCAATACTCGAAGCTTCGGCCAACCTCGAAATGTATGATATTGATACCGACAGCGAAGTGCATAAACTGGGCATTCATACTGCTGAAGCCGTGACCGAGTCCTCATCGCCCGAGGCTATGGTTGATGAAGTTTATAACCGGGTGAAAGCGCTTTACAAGAAGAAAAAATTTCCGGTTATTTTAGGAGGTGAGCATACCGTAAGTATAGGAGCTTTTAAAGCCGCCAGCGAGCAATTCAGCGACCTGACAATCCTTCAGTTCGATGCACACGTTGATATGCGCGACGAGTTTAACGGCTCAAAATTCGATCATAAATGTGTAATGGCGCGGGCTTCGGAAATGGCTCCCGTTGTTCAGGTTGGCATACGCAGCATGAGTGTGGGCGAACGCGATAATATTAAACCCGAACGTGTTTTTTATGCTATGCAGATTTACGATCAGTCGACCTGGATGTACGAACTGCTGAATAAACTTACCCGTAACGTGTATATCACCATCGACCTCGATGTGCTTAATCCATCCATTATGGCATCGACCGGCACTCCCGAACCGGGCGGAATGAACTGGTTCGATATCATCAATATCCTGAAAAAAATCAGCGAACAAGTGAATATTGTAGGATTCGATGTTACCGAACTTGTTCCGAACAAGGAAAACAAAGCGCCTGATTACCTGGCAGCCAAACTGATTTATACCATGCTAACGTATAAATTTATTACCGGGATAAAATAGGAATAATGCATATGTGATAAAAGGCTGCCTTTTGCGAAGGGCAGCCTTTTGTTTTTTGAGAGAAGAGCACAAATGACAATGACTATTCTAAAATTTAGTGTGTAAAAACAATATTGTGCGAAAAACTATGTTGTGCTCCATAAAGCTTTAGTACATAAGTACCTGATTTAAAATTACTGGTTGAGATTCTGCTTGTCCCAGATTTAAAAGGTTGACTAAAGATCAGATTTCCGGCCCAATAAATTTTCTTACTTTTTAATCACCAACTTATCCTTTAATTCGCCACTTATACTGCGGATATTCAGGAGATAGGTTCCCTGTGCCAGGGTATTTAAATTGATTTTAAGTGATCTGATGCCCAATACATTGCTATTTTCGAGGGAATAAACCAGTTTGTTATCCATGGAAGTGATTTTTATATCTGCCGTTTCGCTTGTAGCTGATGAGAGTTCGATAGTGAAATCGCCTTTCGTTGGATTAGGAAAATATTTTACGCTTACATCGCCGGCCTTTTTTTCGGTGCAATCAGTCACAATTTTAACCGAAATCGAATCGGTTGTAGCGCAACCATTTACGCCGGTAACCTTTACGTTGTATTTAATAATTTCACCGAAATTTCCTGATAAAGTGGTATTTATAAACCGGGTTGTAACTTCACCAGGGCTCCAAAAATAACTAACTGCACTGTCAGTATTTGCTTGCAGAATTACCTGCTGTCCGCTGCAGGCTTCGGAAGGCCCAAGCATTTCAACGGCAGGAGGTTGCAATACATTAACCGTGGCTTTCCATACTGAACGCGAAATACACCCTGCCAAATTCATTACAGAATCCACCTGGTAGGTGGTTGTAGTTTGTGGCGACACGGGAATAACCAAAAGTGGTTTCACAATATTCATCGTACTTCCGTCGGAAAGAAAAACCCGCCACGGCCCCTGACCGGTAAAAGCAAGTGTCAGTAATGTGCTATCGCCTCTGCAAATTGTAGTATCGCCGGTAAGCGATGCAGTAAATCCGGGATAAATGTTCAGGAGTAAAGTATCGGAAATTTGTCCGCAAACGGCTTCGCCTGCTACATTCAAAATCAGCATGGTTTGCTTGCTTTGAATGTCATAGGCGCCCGGTAAAAACTGCGTATTCAGTGTATCGGCGTTACCAAATATTCCATCGCCCGAAGAAGTCCAGTGTGCTGAAATATAGTTGTTTGCTGAGGCTGAAGTGTGAAATTCTTCACCGGTACAGGTAAATGTATCGGGACCGGCATACGCCGATGGTTTGGGTGCTATGGTTAGTACCAGCGTATCTTTTACTATTTCGCCATACGAAAAACCGGTGAGTGTAATGAAAAGCTCAACTGATCCCGCAGCAATATCAGCCGGGCTCGGGAAATATAAAGGGTTAAATATTGTTGGATCATTAAAATAGCCTGAACCTGAAGAACTCCATTTCAATGAAAGGTAATTGGTTGCAACCGCTTGCGGCTGAAACGGATTGCCTTCGCAGATACGTGTATCGTTACCGGCATTTACTGTTGTGCGTTGTTGCACAGGGAACTGAATAAAATCGATCCAGGCAGCATCGTATCCAACGCTTAATCCAAGATCTTTGGTATATTCCCATTTTACTGTGTGAATACCTGCCGGAACAGGAAAAGAAACCCTTTCCCAGTCTTTCTCGCCCGACCATTGCCCGACTTTGAGTTTATCAATATAAAAACTCAGAAAATCATAACTCAGCTCAGAGGAAACTTTGCGGTAAAACGAAATGCTGTCGTCGGCAGCCAGGTTCAAAACCATATACAGGGATGAAGTATCAAGGCTTTTAATATACCCGGAGCGAAGGCTGTAAGTACCTTCGTACACCATAAAATTATTGATGTTCCATGGTTTGCTGCCTCCGGTTTGCCAGGCCATTTTCGAAAGATCGCCGCTCTCCCAGTCTTCGGTGAGCACACCTATTTTTTTTGCGAATAATTTCCCATATCGCTGACCACCATAGATGAGACTATCAATAAATCCGGCCGAAGTTCCTGCTTCAGCAGCCGCATCAACATTTACTTCCCATAAAACCGTATGGCTTTCGCCCGGCAAAAGCTGAGGCGAAACCACCCCGGGAGTGACTACCTGGCACAAAGGTGATAAGGATGATAAATTGCTGGTAGCAGATGTAACTGTGTAATTTCCCGTGTTGGAGAGCACGCTACCGAGTAAAACAGTTTCGCCCGGATCGAGTTGGTTATTATTGTTTCCTGAAGTATCAACAATAAAAAATGGGCCAATAGTAAGATCCGGGGCATGTGAACGAATTACCATGCTGCTGGTAAAAATGCTGTCGTTATGATCGCTTGCGGTAAGTGTAAAAACTATATCATAACCATCAGGTATTGAGTCGGAAAACCTGACAAGGAATGCTCCGGGGATATTTTTCATCTGGCCGGCTTCAAAATCACCAAAATACTGGGTGCTATTGATAACCTGAACAAATGGCGACTCGCAACTAAGGGTTACATTCACCGAACTATCAGGCTGATCGCCGATATTACGCATGGTAAGCGAAAGAGCAAAAGTTTCACCGTATTCAGGTTTTGCGTTGCCGTTTCCTGATAAAGTATCGTTTATAAGGTGCGTATAATAATCGATAAATGGCTGTCCGGCAGGCGGTCCTATGCGGAATGGCGATACATAACCCATTGCTTCGCCGGTACGGTTATCAGTCCAGCAAGGAAAAACCATCCCACCTTTTGAAGCAATTCCAAGGTAATCGCCGAAATAATTATCAGCCATCCCTGTGAGGGGCTGTGGAGTAAAAGCCACATCGCTAACCCTGAAATCCTGCCACGACAGACCACCGTTTTTCGAAACAGCCACCCAGGTTTCGCACATATCGTCGGGCACATTGCGGTCGTCGTAAAACACTACGGCAAGGTTGCCGTTCTCCGGATCGCAGGTTATCCACGGGAAATAATGCTGCTTACCCAGGCCGGGAGCATCCTGATTTATTTTTGAAGGTGCGCTCCAGGTATCACCTTTATCCTTTGATTTCATCAGGTAAATATCTACACCGGTTCCTTCATTAACGCCCGGTTCGCCAACATTTGCCCATACCACATAAATGCTTCCCCGATCGGGACCGTTGCTGATATCCACCGCCATGGAAGGGAACGAATTTACCCTCATTTGCTTGCTTACTCCACGGGTACGAATGCCTTTTATATCGTCAAATATCCGTTTAGCAGGTTCCCACGATTGACCTCCGTTTAACGAGCGGGCAAATCCCAGGGCTTTTTCATCGGATGGCCAGCTGTCGTAAATTGCCCAGGTTGCATACACTTCGCCAAGCGGGCCGGTATGGATATTAATTCCCTGGTTGTGGCTTCCAGCGGCTACCTGGCTGCTGATCAGTGCCGGCATCTGCCACGCCATTCCACCATCCATTGAACGCGAAACCTGCAACTGTCCCGAACTTGTGCTGCCACTGCCAATTACAGTCCAGCCATCGTAAAGGTTTCCCATGTGAGGGCTTGTGGGGCTGTTATCAATCCATAAATGATTTTTATCCAGCAGGCTACCAAATCCGGAAGGCGCAGAAGCAACACCTCTTTTTTGCCAGGTCTGACCATTATCATTCGAATAGGAAATTCCTTGTCCGCCACCCGAAAAAATGTATCCGACAAACAACCGTCCGCTCCTGCTGATAGCAACGGCCGGATCGCCAAAATTATATCCTCCTACTCCTGCAATTGTTCCATCCCATGAGTTTCCACCGTCAGCACTCTGTAAAGCATCGGCACCATATTGCGTTCCAGCGTAAGGAGCAGGGTGCGAGTTATTGGAATTCAGAAGGTTAAGTCCATTTTCGGGATCAACAAAAATAGAGTTTTCGGATTGCAGAGTGTTGGTTTCGGTAACACGTATGTCAGGGGAATCGTAGGTTGCTATTCCCGGTGCCGAAAGCACGGTGGAACGTTTTATAACCGGAGGCGCGGGTTTTGAAGGTTGTACCGGAATCAGTCCCAGTTCGGCCATCCGGCGCCAGTAACCCATGTTATCGATACGGGTATCGGGAACATATTTTTCGGGCATCTCGCTTGCTGGCATAAATTCCTGTGCATGAAGAGATGGTCCGGCCGAAATCAGAATGACGATAAGAATACATAAATATCCCACAGGAAAAATCCTCAAGGCATTGTAAAACTGCAGAACTTTTCCTGTATTTTTCATTCGCTGAAAGTATATTAATAAATTTTAATGCAAAAAGAGTCAGACTATCTGTGCAAATAACACTGAACATCATAAATTGATATTCAATGCATTGCGCACAATGTAAATCTGCTTTTCGATTGTTTAATAAACAATAAATGACCTTGAAATGTTGGTTTCCCCGGACGAAATTTCACAAGTATAATAACCCGGTTTCAGTGATGAAACATCAACAACTTTTAAAAGGTGGCCTTCATTATCAGTAGCTATTTCCTGAGTAGTTAGCACACTTTTGCCTTCGTTGTTATAAATCCGGAGTTTACAATTACTTTTCGAAACCAGGTTTGCTTCAATGGTTATGTGATCGTCAGCCGGGTTTGGCGATAGGTTCAGGCTCCATTGACCAGTTGCTAATTCGTTCGTACCCGTATAATCCACAAAAGCGGGGAAAACTATAAAATCGACCCAGGCACAATCGTCGCCTGTGGAAGTATAGTTGTCCTTGGTATAAACCCATTTAAAGGTATGCACGCCTTCGGTAACCGGGTAACTGTGGCGCTGCCAGGGAATGATGCCCGACCATTCGCCCATGGTTTGTATATCGATGAAGAATTTAAGGTTGTCAAAAATTTCTTCCGACGATACTTTCGAATAAAAGGATATACTGTCGGTCCCCATTATTGTTAGGGTAATGTTCATGGTTGATTGCTGGCTGTGGCTGATGGGTGCCGAACGGCTGCAAAACTCACCTTCGAGCGGATCATTGTCTGTGATATTCCAGAATTTCTGTCCCAGAGTTGACCACGGGAATTTATTAAAATTGCCGCTTTCAAAATCTTCGGCAATTAAACGGATGGTGGGGTAAAATGAAGCAACTGCCTGGTAACCGCCCGAAGCCAGAACATACTCCAGTTCAACTATGGACGCGGCCGGTGCATCCGCACTCACTTGTACTTCGAACTGTGCATTTGCCTGAGCGCCTGCAGCAAGGTTGCCAAGCTGATAAACAGCAGATACTATTGTAATCCACGGACTTGTAGTTGTAAGAGTCCCGGTGGTATTACCGCAGGCTACATTTCCATTATTCATTGATTGAATAAGCAAAGTAGCCGTTTCGCCGGGATCGAGTTTTCCATCGCCATTGCCGGTACCTGCATCATCAATCACCATGCTTCCCGCCGAAAGTAAGGGGGCAAAACAGCTGACAGTAAATTCCGAGAACCAGGTATTTCCAGCTTCCGCTCTTAATCCGAAAAGAACTTCGTGTCCGTTGGGGATTGTATCAGAAATAACGAATTCAAACGCGTTGATGATGGTAACCGTATCGCCCGAAAGAATAGCAGGATAAAGTTGCGTACTGTCGGTAATTGTGATGTAAGGATCAGACGTTGTAAGTGTTACCATTACATTAAGCGCTTCGCTGCCTCCTACGTTGCGCATTCCGGTAGTAAGCAGAATGGTTTCGCCAAAGTCGGGCTGGTTGTTCTGGTTGCCGGAAGGATCGTTTACAAGGCTATGTGCATAAACCACATAAGGACCGGCAACAGAAAGAAAAGCGAAATTGTAGGTCGTTGGCTTGCAGTTATATCCGGATACAATAATTTGTGCATCCCCGGCATCCTGAACCAAAATATCAAAAATTATACTTGCCTGGCCTGAAGCATCGGTGACTGCTTCACCAATTACAATTCCGTCTTTCATTGCCACGCAGGTTAATCCGGCTGCCGGGTTTCCACCTGAGGTAACGGTAATTTCAATGGATGGAACTCCAATGAGAACAGTTGCCGGGTAAGTAGCTGAAATTTCAATCGGATTATCAGTAAACACTGCAAAAGCAGGATCGCCCAGTACATTGCAATCGTAAAAACACCAGCGTAATGCGCCGGGTTCCCATTGTCCGGGAGCTGTAACCCACGAAGCAGTAGCGATTTTCGATTCCATATGTGCACTGCCTATCCGGTTGAGACTATCGTTGTACAATGCATCCATGTATTCGCGATGCAGGTGAGCTGATGGACCTTCCGTTTGCCCTTCGTTAAACCAGCCAAACCGCGAGTTACCTACAAATACAGCTGCAAAATTATCGATGGTAACCATTTTTTCAGCGATACAATCGTTGTAATCGAAAGCGCCGCACAAGCAGCCATGAGTATAAACGATGGTAAAATTATGATCGATGCCATTCAATCCATTGAAATTTGCATTGGTGATATCACTATTGGAAAGTTTCATCACGTATGTTTCGTTGGCATGGCCGACATGGTTAAGCATCGGTCGTCCCTGGTTGAGGTGGTTCATCAGATCCTGCCCTGTCCAGTAATTTGTTTCATCATATATATGATCGAAAGGGTAATCTGTAGGTATTCCAATGGTAGTATAACCGTTGTCAGAACGTTCACCTTTAAGAAGTTCGAGGTAATCACTTCCCCAGGTGTCCGGATTATAATACAGATTTTCGCCAGCCATTAAAATATTGCGGAATTCGCCCGAAATAGGCTCAAACTGGTATTTGTAACTTTTATTGAGCATACGATCGAGTTCAGTACCAAAACTAAAAGGCATACGTGCAATGGCAATATCCGGTAACAGGTCGTCCTCGCCGGGTTCGCCCCAAAAAGCATCGCCATCATTATTCCAGTTGCCATCGAGTGCAGAGTAGTATAGATCGGCAGGGATATTCTGGTCAGAATAACCTCCGCCGGAAACTACTGTACAATAAAATCCGCGGTGAGGAATCAGTTCAATATCACCACCAAGTAAAACATATTGTATGCCGTGAGTCTGGTATTCCTGGATAATGAAATTCCTGATCTTCTCGGGAGTATCCTGTCCGGCCATTGTTGTAATAATACTATCACGGGTTACAACAAGCGAGGTAATTCCTTCTTTCTCATACCCTGACTGCATTCCGGCAAATGAGTTTTTAAATGCTGTAGAGGTAATGATCAACAAGTCGTAATTTCCGGTAGTAGTTTTTTGCCTGCTGTTGTAGTTCTGGTCCATCTCGCTGTTATCAGCAAGTTTTGATGCCTGTGTATTTTTAACGACAAGGTTTTCAAGGGCTTTTTCAGCTTTCGGATCGGGGGCAGTGCGAATAATCACCTTTGCGGAAGTATAATACGAAAGTTTTCCGGTAACCGGATTGTATTGTGCCGGGGTGAAAGTAGTAAGGGCAAACGACCGTCCGTTGAGATAAGCGGTAATAAGCTGACCTTTGGGATCGGAAGGAAAAACAGCATTTCGGCTGTATATATCATTGTCTTTTATAAAAGTACCGGAGCCACCTCCTGAAACCGGCCTTACTTCCTGCTGCGGATACAGATTAAATTCGCCAGGCATAACCACTTCGCCCGAAAAAATGATTTCGATTCCAACAGCAGCTTCGCCCGGGGGAAGCATCAGGTTAACCTGGCGATAAGGCATTACCGGTTGCCCGTAAAGAGCAGTTGGCATAGTATTATCGAGGGTAAACACCTGGTAACTATCCGTTTGGCTAACTGAGGGCTTGGCAAAATGATATGTTTTCTCCACTTTTCCTGCTATAGCAGAAAACATGATCACTACCAGTAGGCTAAAAATGAGTATAATCGATTTCATAACGAAAGGTTGTTATTTTGACAGTAATTAGAAACATCAAATTTCAGTAAAAAAGTAATATGGAGGGGAGAAAAATTTAAAGGATGTGGGGGCAAGAATGTGGGATGTGGGATGTCGGATAAGAGACTATGAAAAAATCATGTAGTATAATTTCATCACGGGAAAATGAGAGTATTTTTTACTTTACACTTTTCGTTTTTCACTTTCATACACCTCACCCCCGTCCCCTCTCTAACCTCATCCGCCCTTTGGGCACCTTCTCCTTACCTCATCCGCCCTGCGGGCACCTTCTCCTTGAGGAGAAGGAAATAGGTATTCTTGATTTCTTGGAGAAGGGAAAAGGACTTTTTACTTATTGGTGAGGGGTGACTACACCCCGGAAAATCTTTAGAAACTGACTCTTTTATTTGAGATTTTTCCTTCACTTTCATACACCTCACCCCCGTCCCCTCTCCTCAAGGAGAGGGGTGACTACACCCCGGAAAATTTATATAAACTGACCAATTCTTTACTTTTCAAATTAAACCCATCAATGTTCACTTTTCACCCTTCACTTTTCACTTTTCTCTCTTCACTTTTCACTAAAAAAAGGCTGCCAGCGAACTGACAGCCTTTTTCAGGATAGAATTAAATTTTAGATTAGCGTGAAATCAATACACGCATGGTTTGTGTATTTCCTTCGCCCATAACCCTTACAAAATAGATACCTGCTGGCAGGTCGGCTACTTTCAGTGATATTTCATTCTGACTTGATACCGGGTTTTCGATAACACGTACAGTTTTTCCGATAGTATTCATCAGTTCGATACGGCTGATTTTCGAAATTTCGTTCGATTTAATATAAATACGATCAGTAGCCGGGTTAGGATAAATAACTATCGAATTCACTTTAGGCTCATTAACACCAACCGTGCTGAGTTCGGTTGTGAAAGTTGACGACTGAGCAAAAGTATTAACGCCAAGGTTATTTTCGAGTGTATCGATTTTCAGAAAATACTGCTGACTGTATTTCAGAGCAGGATTTGGAGTAATGGTAATAACGGTTTTTGCTGCATTGATAGTAGCAGTAAATCCGGCATTAACACCTGAAGCATTGTTTTCTTTCAATGACAGAACCGAAGCCAGGTTACTGCTTGTTATCGGGCTGCCGTCCTTCATGCGAACCGGCTGATGGTAAGTAATTGTCATAGGGGCGGATACATTTACATTCGATGCTCCGTCAGCAGGTGTCATCGAAACAATCATGGAACCGGTTTCGATTGAATAGTTCGAATTCAGGATTTCTTTATTTGATGCCTGAACAAAAATGGCAACTACCAGGTCATCCATTTCTTCAACGTTTGTTGACGACATATCCACAGTGTGCTTCATATTATATGGCTCATTGGCTGTAAGCGAAACCATTGTACCTGAAGCATCAGGAACCATTTTCATCATAACATTATGAAAAGAAGTTTCACCATTGGTAGCTACATTCTGAGTTGTTTTCCTCTCCAGAACGGCAATGTAAACAGTTACACCACTGTAATTTGCATAAGGCAATATGTTGCAATCAATGATCACATTATTTCCCTCAATTTCGTGCGACGACTGAATTTCGAGGTAGGTCATGGTTGCCTTTGAGGTATTAAAAGCAGTGTTAACTGCATTTGAATTGGTACCGCAAACTTTGCCATCCACATAAAGATCAGGAACTGCATTAACACCATAATAGCTTCTACGCACTCCACCTTCGGCAGTATAATAAGGATCACCGCTGCCAGGCCAGTTCATCTGGTATTTTATTAGGGTAATCTCGTTGCCATGGGCTGCAATAAAAGGATTGAATGTTGAATTATTGAAACTGGCACATGGGGCACATGTGGAGCTTGTAAACTCTTCGAACATTGGCCTGCGGAAAACCAGCTGATCAGGTATAGAAATACTCTTAATCATGAAATCATTCGCAGGATTGTCATCCGGGGAAGTACTTCCGTTAAGTTCCGAAACCCAGACTTTAAGATTATAAACTCCCGCAACGCCAATAATTGAATCGGTACAGGTATATGCATACTCAGCCCCGGTTGTAACATTCAATCCGGTATAAGCGGTAGTATGAACATCGCCATCATTCAGCGACCAGTTTACTTTTACTGAATTAATGGCTGTTTCGCCAACATTCACAAATTTCCCGCTTACGGCCTGGTTACCAACAAACATAATAGGTACATTAATGCTAGCCATTCCGGCATCGTTGGTAAGCGGATCGAGCAATGTAATATCATCAAAGAACCAATCCTTAAAATTCGAACTGCTTCCGGTTACCACCAGGCAAAACTGGAATGAACCTGAACCTACATCCGTATTGTTTACAAGAACCGTTACTGTTTCGGATGGGATATCAGTAGTGGCAGCTTTGGTCCATACCTCGTGCCAGGCTCCACCGGAGGAAGCACGGGTAGCAACACTTAATGTAAACGCTGTTGAGTTGCCATCAACATGGTCGAACATGTGTTTAAACTGAATAATCGCCTGCGAAAGACCTGTTGTGTTAGTAGCAGGAGAGATAAAACGCATTGTTCCGTTAAATGCCGGAACACTTTTAACCCGGCCCTCGGGGATAACCCCACCTGCATTATTTGTTTCCGAAATTGCCCAATTGCTCTGGTTGCCAAAAACCATCCAGCCTGTTGGAGGCATTGTTCCTGCGCTGAAATCCTGCTGAAGCAGAACCTGCGAATACAGCCCTGCTGAAGTTAGCAGAACTAAAAATAAGAGTAAGGTTTTTTTCATGTTTTGTGTATTGGTTTGATTTTGGGGTTACGTACTAAATGACAGTAATTTATATTGTGCAAAGATAAAAAAAAAGCCTGCTATAAAAACAGGCTCTTAAATTTTAAAATCAAAATCAGTGTTGCACTGTAACTTTTTGTGTGTAATTCAGTTTCTTGCCTTCTACTACCAGGAAGTACATTCCTTCTGACAGTTTAGAAACATTGATAGCATGATTTAGTTTACCGGATGTACTGATTGTTTGGGTATAAACAGCTGCTCCAAGCGAATTTAAAAGTTTTAAAGTAAGAACGTCTGATGTTCCTGTATTCACGGATACATTCATATTTGCTGAAGCAGGATTAGGATAAACACTTACCGGCTGAGCACTCTCTTTCTCATCAACACCAACACACGATGTACAAAGAATATCCATATATTCGGTCCAGGCACCCAAACCACAATCATTGGTACCTCTAACCCTTAAACTTGCAGTTCCATACCAGTTATTTGCCCATGTAATGGTACAGGTAGCACCATTGTTGGCAACAGTACCGGCATTTGCAGGATAAAGATCCCATGTATATGCTGACGCAGATGCACTTGTGGTTGTATAATCGGTAGTTTGATTTACATTGTTGGTACAAACCAAAGTGAGACCTGCCGGAGTTGTTGTTTCAGCTCCCGGACGTATGGTAACATAATCTTCCTTTAAAACAGTATCAACACTCAGACCGGTTGTACTTATCATCATAACATCATAATTTCCAGGTGTATTGTAAACAATTGTCTGATTTTCGGATGAAGTGGAAGAACCCGGATTTCCACCTGGGAACAACCATGTGATTGAGCCAGGGCGACCAACGCTGTTATCTTCAAAAACAATGAAATTATTCTGACAGATATTGGTTGAAGTGGAAGCAACAAAATCAGTTTTTACAGGACGAGCAGTATTATGAATGGTTTTGGTTGTGTTATCCTGAACGAAAGCAACAAACTCAAGATCTTCAATTGGCCACATAGGATCAATGTTAGCAACAATATTTACATTGTGAACATTAGTGCTTGAGAAATCGAGTGCTGTACCATTCTGATCCGGAACCATAAGCCTGGTCACAAAATTCAGGTGCGATTGTCCCTGCCACGACTGGGTGATATCTGACTGTGTTACAACAAAATGCAGCACTACCTGATTGTTTGGTAAATCAGCAACTTTGGTAACAGTAAAATCAAAAACAAATTGCTGACCACTTTGTGTCATTGTATAAGTAATATCAATTGGCGAAGGCACAGCAATACTCAGGTTGTATTTAGGCAGGTATGATGAATACATACTTGCGGTATGACTTCCGCCAACTACTGCATTTTTACCATCGAACATTGCCGTGGGATATCCGCTAATGGCGTAATATGAGTTACGTGCATTGGAATAAGTATTAGCATAAGTGTCACCATTATGATTTTCGATAATTGCCACACGATGACCGTTTTCAACCAGGTCGTCAGCTCCCATGGCTGCTCCGGGGCAATATGTACACCATGTACCGGTTCCGATTTCGACGGCAACCATGTTGCGGGTAACCTGTGCATTGGCTGTAAGAACAACCATTACAAGTGCAGCAACTAAGAGAGTAAATTTTTTCATACGCAGGAATTTTGGTTTTGGATGATTTAAGATTGTTTGGGGTTTATTTGAATGGCGTGAAGATCAGGCATTTGATCCATCGACCCACAAAAGTAACATATATATATTAGAATATGACAAAATCTTTAAAAAAATTTTAACGATTAGGCGAAACAAGGAAATATTAATAAAAAACATATGTATCAATTTTTGAAACTATGCCTTCAAAAACTCACATCAAAAAACAAAACATCGATCATGTGCTGAGAATGTGATATAGCAGTTTAAAATTCCTGATAAAACAAGTTTTTAGATTTTTTATCTGCTGACTATTGATTTTCAGTGCCATTAAACTTTTTGAAAGAAAGTAATATTTATCTGTAATTGATGCATTAATAATTCTACTTTTGATAACAAAAATGCAGTGATGCTATGGTTAATAAAGCTGAATAATGTTCATAGTTATGATAGTAGAATATTCATCTCAAAACCTATTTTAATACGTATACAATTGCCTTGTTTTCGTTCGTTTAACACTTAGTAATAACTCATTTAATAACTGTTTCCTATGAAAAATGCATTATTAATTTTATCCTTGCTTTCATTTTATTGTCTGGCAAAAGCGCAGTCGCAATTTCTGGATCCATCTTTCAACGAAAGTGGCTATGCCATCATAGAGTTAACGCCATACAACGACAGAACCTGCGAAGTGATTGTTCAGCCTGATGGCAGGATATTGACATCCGGCTTATTCCAGTTCTACAATACAGCTACCGGAACCGATTCAATAACAAGTTTTATTACCAGGCATAACAGCGATGGTAGCATTGATTTAAGTTTCAATTCTACTGGCATTGTTTATTCGGATCTCAGTTTCTCGGTTGAGTTATCTTCTGCAAATATGGAATTACTTGAGGATGGGAAAATAGTAATTGCAGGAACAAAAAGGCTGCCCGGCTATGATCAAATGTGTGTACAAAAGTTTAATACCGATGGGACAAAAGATATGTCTTTTGGTGAGGGCGGCGAAAAACTGATTGTAAGTCCAGATGGCTATTACTCCGGCAGCAATTGTTTGAAAGTACAGCCGGACGGAAAAATAGTTGTCGCCGGTGTCACTTCCGGTTTATTAATTATGGGCAGGCTCGAAAGCGATGGACAGTTTGACCTTGATTTCGGGGATAATGGAATCGTGGCAATTTATGAAGGATATCCATACATTTTCAATATCAACTTTCTTTCCGACAGAAGTATAATAGTTACCGGAGATTCGGACCTTTACCAGATTGCAATTATGAAATTTAATCCAGATGGGAGCGCAAATACTGCATTTGGCATAAATGGTAAAAAATTACTGAAATATAACTTTCAAACCGAAAATCATGCTTACGGACTTGCCATACAACAGGATGATAAGATAATTGTATCGGGCCATTCGAATGGTTTGTGGCTTTTATATCGGGTTAATCCAAATGATGGCTCACTTGATAATACGTTTGGTAACAACGGAGCGGTTGTAAACCACTTTTCAGGAGGCACATGGGATGTAGCTACCTCAGTAATAGCGATGCCTGATAACCGAATTCTTGCTACTGGCAGGTATAAAAAGGATAGCTATGTAGAGAAATACAACATTGTTATCATCAGGTATTTACCGAATGGGAATATGGATAGCACCTTTGGTATTAATGGAATGATAGAGTTTGATTTTGGAAACAGGACAGATCAGGGTAAGTCGTCCTTTATACAGCCTGATGGCAAAATTATTTGTGCCGGGCATACAGGAAATTCCGAATATTCAGCGATTGAAATGGTGATTCTGCGATGTTCCGAATTTTCGAACGTAAATACACCTGAGCTGCAAAAAGAATCTACATTTACTCTTTTCCCTAACCCTGCCGGCAAACTTGTTAATATTAATATTACTACGCCTTTAACTGGCACATATACTATCGAAATAGAGTCAATTGAAGGAAAATTTATTCAAAATAAAGAGGAAGTCTTAAATGCCGGGTTTAATCATCTGGAGTTAGTATTACCTGATTTAGCCGGAGGCACATACATAATCTCGGTTAAAGGAAATGATTTTGTTGCATCACAGAAAATGCTTGTTGAATAAGTCGGTTTACGTATCGCAATAATTTTACGTTAACGGAAGTATTCTCTGCTCTATCAGGCAGCAAGGATTGTGTGTTTTGATTTTACGAATTTTTTTTAAGACCCAGGTTCCGCATTAGAATAGTATTCGATAAAGTAAAACAAATCATCGTTTTATAAAACGTGAAAGAAATACTTAAACAGGAACAACCTTGCTGGCAAATCCTGTGTATTATACTTTAATACACTGTTTTAAAACGGCTTTTTTCACTCTGTCACTATCGGACTGTTAATTATTCTTTTTCCATTCATTATAGCCATTCTCGATCTCTTGCTTCCATCCTTTTCCAATAAACAGCTGACCTGTTTCATCCCAGTAGTCATTTATTTCGATTACTACCGGCCCCTGATCCGTTATGGCAATATCCCAGCCAATGGCCCTTAAAAAAGGCATTGCCTGTTGAAACTGTGTAACCTTGTTTTTAATATCGTCCCAGTTTTCGATTATTACGCCTTCGAGCAATGACCCGTTATCCGGGTGATTGGTTATTGGAGTTGTTTTTCGCCATCCGTTAAACTCAATTGCTGAATGTATTCTGCCGGTTGCAATATCCACGGCAGCATCAATATTACCTCCGCTTCCTGCATTGTCAACACAGGATCCGTTTCTCCCTGTCCGCATAAAAGTTGCTATTACCTTTGCCTCTCCTGTTGGCAGAAGTAAGGTCATAAAACGTATAGTATTGACTGACGAAAAATTAAAATTTTTGAATTGACCGGTTTGTTCAATAACGCTTTCAAAGACAAGAGGTTCTCTTTTAAGTATTTTTGATAATTCAATTACATCTCCCTTAAAACTATTCAAATAGCAACTATCATTTTTATATTCAATGCTATTTATTAACAAAACACCTTCACCATGCGAGGTTTCGGTAGTTTTAATAATGCATTTGCCTACACTTTTTTCCTTTAGTATTTTCAGAACTGAATCATGATCATATCCGATTCTGTTATTTTCGATTTTACTCATCGGATCATAATAACAATAAAGAACCGGCTTGGGAACTCCTGCACTTTCCAAACACAAATGAGTAATGTATTTATTTCGGGCCAATATAAAATAATCGCGCGAATTGAGTATTTCGAGGCACTTCCGTTTGTTAGCTGCACTTAAAAAAGTACGTCGGAATAGTTCAGGTTGCTTTTCAAATTCAAAGTTAAAATACTCGAAAAAAGTGATTTGAATGGTTTTATACAGGGAATAATAGTCTTTAATAATTTTCAGATTCCCTTTTCCAGTTTCTTTGTTAATTTGATGTAAACGTGTTAATGCCCGCTTTACCTTATCGACTTTATCTTTAAGCATCTTAAATATTGGTTTGATGTTATCCAATGAAAACTGAGTTCTAAAGTAATACTTTTTTGAATACATCTCTAAATCACAATTCTCGTGGAATTAATCTTTATCTGATGCTTCAAGAAATTAATGCATAAAAACGTAACAGCCCATATCAGAAAGTGAAAAATCCAAATTTATACGATTCCGATTTTATTACGATACTTTTCTGCAACTTCTTTACCTTTGAAAACAGATTGGCCCGGAATCAGCATTTAAAAAACTGATCCGACAAAGTCTGTTCATATTCAACAAGACCGATAAATTATGTTTAAACATATTAATGCCTCCACCATCAAAGCACACCTGATTATTACTTTCGGGTTGTTGCTTAATGCACTCGGCTGGACGGCCTTCCTGATCCCTGCCCAGATTACCGGCGGAGGAATAACCGGTGTTTCGACACTTATTTTCTACGCCAGCGGGTTTCCTCTTGGCATCAGTTACCTGATTATTAATGCAATACTTATTGTTTTTGCTATAAAAATATTAGGAAAAGGATTTGTAGTAAAAACGATTTTCAGTGTAGCAGTGTTAACAATTTTTTTCTCGTTGCTACAGCAGTATATCACCAAACCTATTGTAAACGATACATTTCTTTCTACAGTTCTGGGCGGGATATTGGGCGGCGCCGGGGTTGGTATCGTATTTACACAGGGCGGCAGTACCGGTGGAACGGATATTATTGCCATGATAATCAATAAATACCGTAATATCAGTCCGGGCAGGATTATACTTTACCTTGATGTTTTTATTATTGCTTCGTCGTATTTTATTTTTGGTTCCATCGAGAAAATCGTATACGGTTATGTAGCCATGGGAATTACTTCCTATACCATCGATCTGCTGTTTACAGGTTCGAAACAATCGGTGCAGATATTTATTTTTTCGAAAAACTACGACGAAATTGCTGATCGCATCGGTAAAGAAGTGCAGCGTGGAGTAACCATTATCGATGGCAAAGGCTGGTACACCGGTGAGCAAACCAAAGTGCTTCTCGTAATGGTTAAAAAACCCGAAGCAAGCCAGATTTTCCGCATTATCAAAGAAATTGACCGCGACGCGTTTATGTCGGTTACCAATGTGATGGGCGTATATGGCAAAGGGTTTGAGCGGATAAGGAGCTAAATAGTTACATCATTATCTAATTCCCATATTTCAAAACAGTAACAACAAGTTCCTGCTGGTTCAGGGAGATAATTTTCCACGCAAATTCAGTTTTACCGCCCCAATAACTGGTTTTAATATTAACCAGAGAGTCGTTCCACGACCATGTGCCATCGTAATCGGCGGTTACTATCGGTGGTGTGCCGCACCATCCGCTGTTCTCGCGGCAAACAAGGGAGTTGTTTGATTTAAAAGTAAACCCAACCTGATTTTCAACCAGGCTGGCAGAGCGTGTGTAAGTTACAAGGGTATCAGTGTACTGAGGATTTATCCAGGAACCTACAAGGTCGTTATTCCCTTGTGGAACAGGCGTTTCATCTTTTTGGCAGGCTATGAGCGAAAAAGTTACAAGTAAGGCTATGAGTAATTGTTTCATCGTAAGAGTCTGATTTAAATTGTTGATTTTAACTTAAAGAAAGAGCGAGAGGCACTTTGACTGCACTCATCTTAGACTTGGCGAGGGGCGACAAGGTGAGGGGAGACAAGAAAACGGAGTTTACTTCCCTCCTATCGGAATTTTGCTCAGCTGAGTGATATTCTGAAGATCGGAATACGTGTATTGATAAATTCCATCCTCGGCTATCATAATAAGTACATTTCCGAAAGGAATTACATCAAGCGCTTTCAACTCACTATATAGTTTCAGAACATTCTGATCGACCTGCATAGGATCGGTGGCATCAAATATTTTCAAACCGGCTGATCCGTCGCACACAAAAAGCGTTTTATTGTCGATTCCTAATCCGTAAGGCTCAGTCATAGGATAACTTTTTAAGAGCACCGGGTTCATGATATTCTGAAGGTCAATCACTTCCAATACATTCTGCCAGTTTCCACAACGGTTGCCGGCACGGAGGGTTACGTAAGCAATATTATCCTGAACCACAACCGGGTCGCAGCTTTGAAAATGGTTGTACTCCGATTTGTACACAGGATTGCGTTTGTTAGTAATATCATACACAAGCATTCCGGTTTGTGTTCCGATGAAGAGGTAATTGCTGTCGATAAAAACGGTTTCGACCATCCGCTGCATATCAATTTTAACACCAACCACAGGGCTTGAAGGCTCACTAATATTGATCACCTGCATATCTGTTTGGTTCAAACCGTAAAACTCATCGCCATTTACAATAAACCTTGCCATTGACCCTCCGATACCTACAGTTTGAGTTGTAGAAGGTGCTCCGACTCCGAGGGCATCAGTACGCATAAAGTTATTGGTGCCTTTATCGAAAAAATAGTATGGCGACATCTGACCTTCCTTTATTTCTTCGGTAACCTCCTTAACCTGCCAGCCGACAATCACCCCTTTGTCCTGGTTTATTTCGCTTATGGGATAAGCTTCGCCGGTTTCAGGAATGGTGTAAGGAAAAATGTTTTTGATCCGCGCCGCTTCAATGGGGGCCATAATATTTGTAATATCCAGAACAACAAGGTCGACATAATTATCAGCATACAGAAAATTGCCACTGATAGCCAGGTCAACGTTGCCGGGAATATCAATAAATGTAACATTTACCGGTGAGGCCGGATTCGTATTATCAAACACATGAATCCCTTTATACTTTTCATTTACAAAAAGATAATTATCCTTGATGTAGATTTTTCCCGCGCTGCCGATTGCCGATGCTGCCACTGATTTGGCTGGCTGACGCATTTCGTCGTACGATATATACTGCGGCACATTGGCCACATATCTGCGGTATTCGACCGAAGTATCCTTGCAGGAAACTATGCTCAACAGCATGAGGATCATCAGGGGGGCGGAAAGGAAAAATTTCTTGGTTTTCATTTTATTTTAGGGTTGAAAGGGGTTTCTTGTTTCTTGTTTCAGGTTTCAGGGGCTACAAAAGAGAACCGAGCATCGCGTCTTTACATAATACTAGTTGAAGAGGAAACCGACTGAAAAAGTCATTCTGTTGTATTTGTCATACTTTATTGTTTCCTCAATGTAGGATGAAGAGCCCCAATAATTGTTGTCGGTTACAGTTTTGGTCTTCTGGTAGCGGTATCCAACACTGAATATCAGCGCATTATGTCCTGAGAAATTAAATCTCATGCCTCCACCGATGCCTGCCAGTACACCGCCATAATATTCAATATTAGGATTATACCACATGTTGTCGTTCTCTGCTTTTTTTGATAAAGGGATAGCATAACCGGTTTGAGCATAAACGTAGGGCGACCACGATCCTTTCATGAAACTGTATTTGACATCGGCAATAAACGGAATCTGCTGACGATCAAACCATTCGTTGCCAATACCCACTCCGGTCGACAGCCGGAACGGGAAACGGTATGAAGTGATAAAAGTGCATCCTGCCGAATTTTTCGATCCGCCGAAAAAGCTCACGCTGGCAGCCATTTCGACTGACGAGGAGTTGTTTTCGCGGATTTTTGCCTGCACAAACTGATCAGTAAGTACCAACTTTATTGCAGAATCCGGTATAACCAACAAGTTTCGGCCAAGCATTTCGAGGGTAACATGATTACCACTCACTTTTTCGGTAATTTTTCCACGCAGTATGCTGCCATTATTAAGATAAACAATGTCCTCCTTTGATTGGGCTAATACATTGTTTGTCATTAAAATGACCAGAAAAGCTAAGACTGCAATTGATATTTTCATTGTGTAATTACAATGCTTCAATGGGATGTAAATTTCACAAATGGTTGCATGGAGCTTGCAAATTAAACGGAATATCAGGGAAAACAAATCAATTGCCGGATAGGGGCAACTTTAGGACTTGATAAAAAAAATGCCTTTACTCATTTCAGTAAAGGCATTTTCAATTCTATCGGCACTTTATTTCCCGCACCACGCACTCACTTCTTCGAGGCGTAGCGATGGGATTTCGAGTTTCAGTTTTTTGCGCATTCCACTCAGTTCGTGAAGCAATTTGTTGGGATTGGCTTCCCTGAGGTCGGCAGGCATTTTAATACCGGCTTTACGCAAAACAGGCACCCATTCGGCCGGAACGCCGAGTGCAACAAACTCTTCGTCAGTGGCTCCCTGTGCAACAACTGCTTTTTCGGGGCGCATCTGCGGGAAGAAAAGCACATCCTGTATGGATTGCTGGTTGGTCATTATCATAGTTAAACGGTCGATACCAATTCCCAGTCCTGCAGTCGGAGGCATTCCGTATTCAAGTGAACGTAGGAAGTCTTCGTCGAGAACCATGGATTCGTCGTCGCCGCGTTTTCCCAGTTCGAGTTGCTCTTCGAAACGGGCACGCTGATCGATAGGATCGTTAAGTTCGCTGAACGAATTACATAGTTCCTTGCCGTTGCAAATGGCTTCGAAACGCTCGACAAGTCCCGGTTTGCTGCGGTGCTTTTTGGCAAGCGGTGACATTTCGACAGGGTAATCGGTAATAAACGTTGGCTGGATAAGTTTTGGCTCTGCTGTTTCGCCAAACAACTCATCAATGAGTTTGCCTTTGCCCATACTTTCGTCGGTGGCAATATTGAATTTCTTACAGGTTTCGCGAAGCTGATCCTCATTCATTTCCGAAATATCGACACCTGTAAAATGCTGAACGGCTTCGAACATCGTGAAGCGTTTCCACGGGCGTTTGAAATCAATTTCATTCGCTCCAACCTGAACTTTGGTGGTTCCATGCAGATCAATGGCTATGCGTTCGACCATTTCTTCCACGGTGTCCATCATCCATTCGTAGTCTTTATAAGCCACGTAAAGTTCCATTTGTGTAAACTCAGGATTATGGAAACGGTCCATACCTTCGTTGCGAAAATCTTTCGAAAACTCAAACACACCGTCGTAACCGCCTACTATCAGCCTTTTGAGATATAGCTCGTTGGCAATACGCATGTACAACGTCATATCCAGACTGTTGTGGTGTGTTTTGAAAGGGCGCGCTGCGGCACCGCCGTACAAAGGTTGCAAAATGGGGGTTTCCACTTCGAGGTATCCCTGGTTACTCAGGAAAGTACGCATGGTATTTACCAGGCGGGTGCGTTTAACAAATACATCGCGGATTTCGGGATTTACGATCAAATCGACATAACGCTGGCGGTAACGCACTTCAGGATCGCTAAACGCATCAAAAACCTGGTCGTCCTTTTCTTTAACAATAGGCAAAACCCGCAGCGATTTGCTGAGTAAGCGCAACGACTTTACGTGAATGGAAATCTCGCCCATCTGCGTAATAAATACATAACCGCTTACACCGATAATATCACCGATATCCATCAGCCGCTTGAATGCTGTATTATAGAATGATTTGTCCTCCCCTTCGCAGATATCGTCGCGTTTTATATAAAGCTGAATACGTCCTGTGCTGTCCTGCAGATCAACAAAAGAGGCGGCTCCCATGATGCGGCGTGTCATGATGCGGCCGGCAATGCTTACATTTTGAAAGGCATGTTCATTTTCGGGGCTGTAGTCGGCAAGTATAGCCTGAGCAGTAACATTAACCGGAAAACTTTCGGCCGGGTATGGGTTGATTCCCATTGCATTGAGTTCGGCCAGTGAGTTGCGTCGTATTTGTTCCTGTTCGCTTAATTCGAGATTCATTTTTAAATTTTTTTGCAAAGATAGGGAATTGGAAGGAAATGGGAATTGGAGGGGTGGAAGAGTTTCTGGTTTGAAGAGTTTCGGGTTACGTTCGCCTTGTTGCCCTTCGCCTTGTTGCCCCACAATTGATTTATTAACATAGAGATCATGTCCTGAACTGAAATACAACAACGAATACGATTATTACAAATACTCCTTAACTTTGGCCAGTAAAACAAACAGAGGAATGGAAGTAAAAAAGTTGCCCAGGTTCGGAAATGCCTTCTCAAAACCACGGAATGTAATTATTACCGCTGTTATTCTTTTTCTGCCGCTTTTATTCCTCGGCACACGAACCAGCCACGACTGGGGCGACGATTTTGCCCAGTATATCCACCAAGCCGGAAATATTGTGAAAGGTATTCCACAATCGGAAACAGGTTTTATTTACAGCCAGGAGAATTACATCGGTCCGCAAGCCTACCCCGTCGGTTTTCCGCTGCTGCTGGCTCCCGTGTATGCCATCGCCGGCAATAATATGGTTGCTTTTACAAGTTTTATCTCTCTTATTTACATTGCGCTCGGATTGCTGATGGTGCTGTTTTACCGTCGCTATTTTTCGTGGGTTACGGCTTTGGTGCTGGCAATTATTTTCCTCTACAATCCTCAGATGATCATTTTCAAACGTGAGGTAATGTCGGACCTGCCTTTTACAGCTTTACTTGTACTGAATTTTATATTGTATCAGAAATCAAAAACCGGTAACCTAAAGTACATTATTCTGCTGTCAATAGTTACCGGATTTATGCTCGCCGTGCGCCCTGCCGGAATTGTATTTGTGGCAGCCATAGCTATGGAACAGATTATCGCAGTAATAAGGCGTAAAATATCAGTAAAGGATTTTGCCGTTTACACAGGAAGTTTTATCCTGATTCCGGTGCTGATTTATTTTATCATAAACTCATTTATTTTTAAAATTCCTTCGGGAGGCAGCATCCGCGACTACCTGTTGTTTTATTATTCGGGCGATTTTATCCGGATTATTCCACTCAATTTCGCACATCATCTCGAAGTTTTCAGGTACCTGTATGTACCCGAAACGGGAGCTTTTAAAGGATTTTCGTTGCTGCTGGGTTCCATTGTGCTGGCTATGACTTTGCTTGGTTTTGTAAAACGCATGATTAAAGGAGCCGAAGCCACCGAGTGGTTTTTTATTTTTTATGTTATCATGCTGCTGGTGTTCCCGAATAACTTTTCGGCATACAGGCTGATGGTTCCGCTGGGATTTATATTCCTGTTTTATGCAGCCGAAGGACTAAAAAACATAGAACTTTTACAACGGATTCCGGCTGGTAAAAAAGCAGTTGCAATCGGCGTGATGGTTATCCTTTTGTTTATGCCGGGCCTCATCAGCATTGCCCGTTCGGGGTCAAACATTCTGGAAGGACCGCAGCAGGAATCTTCGATAGAAGCATTTACTTTTATCAGTAAAAATTTACCTGCCGAATCGGTAGTGGTATTTGCAAAACCGCGTGCGCTGGCGTTGTATGCAGGTTGCAACAGCCTTGCCGACCCTTTTACTACCGATCCTACGCGTATTCACAAGCAGGTAAGCGAGGCCGGTTCCACTCATCTGCTGATTCACACTACACTTACAGGCGATCCCATGCAGCGTTATGCGCGCGTGATGCAGAGCCGTCTTACAAAATTATGGGGAAACGAAAAATTCGTGTTGTACCGGATTAACCCGGTTAATCCTTAAGCACATCGCTGAGTACCTGCACCGATTTCATTTCGCCGAAAGCGGGGATATGAATCCTGATATATTCCAGCATCCGCAGCAGCAAATCATTTCGTGTTTTATGATCGGCTTTAATGCTGATAATCCCAGCATCGATGGCTGATAACACCTCGGAAAACGTATCGCTAAGCGGCGACGAAAAATAATATGGGTGCCCGGGAGGATGCGAACAGAAATTGCCTCCGGTCATATCAAAATAAGAATTTTCGGGACTGAAATTATTATGCGGGTCGAAACCCAGAAACCGGGTTAGCCCAACTGTAAAAGCCAGCGGGAAACCGGCAATAGATTCTTGGGTGTTTTCGAGATTGAGCGCCGCATTTTCGATAAAATAATACAGGTTAGGATCGGCCATTTGTGCCGAGATGGTGCGGCTCAGCAATTCACTCATAAAAATACTTACTGCTGTTTTAGCCATATCAGTTGCAATGGCATTGAGCTGGTGCTCGCAGGAAGCGTCGCGCATAACGCGCAAACCTTCGCCTTCCTTATGATTGGCAATAAGTTGAATGATGGAAAGCGGGGCAAAAAGGTTGCGCTTGATCCTCGCTCCTTTTTTTCGTACTCCTTTCACAATATACGACTGCAACCCCAGCTGCTCGGTGTAAACCCGGGCTATAATGCTGGTTTCGGAATAATCCATACAATGGAGAACTACTCCTTTGGTTGATAAGATCATGGTTTGGAGTACTACTGCTATTTAAGCGGGTAAAATATTTTGTCGGAAGTCGGAAGACGGAAGCCGGAAGCTTCTCTAAAAAATTATTAACCTACGAATAGAAGATTGATGACCATTAACTTTACCTGCTCGCTATCAATATAGGCAGGATTATTTTCAATGGAACTTCGGTCTTCTGACTTCGGTCTTCCGACCGCTATAATTGCCAGCTTCCTGAAAAAGGTAAAAAGTTCGTTATAAAGTAATACCTGAAACCTACCTGACAAAGAGCACTTTACCGGATTTTTTCTGCGAACCGTCGGGATTGGTGACAAAAACCAGATAAACGCCTGTATTCACCCTTCGGCCTTCGAGGTTGTTGCCATCCCATACTACTTGTCCGCCCTGAGCTTCTGTTTCCCATACCAATGCGCCGGTTACATCCGTGATTTTCACACTCGACTCGGCAACCAGGTTACTGATGTAAATCGGTCCTTTATACTCCGGGCGAACCGGGTTAGGATAAATCACCAGCGAATCGAGGGTGGCGGGTGGTTCAACTTTGTAGTCTTTGTAGGAAACTATACCGAGTGAGGTCGCAAAATAAACTTCACCATTGCTCGATATCTTTATGGACTGGATGGAGTTTGACAGCAACGGACTGTCAGCCTCGGTAAAATGAAGAAGTTCCTCAGTTCCATCGGCTGACATAAGGAAAACGCCTGCTTTGTCGGTGCCAAGCCATTTTTCGTTATTACCGTTTACAGCTATTGCCGTAATAGCTTCAGTTTCGAGCAACGGATGCAGATACCCTTCTTCTTCGACCATAACCTGTTGCGCATCATAATTACCTCCCGTAAAAACATTGCCAGGTGAATAAATAACTGCCACACCCTGATCAGTACCCAACCATAACTGCCCGTCGCGGTCTACAGCCATGCTGGCAATACTTGTGCCAGGCAGGTTCCCGTTTCCTGCAACTCCCGTTAGCTTTTTGTATTGGTCGTCAGCAGTATTATCGAGAGTATTGTTGTCGTTATAAACAAATAAAGCCAGGTCGCGTTGCTGAATCCATTTCTGGTTGTCTTTATCAATAACTATTGCTCCAACATCAATGGCTGTTCCCTGAGAACCGAGGTTAAAGGATTTCCATTCTCCTGTAGGTTTGCGCACAGATAGCACATCAGGGGCACCATCGTTGGTAACCCAAAGGTTGTTGTAACTGTCGAAAGCAATGCCTCCGATACGAAGGTATCCCACACCAAAACCATTGTAATATTGAAGGGAACTATTATCAGGAGTATAAATTTCTTTGAGTTCTCCATCGTTAAACTCAAGTAATCCCTGTCCCCAGCTTCCCATAAAAGCATGTTCGGCATCGTTGGGATCAGCAGCTACGCATAAAATATCGCGAACCGGACCCAAATCGGGGGTATTGGTTGCATTAAACGTGCTCCAGATATTTCCGGTCAGTGTATAGCACTGAGCTATCCTCGACAGGCCGGTATATGAAGCCGTCCTTCCGCCGGGCACTGCCCAAACATTTTTCCCGCTGATATCCATAGCCGCAACAAGGTACGACGATGGCCCGTTGAAAGTATAATTCGCCCCTACAAGGTCACTTCCGATACTCCACATGCCTTCAATAATATCGGCCACCCACAGCTTTCCTTCATTGTCAAAAACAGCATCATTAGGCCTTATAGAACCAGGGTTATATGAGAAGTATTGTGTTTCCTGTGTGCCGTCAGGTTTATATGTAGTGATATTTAAATAATTACAAACCACCAACCGGTCGCCGCTTACGCGCATGGCTGTGCGGTTCGAATGATTATTAGGCACAAAATAAGCCCAGCTGTTACCGTCGTTAACAAACATGGTATCCGAATCCCATGAGTAGCGGGTTTTATTTGCATAAATTTTTCCGCTGAACGATGCAATAAGGTTAAAATTATCATTAGGACCGGTTATGGAAACGTCCTTGGTCCAGTTAACATAATAAGCCAGGTTTGAAGTTGCCGGTGCCGAGTAAATCCCTTTTTCGGTAGCTGCGTAAAATTTATTATCCGTTGGGTGAAAAGTAAGTGCTTTCACATCAATCTGAGAACCGGAAGGCCCTATGTAATAGGTATCTTTAATTTCTTCTTTCTCAATATCCAGCACCACAATACCAAAACCACAAGCCAGGTAAGCCAGTTTATCAATTACCAGTATGCTGTTAATGGTTTTATTACCCAATATCTGTTTCCTTTTAATATCAGGAATATTGATTACTTCCGAACCTTTTACCAGATCGACATTGGTATTGGTATAAGCTACAACTATCGTATTGAGCTGACTGCTGTAAGCCATGCTGCTTATACCGATATCCGAAAGTCCGCCGGGAGTAACTTTGTTAAGCCTGTTCAAACTGTTATCCGTTTTGTTAAAATAGAATAAACTATAAGGTGTTGCAGCAAAAATCATATCACCCGCCTCGGTTACTGCTTTGCAGTTGTTGTAAGGAAGATGATCGAGCCACAGGCTGTAATTTGTGGTTTGTGCGGCAGCCTGGTTTACCAATGATAAAAAGAATATTACGAACAGGTGTAGTCTGGCTATTTTCATAAAATGGTGCTGTGAAAGTGGTGTGGAATAATAACTCTTTAAAATGAGTTTTAGTATATTCGTTTGATCATTGAGCTTATGATAATTTTGCTTGCAATCGCCACCCAATGAAGTCCGATGAATTATGTAAACTGTTAGATTCAAATTCTAAATCATGTTGAATACAAAAATCAAGATCCTGCTCCGGAAAAACAATATCTGGTGAAGTTTGCCCTGATTAACCGCAATACCTGGCAAACGTCAAATAACCATTAAAAGTGATAACTTCTTCAGTCAAACTTTCATCAGCTCAACCGTTGGTATACAGTTGAAAATGTGATTAATGTTACGGCCTTCATAATATAACGGTAATATAACCGAGAGAACTGACATTGTCTGATGGAATTAGCAAAAAATAATATTACGTCATTTTCGAATTTTCTTACCAGAATATCTTTATGCTGAAAATTTGCATATATTTTAAAGCGCTGGTAATAAGCTTCATAACAACCAGCGGTTGAAAAATGATAAAATATGAAGATAGGTTTTTTAAAAAATTTATTACCTTCACAACCCAAAAACCACTGAAACCTGCCTTAACATGCTGACATACATAACCTTTGTGGTTGCATAAATGATGTTTTGCGAGGTTCCAATTCTGTTTGACCAAATACCTTTGCAAAGGAAATGATTCACTATTCAGATTATGCCATAGTTGAAGGCCTCCGGCTTAATAGTGATTTTATCATTCGCTATGTGTATAAGGAATTTTTTCCTTCCATAAAGTATCTTATTAAAAACAATGCCGGCCTCGAAGAGGATGCCGAAGATGTATTTCAGGAAGCGTTATTGGTAATTTTAACCAAGATAAAAGACGATAATTTTGAATTAAGTTCATCGTTCATCACATATCTGTATTCGATAAGCAAAAACATATGGCTGCAGAGGCTCAAACGCAAACGTATGACTTACAAAAACCAGGATGAACTTACCCGCTGGCTCGATACACCGGAAGTAGGACTGGAAGTACATCTGGAATACGAAGAAAAATACCAGTCGTTTGTGAGGCAGTTCGAAAACCTAAGCGAAGACTGCCAGAAACTGTTAAAATTGTTTCTTACCAAAATGTCAGCAAAAGAAATTGCCGACAATATGGGCTACAAATCAGAGTTTTACGCCAAAACCAAGAAATATCTCTGCAAAGAAGCATTGAAAAAAATGGTTGAAAACGATCCGGAAATCAAGGAAATTATCGGATAATATAATTTTCCTCTACTATTCCTTATTCAAACCACAACATGTTCCCAAAATACACTTCAGGGGTAGTACATATCGGTAACCTGCCGCTGGGCGGACATTTTCCCATTCGCGTGCAATCCATGACCAATACCGATACCAACGATATTGAAGCATCCATTGCACAATGCATCAGGCTGGTGAACGCTGGCTGCGAAATGGTGCGCCTTACAGCACAAGGAGTTACGGAAGCCAATAACCTGGCGCTGATAAAAAAAGGATTGCTGCAAAAAGGTATCAGCATGCCCTTGATAGCCGATATTCATTTCAATCCGCACGCAGCTGAAATTGCTGCCGGTATAGTCGAAAAAGTTCGTATAAACCCGGGAAATTATACTGATAAACGAACATCTTCCGCAATCCTTACCAACAAAGCTTATGACGAAGAACTTGAAAGGATAGCTGAACGTTTGCATCCTTTACTAGCTATCTGCAAAAACAACGGTACCGCAATCCGAATCGGCACCAACCACGGTTCGTTGAGCAGCCGCATTATGGACCGTTACGGCGATACTCCCGAAGGCATGGTGGAAAGTGCGTTGGAATTTGGCCGTATCTGCATGCGCGAAGGATTTATGAACGTTGTATTCTCCATGAAATCGAGCAATGTGCGTGTGATGGTGCAATCCACCCGCCTGCTGGTTGAAAAAATGATAGCAGAAGGAATGAGTTTTCCTGTTCACCTGGGAGTTACCGAAGCCGGCGATGGTGATGACGGGATCATAAAGTCGGCAGCCGGAGTAGGTACGTTGCTCGAAGAAGGAATCGGCGATACAATACGCGTTTCACTCACGGGAGCACCCGAAATAGAAATCCCTGTGGCTCTTGCCATTACCAAACGTTATAATGCCGAACGTAGCAACAATCAGCTAATTTCCGATCCTTTAAGCTTAAATCCCGGATACCAGTCTAAGCGCGAAACTATTGCTGTTTCAGGAATCGGGGGCAAGTATCCGGTTGGTGTGATTGTTGAAAAAGCCGGCAAAAATTGTATTGTTGATGAGCATTTTCGTACCACTAACATTCTGCAAGCACATAACCATGAGCATGTTAAAATTGTTGAAGGCAATGCATTGGAAATGAGAAAAAAACTTGCTTCTACTGATTTGACTGATACAAAACCGCTAATACTGAAAAATAGTTATGAAACAGAAAACCTGCTTCGTTTTCAGGTTGACATTGCTATTGATTTCGGAAGTTTGCTTATTGATGGGATTGGGGATGCCATTTGGCCGCAAGCTCAAAATATAAATGCTGAAACTGTTGCTCAAACAGGTTTTGGTATTCTGCAGGCTACCCGCGCCCGGATTACCCGCACCGAGTTTATTTCGTGTCCTTCGTGTGGACGAACACTATTTGATATTGAAAAAACATTGCAGGAGGTAAAATCCGCGACCCAACATCTCAAAGGTCTTAAAATAGCCGTGATGGGATGCATTGTAAACGGTCCGGGCGAAATGGCCGACGCTGACTATGGATATGTAGGCGCAGGAAAAGGCAATGTAACACTTTACAAAGGAAAGGATATTGCATTTAAGAATATTCCGGAAGCTGAAGCTATTGACATGCTTATCAACCTTATAAAGCACAGTGGCGACTGGAAAGAAGTTGCTGAAATATGAAACTGCAATCCATTTTCTACTGTAAATGTATTGGCTATTTTATCCCAAAAATGCAATTGCAGTAACCACTTCATTAACCTTTGTTTCGCCGGTGGTTAATAAAATAAAAATCCTCAGAATATTTTTCTGCGAATACTAAAACAAACCATTTTCATTTACTATTTCATCAGGTGCTGCCTGCGCCAAATCCCAAAGTTCCACAATTTTAGAATCACGGAAACGAAAGAAATGTACCAGGGCTATTCCCGGTTCTCCGTCACTAATGGTAATCTTTGAATATACCGCAACCCTGTTTTCTTCCTGAATGGCAAACTGGATTTCGAGTTGCTTGGCAGGCAGATTTATGGCACTTTCCTCCATAGCAGTTTTAAGCGAATCAGCATCACCTTTAAAATACATATTATGGTGCCTGAAATCCGGAGAAACATATAAATTAAAAGCTTCGCTTACTTTTCCAATTGAAGTTAGATGTAAAAACTGTACAGCTGCAGTCTTGATATGGTTGCCTGATTCTTCCATTTTTATACTTATTGGTGACGATAAAATTATACAAAAATGACAAGCTTCTTAATTTTGAATTTCCAGGGATTGGAAATAATTTCTTAAAACACGGCCATCTGATTACTTTCCGGAAAATCACTGTTCATCAGCGTCATTGCTTTAAGTAATGCTTGCGATATGTCACTTTTCAAAGAAAAACTTCCGTAAGGGTCAGATTACTTTTAATTCCTCAACCGAAAAAGGTATTTTTGCACCCATCCTGGAAAATCCATTTTCAATGAATCCATTCCGATCTTTACCCCTTCTTATCCTTTTTGCCGCCAGCCTTGTATTGGTAACTGCGTGCAAGGAAAAAAATGACGAGTACCCGCCTCACATCTGGAGCGAGTATTCTTATACAGGTTCCGGGATTACGGAAAGGGATATTTCGGTGATTTTTTACGAGAACGACCATTCTTTGTGGCTTGGCGCAAAAGGTAATGAAGGCTTGCTGCATAACGATGGGTACGATTGGACTGTTTATGATAACTCAACCTCAGGTATTGACTTTGATTCAATTACAACTATAAACAGAGATGGAAACAATAATATCTGGGTAGGATGGAAAAGCGGCCTGGCATTCTTTGATGGAGATAAATGGCAGGAAATCAGTCAGTTTAAAGGTTTAAGGGTAACCTCCGTTGCTGTAGAAGGAATAGGAAAAATACGTGTTGGGATAAAAGGCAAATCAGGTGGCATGGCTACGTTTCAAAATAACGAATGGCATTTTCAAACACTTATAAATTCCGATATACAATCCGGCAACATTAATTCGCTGGTTTCGGACAACGATCAGATTGTATGGCTTACGAGTGCCGATAAAGGAATAATCAGGCTTAAGAATGAAGAATGGGAGAGCATGAGCGCCGGACTTCCAGTATTGTCGCAGAACTTTACTGCTATCGCAAAAGCAGCTGACGGAACTATCTGGACAGCATCAGAAACATCGCAACTTATTCATTTTTATGAGGATACGTATACAATTCTAACCACCGGAACTTCAAAACCAATCACTGCTATTGAAGTAAGCGGGGATGAAACTATCTGGTGCGGTACTTTCGGATCCGGGATTGTGCGTTTCGATGGCAAAAACTGGTATAGCTATACTGTGGAAAATGCTGCAATGCCTTCCAATGAAATTTTAAGCCTTGCCGCTGCAAGTCCCGGCTATTTGCTTTTCAGCGTGAGTGGAGGGAAGTTATACCTGTTAAAACAATAACCGGCCATGAAAAACTTTCTCAGATACGCTGTAATAATTGTGTTGATATCCTCACATGATTGTGTTAATGCTCAAAATTTTTACGAAAGTTATGTCCCGAAATTCACCGGCGATACTTCCGATTCCCAAAAATTCAGCTTTCACATTCACAACAACAATTTTATTAAAAACAACGAATATTTCGGTCCCTACACCGAAGGGATAACCTATATCGGTTCGGTACTTCAACCGGAGATAACATGGGCTCTGAGTAAAAAATTCAGTTTGAGCGGTGGCTGGTATTTTCGTCAGTATTACGGTCAGGATGGGTTTAATCAATCACTTCCGGTAATTAGAGCCAGGTATAGCTTCCGGCCTGATGCAGAGCTTATTTTCGGGCAACTCGACGGGCAACTTCAGCATGGTTTTATTGAACCCATTTACAGTACTGACAATTATTTTATTAAAAAACCCGAATATGGAGTTCAGTTCCTGGTAAACAGGAAAAGGTTTAATGCTGATGTTTATATGGACTGGGAGAAATTCCTGCTCCCCAACGAAGCGCATCAGGAAGTAATTTCCGGCGGATTTCTAGCATCCTATTCATTAAAAAATATAATTGAGAACCGTGGATTAAGCGCTCATTTTCAAAGTATTATAAATCATTTCGGCGGACAGGTTGATAATTCCGATAGTCCGTTACAATCCCGGGCTAATATAGCGGCCGGCTTAAAATACATATTTGTTCCTGGTAAAAAAGCTCTCGACAGGCTTACACTTTCTTCCTTTTACATACAGGCACTGGAACTCTCACAAACCAATACAATCCCCTTCGAATCGGGTTTTGCGTTGCATAATACAATAACATTTGAAAATAAATGGGCAAAGCTGAGCTCAGGCTGGTTTCATGGGGAGTATTTCTTTGCTCCTTTGGGCGATTACCTGTTCCAGTCGGTTTCGCAGTTTAACGACTGGTATGTGGGCGAAAAGAGAGAACTTATTACATCCAAACTATTGATAGGTCATGATATTATGAAAGGTGTTAATTTCGGATTCCGCATCGAATCGTATTACGATCTGAAACGGAATGCAAATGACTTCAGTTATGGGCTTAATCTCAGCGTTAACGGGGAAATATTTGAGGAGAATTGGAAGAATCAGTAGAATGAGAGGCTTGAGGGGTTTGAAGAGTTTGGAATGTTTGAAGAGTTTAAAAAGCAAAGCAATAACCGATAATGACTTACGCCAAAACCCTGGAATATTTATTTAGCCAGCTCCCGATGTTTCACCGCATTGGCGCGGCTGCTTATAAGGCTGACCTGGATAATACAATTGCGCTTTGTGGTAAGCTGGGCAATCCCGAAAGGAAATTCCGCAGTATTCATATTGCTGGAACCAATGGAAAAGGATCAACTTCGCATTTTCTGGCATCGGTATTACAGGAAGCAGGTTATAAAACCGGCTTGTTTACTTCGCCCCATCTCAAGGACTTCCGCGAACGTATAAAAATTAACGGACACATGATAAGCAAAAGTGAAGTCACCGCTTTTGTTGAGATGCATAGTGTTGATTTTAAGGATATTCAACCATCTTTTTTCGAATGGACTTTCGCCCTTGCTGCATGGTATTTCGAAAAAGAAAATGTTGATATTGCTGTGATCGAAACCGGTATGGGTGGCCGCCTCGACTCAACCAATGTAGTAAAGCCAATCCTGACAATAATCACCAATATCGGCTTTGACCATACTCAATTTCTTGGTAACACGCTTGCAAAGATTGCGGCCGAGAAAGCAGGTATTATTAAACCCGGGATTCCTGTGGTAATTGGTGAAACACATCCTGAAACTGCGCCAGTTTTCAATCAGTTTGCACAAAAGCATCAATCAGAAATAACTTTTGCCGATCAGCAGGTGTTGCTCCTTAACACGAATTTTACAAAACATCGTCCGCCCCTGCTCAGTGCTGAATTTGAATCATTGTCTTCCAATCAGCTATACAAACTTTTCTCACCCCTTTCGGGGAAATACCAGTTAAAAAATCTGGCAACAGTAATCTGTGCAATTGAAAAACTTAAGGCTTGCAGTATAAAAATTCATACAGAGGATATTATATCCGGCATCCGAAAAACGGTAAAAAATACAGGTTTGATGGGTCGCTGGCAAACCATATGCAAAAATCCGCTGACCATTGCTGATATAGGCCATAACCCCGACGGGATTCGCGAAGTACTTGAGCAAATTGCAATTACGCCACACAATAAACTACATTTTGTAATAGGTGTTGTAAATGACAAGGATGTTGCAGGCATGCTTTCGAAATTACCGAAAGACGCAACATATTATTATTGCAAAGCAGATATTCCACGAGGTTTGGATGCATCTGAACTCGCACATCTTGCAGAAACTCATTCGCTGCAAGGAATGGTATTTAAAAGTGTGAAAGAAGCACTTGCATCAGCTCAGAAAAATGCAGGCAATGAAGATTTGGTAATGGTTGGCGGAAGTGCTTTTGTGGTAGCGGAAGTGGTTTAAGGAAAAACTTAACCGGGTTAACCGTGAAACCTGAACCAAGCGAAGCGAGCTCACCGAAGGTAAACCAGAAACCTGAAACCCCTTTTATTCTCTCCGATGCTTCCACCTCTTATGCGACCAAAGCCAGTATGCCGGTTCGGCAAGAATTGATTTTTCGATGTGCTCCACATACAACCGGGTTATTTCACCTTCGGGCATTGATGCAGGATCATCAGTAAGCGTCACCAGTTCGAGTTCATAAAAACCTCTTTTGACTTTTCGTATATCAACATATATAACAGGCCAGTTGTATTTCCTTGCATACTTTTCGGGTCCATGCAGCCAGGCTGTTTCCTGATTCAGAAAATGGAACCAGTAACACTCCTTCAGATTTGTAGGGCTTTGATCAGAAGCCATGATATAAGCATGTGGAATTTCGGACAATTGGGTAAAGGTTACAGCCGTTTCCTTTATTGAAGCCAGGTTAGTGTTAAATTTTGCCCTGTGTCGCTTGGCAAAAGCATCTACCCGCTTGTTGCTCATAGGTTTATAAAATCCGACAATCGGAAATTTAAGTTGAAGTCCCGGCGACATGGAGCCCCATTCCCAGTTGTTATAATGCCCTGGCACTGAAATAACACTGAGCTTACGGTCAAAAAAATAGTTAGCCAGTTCCGGATTAAGAATATGATGCCTGCGGATTATTTCCTGTGGGCTCATTGAGTGTCCTTTAATGCTTTCGAGGCTGATATCACAAAGATGATGATAGAATTTCTTTTCTAAAAGGCATAAATCCTTTTTACTCATTTCAGGAAATGAATGGGAGAGATTAGAATAAACTACTTTCCGCCTGTAGCCGATCACATAAAAGATCAGAACATAGATAGAATCGGAAAACAAGTACATAAGCCTGAAGGGCATGATCCCTACAAGTACTATCATAAATCGTAAAAACAAGTATGAGATCATTTTCAGGGGAAAAGTGTACTAATTAATAACCGTTTAAAAGAGGAAACGGACATAGGCACCTATTCCCGGATTCATATTCTGATAACGTTCGAGTTTTACCATCAGCCAATGAGCCGTAATACCTGGTTCAATAACAATGCCATTACCAAAAGTAAGCGCAGCTCCTCCTCCTGCATACATTCCAACTCCAATTCCGCCCTGATAAACATTGTATGTCTGCATATTGCTGTTTGGGATATAGCCATTATTGCCATACGTATTTATCATACTATATTCTCTTTCTTCCACATAAAATGAGCTTTCTTTTACTTTAGTACTATTTACATTCAATCCGCCCATTGCGAAATAGGAAAGTTTATCATTTTGGGGATACGTACGTTTAAGGCCAATATCGGCATAAACCCTTTCCTCAATGCCCCGAATCGGGTATAAACGCAAATCAGGTTTTGTGGCATATTCTTTACGATCAACCTCAAATATTATAACATCATTGGCTTTCAGTTTCATGTAATTGAATTCGATAACAAGCGACAGCCGTTCATTAAAACAATACTGAGCGTATAATCCGGGGCGCATGGCAATCTGATAGTGCATATTTTGGGGCAAGCCAAAAACTACAACAGAATTGTTGGCGTCCAAAGTGTCAAATATCTCCCGATACCAATAATAATTTGACATTACATATTCCGCATTATTTATATTGGCAGAGCTGCCGTTGTAATATGCAGCTGTCGATTTTGACGGATAATAAACTCCGACATTCAATCCAAAAATCCATCCCTTCACTTCGTTCGAATACTCAACTTCAGCATCCCTTTCCTGCGCATAAAGCGGGGAAAAAGCAATACCCGAGAGAAAAAGAAAAATAAATGTTTTTATAATCAGTTTCATAAAAAGATCGCGAAAACGCTTGATTTGTATTGTTGTAAAGCAGTTGTTGAATTAGAAAGTGATAGGTTATATTACCTTCCTTTATGTGTCGGGCTTTTCCTTCAGCAATGGAGGAATTTCACATTTCGCAACGAAGTTAGGTAAATCCGTTTAGAAATCAGAAATGTGAGCTGTATGAATGTCCAAAATTATTCAAAATTGCATTACTTTTGATTTTAGATGTTATCTGATAAAATTATTGTTTAAAAAATCGACTATGCCAATACGAATTGTAAAAGACAGGGACCGCAGTGCTCCGGATAATTATCCCGGACAGGGGGGCGGTGGCGGTGGTAAACTTCCCGGTGGCATTAACAGTGGTTGCCTCACTGCATTGCTTCCTTTGCTGTTTAAGAACCCAAAAATAGCTCTTGTGCTGGTAGCTGTCGGGGCTGCTATTTATTTACTGGGAGGTAAAAACCTGATTCAATCAGCCGCCGGAGGTGATTCATTTTCGCTTGGCGCAGACTTAAATGAACAGGTTTATGATCAGGCTGAAGTTTTTGAGCCATTGGCCGACAACGTCAAAAATCCTATGCCTGAGCGTGTTACTCTCGAAAAATACACTCCTGAACCCTTAAACCAGGGCAGCCAGGGATCATGCGTTGCGTGGTCGGCCGCTTATTCGGCACGAACTGTAATGTATGCGCAGCAATCGGGAAAAGATCCGGATGCTTCCGCTTTCAGTCCTTCGTTTTTGTACAACCAAATCGGTTTGGATGGTTGCCAGGGATCTTATATTCTCAGGGCTATGGAGAATATGAAGCAGATCGGTGCTTTGCCTTTACGGGAATTTCCGTATAATGAAAATGATTGCTCGGCACAACCGGCTCAATCTCAGTTACAATCGGCAGAGGCATACAGGATATCGGGTTTTAACCGCCTTTCGAAAAGTGGCGACGATTACAAAGTTGATATGCTTGCTGTAAAACAAAACCTTGCCCAGGGCGCACCTGTGGTAATTGGAATGATGGTTGGCGGTACATTTATGCAGGGGATGCTTGGCGAAAAAGTATGGATTCCTACAGCCGATGATTACAACAAAATGGGTTTTGGCGGCCATGCAATGAGTGTGATAGGCTACGACGATTTCCTCGAAGGTGGTGCTTTTCAGATTATGAACAGCTGGGGAAAGGAATGGGGTGAAAATGGCTTAGCATGGATACGATATAAGGATTTCGATTATTTTGTAAAAGAAGCTTACGGAATGGATCCGATGGGAACCACCGAAAAGCAGGATGAATCGCGTTTACAGGTCGAATTCGGGCTTGTTAGTTACAACGATGATGTGCCCGACACACGCAATCTGCCAGCGCTTCCTTTGAAATACAAAAGCGGAAATACATATACCACTGCTGAGCCGGTTAAAAAAGGGGATAAATTTAAAATTGAAGTAACTAACTCTTCTGCTTGCTACACATATATTTTCGGACAGGAAACAGATGGAAGTTCTTATATACTTTTTCCATATACCCCAAAACATTCACCGTTTTGCGGCATTACCGGAACACGATTGTTCCCTAAAGATTATTCGTTACAGGCTGATAATGTGGGCTCAAAAGATTATGTGGCCGTTGTGGTTACCAAAAAACCACTTGACTATAAGGCGTTGAATGAATCGATTAGCAAAAGCCGTTCGGGTTCTTATTCCGCTAAAGTTGCAGAAGCCTTAGGTTCGCAAATACGAAAGGATATTGATTTTACTGAAAAATCAGGCAATGTTGGTTTTGATACACGCGTAAATCCTGACGATCGAATAGCTTTTATAATTGAAGTAGATAAACGATAGTTCTTTCAGCTCCAATCGAGTAGGAGGAAATTAAATAGTTTTCCTCCTATTTTATTTTCCGACCTCTCACAACACCTTACGTGCCGTAAGGCATACGGCGGTTTGTTAAAATTTCGCAGTCACACTCGAAACACTTGCTCTCGGATAATGATATGTACTACAACACTCATTCGGGACTTGCACCCTATAGAATGTGACCATGCCAGACACACTATAAGAGGCTGCCCTTTTGAGGCAACCTCTTGTAACAAATTTTACTTTAATTAGTGAGTTATTATCATTTTGCGGATGACCTGATTCTCAGAATTCCGAAGCACTACCATGTAATCTCCAGCAGATGCTCCAGCAATATCAACTTCTTTACTGAACTTTCCATCTAAAACAAGTCCGCTTACCTTGTAAATCGTCACACCTGTATTGGTGATGATCTCAAGCGTGCAGACCTGTCTTCTGGCAACTTCGGCGGTGAGTTTGAACTTACCAATGTTCGGGTTCGGCTGAATGAGCAAGGTGTTCAGCTCATTTATGTTGTTAGTGATTGATGTGATGATGAATGGTGCTGATCTTTCTGAACTGCATCCGTTTATTGTAACAACAACAGTATAGGCACCTGTCTCAGCAGTAACATAATTCTGATTTGTAGCTCCACTTATTGCCACCCCATCTTTATACCATTGGTTGCCTGTAATAAGACTACTTGTTAGAGTATCACCATGATAAGTTATGACAGGAGTAGGAGGAGTCGAAGCAACAGTAATACTTAAAAAAGGTGAACTGGCGCCGTTACCGCACTCATTTGAAGGGGTAACGGTAATATTACCGCTCTCTGAACCAACGGTAATAGTAACCGAATTAGTTGTTCCACCTCCTGTCTGTGTCCAACCCGCAGGGAAGGTCCATGTATAAGTAACACCGTCCACATTTGTAACGTTATAGTTTTGCGATGTTCCCTCGCAAGGAGCAGTGGAGCCGGTAATAGCGCCTGGCTGTGCCGGCAAAGGAGTTGGTGCAACAGCAAGAGTTTGTGCTGTGCCATTGCCGCACTCATTTGAAGGGGTAACAGTAATATTACCGCTTTCTGCACCAACGGTAGCAGAAATTGCGTTTGTGGTGCCCCCACCAGTCTGTGTCCAATCCGCAGGGATGATCCATGTATAAGTAACACCGTCAACATTTGTAACACTGTAGCTTTGTGATGATCCCTGGCATGGTATAGTTGAGCCGTTAATAATGCTGGGCTGGGCCGGCAAAGTAGTTGACGCAACAGCAAGTGTTTGTGCTGTGCCATTGCCGCATTCATTTGAAGGGGTGCAGGTAATGTTACCCGAACCAGGACCAACGGTAACAGTAACCGAGTTTGTATTTCCACCGCCTGTTTGTGTCCAATCTGCAGGAAAGGTCCATGTATAAGAAACACTGTCCACAATTGTCACCGAGTAAGTTTCCGTTTCTGCTTCACAGGGAGTGGCGTTGCCGCTGATTGCAGAGGGTTGTGCAGGAAACGGTTCAGGTGTAACATCTAATGTTTGTGCAGTACCATTGCCACATGCTATGGAAGGAGTAACAGTAATTTCACCGTTGTTAGCACCAACAGTAACAGTAACCGAATTGGTTGTACCCCCTCCGGTTTGAGTCCATCCTATGGGGAATGTCCAGTTGTAAGTAATACCGGTCATATTTGTAATGCTGTAGCTTTGCGATGTTCCCTCGCAAGGTGCAGTTGAGCCGGTAATAGCGCCTGGCTGAGCAGGCAAAGAAGTTGGCGCAACAGCAAGAGTTTGTGCTGTGCCGATACCGCATCCATTTGAAGGAGTAACGGTAATATTTCCACTTCCTGCACCAACGGTAACAGTAATTGCGTTTGAGGTGCCCCCACCAGTCTGAGTCCAATCTGTTGGAAGGGTCCAAGTATAAGTCACACCATCCACAAGAGCTACCGAATAAGTTTCTATTGCTGCTTCACAGGGAGTGGCGTTGCCGCTGATCGCGGAGGGCTGAGCCGGAGCCTCCAGGCATAGTGCCAGTTTTGTAATAAATAAATTAGTGTTTCCCCCAAATGTTCCCCCAATTATTGGCTGAAAGGCACCAGGACTGATGTCGTAATCGGTTGACTGAGTAAAACCCGTTATGTAAGAATTGCCCGATACATCAAGCGCGATGCTATAACCTCCATCCTCACCACTTCCACCAATGTAAGTAGAATACAATAAGGCAGTACCGGTGGAATTAAGTTTAGTGACAAAAACATCAGTGTATCCATCGTTTGTTGTCTGAAAGGCACCAGGACTGATGTCGTAATCAGTTGAATATGTCAATCCCGTTATGGATACATTGCCCGATGCATCGAGCGCAATACCATAACCAAAATCACGATAACTTCCACCAATATAAGTAGAATACAGCAAGGCTGTACCAGTAGAATTAAGTTTAGTTACAAATATGTCTTCCCATCCATCACATGTAGTTTGAAAGGCACCCGGACTGATGTCGTAATCATTTGATCTTGTCTCACCCGTTATATAGGCATTACCCAATGCATCGAGCACGATGCTATAACCCATATCTGCCATACTTCCACCAATGTAGGTAGAATATAGCAAAGCAGTGCCGGTGGAATTAAGTTTAGTGACAAATACATCAGTGATTCCACCAAGTGTTGCCTGAAAGGAATCTGGAGTGATGTCATAATCAGTTGAACTTGTCTGTCCCGTTATATATGCATTGCCCAATGTATCGAGGACAATGCTATTATAAGAATCATAACTACTTCCACCAATATACGTAGAATACAGCAAGGCAGTACCAGTGGAATTAAGTTTAGTGACAAATACATCGTTGAGTCCACCATTTGTTGTCTGAAAGGCCCCCGGGCTGATGTCGTAATTGGTTGACTCTGTATCACCTGTTATGTATGCATTGCCCAATGCATCAAGCGCAATGCTACGTCCCTTATCCTCACTACTTCCTCCAATGTAAGTAGAATACATCAAGGCATTGCCGGTGGAATTAATTTTTGTAACAAAAACATCAATATCGCCTTCATTTGTTGTCTGAAAGGCATTCATAGTGATATCGTAATCAGTTGAAGTTGTCAGTCCTGTTATGTATGCATTGCCTGATGTATCAAGCGCGATGCTATAACCTTGATCAAGACCACTTCCACCAATATATGTAGAATACAGCAAGTCCGTGCCAGTGGAATTAAGTTTAGTGACAATAACATCTGTTAGTCCACCATTTGTTGTCTGAAAGGCACCCGGAGTGATGTCGTAATCGGTTGAGTATGTATAACCCGTAATATATGCATTGCCAGATGCATCTAAGGCGATGCTTTTACCTTTATCAGAACCTCCACCAATATAAGTAGAATATACGAGGGGGTCTATAATGAGTGGTAAAGTAGTGTTGTATGTCCCTAATAGAAGTTGCCAGCTTTTGCCTGTTCTTACAAACCGGCTGGCTACTTCTTTGTTTTCCTGTAAACTCTTTAATTCAGCAATCAGCACTTCGCCAAAACGCATGGTGTAGCACAAATCCCCCGCCTTAAGGTATTCATCGTATGCTCCTGTTAATTCAAATTTTATTTGGCCAGGGTCAGCTCCCGGTTGCACGAAATAATCATATCTCAAACAGCCTCGGTCGAAATAATAACGTATGTCAATGCCGTGATAAACATCTTTTACCATTACTTCTTTATACAAACCTACTTTGCTTGCGTGCTTGCCCGCATCATTGCCAATAAAGTAATTGTAATATCCACTTTGTTTTTGACTTCCTTCGGTAGCAGGGTTGGGATTGTGATTTTCATATTGCAGTAATACCCGGTGGCCAAGTAAAATTTCATTTTCCTGCTCAGATTTAAATTTCCTGTTTACTATTTCGTTTTCTTCACTGCTATGTTTTGCAGGATCTTTTTCAATTTTATAAAAAGTGTAGTTGACACCATACTTAGTTATCCATGCATCCAAACTGCCCAAACGGCAGAGGTACAGCACATCGTTGTGCCATTGTCCTTTGTTTTCGATAAAAAATAATTGATCTTGTTTTTGTAGCAAGACGTCGGCTTGCAATTGATTTCCATTTCCTGCAAAAACAAAAACCCCAAAAAGAAGGGCAAAACCAATGAGAATTAATTCTTTCATGCGTCAGGGGTTAAATCAGCAATTCACCACAAATTTGCCAATATTTTTTTACAATCTCAAGAGGAAATTTGTATTATCTGTAAATAGATTTTTGTCAGGATATCACTATTGTCCGGCTAATAAGAAAAAGGAATTTGCCACAAAGTCACTAAGTTTCACAAAATGAATCAAAAAGCTTAGGACACCTTTGCATCCTGACTTCTGACAGTGCCGGTCTGCATCCTTACAACCGTTTTCGCCCGAGCATTAGTTCATACTTCTGTCTACACAGTGTCAGATTTCTCGGGGTATGGTCATATCCTTTCAATTTTTGCATCCTCTTCAATTCCGTTATAGCGTTCTGTGCAGTATTGAGCTTTTGTTTCTTTTGCAACATCACCCACACCATCCAGCCTTGTATAAAGTTTCTGTTCACAGGCTCAAATATTTGTCGCCAGCTTCTTTCAGATTCGCAGTCAACCACGAAACCCTTGCTATAGACTAATGATAAATACTGCAACACTCATTCTGGACTTACACCCTATAGAATATAACCATGCCCGACACACAAAAAAAGAGACTGTCCGGATAGGGCAGTCTCTTTTTTTGTATAATACAGTAATTCAGTTTATCATTGAAATTCTTAAAGCGTAATCATGATGTGCGCAGAACCTGGATCTCCGTTATACAAATTTCAGTATCGCTGAATTAATCCGTAATCAGAATTTTCTGACTTATGCCCTTATTACCAGCGGTAGTAATGTTTAGCATATAAATTCCATTCGGGATACGGTTGTTCAATTCAACTGTCTGTCCAGATGTTACCGGAATATTCATCACAACACTTCCGTTTAAGGAAATAAGTGACATCTGGTAATTTTTGCGCTCCTGCAATCCGTTTAGCTTAAATGGAACGCTCTTCGAAAGCGGATTTGCGACAATAAAAACATTGTCAGTAAATTCATCAATACCAATTACTTCACGTTGTGTGTAATACGATTCGTCCTGCGATGTATTCCTGAAATTGCCAAGGTGAGCAGCCCATTTTTGCGTTACTACCAATGTTTCGAGGCTGTTAGAATTGAATGTGTAGATAAGCTTTTTGTTGCCTGTCCATGATCCATACCAGAAGTAATCGGTTATTTCGCTGAGGGCCGATCCGTTGTATGTATAAACATAACGGCTATAATTTTCCCAGTTGGTTATCAGCGATTTAACCTGCATCACAACTTCCGATTTTTTTGAGTTCGAATAAATGAAATTCTCTTTCTGATAATCGTCCCAAAGCAGGGTTGATTTATTCCATACCTGGTAAAGTTTCTCCGAAACCAACCCACCGGAGTAAGAGATATTTATCCTCAGATAGTTATCCCATTTAGTAAGGTTTTCATTCCACTTCTGATTCTCAATTGAAATAATGTTTTTATTGGCATCATACACAATCAGGTCCTTAGTAGCATAATCCCAAATTGAAGAAGTTGCATTCCATTGGAGGTAAAAAATGCTCGACAGGCTATTATCCGTTTCGTACGTATATTTATTCTGAACAAGATTTACCCATACCTGCAGGGTTTTATCCCAGCTCCTGAAAGTTTCTTCAAACAACTGAAATCCGGTGTATTGAAACTTTATCTGCTGGCTTGGGCTCCAGGTGAGGCCATTTTTATCCACTGTTTTCGATGATGACTCAGTTAGCAGGCCACCGGCATCATATGTGTAGGTAATTCTCCTGTTATTTTTGAAAGCACTGCTAACAGTATCGAAAGCACTGCCGTAGAGCGAGTCGCGCAGAAAAACCTGTGCTGAAACGGTAGTAGTATATTGCCCACCTGCGTTCACGATGGCTTTCCCATTTGTTGCCACATAACAACTCGGTGTTAACTGGTGAGCAACAGGCATTTCCTGAGCATTTGCAAGTAATCCTGCAGAAACAATTAGCAGCAAAAACAAGCTTAGTTTTTTGAACATATCAAGTAGTATTAGTATTGTTTAACTTATTATTTACGATTAAAAGGAGCATTTTATTGTTTTGCAAAAATAACACTTAAAAAATTATAATATGCCATAATATTGACTTTGTTATAAACCGGAACAGGCATCTGGTAATCGATTTACCGAATTTTATGGTTGTCAAAAATAGATTTTTGACTAGCAAGGATTTGCCTCACAGGAGTTTGAGCATCCAAATCTGCATTAAAGTTTTTTATTGTTACTAAATATCTCTTTAAAATGCAATCAAATTTTAATACTCCAACTAATTCCAAACAATACTATGATTCACAAAATCAAAGGCGGATATAAACAAAAAATCCCTGTCTGCAAAAACGCAGACAGGGATCAGGTTGGTTGTTAAGGAAATATTACTGCAACGGAGTTACTACAGCCATTACTTCAGGTAAATCCATTCCCAGGTTTTTAAGATGAGCGATAGTTGGAACGCCATTCTTATTCCAGCCACGACGTGCATAAACGGCATCGAGCAACTGTTCGTAACGGTTTTCGCGGTAATTGCGGGTTGCTGTCATTTTCTCTTTAAGACTCATTTTCGATGGGTCAAGGCTCAAAAGATCAACAAGTTGTCCGTCGTACCTTTCCTGGCGGCTCAGGTATTCCTCTTCAGTAACCGGGCCTGCAGCGCGGTAAGGCTGTGCATCGTTTGCGCGAAGTCCTTTACCGCAACGGATATCAAATATTCGCTGGAAATTGTAAACCCTTTCGCTCTGGCGGATAAGCTCTTCCTTATCGAAATCGTTTCCGGTAACCGCTTTGTAAATAGCAACGTAATTATCAACATGCTCTGGAACTTTTCCTGGTTCGGCATGTGTGTGGTTATCTTCAGGTTCCACGTCGTTCCATGGCAGTTTACAAAGTCCCTGCAATCCGAACCAGGTACGGAACATCGGGAAGTAATGTAAAGCTTCTGCTTTCTTTTCGAATGTAGGTATCTGGTTATTAACCATATCCATAAATATCAACCAGGCTTCGTCGTGTTGTGGGCCTTTGTTGGTCATGGCATAACCGCCCTGTTGGGCAAGTGACTCTTTCGAAACATATTGCGAGTATTCAAGGCCTTTGTTTTCCATGCCGATATCCTGCATAAAAGCAGCATCGCCCCAGCCTTTGGCGGCAAACAATTCCTTCATTTTGTGCACGCCCATGCCTGCAACTTTACCAAAACCTTCGCCACGCGAAACCATATGGAGAAGCTCCATTGCTGAATCGGCATTGCCAAAGTTAAGTTTCATACCGCCGGTGCGCTCTTCGTTAAGAATACCGTTTTCGTAACATTCCATTACAAAACCCAAAATGGTTCCCCACGAAATGGTGCAAATACCGTATGTATCGCAATAGAAGTTAGACTCGATGGTAAAATCAGGATTAAAAATACCGGCAATGGAACCTAAAGAGGAAGTTGATTCATATTCAGGTCCGTCAACAATAACTTTAGATCCTTTATAAGGGCCTGAACGAAGCTCATAATTATCGACACCTTTGGCGCAGGCCATGTTACAACCGATCCAGCAACCATCAGGAACTCCTTGTGTGAAATAGCTTTTCCATACATCACCCGAAATTTTAACGGCATCCGGATGGCTTCCGAATTTAAAATTATTAACAGGCAAAAGATCGTAATCATTCATTACTAAAGTAAGATGGGCGGTTCCTTTGCTGCGCATTTCGCATTGCTTGTCATCGAGTTCGCGCATTTCGCGGTTGAACTTTTTGCCGCGCTCCATAATAGCCTGCAGGTCGATAACTCCGTTACGGTTACCAGTAACACCTTTAGTATGAGCTACAACGGCCTTGATTTTTTTATCGCGCAATACAGTGCCTATGCCTCCGCGACCAGCTTGTTTCAACCTTACAAGTTTACGTTTCGAATCAAAGAAACTGAAATTGAGCATTCCGATAAGCGAATTATCAGCTGCTGTTCCTGCCGAAACTATCGAAACATTCATGCGGTCTTTTTCGGTAAGAGCTAAAGTTTCAGTTAAATATTCGGCCATCAGGTGACTGTCGTTGCTCTCGTCACCGGCTTCGTAAATCTCTATTACTTCGCGGGTTTCATCAATAAGTACAATAACATCTTTATCCGATTTGCCCTGCAGTTCGAGCGAATCAAATCCCGCAAATTTCATAAACGGGCCAAAGAAACCCCCAACGTTGCTATCAACTGGAATATCAGTTTGTGGCGAAATAGTTACCACCAACGATTTTCCTGTTCCCGAATATTGGGTGATACCGCAAATAGGTCCGGTATTGATTACAATTTCGTTTTCAGGATCATTCCATCGTGTTTCAGGTTTTGTTGCATCCCATAGTAGTTTAAGGCCAAAGCCTTTGCCACCGGTAAATTTTTCCTTCATGTGCGCCGAAACAGGTTTTTCCTTTATCTCGCCGCTACCAACGTTAACGTAGAGGGTTCGGTTATTGTATCCTTTTTCGATCGGAGCCCAGGTGTACTTGTACGAATACAAGAGTTTGTGGGTGTTTTGAAAGTTTTCTAAGCTCATATTATTGGGTTTATTTCTATCTGTTAATCGATTCACAAAAGTATAAAATGGTATTGATCTGCCAAGCTATTTTATGAAAATTTCCGTTATGAAAATGCATTGTAATCGATTCGTTATGAAACAGTAACAACTACCTGTGAATGTTGATCTTGGAAATAAAGATATAGGACAAAATGAATATATCCGATGTGTGTTCGAAGCCATGGATTTCGTGAATCAACCATAGCTGGTAGTAAAAGCAGTATGACACAGTGAAATTCAGGAATGATAAAGCTGTGTTAACTTATTTACTTAGGGATGGTTTACAAGCTGGAGATTGGGATTCTCACTTTTGTCCTTAATATTTTCGAATAATTCGTTCACAATCCGCTCGTGAAAAAATGAATATAACCTGTTGTTCCTGAGTTTCGAATTGCATCTGTACCAGGTAATCTGCTCAATTTCGGTATAACCTTCGGGTGTTGTTTTTAAATTTATCATTTGTGTTCCCTTCGTACTCCCGTGATCGACATAACAATATTCAACGGATTTGTTGTCGTTATCCAGTCGGGTAACTTCCAGGGCTACTGCTAAATTTTTAATACCACTGAGAACCCTTAGGTTAAAAAACAAAATCTGTCCTTCCTCAATGCCGGGTTTTGTTTCGTTACGGTACAGGATGTTGTTGTGCTTTTTTGAATATAAAAGACCAAATTTAACAATCCTGCCATCAAATTCCTCTTTAGGTGAAAGTTGGGTGAGATTAGCCCAAACAACGCTTATATCCTGCTTGATAAGCTGAGTTTTCACAAAAGTATTATAAAGTCCCGAATCGGGCGAATTATAACATACGGTATTCATTTCGTCAAAGGTGTTTACCCCAAACTGCTTTTGATGCGACAAAAGTTTACGTACTTTTTTATGCGGAACCCGCCCGAAATCAACAGAATCAATGGGTACAGGAATTTTGCCGGTTGAAAAAACTGGCTCACAAGTGAATAAAAAAATAAGCAGGACGAATAACTGCAGGATAATCCGGGCCATCAGGTTGTTTAAATCAGTAAAGGAGAATCAGAACGCAAACCAGAGTAAAATTCAGTATGAAGCCCGAATAAAACAGAACGATTTTTTCGATTCAGGAAACAAATATAGGCAAGTGAATATTAAACGCAAACAATTATTTTAGGGCTTGATGGTTTAAAACCACTTCATAGAAATTACAGACAATGTGAATAACTCAAAGATATATATACATGACTCATGAATTTGACAAAATAAAGAGCTTATTGTCAGGTACTTTATAAATTATTACCAAACAAAACCGAATCTGTTAAACATCCCTATCATCAAATTTCTACGTTTTAAAAGTATTGTAATTTTAGTGTTCCTGCTTTTCATTTTTATATAAGTTTGCACAAGGTTTAACTACGAATCTGGTTAAGCTAACCGATAAACCAAATCCGGAAGTTGTCGAAATTGAAACTTTGACAAACTATGCTTTACAATACCCGGTTAATCCAACATAATTTTTCAACCAAAATGGCATTGCTTTCGCGTTCAGTATTAACTTTTTGCCTCTGTTTTGGTATGACGGTTGCTTTTGCGCAGGTAAAAGTGGATAATCAGGACCTCATTTACGGTTACGACCCTTTGTTGTATAATGGCAGGGTATATGCATATTTCCCGAAACCGGGAACAGCAGGTACACCTTATATTTTTCACGATTTCGATACTAAAGGATCGGTTACCTTACGTGGTGTAACCTATACCAATCTTAACCTGAATTACGACCTTTACAACCAGCAAGTTATACTCAATTACAAAACGGTACTCGGTTCGCCAGGCTTCATTGAGTTGTCGCTGGCATGGCTCGAAACCTTTGAAATAAAAGACCTTCATTTTGAAATAGTTACAAACCCGGATACTTCGAAACGGATTTTTCAGGTTTTAGGTTCAGGGCCATATCAAATCAGGTATTCACTTTATAAGGCATTGCTGCCTGATAGCCGGACAGCCGCGCGGAATTATTTTTTCACAGAAACCGAAAAGGAGAAGTTTGTGTTTTCAGGGGATAAAATGACAAAGTATAAAAATAACAGGAGTTTTGTAGCCGCTTTCGGCCAGGCAAAACAAGATGCCATCCGAAAGTTTATCAGGAAGAACAAAATTAAGGTAAAGAAAGCAAGCGACTTCAAAATGACTGAACTGATTAATTACTGTAATACCCTCTCCGGACTGTGAAAAAAATATTGACAACCATATTGCTTCTGTTTATCTTGATTGCTGTTTCGGCACAGCAAAAAAGCAGGGTCATGGATTGTAAGGTCACGGAAATACCTTTCAGTGAATTCTGTGATTTGATTTATGCCCGGACTTCGGTAAAAGTATTTTATAATCCGGAATGGACAAATAAACTTAAGGTTACTATAGATGCTGACAGCATAACACCTTTACTAGCAGTTACTCAGGTATTGAAAAACACAGGCCTTGAAGTTTCGGAATGGCATGGAAACATGGTGATTTTGCCGGGCGAAAAACTCCGGGCAGGTTTACCATCCTACATAAGCAAACAGGAAAAAGAAAAAGTTGCTGACTCAGCCGCCAGGTTGCTTACCGAAAGCGAAGAGCGCTATATCACTGGCCGTCAAGCAGATGTGATGCAAACTTTGCGTATTGGCCGCAAAGGAGGTGCGATTACCGGTAACAAAGCAAAAATTTTAGGACGTATACTGGATGAAGAAACCGGTGAACCGGTTTTAAGTGCTACTATTTATATTTCGGAAACAAGATCAGGAGCCGTTAGCGATTTTAACGGTTTTGTTTCGCTTACACTTAAACCGGGCAATTACAATGCGCTGTTCGAGTATCTTGGTTATGGGAAGAAGAAATATCAGCTCGAAGTGCTCTCCGACGGTAGTTTTTCAATTACCATGAAAAAATCGGTTATCCAGATGAAAGAAGTTGTGGTCTACGGCGACCGGCAGATGAATATGCGTGCAAAAGATCCCGGTCTTGATAAAATGTCGATAAAATCGATACGGGAACTACCCATGATGATGGGCGAGCGCGACATCCTTAAAGTTTCGGGTACTTTACCGGGAATAGTAAGCGTGGGCGAAGGTTCGGCAGGATTAAACGTACGAGGAGGAGGTTCGGATCAGAATGCATTCTACATCAATAAAGTGCCTATTTATAACACATCACACCTGTTCGGTTTTTTCCCTGCTTTTAACTCAGACATCATAAAGGATTTCTCAATTTACAAGGGACATATCCCGGCTCAATACGGCGGGCATCTTTCTTCCGTTTTTAATATCATTACGCGGCAGGGAAACCGAAAACAATTTACTGCCCGCGGCGGAATAAGCCCAATCACCGGTAACCTTGTTGTAGAAGGCCCGCTGAAAAAAGATACCAGTTCGTTTATGCTCAGTGCACGCTCTTCATACTCCGACTGGATACTCAAAAGGCTTAACGATCCGGATATAAGGAACAGCAGCGCTGCTTTTAACGATCTTTCGGCAGGTGTTAATTACGATTTACGTAAATCGCAGATTGCGCTGTTTGCTTATCACAGTTTCGACAGGTTCAGCTTATCCGATCTAAGCAGTTACGAATATTCCAATAACGGAGCATCAGCCTCGTTCAGCCATAACTTTACCAATTCACTACGGGCTGAATTTTCGCTGGTCGGCTCTCAGTATGCTTTTTCAACAATCGACAAACAGGAAGCTTCAAATGCCTATGAACATGGCTACAAAATGGAGCACTACGAATTCCGTAGCGATTTCAAACACATGGTCAGTGATAAACACTCACTTGAATATGGCCTTGGTATGATTTTATACAAACTCGACCGAGGAACAGTACTTCCTTATGGCGAAGAATCTTTGCGTACCAAGGTTGAACTGGGTATTGAACAAGGCGTCGAAAGCGCTGTGTATATTTCGGATTCCTACGATATAACTTCCTGGCTTACGCTGACTGCCGGTGCGAGATACGCCCTTTTTACGCCCATTGGCCCTAAGACAGTTTACGAATACATCCCTGGAAATCCACTTGACGTCAGATATATCTCCGACACGCTGACTTATTCGGAAAACCAACCTATCCGCTGGTATCATGAACCGGATCTCCGCATGGCACTAAATTTCGAAACCGATGAAGCAGGTTCCGTGAAACTGGCTTTCAACCAGATGCACCAGAATTTGTTTATGCTGAGTAATACAATAAGTATAGCACCTAATACACAGTGGAAGCTTTCGGATTATCATTTGCTTCCATCGAGCAGTAACCAGTTTTCGGCAGGGGTGTTCCGCACATTTGCCGAGTATGGCCTCGAATCATCAGCAGAACTTTTCTACAAACACACAAAAAATTTCCCCGAGTTTAAGGATGGTGCCGATTTCCTTGCTAACCCTCAAGTTGAAACAGCAGTACTTCAAGGCGATCAGAATGCCTGGGGAATTGAATTCTTTCTTAAGCGTAGCGTGAGGAAACTCGAAGGCTGGATATCATACACCTATTCACGTTCAATGATTAAAGTGGATGGTGGAAGCGACTGGAACCAGATCAACGGAGGAGAATCTTATCCTGCAAATTTCGATATCCCTCATGCGTTAAATGTGGTTCTCAATTACCATATTACCCGGAGGATTACTTTTGCATCCATTTTAACATACCAGTCGGGAAAACCTGTTACTTACCCTGTATCAGTGTATTACATTAATGGCTTGCCTGTACTGGATTACTCCAAACGAAACGCCTACCGTATTCCCGATTACATGCGGGCCGATTTTTCGCTTACAATCGAAGGAAACCTAAAAAAACAAAAATTACTGCATAGCTCGCTTATTTTTAGTGTTTATAATGCAACCGGACGTGAAAATCCATACTCGGTATATTTTAAAACAGAGAATGGCAGTATACGAAGCTATCAGTATTCAGTGATAGGTGTGCCGGTTTTCACAGCTACATGGTTATTTAAACTGGGGAATTATGCATCGGAATAGGGTCCTATATACAATTACGCTTTTGGCTCTTATGCTTACTTCCTGCATTAAGCCTTATGAACCGTTTATCGAAAGCAAAGATGCAAGCAAATTCGTAATTTCAGGCCAATTGGTTAAAGGCGAAGATGTTCAGTATATAAATGTTTCTGTTACCTCACCCATCAGCAAACCCGAATACATTCCGGTAACAGGTTGCAAGGTAACAGTCAGCGATGATAAGGGAAATAACTTCGAGGCAGCGGATCAATCTGATGGAAATTATACTTTCTATATTCCAGATAGTTATCTTAAAACAGGTACTCCATTTATGGTTAAAATACTAACACCTGCAGGGATAAATATTGTTTCGGATTACGACACTTTAAATGAAAGCCCCGAAATAGATACAGTTTACTACTCCTTTGACGAAGTCCCTACTTCTGATCCGAATGTTTTTAAAAAAGGCCTGCAGTTTTATGTTGATTTGAATGCTGAAAACACATCAAGTCATAATTTCAGGTGGGAAGCTATCGAAACCTGGGAATATCATTCTGTTTATCCAATTGAATGGTATTACGATGGAGCTATTCAGCATGTGTCTCCTCCCGATTATTCGCGTATGGTTTGCTGGCGTACCGAAATGGTGAAAAATATTTTTACCCTTTCAACCGAAAACCTCGAACAGAATGCATATAAATCTTTTCCGCTGCATTTTGTCGATAATTACTCGTCACCGCGCCTGGTTTATGGTTATAGCTTGCTTATCAGACAGTTTGCATTAAGCAACGCTGCATATTCCTATTGGGAAAAGTTACGCATCAACAGTTCTGATCAAGGTGGTTTGTACGATAAACAGCCTCTTGCAATTAGAGGGAATTTGCGTAACGAAACCAATCAGGATCAGGATGTTCTGGGATTTTTTGGCGTTACCTCTGTGAAATCGAAACGTATTTTTGTCAGCAATATTCCTTATGAATATGTTAAGGATTGTGCCCCGATTGCCATGAGAGGTTTATTTGAATTAACTCCACGCGATTATCCGGCTTACCTGTATGGTGATGAAACCGGATATAGCCTGGCATTGCTTATTCCTGAGTGTGTTGACTGCCTGGTGTCGAAAGGAACAAATGTTAAACCCGACTTCTGGCCATAGCATTATGAAAAAATATACCCCGGTTTTCCCTTTGGTTCTGCTTATGCTTCTTGCATGGCCGCTTAATGCTTTGAGCCAGGTTAATATTAAGGATGAAATCACCGAAAAAGTTGTCCTTTTTGCTGACCGATCCTTATTTATTGCCGGCGAAGATCTGCGTTTTTATGCTAAAGTAATCAGCAGCAATAATTCCGGTACCGAAACCGAAAGTCAGATTCTGTATTGCGAACTTATTTCGCCTGACGGCATTAAGATTTCGGGAAGTAAATATCTGATAAACAAATCATCAGCCCAGGGATGTATTGCTATTCCTAAGGAACAGGTTTCAGGAATCTATTACCTTAGGGCTTACACTAAAGTGATGCGGAATTTTGGTCCGGGAGCATACGCATACCTTCAGTTAAAGATTGTAAACCCGGATCGCAACGAAATACTTGTGGTTGAAAACAATGTTAAAAGTACCTTGCTGAAAATGGATAGAGACTCCACAGCAGGTCAAAAAGACATACTTTCTGCGGAACTAAACAAACAGGTGTTTTTGCCAAACGAAACAGTTACTTTATCTGTAAAGTCATTGAATGACCACCGTTCAGAAATCAAGGATTTGTGTCTTTCCATTGTTCCTGAAACAGCAGGAAACATTCCACTTTTGTCGAAACAAACTAATCTGCAGCGGCATACCGGTGAACTGTATATCCCCGAAGACCGGGGATTATCGCTTACAGGCAAACTCACAGCATCGGGTGGCGTTCCATTGAAGGGTAAAGTTATCAGTCTTTCAATTATTGGCGAAGGCCGCGATTTTATGGCTGCCCGAACCGATACATCAGGAAGATTTTTCTTCGCATTGCCCGAATATGCCGGGAAACGCGATTTATTCCTGAGCGCCGAAAAAACGAACCTGCCGGATGTAAAAATATGGGTTGATAATGATTTCTGTGCTATTCCGGTACATTTGGCTTCAGCGGCTTTTTCGCTATCTGCCGAGGAAAGAAAAGCGGCAGAAAACATGGCACTGAATCAACAGATTGATTCGCATTTCAATACTGATTCTGTTAAAGAAAGTGTTCCTTCTGGTATAACTGACAGACCTTTTTATGGCGATCCTACATCTATACTTACTCTAGATCAGTTTGTGCAACTGCCAACACTCGAAGAGTATTTTAACGAATTGCCCGGACAGGTAAAAGTACGGAAACGCTCAGGTGAGAAGTATTTTAAAGTAATAGGAGCATACGATTTATCATTTTACGATCCACTGGTGCTGGTCGATTGGGTAGCTGTGGATGAGCTTTCGCGCATCCTTGCTATTGCTCCGCGAAATATTTCACGTATCGAAATCGTAAACCAGTTGTATGTAAAAGGCGGTCAGACTTACGGCGGTATTATCAGTATTATTTCGAAAAAAGGTGATTTCGCCGGTATCGATCTGCCTTCGACAGGTATTTTTATAAATTTCCGTTTCCTGACACAGGATTCATGCAAACCAATACCAGAAATGGTTCCGGCCGATTTGCCTGACACACGAAACACCATTCTCTGGAAACCCGGTATTTCGTTAAAGGATACTGGCACTGATACGTTTTCCTTTTCAGCACCTTATACCCCGGGAAAATATTCCATTATACTCGAAGGGGTATTGCCGGAAGGCTCAAGGTTTTCGGTTATACGGATTTTCGGTGTCGAAAACTAAGCTCTTTTTACGCTTCCAATAGTTTCGCTTACATTTTTGATTAACGTACACGAGAAATCCCAGCTACTGTTTTCGTATAAAATTGTTTTATAAACAGACTGCACATATTGTGATTTTGTATAAGTTTGTCCTATGACTTTTGAACAGATTAAACAAATTCTGAAAACCAAAACAATAGGAATTGCCGGTTGTGGCGGATTGGGGTCCAACTGTGCGGTTGCGCTGGCACGTGTAGGAATAGGTCGTTTGATACTCGCTGATTTCGATTTGGTAGAGGAAGGGAACCTGAACCGCCAGTTCTATTTTTACGATCAGATAGGTATGCTCAAAGTGTCGGCTTTAAAGCAGAATCTTTTCCGAATCAATCCGGATGTGCGTATAAATACTTTTGATATCCGCTTGTGCCAAAGCGATATCATTGAGATTTACAGTAAATGCGATGTAATTGTAGAAGCTTTCGATAAACCCGAAATGAAATATATGATTCTCGATGCGGTTCATAATTTTCTCCCCGACAAATACCTTGTTATGGGAGTAGGCATGGCTGGCTGGGGCGATAATAACCTAATAAAATCGAGGAAATCGGATAAACTTATAATTTGTGGCGACGAACTAAATGCTATTGCCGAAAAATGTCCTCCACTGGCACCAAGGGTTGGAGTTGTGGCTAATATGCAGGCTAATGCGGTGCTCGAAATTCTGCTCGGTAGTAATGAAAACCAAATACATGCTGATAATTAGAAAATGAAAATAGTACTCAATAACAAAGAAGAAATAATTGAAGGCAATCTACTCACAATTAATGAGTTATTGCAAATAAAGAAATATACATTCAAAATGCTTGTCATTAAAGTGAACGGCATCCTTGTTAAAAAAAATGAATACGATAAAGCAACCGTGAAAGATGGCGATGATGTAATGGTGCTACATTTGATATCGGGAGGGTGAGCCCCGGCTTTTCAAATCCCAAGATACAAATTCCAAATCCCAAATTCCAAGGGGCAAAGGGGCAATCTGAAAAACAATAGCTTTTCTTTGATCAATTCTTCTCCTGAAATTTATTGTCCTATATAATATTATAGTATTGAATATCAATATATTAACTTAAAACAAAACACATTAACAAATAAATGTTGTACAAGCCTGCACTCATTTTTACCTGAAAACCACCAGCATCAGACCTGTTATAAAAGCAATTACCCACCACGCATAAGCAAAGCGCGAATAAAGGTGAAGTCCTTTGGGGACGATAGCTCCGGGTTTTGAAGCTAAATGAAAGCGCCAGATAAGGATGGTATCAGCCAGCATTCCTGCTAACGACGAATAGCCAAGTATGCCATGAAGCGAAAATGCCGAATTGGATGATCCGATAATCATGAAAATGGTTGCTGTAACATCAAGGATGATGCCTATGGTGAGAAACCGCAATACAAAAGGCGTAACAAGCCTTGTACGCTGCTCGGTTATAATGGATAAACTGTACGAAAGCAGCGCGAATATCACAATGCCTGCGCCAATCATGGAGTAAGGATTCATTTATCAGAGTGGTTTATGTAGGATGTACGATTTACGAAGTACGTTTTGCGATTGGATCTTGGAATTTGGTATTTGGGTCTTTTTCAGTACTTCTTCCCAGAAATATCGTTTTCAAATTTTTCCATGCCTTTCCGGTCCTGTAAGGTGACAAATACCGTTTTCCCTTTTACACCACCAAAAACCAGGTTGCTGCATTTCTTGCCTTTCAGAGGTATTTCGCGGATAAACTTACCTTCGGGTGAAAGCACAACAATGGTTCCTTTGCCCCAGCGTGTAATATAGAGGTTCCCGTTTTTATCGCATTTCATGCCGTCGAGACCAAAATCGTCGAATTTGTAAAAAAGTTTCTTGCCCGAGATATTCCCTTTTTCGTCAACATCATATTTCCAAACATTAAGTTGGACGCTTTCATTCACATAAAGTGTTTTTTCGTCAGGGCTTAATTCAATGCCATTGGTAGTTCCCATTCCGGTTTCGAGTAGAACGGGTTTACCATCAGTGTTGATGCGCCATAATTGCCCTATTTCACGTTTCCAGTCGGGATCGCTCGCGAAAAGCTGTCCTTTGCTGTTCATGCACAAATCATTTGGCGAATACATGAGTTGTTCGTGACAAAAAACACTCACTTTTTCGGTGAGCATATCCACATGCAAAATATTATGACCGGTAAAATCAGGCAGAAACATATTGCCTTTGCTGTCGAACTTAATGCAGTTGGCAATGCTTCCTTCGGGTAATTCGATAAACATTGAGCAGGTTCCATCAGGAGCAACTTTGCCGATTGTACCATCGTGCTGGTAATTAACCACATACAGCTGTCCGTTTTTATCAAAAGCCGGTCCTTCGATATTCACCGAGAAGAGGTTTTCGGCTGTAAGATCTTCGGCAACAAACAGTTTTTTCGAACTGGTACACGAACTCAGAATGACTGCTGCCACAGAAACTGACAAAAGTAAGAACGACCTCACAGAAAGCTTTTTCATAAAAACGCTCATAAATTGTTTGTTAACGACTTGCGTTAAATTCCCTTCTGACTCAGGATTTAAAGTGATCCTTAAACGGGAACTTTCCCCGAAATGCTAATCCCCCGAATACATCGCTTCAATTTCCTTTTTAAACTGTTCAGCCACAACCCTGCGTTTTATCTTTAATGAAGGGGTCAATTCACCGGTTAGGATGGTAAACTCCTCGGGCAGCAAAACTATTTTTTTCACATGCTCATAGGGAGAATGATCTTTTTGTAATTCATTAATCCTCTGCTGATAGAAAGCAATAACTGCTTTATCCTTAACCTGTTCGGATCTGGACTTATTTTCGATACCCATATCCTTCATCAGTTTCGCGAAAGCAATAGCAGCGGGCACCACAAGTGCCGTTACATATTTGCGCTCGCTGCCTATAATAGTAATTTGCTCAATGTATTTATCGCCCGCAAGTAATGATTCAATTTTTTGTGGTGCAATATATTTACCTGATGAAGTTTTGATAATATCTTTTATACGGTCGGTGAGGAACAAATAACCGTTTTCATCGAGCCTCCCGGCATCGCCGGTGCAGAAATATCCATCTTTAAATACTTCGGCGGTAAGTTCAGGTTTTTTGTAATAACCCATAAAAACAGTATCACCTTTCACCATAATTTCATCATTCTCGCCAATTTTAACATCCAGCAAAGGCATAACTTTACCTACTGAACTGGTGTTGATATCGTCATCGAGCAAACAGGTTACTGAGGCTACTGTTTCAGTAAGCCCATACCCGATCTTAATATGAATTCCTACCTGTTCGAAGAAATGAATGATTTCGTGCGAAAGAGTAGCACCACCACAAACCATAAACCTGAAATTCCCGCCAAGGGCAGCACGTCCTTTTTGCAATACCAGTTTATCCGCTACTGAATAAGCCATACTAAGGCCGAGTGGAACCGGTTTTTTATTCCATATATAATCGAGACGTTTACCCCCGACATTAATAGCCCATTTAAACATTTTCTGCTTTAGAGGCGAACTTTTGGCAATTGTAGCGTTAACACCCTCATATGTTTTTTCGAAAAAGCGTGGCACCGAACACATAATGGTTGGTTTAACATCTTTTACCGCATCAACTACTTCTTTAGCATTACGCAAATAGTACGAAGTCATACCAAAACTCAGTACGATAAAAGTCCAGCCACGTTCAAAAATATGACTCAGCGGCAAAAAACAAAGTGAAACATCCTGATCCGAAACGGTAAGTCGTAAATCGTGAATATGCACACAATGCAGGAAATTGGCAACCGAAAGCATAACACCTTTAGGTTCGCCTGATGTACCTGAAGTATAAAGTATCGTACACATATCTTTATCATTGGCTTCGCCGGCTAGTATTTTAATCTGCTCATCGTGTTTACTTTTGTTTCCTTCGGCAACAAAGTCAGAGAAATATTCGGATTTTACTCCTTCATCAAATTTCACGGATTTATCAAAAGCAATGATCTTTCGCAGCGAAGGGATTCTTGCCATCAGTTGCTTTGCAACGTCATATTGTTCCTGTTCCCCGGCCATAAAAAGAACACATTCAGTTTCATTAACCATATACTCAGCCTGCGCAACGCTGGTTAACGAAAACAAGGGCACCGATACCGCACGAACCAACTGCAGCGCATAATCTGCTATTGTCCACTCAGGCATATTGCGCGACATAATGGCAACTTTATCCCCTGGTTTCACACCGTTAACAATCAAAGCTTTTGCAGTGTCTTCAATGGATTTCCACAATTCGGCCCAGGTGATGGGTATCCACTTCTTATCGTTTCCCTGGTAATAAATAGCATTGCGGGAACCGTATTTTACACTGTTTTCGCGGATGATGGATGTGAGGCTTGGATGACTCATAACTATATGTTTTGGAGCTTAATATTTGTCTGAGATGGTTCAGACTGATGTTTTTTTACCAACATCCTGCCATAAACGACTGGTAGGTCAATAAGGTAAAAACCGAGGTAAAGGTATGATTTATTGCTAAAAAAACAACATATTCCGTATGTTGCATATAATATAAAACCGTTAATTTCTGATCAAATCAAAGATGAATTATTTAGCAATGGAAACCTGAATATAGTTTAGAGCAGTGAAGACAAAACTTGAAACCAATAAATTATATATCGCTGTTATTGTGTGATTTATCATTTTCTAAAATTCAACCGAATGCAAAAATCTAAGCATTTGCTTTTATTTTTGCTACTCTCCTGTATTTCAAATTCTTTTAATGAACTCCCTTTTATCAGTTCCAAAATATCATGGAGCCTAATATTCAAATATATGCTTTACGGAAATATATTTTTATATCTTTGATATTTATAACGGAGTCCGGAAACCGCTAAACGGGGCGAAACCGAAAAGCCAGATGAGTAGGGGAACAATTTAAAATAATTTATACATGGACTATTTCTTCAATCCTTTTTTCTTTGGTTCCATTATACTTGGAATCTTTTTAATTGTAGCACAATGGATAGTTTACCAAAAGGCAGGCAAGCCTGGATGGGCCTGTATTATTCCGTTTTATAATTTTATTGTATTGCTGGAAATTGTCGGCAAACCATGGTGGTGGCTTCTGCTGATGCTAATTCCGGTAGTAAATATAGTATTGGCGATAATTGTTTATCATAACCTTTCGCTTTCGTTCGGCAAAACTGCAGGTTTTACTGTCGGTCTGGTTTTGCTTTCATTTATATTTTTCCCGATCCTGGCTTTTGGTGAAGCCAAATACCTTGGACCCGGCGGACCAAACCCGGTAAACCAAGGATAATTATTGACATAAAGGAGAGCAGGAAATCCTGGAAAATTCTCATCCCTTTCGCTTGTACAGTTCTGAAGTTAGTCGGCTGATTTTCTTCTGAATGTATAATTGCTATGGTCTTGTGAGGCTAACAGAGTTATTTCCTCCTCTCCGGTATTTGAATTTTAGTCTTTTATCAAATCCATCCCGCATTTATTGCACTGAGTTTTAACAACCGATCGCACTTCGGGATGCATAGGGCAATAATAATCGCCTGCTTCGGCATTTTTATTCTTAAAAGTCATCATTTTGTAGGAAAGGCCAACAGTGAACTGGTATTGTGTACCAACCTGGGTTTTGGTTAAATGTTGATACACTGGTATATCAACTACTCCGTAAATATTGAAATTATTAATTGAGTAGCTTAGCTGTGGACTAACGAATACTTTTTGATACCCTGTAGCTTCGGGGTCATAGCTTGGGTAGGCGTACAGCAAAATGTTCTCATTCAGTTGCATTTTGTCGACCATTTCATATCGAAGCTGAACAGTTGTACCCAGGCTTTTGAAGAAAGTTTTTCCCGCAAAAAGCCCTATACTGGCAAAATCACCTAGTTTTTCGCCCAGGGGATTCCATCCTTTTTTAACATAGATCATATTTGCAAAAACCCTGAATTTTTTTTGGGAATTACCGCGATACCAAAAACCATAAAAAATAAAATCCTGGGCACCTGACGACATCTGAACAGATTGCGGGTTAGTAACGTAGTAGTTTTCTCCCGAAAAGGGTTCTGTTCTCATAGTCGAATCATTGTAACTACCAATGGGTATTTTAAACCCTAAACCTACTGTAATTTCGTTGGTGACATTACCTGTACAGTAATTCAGAATCCTGTAACGCGGGAAAAGTATCAGGTCGCCGAATCCTTTCGAATTAAAGGTCCTTTCAGGATCGGCATCTAGTCCGACTTCTTCCTTATAAAAATAGTTCCCACCTTCGACTGACATGGTTAAATCGGATGTAACTCCGTACGCTACCCTAAAATATTGGTAGAGGCTGCGGTATTGGTCGAAATATTTATTCTCGGTATCAGGTTTACTGCCGGTGTAAAAGTTTTCGCTTTGGATAAACTGCAGGTTGGTATTCAATTCAAGCTGATTTTTTAGCAGTACTCCCTGGGAAGTTCCTCCGGCTATAGGACTTCCCGAGCCTCCTGAACAACATTGGGCAAGCAATTGATTGGTATAAAACAGCACGATTACTCCGATCAGAAATGATAATTTCATGTTAGTGAGCATTAATTAGGTTTATGTAGTGAGGCAGCAGGGCTTAATGTAAAACTACGAATTTGGCTTTTTTTACTCCTGTATCTGTTTTTAATTGAGCAAAATAAATACCGTTTTTCAACTCTTTAGTGCTGGCGCTTATGGTATTTTCACCCTGTTTCAGTTCAAAATAGTTTGATGCGGAAACCTGTATGGATGAAGTATTAAAAAAGGTTAGTTCACATGATCCAGATTTCTCCGAAGTAAAATTTAATGAAACCTGGTTATCAGCCGGATTGGGATAGATTTTAATATCGCTAACCAGAGCTGGATCGCTTGCACTAACTGAAAAATCCTCAAGGGCAGTGGCAATAGCATTAGTGAGAAGAGTTATATTAACTGCATTGTTTGCGTTATAATACACCTGATGTGTATAATTACCAACTACAACAACTTTGGGCATACCATTGGAGCCATAATCACTCATTTTAATGGCGGAATTAGAGAACCTGGTGGTATTAGTGAGCCCGTTTTGATTGCACCAACTATTTAAGGATGAACAATTTGTATTTGCAAAATCGTCGCAGACGTACATTTTAACCCTGTCAGGGTGTGAAAGGTTGAAACTTTGAGCAACATTATAGGTAGTTTTGGTTGGCCCAATACACGATGCGCAAGGCATTACCCAGCAAAGTATCACGACTTTGCCCGCATTCAGTTCTTCAAAAAGATTGTGGCTCACTCCGTCACAATCATTACAAACGAAATTAGTGGCGGTTTGACTGAATGCACCATATGATGCAAGAATGGTTAAAAAGATTATCAGACTGGTTTTCATTACGTTGACTATTAATTTAACATTTTGAGCAAGGATTATTTTTTCTAAAGTTACCGGTTAACAAGAAAACATACAACAAACTAAATATGAATTTGTTACTTTTTCTTTCGCCAGATGTATTTTCAATTCCAGGAGATAAGCTATTTAATAACATACCTGAACCCGGCATAAACTGTAGCTCCAACGAGTGGTCCCCAAACCATAGATGTATCAAAATGGGTATGGTAAGGTGCAAAAGCTTCAGTAATAGGATCTTTCTGTGTGAAGTTTGTGAGATTCTCGCCACCAAGGTATACTTCGAACAGTTTAAATTTACGCGTAACCTGCGCAAGCAACTGCACATATGCCGGCGAATATTCGCCCCGCTGCAGGGAAGCTGGCATCTTTTGGGTATCCGGAATACGTGCTTTACCTATAAACTGGTTGGTTACATCAAATTTCCATTTATCGAATTTTGTAGCATAGTTAAGCGAAATAATCCCTTTATAAGCATTAACCATCGGTTTCTGTCGAAGCTCATTGTTAATAGTGGTTTTTACATCGCTTACCCTGAAAGCTGCCAGTACTGAGAGTCTGTCAACAGGTTCAAAAGTAATCTGAGCCATATAGCTGTTGGCAAACGACTTACCATCAAGGTTATAGAAATACACATCGGAAGGAATACTGTCGAGGTCGGCAATAACCTGGCTCATAAAACTGGTTCTGTATGCTTCGATATCAACCTGCGCTTCACGGCCAAACAATTTAAAATCGTGGGTAAGATTAACGCCAAAATTCCATGCATTTTCCTGTTTTAAATCACTCTCAATGTGAATGATACGCTGACTGGCCATGATGGAAAAGTTTTCGGCAAACAGATTAGCAGTGCGATACCCTTTCCCGGCAGAAGCGCGTAGCGAAGTTGTTGGCAAAATCTTATACCTGAGATGAAATCGTGGTGTAAAAAACAACCCGTATTTATTGTGATGATCAGCCCTGATGCCGCCGATAAGAGTAAGATCATGTATGGGTGTCCAGTTGTATTCGAAATAGGCACCGGGAACTATTTCATTGCGATCCATCACGTAAGTGGTATCGGAAAACCTTACAACGGTGAATAAGGTGTCCATGGGTTCCGTTATATCTGTCATCCCGATGTCCTGATAAAGATAGGTGAAATCGCGGCGGAAGTAATCCTCATCGTAATTGTCGTAAATAAAACTTAAACCGGTTGTGATTCGGTGGTTTTCATTTCCACCAAGGGCATCCTGGTATATCAGGTTTCCATATACACTCTTTTGGGTTGCATCATATTTATTCTCGCCGAAAAAACCTTCCTGGGAGTGGTAAATTCCTGATACAATTACCGCTACGCTACGAAAATCGTTGAGAATAATACCATTTTTCCAGAAACTTTCCAGTCGTTTGGTACGTAAGTGAAATCCATACGTTTCGGCGAGATTGCTGATTTTGTCAATTTCAGGATTGTAAGTGTCAGGGTTGAAATCCATGTATCCGCCTGTCCGGGTTTCGTCCATGTATTTAATTAGAAAACGCGAATCATATTTACCGGGAATCATATAATCCCAGCGGTTTATAAAATTGAAATTAGTAATTTTAGGTATATCCATAAACTGATCGTCGTTTTTATCGAAAGGCGACTGAAACGTGCTGGCATGACCCAAAACCATAGTACTGAGCCGGTCAGTAAGTTTGGTACCTGTATTGAAATTAGCCTCGAGCCTTCCGTGCTGATTGCCAAATACATTCAGAAAAAGCTTTTCGCTTTCACCCGGTTTTTTATATTCCACATTTATCATTCCGGTGGTGGACTCGTAGCCGTTCATAACGGAAGAAGCTCCTTTCGAAACGCTTATTGATTCCATCCACGGACCGGGGATGTAACCCAGCCCAAATGTGGCTCCCAGGCCGCGTAACAGAGGTACATTTTCGGAAATGATCTGGCTGTAAATGCCTGAAAGTCCGAGCATCTGAATTTGTTTAGCACCCGAAATCGCATCGGAATACATTACATCAACCGACGAACTGGTTTCGAAACTTTCGGAGAGATTGCAGCAGGCGGCGCGTTTCAGTTCCTTACTGGTGATAACCTGTACTTTACGCGGATCAACCTGTGATATAAAAGTACTGCCAATTTCTCCTTTAACTTCCACTTCCTGCAGTTGATTAGTACTTTCCCGCAAGGTAATATCAAGGTTGTTAATACCTTTAACATCAATTGTATCAGTTTGGTAACCTAAAGAACTTACTACAATCTGCTGGTTTACAATCCCTTTACGCGAAAGTTTGAATTTCCCTTCGGAATCAGAACTAGTTCCTGATGTGGTGCCAATCCACTGAATATTAACACCAGGCAAGCTTTCGGGATGCCCATTCTCGTCCAGAGCAATTATACCGCCAGTTAAAGCCTGGGCACTTATATTTCCGGCCCTGATCACGAATATCAGGACGAGTATTATTTTAACAAATGTTTTTGCTGACATGATTTTAAATTTGATCAGAAGTTTACAAGCTGTTGAGAACTAATTACTTCAACAAACACAATCAAGTTGAAAACAACATGACGAGGTTTAAGAAGCAAATTGCTGAAGGGAAGCCCCTTAACAGTTGTAACTGATCAATGGAATACGCTGTTGCGAAAGGAAAAGCACGAGTTTTCGGCCCGCGAGAGGTACCGGCAGGATGCCAATATCTGCATTTATAAGGATCTCATTATGAGAAATCTCGGAATCAGGGATATTTATACTCACTGCAACTGTTGCAGGAAGCGATGATACAATTGTTGTATTTGCAATAACTTGCGACTCAATTGTAAGTTTGCTAAAAAAACTGACATTGGAGCAACAACTGTGCTTTGTTAAAACAGGAAAATTGCCTGTAGTTTGCGAATTTATTGGTTCAACATCTTCTGCACAACCGCAGGATGCCGCTTGCTGAAATCCCAGTTCAGGATAAAATGCAATACCTGATAGCTTATTGTGGCAATAATGAGCCTGATAGGAAAAACCCGTTACGCCAGCCATTACTATCATTGCAAGTGCAATGAGAAAGGCATTTTTAAGGTATTTACGGATTTGTCTGGCTTTCATATTCACTTAATTGAATGCAAAAGTAATGGTTTTGCGATGCAATAAGCAAAAAAAAAAGTTAATGGCATGTTAAGGGAGAGAAACAAATAAGTATTAATGTGCATTTTTCGCACTTTATCTGCCTAAATAGTCTATTCACTTTTCTAAAACCTCACCCAGGTCTTCCCGCGAAAAGAGGGACAGGCTCCCTTCTGAAAAAGGCGATGGATGACTACCCCTCCGAAATTCTATTTAAAAAGACTCTACTTTTGACTATTCACTATTCACTATTCACTATTCACTATTCACTATTCACTATTAACTATTAACTATTCACTATTAACTCACAATCCCACTTACTACATTCAGACTTTGTGGCAGAATGTTAAAAACGAAAGGAGTATGTCCCAGCGACTCGCCGTCAGCTTCGAGGAACATTTGGGGCTCGGAGTGTATTATTATTTTTGACGACCGAAAAGTGCTTACTTCGGGCAATCGGGTAAAACTGCCATCAAAGAGATTTATAATATTACGAATTATCTTGAATTTCCCTATCGGTTTTATCAAAGTCATATCAAATAAACCATCATCTGGCAAGGCATCGGGTGCCTGTTTCATTCCGCCACCGTTGTATTGGCATATTCCAACGCTCATGCTAAAAATATCAGATGTTATTTTCTCGTTATCAAGCAGAATGGTAACTTTAGTTATGGAATAGCTGAACAGGCTTGATAAGATATTATAAACATAAGAGAGGGGATTACTCTTGCCTTCGTCCTTCTGTTTGTTGGTTTTTTTTGCAACCATGGCATCAAATCCCATCCCTGCCATATTAATAAAATAACGCGTAATTTCTTTCCCGTCGCCGGAGATATATTTGATAGTTCCGGTATCCTGCGTAAAGATTTTCCTCTTTTTAATCAGTTTTATTGCCTGTTTGTAATCGCCGGGGATGTTGAACATACGGCACCAGTCGTTGCCCGTCCCAACCGGAATCATGGCAAGGGTAATTTCGTTTGTTGGAACATGCGCCTGGGTAAAAATTCCGTTAACTACTTCATTTAAAGTACCATCGCCGCCAACTACGATTATATTCCGGTACCCGTTTTCGATGTATTTACGTGCCAGGACCACAGCATGGTTACGGTGCTCTGTGAACACATTGGTAAATTCAATTCCGGCAGCAGTAAGTTGAGCCGCTATTTCGAGCCAATCCTTTTCCCCTTTGCGTTTCCCGGCATTGGGATTAACGATTACGAACCATTCCATAAAGACAAATTAAAAGAAAAATCAGGTTTTGCAGGCCGAAAGATAGGAATAATATAAATAGGCCCCCACATTGGGAAGAAGGATTTAGGGGTTAGGATTGAAGGGTTTGAAGAGTTTCTGGTTTCAAGTTTCTGGTCTAGATCAATTTCAAGGTTTAAGAGTTTAATGTTCAATTGTTCAATTGCCTTAGGCGTATAAAAGCTCAATGACTACGGCGTTCAAAAGATCAAGGCTTAGAAGGGTTTAGCTTCGCTAAGCTCGCTGCGCATGGTTGAAGTTTAAGGCTCCAGGTTTGTTTTGCTACACATCGGTTAAAAGTTTTTAGGTTTACCATCGCCTTGTCTCCATTTCCCCTTGTCTCCTTGTCCCCATGTCTCTCTGTCTTCCCGTCAACCCAAACCAAGCTCGTCAACTCAGATCACCCTACCCTCCCACTTTCCTTTCTTCAGGTAAATCCATGAAAGTGTACCAAGTACAATGCTGTACATATATTCGCAAAGCCACACAACCTCAATAGGTTGACGAAGTTTCACAGCCAGCAGCCATGCTAAAACAAGGTACATGCTCAACGTAACCAGTTCAATTACCAGACCAGTGCGTGTATTTCCGGTTCCGAGTACACCGTTAAAAAGAACTATGGTAGCCGAAAACAGGAATACCGCCCCTAAAATGATGTAATAAGAAGCAACAGAAGAGGAAAGCAAAGTTGCATCACTGGTATAAACTGAGATCATAAGACCGGGAACAAATGCTGCCAGTATAGCTACCAGCAACATAATACCCATACTTAAAAACAACACTTTTTTAACAATCGGTATTACGAGTTTCGAAAAACCTTCGCCAATGGCATTGCTTACAATACTGCTTGTAGCTGAGCTCATTGCCCATGCCGGGATCATCAGGAGCATATAAATACTTCTTATTATGTTAGATACAGCCAGTGAAGTTTCACCCATTTTTTCGATAAGCAGGAAAAACCCGAACCAGACCGCATGAGATAAAACAAACTGTATCATAATATAAAGTGATAAATCTAGGGTAGTTCTGATAATTTTGAGGTCGGGTTTTACAAACGAAAACAGTTTGAATTTAGCCAGATGTGCTTTTCGGGCGGTTATAGCAAAAAAGAATGCGAGGGCACAAGCTTCGGAAATGGCAGAAGCCAGTCCGGCACCGGCAATACCCATTTCGGGGAAACCCAGTTTGCCGAATATCATACCATAATCGAGGATAACATTCAGTACTGCCATAATTCCGGCACTGATGCTGATATATTTGGTAAAAGCAATACCAGTATAAAATGAGCGGAAGAGCAAAGCCGACGACGCAAAAAATAATCCGAAAATCCTGTATTTCAGGTAAGTGGTGCTTGCTGCGAAAATATTCGGCGAAGCTATGAACGGTTTAAGCAACTGATCGCCAAAAAGTACTATCAGCAAAGTGATAATCAGGGTCGAGACGCCCAGAAAGTAAAAACTATTGTCAAAAATGGAACCAATGGCCGGGTAATCTTTCTCCCCGTTTCTGCGGGCAATCAATATCTGTACTCCGGTTGTAAAACCGTATGCCACCATAAACAAAGTAACATAAAACAGTCCGCCGATGGCCGAGGCTCCCAGTTCGACAGCTCCAACATGTCCCAGGAAAGCCGTATCAGTGACATTAACAATATTCTGGGCAACCAGGCTGATCATGATGGGCCAGGAGATATTCCATATTTTTTGTACTGAAGGGGTGTTGGAAGGCATGAGTATAGAAAATGGAAAAGAAAACTGGGAAAAGTGTAAAAAGGAATCCGGAAACTAAATGAAAGCAAGCCGGGGTCAAAATTAAGGGAATAAATTGAGAGCGTTGATAAAAGTTCTGCCGGTTACAGAATCGGAAAGTATTAAACAAATCTGGAATTTGATTCCTTGTTAGGCCATTCCCGGGTTCACAATGTTTAAAAACGGGGAACTTATCTTCTTAGTGTACGGACATTGTGCGGGTATGCGACACTAAAAAATCACTTATTATTAAAATCCGACATCGTTTGAGTTGCCCCTGCCAACACAAAACTTTTTACAATTGATACAGCGGTTTCGATCTTCGGAATCAGGATTTTTTCATCCTTTTTTGACCATTGCCCCAGTACATAATCAACCTGGAAACCACGCGCATAATCCTTGCCGATTCCGAAACGAAGCCTTGCCCAATCAGTTATAAGCAATGTTTCGATTATATGGTTCAACCCGTTGTGGCTCCCGCCGCTCCCTTTGGTACGCAGGCGCAAAACACCCAGGTCAAGATCGACATCATCGGTTATAACCAGCAGGTTTTCGAGTGGGATTTTTTCTTTATCAAGCCAGTATTTCACCGCTTTTCCACTCAGGTTCATGAAAGTGGTTGGTTTGAGAATAATAAGCAGTTTGTTTTTAAGCTTAGCTTCGGTTTTAAATGCATGGCGCTCGATGGTGAACTTTGCACCGAGTTCGTTTGCCAAAGCATCGGCCACAATAAAACCAATATTGTGGCGGGTATTCGCGTACTCCTCGCCAATGTTACCTAATCCTACAATTAAATATTTATCCATGCTTTGTTTTATCAGGCACAAAGATACCGAGAAAGGGAATTTGAAAATTTGAGGATTTGAAAATTTATGGCAGATGCTGGTTTATGCAATGTGAAACTTGAAACCCTAAATCCCAACCCCAAAAACCTAACACTTTATCTCAAACCTATCCCAGTCCATCCCTACCATAAATCCCTTGCGGAAATCAGCCAGTTTGGCATAATCCAGATTTAGTGTTTCCATTCCTTCTTTGTCGGGCGCGATTTCGACCAGGTGTTTCCCTTTAAAATCGATGAGCGTTGAATCGCCCTGGTGGTTGGTTCCTTTGCCATCAATACCTACGCGGTTAACGGCTGCCAAATAACACTGATTTTCAATAGCCCGCGCAATAAGGAGTTGACGGTATGCATAGCTTCGGGCTGCCGGCCAGTTAGCTATGTAAAGCAGGATATCATACTCATAAACTCCTTCGTTCCAGGTGTTTTTGCTCCAAACGGGGAAGCGAAGATCGTAACAAACCAGCGGACAGATTTTCCATCCAAACAGATCCACAATCAGTTTTTTGTTTCCCTGCGAAAACTGCTCATGCTCATTGCCGGGATGAAAAAGATGGCGTTTATCATAGGTCTGAAATTTCCCATCGGGTTGCATCCACACCAGTCGGTTGAAGTAATTGCCATTTTCGACAATTACGAGGCTGCCGGTAATGACACTTTTGAGCGAAGCAGCCTGATCGGCCATCCAGGCCACAGTTGGGCCGTTCATATCTTCGGCCAGCGACCGCTGATCGACCACAAACCCGGTATTAAACATTTCGGGAAGTACAATAAGGTCAGTCTTTCGATCCATCTGATGAAAGAAGTCCTCGAACTTCAGCATGTTGCTTTTTTTATCTTCCCAGGCCAGGTCGGGTTGGATAAGGGTGATGGTGAGATCGGGGATCATTCAGAAGTATTAGGAAATATTTATACAAAATTAAACAATCCAGAGCATTATATACTAACTTTGAAAAGCCGATGAACCAAATTAAATATAAAACATTTACAATCGTATCAATGAAAAACTTTATACCTGCTATTCTTATTTTCGGTTTCTTTCTTACCGCGAATAATGTAAAATCTCAAGATACCATTCCATTTCCGATGGATGAATCGGCAAAGTGGAATGTAAAAGAAATGAAAATTTGGCAATATCCAACGCCTTACCCAACCTGGGACTGGATTATTACAAACTCAGTATATTACTTTGACGGTGACACTGTTTTTGATGGTATTCAATACAAGGCACTTTATGCAGATGGATCCAGGTATTACGCCTCTCACCCTAATGATGTATACTACTACTATCATCAAATAATAAATTTTTTTCGCCAGGAAGCTTCAAGAATTTATCAAAAGGATGACTACTATTCCGAATTATTACTTTATGATTTCAGTCTGTCCATTGGAGATACTTTGCAACGCACACCATATTCGCTGATTATTGTTGAGGATACTGCGAGTATAATTATCAACGGAATTACATTAAAAACTATATTTACTTATGAGCCTAATGCCCAAGAGCACAAACACAATAAATTTACTGAAGGGATAGGTAGCATATATGGTTTAATTGAAAAAGATGCCTGGAGAAATAGCTATCTTTGTACTTCAGAATTAATATGTTATGCTGAGAACGGGTTTTCACTTTACAACCCATGGAATTATAGTAATTGTAATTTGATTGTTGAATCAAAAGAATATGAGCCTGTCGGTAGTTCCAAAATATTTCCAAATCCATTGACCGAAATGGCAACCTTACATTCAAATTTCAGGCAAGGTACTTCTTGTTTATTAACAGTTATAAATTCAGTTGGACAACTTGTTTACACTACCCATTTTACTGGTAATGAAGCAGTTATATTCAATAGGAATTCTTTTAATGCAGGCCTTCATTTTTATTCAATTATAAATGAGGCTAATCATCAGATTATTGGTAAAGGAAAATTCATTGTTCAATAATTCTAGATTTTACAGAGAATCTCTTCCTCGTCAATAATGTTTCTTCTGTAAAATAAATAAAGAGCCGGTCACTTCCTATAAATAATTAATGCCTTGTCGGACAAGGAATTAACTTTAAAGAGTTTAACCGGCTCTATGTTCGTTATATTCATTATTTCTGCACAACCACCATCGAATTGATCATTTTCCCTTCAGAAGAAATGATCCGGATTGAATATACCCCTTCAGCAAAACCGCTTAAATCAATATTCATTGAACGATCAGAGCTTGAAACTGATTTTTCAAAAACCTGTTTTCCAAGCGAATTTACCATCTGAATAGTAGCAGACTTCATTGTGGATGAAGCATCAATTTCAATATGGAGCTGATCTTTTGCCGGATTCGGATAAACCCTAACTCCTGCCGCCGTAAGCTCCTCAGTACCCACGGTTGAAAGCATCTGTGCTACCAATGTCCGGTTGCCGGTTGCTGTAAATGTATAACTTGCAGTTGTGGCGACCACATTGCCATTTTCGGTCCAGTACAGAAATGCCCAACCCGGATTAGCTGTTGCCTGAACAGTAATTTGTTCTCCCGCATTATATGTGCCACTGCCTGTTGCATTACCTGCCTGGGTAGGATTAACTGTTGCTATAATTGTACAGATTTGCCTGAAACTTGCCACCAGGTAACGATTAGCATTCGCAATAAATGAATACGAGCTATCAGTAGAAACGATTGCGCTGTTTTCCTGCCAATCCACAAATTCAAAGTCGTTGTTTGCATCAGCAACTACAGTAACCGGGCTACCAATAGTAAATACTCCGTCTCCGGATGTGGTACCTCCGTTATTCGGAATAGCGGTTGTACTGATGGTAAAGGTTTGCACCTCGAAATTAGCCGTAAGTGTGCGATCAGAAATCACATCAAAGGTATAGGATGCAGAAGTTGAAACTACCGTGCCATTTTCGGTCCAGTCCACAAACATCCATCCCGAATTAGGCGTTGCAACCACCGTTGCCTGCGTTCCCAGCGAGAAAGCACCTCCGCCGCTTGTTGTGCCTCCATTTACCGGATTCGAAAGGGTAGAAATATTGAACACCTGAAAAACCCCGAAGTTTGCAACCAGGTCGCGATTAGCAGTAATGTTAAAAATGTAGGTCGCTGAGTAGGATACAACATTGCCATTTTCGGACCAGTTGAAAAAGCTGTATCCTGTTTCCGGAACTGCCGAAACACTAACCTGTGTATTATAAGTGTAGGAGCCGGCACCAGAGGTAGTTCCGGAATTTAAAGGAACACTCGAAGTAGTAACAACATAGCTGAGAGCCGTGAAATTAGCAACAAAACTATGGCTGGAGGTAACTGTAAGAGTATACGATGAATTTGACGAAACAATAGTTCCGTTCTCTGTCCAGTTTTCGAATACATATCCGCTGTATGCTGTAGCAGTAAGCGTTACCTGTGTGCCGTAAGCAACTGATCCCCCACCTGTTGTTCCTCCTCCTGTTAAAGGACTGGATGCTGTGGAGACCAAAAATTGCTGCACAGCGAAATTCGCAACCAGTATTCTGTTGGCTGCCAGAGTAAATGAATAAGAAGCAGAAGTTGAAACTACAATTCCGTTTTCTGTCCAGTTAGTGAAAGTGTATCCTGTATTGGGTGTGGCTACCACCGTTTGAGTGGTTCCACCCATGAAACTGCCTCCGCCCGAAACAGCACCTCCTGCTACCGGGTTTGAGCTTAGTGCGATTGAATATAATTGAGTTGGCTGGTAAAAATGAGCTACCAGGTTTCGGTTATTAATTAATGTGAAGGGATAGGAAGGAGTTGTTGAAACCGGTATGCTATTTTCGTACCATGCATAAAACTCCCAGCCTGGATTTGGAGTAGCAGTTACTGTAACCAGCGATCCGTTATTATAAACACCGCCTCCTGATGTAGCCCCGCCTGCAACCGGCAACGACGACGTTACTACCGAATAAGTTGAAGGAATAACATAAGTAACTGCAACAGTACGTTTATGAACAGGAGTGCCATTGCTTCCCTGTGCAATAATAGTCATAGTGTAAACGCCAACGGGAGGTGTACCATTAGCAGTAACATTGATTGGGATCTGACCCGGATAGTTCCAGATTTTATTTCCCTGCGGGAAAGTAATGTTAAACAAGCCCGGTGCTCCGGATATGGAAGCTGACACAAAAACGGTATCAGTATAAAGCTTAACACCCGGCACCACGAACTGGTATGTAGCTAAAGGATCAATTGTATCATTTGCAGGCAGCACCTTTAGCCCGAAATCCGGGAAGTAACCCACATAACTTGCAAAATTTCCATTGCGAAAATCAGTCCAGGCTAACATCGCTACCTTTGGATTCGAAGCAATACCATTGTAATCGCCTTCATACGCCGGAGTACCGCCACCTCCACAAGTAGTACAGTTGATTTTCATCTTTGCATTCGAAATCTGCTGGTTTGGTGCAAAAGTTACACCATCGCCGGTATAAGAAGCGTATATCATAGCGCTGTCGCTGGTTGGACAGTCACGGGTATCCATCCAGGAAATATACAGGCGGCCGTTTGTTTTTTCGCACCATATTGCCGGCATCCACTGGTTATGGTTTTGCGAATTGGCGTCATCGTTTACAATAGTTCCGGCTGACCATGTGGTTCCTCCATCATCAGAGTACCTGCAGAAAATATCGGGTTTGTTGCCATTTCCGCTTGGATTGTTCGATGCATAAACAAGATACAACCGGCCGCGATGAGGGCCGTAACTATTGTCGCAGGCAATGTTCGGATAAGGCCGGGTACGCATATTATTAACAGAATTACGTCCGTTTACCTGGCTTCCTACCGTGTTGGCGAATTGTTGCACAGATTTTTGCACAAAAGTCTGACCTCCATCAGTTGACTTATAAAATGTATAGTTCGATGAAAAAGAACTTCCTGAATTTGTAACCACATACTGAGCACCACCCTGAACTGTTCCCTCGGCTCCGACGCAAACCGACATCCCGGGAAGTGACTGGGTGGACAGATTGGTCATATTTTGCCATGATGTGCCCTGATTTATACTACGGGCAACATTCCCGCCGCTGTTGGCAGTCATGGTTCCGTATAAATAATTTGAATAAGGTCCTCCGGTCTGGTCGGCAGCCATCCAGTTCTTGTCCGAACCGGTTATTGCAATTACAGGTGCACCCCAGGTTTGCCCGTTATTGGACGAAATCGCTACTTTAACTCCCGAAATACTACCATACATATTCTGATAGGATAACTTCCCGGCACTGTCATATGCCACAACCACATCTCCTGCCATTCCAGTCCAGGTTGGGTTTCCTGAAGTCCAGTCCAATCCGTTGTTGGTAAAGTAACCATTCCCACCGGCGGTTCCGGTAGTATTCCAAACGGCATAATACTGCAGGGGATTTAGCGGATTATTGGTAATGCTGGTTTCCGCAAAATCAATCCCCAGCATAAAGTTATCGTAGTCGCCGATTGTAACCACAGTTGTGAGCGGCTGATCATTTTCAGGAGCCACATACCCCCGAACCATTACCATAGGATCGTGATTAACATTTTTATCCTTTGTAGCCGGCTGGGCAAAAACCTGCAGAGAACTTACAACGGTTAAAAATAAAATGATGTACGCAATTTTGCGGGAAGTAGAAGTTTTCATGAATGTATTTTTAATACGGGATTAAAATGAGAATGTTGGCCCAGTGATTCTGGCGCAATAAGCGTGACTAAAACGTTGATTTTAGGAACTATATTTGAATAGTAGGTTCAAAATTCTAATTCTGGAATCGCTTTCAAAAATAGAATATATTTTCGAAAAAAAGTCTTATTAATTCACTAAGAAGAAAATGCACCGGTTGACACTAGCTATACACGGGACGGGTATTGGCAAGTGCGTGATTATATTATTGCTCAAAATCAGCCAGCAAAACTTGTCCCGATTTTCGGGAAATGGATTTAAAGATTTCAACTGACTCAATGAACACGCAAGACACGCATTTGCTGGGCTTAGTTTTTTTCAAGCAATCTCAATTCCGTATTTTTGAATTTCGCTCAAAAAGTCATCGCTATCATTGTCCCGTTCAATAAGAACAGGTTCGATTCTGTCATCAATTTGTCTTCTTAACTTCCACAACAATGGGTGAATAGAAAAGTAATCTCCTTCAATATGGCTCACAACTATTGCAACATCAATATCACTATCTGCTGATTTGTGTTCTTTGCGTATGAGCCAAATAGATAATCTTTATCAAGGGGGAAGTAATTCTTGAGTAATAGCTTGTATTCTTTAACTTTATGTATAGCTTCTCCTTTATCCGTATTTGTAATTTTATTCATATGATTCTGAAAACTAGTTGAAAGATTAGTGTAAATCCTATTAAAAGGCCAAATATTACTTTTGAATTTAGATTAATTCTCTCTGCCCAGTATTTAATTTTTAACATGTTACTTATTCCAATTATTACGCAAATACCTCCTGTTCCTCGTAATATCATTGCAAGCAAATACAAATTGGAATAAGATATTATTTGTATGTCAATTCTTGTTATTTGATAGACAAATAGCTTAATATTCCAACCGATTACAAAAATCACTAGACCAATTAGTGTTATTCTGTTTCCTATCCATAAGTAAATAAATACGAAAGAGACTATAGCTACAATGTCATAACTAAAATCATATACTGATTGATAGAATTCATTTTTAAAATGCGGGAATAAACCGATTATTAAAAATAGGGAACAAACATAAGCTATACTGGAAAATGTTGTCTGATTGTTTGTGGTATCTTCTTTCATCAACCTTGTAAAATTATTATAGAATCAGTTTTTCATTCAAAAATCATATGATGCATTTTCTGTCTTGAAAATTGCGTAAAACTGCCGCCGCTTTGCTAAGTCCGGAATAAATCAGCCTCACTCTCCGTTAGCACAAATGTATTTAAATATTTCAAATGATTCAACGAACACGCAAAGCCGCATTTGCTATAGCGTTTGTGCTTTTTGCCCGACTCATTTTCATTGGATTTAATGATTTACAAATTGGAATTTGCTATTTTTAATCTGATAATCAATGTTTTGCATTTTGACAGATTTGTCTTTATCATCAAAGTGTTGCGAATATTGAGTTGTGCAACAGCCACGTTTGTAATGGGCAATGTTTTTCTTTCTTTAAATTTACGAGTTTTATTTCTCAAAGAATTGTCTCAGTATAAATCTGTCTCTGACGAGCACAGTGTCATAAATGGTGCGATTCGTCTTTATGTTTTTATATTCACGAATAACTAACTTTTTCCCGTCTGATTCTTTAGGAATGATTGCGATGTCAATTGGATCCGTTGTAGTGTCAATAGCATGAAATTCTGTCAAGCTAAGTAAGCAAAAGAAAACAAAAAAGAAGACTCCTAGAGATATTGTCAAAGCACGTTGAGCTTTCATGAGAATTGTGAAACACAAAATTAATGTCAGAAAGCCAAAGTAAATTGCTAATTTGTTAAGAGTTGACAAAGTTCCATTAATGAATGTCCAGTTTGGGAAAAACAGTTTGAAAGCAATTTCTATTAGAAAGAAAATTAAAAAAACTTTTGTAATTATCTTAGTCATTCAGTCTGTAAATTATTGTTTTAGAGTGGCCTGCAAACATTGCCCATAACTTAGAAATATCATCAACATTCATACGATATACTATTTTGTAACAAAATTTGTTATCGATTTTCCAGGGATAAATACTAAGTAAAGCATTGATCTAAGCGGTTTCTATATTTTACAAAGAATCTCCGCCGCCTTCACTAACGTTTCTTCCGTTTTTGCAAAACAGAAACGAAGCACATGATTATCCTGCTTATTATGATAAAACGGCGATACCGGAACCGATGCCACGCCATATTCCTTAGTTATACGCACCGCAAAATCCATTTCCTTTTCCTTGGAAATTGCGCTGTAATCAAGTAACTGAAAATAAGTTCCGTAAGATGGAATTATTCTGAACCGGGAGTTTTTTACCAAACTGGCAAACATATCGCGTTTCTGCTGGTAAAATGCGGGCAGCTGAAGGTAATTCTCTTTGTTTTTCAAAAAGTCAGCAACCGCATATTGTATAGGTGTGTTGGATGCAAAAACAACAAACTGGTGAACCTTGCGCACTTCAGCCATTAACACAGCCGGAGCCATTATAAAACCTGTTTTCCAGCCGGTGGTGTGAAATGTTTTCCCAAACGAACCGATTACAAAACTGCGTGAAGCCAGTTCGGGATAGTAACAAGCACTTTCGTGCCTAATGCCGTCGAAAATAAGATGTTCGTAAACTTCGTCGCTCATCACCACGATATTGGTATTCCTGGTTATGCGGTCGAGGTGCATCATATCGGCAGCCGACAGCACACTTCCTGTCGGGTTGTGCGGTGTATTGATCATGATCATTTTCGTGCGGTTGCTGATCAGGCTTTCCACTTCGGGCCAGTTAACGGTGTAATCAGGAAACTGAAGCGATGAATACCGCACCACGCCGCCAGCGAGCTCAACTGCCGGGGCATAGCTGTCGTAGGCAGGTTCAATAATTATCGCCTCATCGCCCGGATGAATCATGGCAGTGATAACGCAAAAAATGGCTTCGGTAGCGCCAGCGGTGATATTGATCTCGGTAACAGGATCATACGTAATACCAAATGTATCGAAAGCTTTTGCAGCAATAGCTTCGCGCAAAGCAAGCACTCCGGGCATGGGCGCATACTGGTTAAAACCTTTGTGCATATATTCATTCACCAGATCAACCAGTTCCATTGAAATGGGGAAATCGGGAAATCCCTGCGAAAGGTTAATTGCACCAACTTCATTTGCCAGTCCCGACATTACAGCAAATATGGATGTTCCGGCATTGGGAAGCCTTGATTTTACATTACCCTGGTAGTTCATCAGTATAGTATTAAGAAAGTTCAAAGGTAAAAGATTTAAAACCTGATTTGTAATAAGTATCAAAATTCGAAATCGTGAACATGACCATTTTCAAATTTTCCAATTTTCAAATTCACAAATTAATCAGTACCTTCGCGCAACGAAAATTTCAAATTCTCACTATATGAAAAACATTGATAATTACGACTTTACAGGAAAACGAGCCCTTATCAGGGTCGATTTTAATGTTCCGCTCGACGATGCACAAAAAATTACCGACGCCACACGTATCGACGCTGCGTTGCCTACCATCCGCAAAATATTAGCCGGAGGCGGATCAACCATCCTTTGCTCACACCTGGGCAGGCCTAAAAAAATCGGCGAACCAAAACTTTCGCTTCGTCACCTGGTCCCTTACCTGGAGCAGGTTTTAAAAACAAATGTGAAATTTGCCGACGACTGCATGGGACAATCGGCTGTTGATCTTTCGGCAACGCTTAAACCCGGCGAAGTGCTGCTTCTCGAAAATCTCCGCTATTACGAGGAAGAAGAAGGAAAAGCCCGTCTGCCCGAAACAGCAACCGACGAGGAAAAAGCTGCTGCAAAAGTTCGTGTAAAAGCCGCACAGAAAGAGTTTACAAAAAAACTGGCCGGTTATGCCGATTGTTATGTTAACGACGCATACGGCACAGCACATCGCGCACATGCTTCAACAGCGCTGGTTGCCGCATATTTCCCCAACGATAAAATGTTCGGTTACCTGATGAATAACGAGGTAAGCAACATTACCAAAGTATTGCACGAAGCTCAGCATCCGTTTACCGCGGTACTTGGCGGAGCAAAGGTTTCGAGTAAAATAGAGATCATCAATAACCTGCTGAGTAAGGTGGATAACCTTATAATCGGTGGAGGAATGATGTTCACATTTATTAAAGCCAAAGGAGGAAAAATAGGTGGTTCGTTAGTTGAGCCCGAATACCTGGAACTTGCCCGAAACATTATGGCCGGTGCCGAAGAACTGGGTGTTAAAATCCTGATCCCTTCGGATGCGGTAATCGCCAATGCTTTTGCTGACGATGCTGAGCGCAAAGTATGCAAATCCGACGAAATTCCTGACGGATGGCTGGGCATGGATATAGGCCCGGATACGATAAAACATTTCAGCGAAGTGCTTGTGGGTTCAAAAACCATTTTGTGGAACGGCCCGATGGGCGTTTTCGAAATGTGTAATTTCCAGAAAGGAACTAAAGAAATCGCACTGGCTATTGCCGAATCGACCAAACAAGGCGGATTCTCGCTTGTAGGTGGTGGCGACTCAGTAGCTGCTGTTAACAAATTTAAATTAGCTGATAAAGTAAGCTACGTTTCAACCGGTGGCGGTGCTATGCTCGAATCTATTGAAGGGAAAGTATTGCCGGGAGTGAAGGCTATTTTGGAAGACTAATTTTTGGAGACAAGGGGACAAGGAGAGGGACGACAAGGAGAAGGGCGACAAGGCGAGGGGCGACAAGGAGACTTTCTTGTACTTTGAATAAATCAAAACCGCGGAAATAATAATTTATAAATTGTTTTCGCGGTTTTTGCTTTTATAAAGCTTTATCACTTTAACAATTCCTGAACTTCAGCAGTATATTTTTTCAGCAACGGAATTACTGCCGGTGCCACTGCCGAAACTGGTTTATAAAATACAGATCCTTTTTTATGCTCTGCGGTGAACAGGCTTCCTTTTGGATCAATCCGCGAAAAGAGCAGGAACAAAAAACTGGCTATCAACACCCCTTTCGCTATACCAAACAATGCTCCGGCCAGGCGATTTACAATTCCCAATCCAACCGTTTTTACAACGCCGGTTAAAAATTTCCCCAGTAAAAATATTAGAACGATAACAATAACGAAAGTCACAACATAAGCTATCAGCTTAATATTGCTGCTTTTTAAACCCATATCCTGCTGCAGCCAATTGGCTGTAAACTCCGAAAAATGCGATGCAGCGTAAAAGCCAACAATCAATCCGGCCAGCGTGGCAATGCTGATAATAAACCCGTTAGTAAAGCCTTTAAAGGCAAAATACAACAGGAAGACAGCCAGTATGATATCGATGGTTGACATTCTTTTTACAGCCTGATTTTAAAATTCAAAAATCCAAATCCCAAGTCCCAAATCCCAAAACCCTTCAAACTTTTGAACGTCGCAGGCAATTGAACCTTTGAACTCTTCAAACTCTTCAAACTCTTCAAACTTTTCAAACCCTTTTAACCGGTCTGAGTTTTTTAGTAAGTTCCGAAGTAAACACAAACTCCTGGAGTTCAATATTATCAGTTTGCAGAATATTGTCCTTATTACCTTCCCACCACAATTTGCCCTGGTACAGAAAATAAATCTTCTCCCCTATTTCGAGTACGGAATTCATGTCGTGAGTAACAACTACGGTAGTCATATTGTACTCTACGGTTATTTCCCTGATCAGCTCATCGATAAGGTGTGCTGTTGGCGGATCGAGTCCGGAGTTGGGTTCGTCGCAGAAAAGGTAACGCGGGTTCATTGAAATGGCACGGGCAATAGCAACACGTTTTTTCATTCCGCCGCTTAATTCGGAAGGATACAGTTTGTTTGCATTTTCGAGGTTAACCCGCGAAAGGCAAAAGTTTGCACGTTCCAGTTTTTGTGATGCAGTTTGGTTGGTAAACATAGTGAGTGGAAACATCACATTCTCTTCAACAGTAAGCGAATCGAACAATGCGCCCCCCTGAAAAAGCATCCCGATTTCCTGCCTTATTTCCTTCATCTCCTTAAACGACATTTTCGAAAACGCCCTGTCGTCGTAAAAAACCTGACCTTCATCAGCCTCAAACAATCCAACAAGGCATTTAAGCAGAACTGTTTTTCCCATTCCACTCTGACCAATAATAAGGTTGGTAATGCCTTTCTCAAAGGAAACCGAAATATTTTCAATTACCTTACGGCCGTTAAAACTCTTACTGATATTTTTGCCTTCGATCATGCGAGCAGAATTTGAGTCAATATCAGGTTCATGAAAATAATGGCAATGCTGCTGTAAACAACTCCATTGGTGCTGGCTTCACCCACTTCGAGCGCGCCACCTTTGGTATAATATCCATTGTAAGCCGATACTGAGGCAATTATAAATGCAAATACCACCGTTTTGGTAAGGGCATAAAAGATGTCGTACAAATGAAAGAACGATTGAATACCGTAAATATATTCAGCTGAAGGGAAAAGTCCGGTAAAAATTCCGGCCATCCATCCGCCTCCGACTGCCAGTAACATGCTCATCATAATCAGGAAAGGATTAATGATCATGGAGGCAACAATTTTGGGAAGAATAAGGAAAGTAGCGGGATTTATTCCCATAATTTCAAGAGCATCAATCTGTTCGGTAACGCGCATGGTACCAAGTTCTGAAGCAATCCGCGACCCGACTTTGCCGGCAAGGATCAGGCTGATAATAGTTGGCGCAAATTCCAGCTCAACACTTTGCCGGGTAACATAACCGATGGTATAGGAAGGAATAAGCGGAGTATCGATGTTAAAAGCCATCTGTATGGCAAGCACAGCTCCCATAAATACGGAGATGATGGCAACAATGCCAACAGAGGCCAAACCAAGCTTTTCCATCTCCACAAGGATTTGGCGCCAATAAATTGACTGCTTTTCAGGACGTTGGAATGCCAGTCGTAACAAACTCAGGTAGCGGCCAAAGTGGAATAAAAATTTCATGTCATACAATAATTAGTGCTAAATTAGCGTAAATTTTAGGATTAGCATTCACTCCTCTTTTTTTTCTGAACATGATATCATGTCAATTGTTTATTAAATCAGAAGGACTTTTGCGCTTAAGAACCTTATAAACAGGAAAATGAAACAGAATATTGTAAGAAATATAAATTCATATCGCAGTGTGCACCGATTGCTGATTACTGCAACTTTCGTCATAGTATTGTTAGCTACCGGTTGCACCAGCAGTTACAACAGCTCAAAAAACTGGCACCGCTCACCTGCATCAACAGGACGCAACAGGTGTGGTTGTTTTATTGATCTTGAGAAAAATCACAGTATCAAGTCCTACCAGCCGATCACATATGCCGTACAAGCCTGAAACACTTGATGGTGTTCTTTCGCGCTTCCCGGTGCAGGCTCATCCGCTTGTTAAGGATCTTTTCGGCGAATATCATTTTCTTTTTCGAATAACTACTCCCCGCCGCACCCGACTTGGCAGTTTTAAAGGTGTGCGTTACGGATTAAGGCCAACCATTCAAATAAATGCCGATTTGGGGATTTACACATTTTTGCTTGTATTTCTTCATGAGTTGGCTCACCTTGTTGTGATGAAAAAATATGGCCGTAAAGCCAAACCTCATGGCGAAGAATGGAAAACTGCTTATCATAACCTGGTACAACCTTTTTTTAGCGAACAGATCTTCCCTCCTGCCCTTGCTGCCGAATTACACCGCTATTTTTTACGCACTCCTGCAACTTTTCATCGCGATACACGACTGATTAATACACTGGCTTCGGTTGAAGGCGGAATTGAAATTATCACGGTAAATGATGTTCCTTTAAACAGTACTTTCACGCTCATGAATGGCCGCAGCTTTGTTAAACTCGAAAAACTCCGGACCCGCTACAAGTGTTTCTGTCCTGCCACAAAAAAATATTACCTCGTTCCAAAATCGGCGCAGGTAAGGGCAGAAAATATTCAGCACAGCGAAGCAATCTGAATTTCGTAAATCTCCAGGGCACAAAAACACGAAGCATTAAACCTTTCGGATTCAAGTAAACCAATCTTTGATTTTTAATTGCCAGGGTAGTTCGTTTCTGATACCGGAATTATTACCTTTGCAAAAGTTAACTTTTCCGCAAATAGTTGTAATTTAAATTGTTATACTAAATTCTATCCTGATGAACAAAGACTATTACTGTGTGATAATGGCTGGTGGTGTAGGAGCACGTTTCTGGCCGCTTAGCCGCAACATGCGCCCCAAACAGTTTATTGACATTTTGGGAACCGGCGAAACACTGATCCAGCAGACTTTCAGAAGGCTTACTACAATTTGCCCTCCCGAAAATATTTTTGTTGTCACTCACCAGCAATATTTTGACCAGGTAGTTGAACAGTTGCCGGCCATTATCCCCGATCATGTTCTTTGCGAACCTATGCGCCGGAATACAGCACCGTGTATAGCCTACGCCACGCATAAAATATATAGCCTCAACCCGAATGCAAGTATTGTTGTGGCGCCTTCGGATCATATCATTCTGAAAGAAGAAGTTTTTACACAAACACTGCTTTGCGCACTTAAGGCGGCAAAAGAAAATGACTGGCTTATTACTTTAGGGATTACTCCAAGCCGGCCTGATACCGGTTACGGATACATTCAGTTTGATGATACACATGCCTATACAACAGAATGTAAAATGCGCAAAGTGAAAACTTTCACCGAAAAGCCGCATTATGACATGGCTGTTTCATTTCTTCAAAGTGGTGATTTCCTGTGGAATGCCGGAATTTTTGTGTGGTCGATAAAGAGCATCATGAATGCCTTTGAAAAACATCTTCCTGAAATAAACAGCCTTTTTAAAGATGGCACTGATGTATATTATACCGAAAACGAACCTGCATATATAGAAGGAGCTTATACGGTTTGTAAAAGTATTTCTATTGACTATGGTGTAATGGAAAAAGCAGATAATGTTTTTGTTCTGGCTGCTGACATCGGCTGGAGCGATCTGGGCACCTGGGGTTCGCTGTATGATACATCGGCGAAAGATGCTAATGGAAATGCAATAATCGGCTCGAAACCTTTAATTTACGACACAAACAACTGCATTATAAACCTTCCTTCGGGCATGGTAGCTGTTGTACAAGGCCTTGAAGATACCATTGTTGTGGAAGATAACGGCATACTGCTGATATGCAAACGCAGCGACGAACAGAATATCCGCGGATATGTTGATGCTGTGCGTAATGAAAAAGGCGAACAGTTTGTTTAGTTTAATAATCTGATTATAAATTCACTACGCTGAATTTATTTACAAAAAACCAATCAAAAGAAAAATACCGATGAGAAAAATCACTATCATCCTTTTCATCCTTTTAACTGCAACCACATTCAAGAGCCGTGCCGACGAAGGCATGTGGCTCCCGATGTTTATACAGCGACTGAATTATGTGGATATGCAGAAAGAAGGATTACACCTTACTGCCGAAGAAATTTACAGCATTAACCATTCAAGTCTTAAAGACGCCATTATTATGTTTGGCGGCGGCTGCACAGGCGAAATCGTTTCACCGAACGGACTAATATTCACCAATCACCACTGCGGCTATGGCTCCATACAATCGCACAGCACGGTGGATCACGATTACCTTACCGATGGTTTCTGGGCTACACGTTATGAGGAGGAATTACCTACACCCGGACTTACAGCACGTTTTCTGGTAAGCATACAGGATATTACAGCTGCTGCGCTTGCCGGCGTTAAAGATGACATGACTGAAGCTGAACGACTTGAAAAAGTGAAAGAAAACACTAAAAAAATAGAACTCAGCAATACCAAAGGAACTCAGTACGATGCACGTACCGTTTCATTTTTCAATGGAAACGAGTATTACCTTTTCTTGTACGAAGTGTATAAAGATGTTCGATTAGTTGGAGCACCTCCTTCTTCGATAGGTAAATTCGGTGCCGATACCGATAACTGGATGTGGCCGCGCCATACCGGCGATTTCTCGGTTTTCCGCGTTTATGCCAATACCGACAACAAACCTGCCGAATATTCAGCCAGCAATGTACCGATGAAACCCAAACACCATCTCCCGATTTCGATAAGGGAGAAAAAAATTGGTGATTATGCAATGATCATGGGCTATCCGGGCAGTACCGACCGTTACGCAACCTCTTATACAATCAATTGGGCTCTGGAGAAAAACAACCCGATGGTTATTAAAATCCGTACCGAAAAACTTGATATCCTTCGCGAAGATATGGCCGCTGATGCAGAGGTAAGAATTAAATATGCATCCAAATATGCAGGCTCAGCCAACTACTGGAAATTTTTTATCGGCCAGAACAAAGGACTTAAAAGACTCGATGTTTACGACCGTAAAAAGGAGACCGAAGAAAAGTTTGTAAAATGGTTTAATGCCGATAAGGACCGCAATGTAAAATACCGCGAAGCACTGTTGAATATTTCCAATGCCTACGAAATCATCAATAAATATGAACCGGCAGTTCGGTATAACACCGAAGCTATTGTTCGTGGATGCGAGATAATTGCTTTTTCGAGGAGTTTTAATAAACTTGCTGAAGAATTGGCAAAGAAGGAACCTAACGAACAATTGGTTAAGACTTTAACCGATCAGGTGAGTGTTTCGTCCGCGCAATATTTTAAGAACTACAATATGGCTACCGACGTTAAAATGCTGACAGCTATGCTGAGGTTGTATTACAATGATGTTCCAAAACAGATGCAACCTGCTTACCTTGAGCAGATTCACAAAAAATACAAAGGCAATTTTGAGGCTTATGCCAATGCCGTTTTCGCTAAAACCATTTTTGGCAGCAAATCGAAAGTTGACTTGTTCCTGGTTAATCCGAAATTAAAATCATTGCAAAAAGATCCGGTATGGCCATTACAACTTGCTTTTGCAGCCAATGCCGATGCCATCGACACTATTGTGCGGCCAGCTAACGAGCTGCTTGCTAAAGGACGCAGGCTTTTTGTTAAAGGTTTGCGCGAAATGCAGGGCGACAAGAATTTTTATCCTGATGCCAACAGCACCATGCGCGTAACGTATGGTAAAGTTTTGGATTACAGTCCTGCTGACGCCATTGATTTTCATCATGTTACAACTTTAGACGGACTTATGGCAAAAGAAGATCCTTCGAATTGGGAATTTACTGTTCCTGAAAAACTGAAGCAGCTTTATAAGGACAAAGATTATGGGCGTTATGGCGAGGACGGTAAAATGATAGTTGCATTTCTCACCAACAACGACATCACAGGCGGAAATTCGGGAAGCCCGGTACTAAATGGCGATGGCGAACTCACCGGCCTTGCTTTTGATGGCAACTGGGAAGCAATGAGCGGCAACTATGCTTTTGAGCCTGGTTTGCAACGCACCATTTGTGTCGATATCCGCTATGTACTCTTTATCATCGAGAAATATGCAGGTGCAACCAACCTTATAAAAGAACTCGAAATACGTAATTAATTCAATTCCAAAGAACTAACACACATATTTTTTAAATGAAACTGAAAATTTTAAAAGCAGGAACTTTTTTTATTGCAACAATTGTGTTGCTGGCTGGCTGCCAGAAAGAGGACGAACTCCCACAGGAATATTTACGCGGGGGCAACAGTCTGCTGATGAATGACAATGGCGACCTGGTTATAGCCGGCTACAACTCCGTTACAAGCAAAAGTTATGATGCTACGCTGATGTTGGTAAAAGCAAATGGCGACTCCGTTTCCTGGCATAAAGAATTCGGTGGGTCTTACTCCGATGCATTCTATAACGTTAAAAAATCGCATGAAGGCGGATATATTGCCTGTGGATTCAGCAATGCGGGAAGCGCAAGTTCACCGAATATGTTTGTTGTGATAACTAATGATTTAGGTACCCAGGCTATATCGCTGAAATACGGAAGCCCGGCTTACTCACAGGGATTCTGTGTACTGCCACATACCGATTCCGACAGCGGATACATAGTTTCCGGCTACAGACAGGAAGTCAGCCGCTACGACAAGGACATTTACCTTGTAAGGATTAATAATGCCGGTGAGAAATTATGGGAAAAAACCATAGGAAGCCGCAGCACACTCGCATCGGATACTGTGAATGAAGTTGCCTACCAGATTATTGCGGCTGCTGACAGCGGTTATTACATCACAGGATCACTGCATGGTTACAGTACCTGCTGTGGTAAAATATTCCTGATGAAAGTGGGTCCTACCGGCGACAGTCTTTGGACAAAAACCTATGCAGCCGGAATCGGTTTCTCACTCACGCTTACCAGCGACGGAGGAATAGCCATAGGGGGAACCATACAGGAAACCAGCAATCAGGATATCATAATACTTAAAACGGATACCGCCGGAAACCTTTTGTGGTCAAAAACCTTTGGCGGCGAGGGTTATGAATACGGAGCCACTTTGGTTGAAACTTCAGATGGCGGGCTTGCAATAACCGGAATTACCAGCACCCCGGGCAGTGGTTACGATGATATATATCTTGTCCGTACTAATTCAAATGGCGTTCTTGCATGGTCGAAAACTTATGGCGGTGATAAAACCGATCAGGGCTTCGGACTGGTGAGAAGCAGCAACAACGGATTCAGTATTACCGGTTTAAGCAATTCGGGAGGAAGCTATATTTTCCTTAACCAAACCGATGCTGAAGGTAATGAGCAGTGGCAAAAAAAGATACAGTAAACAAAGGCGGCTGATACTTGTTTCAGAAAAAGCATAATGTATCGGTAAACAAAATTTCTGGTACAGTTTTTGGAACACACCTATCGTTAATCATAAATAAAATCGAAATGAAAGCATCATCCATTATTGCAGCAGCTCTGGTATTTTCAGTATCGCTGTATTGTTCACAGGCATTTGCTCAATCTTCGGGCGTTGCCGCTGATAAACAAAAGCAGGCAAACCTTGAGAAGAACAAAGCTCACCAGAAAGAAATGCAGAAAAAATACAATGCACTTTCACCACAGGAAAAAGCAGCTGCTGAAAAAAGAGCTAATGAATATAAAAACAGTGGCGGAAAAACAACCGGAAAAGGAACTACAACTAAACCAGCTGCCAAACCTGCAACTTCTGCTAAACCAGCGGCGAGCAGTGCCAAAACAACACAGGCAAAACCAGCTGCAAATAACTCAACAACCAAAGCTGCACCGGTTTTTATGGATGCCAACGGCAAACCACTGAATAAATCTACTGCTCCGGCAAAGCCTGCAACTACTACCACCCCAAAGACTACAACTCCAAAAACTACAACTCCTGCAGCCGGGTCCGCTTCGGAAAAAGTTAAGAAATAACAACACTCATTTACAATACCATAAAAGGCTGTTTCGTAAAAGAAGCAGTCTTTTTTTTTCATGCGAATCAGATTCTCGGATGACCGGCTGACGCTATAGCGCGTAATTATTTTCAAATGAATCCGACTTATCTGATTTTCAATTTAGTCGAGTCAAGTTTTTGGCAAAAAGTTTAGAAAAAAAAATCTCAAAAATTCAAAATTGTTATAATTGTCGGCAAAGCTGTCGGCTGGAATGACAAGCCGAGTATGTTTGGCAAAACTGTCGAGAAGAAAGGTTGAGAAGAGATTATCGCACCGAGCTGTCAAAGTTGTTATGTCCGCAATTCTTGTCTGTCAGAATGACTTTTCAAAGAACTGCAAATTTTCTTAAATTCTTGTCTGTCTTTTGCTTGTTGTTTTTAATTATCATAATTCATGGCGTTATCAACATGCATAAATTACCAAGAATTATAAATGCAATATCAATCAAAATTCCAAGCTTAATTTTAATTTTTACTTTAACTATTCCTATCCCAATCAAAATACCAATAAGTCCAAGTCCAGAGTTGAAATATAGTACCCAGTCAGGATACATAAAAAGGAATAAAATGTCTGTATAATTATACAAATACCAAAGATGCATGGAAAACCAGATCCAATAAAGATTGAAGAAAATCATTATCATTCCTGATATGAGACTCCAAGTTATCTTATAAGTTAGTCTGGTCATTACGGTGTTATATCATGTGCCTTAATTAGTATTTCTTATCATCGCCTACTAAATGTGGTGGTCTTTTAGATTTAATAAGAATTCCAAATTGTTTTTCATGAATTGAATATTTCTCTTGTAGTTGTTTATCGTTCAAGATTTCAAGGCTAATGAATGTGTCATCATTAACAGCAGATAAATAGCCGATGTAGTGTTCCTTGAGTATATTGTCATTCAAGAAATATTGAAAGGCAGAATCACTTTCATGCAGAGTATAAATGCTATCATACTCAGATGAAATGTGCCGAAAAAAACTTATATAATTTTTTCTTGCAAAAGCATTGGTTTCTATGATTATTGCTCCATTTTTTGCTTCTGCGCCATAAGTTTTTTGAGCGGTTGTGTCAATTAATATTGAGATTGATGCTAAAGTATATACGTCATAATCTGACAAACTACCGTTCTGTACTTTTATACTATCAACAATTAATAGTGGATTGTGTCCAAGTTTTTTCAGAACAGATTCTGGGGAATCTTGTCCTAAAATTATATTCGGAATGAACAAAATAAATAAGGCAAAATATTTCATGTGTGGCTTTTTATCATGCGCTATAACAGGGAGACACTTCAGTGCCGATCGGGTTTGGGATTTCAGATGCGGCTAACGGCTGCTAAATCCTGGTTTTAACAAAAGCAAAACGTTGTTTCAATTTCAGGAACGGTTTTTCGAGCAACTCATAACTTATCACAGGTATGATTAGTGAGAGCGCAAATACCAGTGCAAAATAAAAATACATATTGTAAATGCCATTGGCTACCATCACCTTTTTAATGATGATAGGAACAAGGATATTGCCGTACATATAAATTCCATAAGAAACTTTACCGAGGTACAGAAGTGGATTGCGTTTGCCGAAAATTCCCGCTCTCTTAGGATTAAACAAAAGGTCCATCATGGGCAATGCCAGCAAGGCAATATACACCGGCCTTCGCAACACACCATTAAACATATTTGTAAAATTGGAAGCATCGTCGAACGAAAGGATTATCACCAGCACAGCCATAAGCCCGGCGCTGATAAATCCGTTTAGCCTGAATTCGAAAGGTTTTTTCAGGTAAATTACAGCCAGCAATCCGCCCATAAGTATAACATCCATACGGCTGAGTGTGTGCAGGTAAAGCTCGTACCAGTTTGCCGGCAGGAAAATATAAGTGTAAATTTTATATCCCCAGCTCAGTCCTATCAATGCTATGATGGTTGGGCCCAGTTTGCGGAACGGCACAAAAGCAATGATCAGAGGCCAGAAAATATAAAAATGCTCTTCGATACAAATTGACCAGAAATGCGCGAACGGATACTCCCAGGTTTGTGTTGCCATAGTCTGGAAGTTATTAATTAGCAGAATGGTACGCCAGTATTCAGGCTGTGGTTCATCAAGCCAGCTTATGAAAAATGGAGCAAGGGCAATTAAGAAAAAGTACAATGGCCAAATCCGTAACCCACGCCTGATATAGAATTTGGGAATATTTACCTTGCCAATTTTCTGCTTTTCCATCACAAGTAAAATGGTAAGCAGGTATCCGCTGATAAAAAAGAAAATATCCACGCCCAGTGGCATGTTTTTAATCAGTCGATCGATATGAGTGCCGAAAGCCGAAAGCGTTTTAAAATCGCCTGTTGATAAAACACCAGGTACCCCGAACCAGCCACGCCAGGCAATGTATGAGTGATAAATCACGATCATAAAAGCCGCAAAGAACCGGATTACATCAAATTGAGGGAAATAAACCCGTTCGCCACTTTTCTGTTCCACAGCAGGTATTTGTAGTTTTTTGCCAAAAGTATGGAATTACTTTTTAGTTATTGCCAGAAAATTAAAAATCAACAGATGAATAATTTCAATAATTGAATGCCTGACTATCATTTTACGTAAGAAATACATTTACTTTTGACAAAACACCTTGTTTTTTAGAGTCTGGCTTTAAATCACTAAGGCTTATCTGAAAGAGAGAAACGATCTTCGGACATATCATGCTTCACAAAAAAAGAGAACATCCTAAAGAAAAAACCACTCTGCATCCCCGCAACAGGCATCGCGAACGCTATGATTTTAAAATACTTATACAAAGCTGCCCTGAACTGGCACCCTTTGTTAAACTGAATGCTTACAACGACGAATCAATCGATTTTTTTGATCCCGAAGCCGTTTTAACTCTCAATAAAGCATTATTGATGCATTATTACGGTATTGAAAAATGGAGCATTCCTGATGGCTATTTATGCCCGGCCATTCCCGGGAGGGCTGATTATATTCATAATATGGCCGATTTGGCAGGCAGTTGCAATTACGGTAAAATACCGAAAGGCAGTAATTTCCGATGCCTTGATATTGGCGTAGGAGCAAATTGCGTTTACCCTATTATCGGTAGCAGCGAATACGGTTGGTCGTTTACGGGCAGCGATACTGATCCTGTTGGTTTGCAGTCAGTAGCAGCAATTGTTGAATCAAATCCGCTTCTCAAAGGGAAAATCGAACTCAGGTTACAAAAAAACCATAGCGATATTTTTAAGGGTGTTATAAAAACCGACGAAGTTTTTGATATCACCATCTGCAATCCGCCTTTTCATGCTTCGGCAGCCGAAGCCCGTTCGGGGACCATACGCAAACTTACTAACCTCAACCGAAAACAAAACAACACCCCATCACTCAACTTCGGCGGACAAAGCAACGAACTGTGGTGCGATGGAGGCGAGCAGGCATTTGTTCAAAAAATGATCAGGCAAAGCAAACTCTTCGGAGCTTCTTGTTTTTGGTTTTCGACACTAATTTCAAAAGAAGCGAACCTGGGAAGCGCTTATAATGAACTTTATATAGTAAATGCGGCCGAAATAAAAACCATCCCGATGGGACAGGGCAATAAAACCAGCCGTATTCTAGCCTGGACTTTCCTTACCAAGGAACAGCAGCGAAAATGGGCAAATCAACGATGGAATAATGGTATTTAATCAGGTGATTAAAAAGTCCAATTCTGCTAAATACTCTTGAATTGAATTTTCTTGCAGAATTAAGTATATTTGAATCCCCAAAAAAAGTCAAACGCAATTTCCCAAAATACATCAAGCGCCATGAATACAACTAAATTGAAAAGTTTGATCCGTGCTGTAATGACATTAACAAGTTTTATACTTGTTCAGCACGTATTTTCGCAGGATTTAAAACCGGGAAATGATTCAGAACCGGAAAAGAAAAACCGAAAAAACACTGTAAAGATTAATCTGACCAGTCCGATGATTTTTGGCAGTAATAATTACGTTTTAGGGTACGAACGAACTATAGGAAACCACCAGTCGTTCAGCGTTAACCTGGGAACCTTTTCGCTGGGCAGACTCATCAATATTAACACAGACTCCATAAAAGCCCTAAGCAAAGATGTTAAAAGTAATGGAATGAGTGTAAGCGGCGATTACAGGTTTTACCTGGCAAAGGAAAATAAATATAACTCGCCTCATGGCATTTATATCGGGCCATACTTTGCTTACAATCATTTTACACGAAATTTCGAACTCGAAGCCAATACAGCATCCTTTACCGGCAAACTGAATGCTGATTTCGGCTTCAGCATTACAACTGTAGGGTTTCAGCTTGGATACCAGTTTGTAATTAAGGACAGGATAACACTCGATATGATATTGTTCGGGCCGGGATTTTCGCGGTATAATTTAAAAGTTGACCTTAGCACCAACCTTGATCCTGCTCAGGAATCGGAATTATTTAAAACAATAAACGAAAAACTGCAGGAAAAAATACCCGGATATAGTCTTGTTCTTAAACCCGAAACGTTTGAGAAATCCGGTTCCACCAATACCACCAGTTTTGGTTACAGGTACATTGTAATGCTGGGGTTCCGGTTTTAGTTGAAAACTACGCGATATACGCACAAATACATTAATTCCCTGAATGTTGAATAAGCTGTCACTTCTTTTCTTCTTTCTGATTGTATCATTTCTATCGTTCGCTCAACGAAATGATTACTCAAAGATTGATAGTTTAAAAATGCATCTTATTGTAAACGAAGCAGATACATCTTTTATCCGTATAAACCTTGAGTTATCCCAGGCATTTTCAGCATTAGGAATCACTAAATATGACTCATCATTACTCTACCTCAACCATGCCTTACAGCTTTCGCAGGAACTGAAATACAACCGGTGGTTATACGATATTTATAACGAAAACAGCCTGTTGCTGAATTCGAGTGGCAACTTCTCAATTGCACTTGAGTACTTTTTTAAAATGTTGAAACTTCTCGATCAGGAGGTTGTAAACAAAGAAAATGAACTTGCATTAAAAAACAAATACGCCAGTCTTTACTCGCAAATCGGACTATGCTATTTCAGCATGGAAAAGCAGGAAAAAGCGCTGGAATATTATGCTAAGAGCCTCGAATTATGCCGGTCAATTCATTTAATCGATAAGAGTTTTCCGTTCAACGAGCGCCAACTTATATTATACAACAATATTGGTTCGGTTTACCTTACCAACAATGATCTGAAAAACGCTCAGGCCAATTTCGAAAAGGCTCTTGATATCAATAAAGTTATCAATAATCAAAGATTTTACGGGGGCATTTATAATAACCTGGGTATAATTTATAAAACAAAAAAGGACTATATACGAGCTTTTGAATTTTATAACAAAGCACTCGATATCCGTGTAAAACTTAACGATACCGCTGGTATTGCACAGGTGTTGAACAATCTGGGCGATTGCTATTACCTCGTAAAGGATTATTCAAAAGCAATTGAAATATTAAATCAGGCGCTCAATTTCAGCCGTAAGTCGTCGAATCTGACATCGCAGTTGAAAGCAGCCAATTTTTTGTCGCTGGCTTACGAAAAGGCTGGTGAGTATAAACAAGCACTCGAAAATCAACGACTCTTCAAACAACTTTACGATAGTATTAACAGTTCAGAACAAATAGAACTGGCCGCTAAACTCGAACTGCAATATATGTTTGAGAAACAACAAAAAGAAAATGAACTCAAACAACAGATAGAACTTGCCAAAAAACAACGTAAAATACTGATATATATGATTGTATCAGGAATTTTGCTATCCTTGTTTGTTGTATTGATGCTTTTAAACCGGAATCAGAAAATTAAAATTAAACGTAACGAATTGCTTCGCGAAAGCCTGCTTCTCGAAAGTAAAAACCTGTTACTCGAAAAGCAAAATCTTGAACTTGAGAAAGGCAATCTGAAACAAGAGCTTGATTTCCGGAATAAAGAACTGGCCACGCATGTTATGTACCTGGTGAAGAAAAATGAATTTATCAGTTCTATCTCCGAAAAACTGCTTTCGATCAAAACCATTCTCAGCAATGAAGATAAAAAATGGGTGCAGGATATTGTACGCGAAATGAAATCGAATGTCGATAACACGGTATGGGGCGAATTCGAAATGCGCTTTCAACAGGTTCACGACGATTTTTATGCACGGCTTAATGAGCATTATCCTGATCTTACCCCGAATGAGAAAAAAATATGTGCGTTCCTGCGGTTAAATATGACTACCAAAGATATTTCATCCATTACATTTCAATCCATTAAAAGCATTCAGGTTGCACGTACACGCCTGCGTAAAAAAATGGATATGACCCGCGACGAAAACCTTATTTCGTATCTGCAGCATCTGTAAACAATCGGCCCTTCTTTCATCCAATCTATTGTTTAAAGAACATCAACTCCCGTTTCGATACATTAAAATCACCTGTTTCCGGAAGGGAACTACCTGTTTTGTTATGAGAACAATATATCTTAACCGGACAAATCCGGCAATCAGAATATCCGTATCATACTGTATATAAATTACTTAACATTTTTGTAGCATTTTTGTTCCTATTACAAATGGTCTTGTAGTCTTTTTGTGGTGTTTAAAAAACAGGTAAGTTCAGCCAACATACCGAATTTTGCCAGACAATGAAGTATAAGCATGATGGAACCCAAAAAGTTAAGTAAAGCAGAAAATCTGGAAAAGGAATTAAAAACCCTTGTTTCGCGAATGAAGAGCGAGAATTCAGCTTTGAAGAAGATCCTTATTCAATTAAAAGCGAATACTGAACTGCCAGAAGAAAAAAGAAGTAACCCAGAGCAAAAAAATCAATAATCTATCAAACTTAATATCAGGAATTATGAAACAGAACATTACTATAATCATTGCTATTCTCATGGCATTAATAAGCAATGTAAGTGCCCAAACAGCGGGCACACCCGATTTATCCTTCGGTACCGGTGGGAAAGTATCGTATGACAGGGATCAGATCGATGTTTACCAGGATGTGAAAGTTCAGCCGGATGGCAAAATTGTAGCTGTCGGAAACTCATTAACAGCAACATATACCAGTGTGATAGAGGTTACCCGGTACCTGGATAATGGTGCCTTCGATCCTTCATTTGGCACCAACGGCCATTTTAATTACTCATATAACGGTAATCCTGAAACTATGGCCTACCGTTGCCTGATAAAATCAAATGGCAAAATACTTATTGCAGGGCATACAACTGATTATACCAATTATGGAATAATTTTAATCCAGTTAAATTCCGATGGCACACCAGATGCTGCTTTCGGCACCAATGGAGTTGTATACCAGAATTTTACAACCGGTGAAAATTTAGCCTACGGATTAGCATTGCAAAGTGATAATAAAATACTGGTTTCCGGAATTAAAAATGATGGTAATGGCGGTAATATTCCTATAGTAGCGAGGTTTACAAGCACTGGTGTGCTTGATAATTCATTTGGTAACAATGGCGTTGCCGAAGTCCCGATCATCACAGGCGATAATGACTTTGCAACTGTTTGTGTGCAACCTGATGGGAAAATTCTGGCAGCCGGACATTATCAGAGCGGTTTGTCGTGGTTCACACTTTTACTGGTGCGTTTTGATCAAAACGGGATCCTCGACCCAAGCTATGGAAACGCAGGAATCGTTAATATTAACCTGGGAAATGTAGATGATGAGTTTTTTGATATGGCTATGACAGGAAATGATCTTGTATTAACTGGCTTTACAGTTGAGCAGACTAGCATGACATATAAACTTCTTCTGATGAAATTTGATATAAACGGACAGCTTGTTCCTTCTTTTGGCAATGTTGGTAAAGTAGTCTGGGGCAATGTGGATTATAGTTTCGGCGACGATCTGGAGATTCAAAGCGATGGAAAGATTATTGTTGTAGGATGTACAGGCGGTTTGCAGCCTGCTGATAACGACTGGGCTTTATGGCGCTTTAATGCTGATGGCAGCATTGATAATACTTTTGGCACCAATGGACTTACCACTACAGAATTTTTCAACGGTACTGAAGAAGCTCTGGGCCTGGCACTTTATGAAAATAAAATTATAGTAGCTGGTAAAACACGCAATGCCACCGACTGGCTCGATTTCGGTGTTGCAAAATACTGGAACGGTATAAATGCTTTGTTCACAGCCAGCAATACAACCATTTGTAATGGCAATACCGTTCAATTTACAGATCAGTCGGTTGGTGCGCCTGATTCATGGAATTGGACATTTGAGGGTGGAACCCCTGCAACATCTACGCTTCAGAATCCTTTGGTAACCTACACAACTGCAGGTGTATATGACGTTACATTGTTTATAACAAAAGGTATGCAGACAAATTCTTTAACCAAAACGGATTTGATCCAAGTTGAGGCACCTGTAGCTGTTGCTCCTTCGGTACCTTCGGGACAAACCGAACTATGCGGCTCTTTTACCTACCCATATACAACTACAGCAGTTCCTAATTCGACAAGTTACAATTGGTCCGTTAATCCTGCAACAGCAGGAACTATTACCGGCAATGGCTTAACAGGATCATTTTCAGCATCAAATACATGGAACGGAGCCTATACGGTTCAGGTAACAGGAATGAATTCATGTGGAAACAGCCCGTTATCACCCGCTTTAAGCTGTACCCTGGTTCATCAGCCAAATGTATACTCCTTGTTTTCGGGTGGAGGCTATTGCAGCGGGCAGGCGGGCTACGCGATAAATCTTGAAGATTCCGAAACAGGCGTAAATTACCAGCTATATAAAGATGGAGTTGTTTCTGGAAGCCCTGTACTTGGTACCGGCGATATGCTTAGCTTCGGCCTTCAGTCCGTCGGAACATATACAGTAACTGCTGTAAATGGAATATGCTCAGCTGCCATGCAGGGTGCATCAACCAACTACCTCATTGATCTCCCGGCTGCAGCAACACAACCATCAGGCCCTGGAACAACCTGCAGTAATGCTCCTTCTACATTTGCTGCAACTTTACCGGCAAACGGATTTACACTGTTGTGGACACTGAATCCTGCAAACGCAGGTACAGTTACTCAACCAACTTTAACTACTGCTTTAGTAACCTGGAATCCGGCGTTTGAAGGAGTTGTTGATGTTTCAGTACAAGGTCAGAATGAATGTGGTGCAGGTGCGGCTTCGCCGGCACATTCTATTACCGTTAATGCACTTCCAACTCCGGTAGCTGCTGGTATTACATCGGTTTGCAAAAACCAGGAGAATACCTATACAACTTTAGCCAACAGTGGCAGTATTTACACATGGACAGTTTCAGGTGGCAGCATTCAGTCGGGGCAAGGCAGCAACGAGATAATGGTTTTATGGGGGAACCCCGGAACCGGAACTGTTGCCGTTGCAGAAACTTCTGCGGCCGGATGCCAAGCTGTTTCTCCGGCACTTACGGTTGCTATTGATGCATGCACAGGCGTAACCGAGAATAAATCGGGGTTGCCTGATGTTTATCCAAATCCTGCAACCGATATTGTTAACATCATGAATGGCAAAGGAACACAAATCAAACTTTACTCTATTGAAGGCGTATTGCTTCTAGATTTCGAAATTCAGGATGATAGCTTCCAACTTAATATTTCGGGACTTCCTAAAGGGATATATTCACTCGTTAAACAAGGAAAATCAGTTAGCGTAATTGAGAAACTGATAATTAAATAGTTAATTTTGTTTAATTACATTAATCATAAATAAAAGAAAATGAAGAAAAATGTAACCCTGTTTGCTTTGCTGCTGATAGCAATAACAACCCATTCCCAAAACTGGGAAAAAATCAACACCGGTTATAACTATATATTTAAAGGGATTGAATTCCCAGGCGGACAGAGCCAGGTTGGTTTTGCAGGCGGTCAGAGTTTAACCTACATGGGAGATGGAATTGTAATAAAAACAACCGATGGCGGAACAACCTGGACTTCACTATGGACCGGCGTTGACCAGGGAGTTGAGGATATTTCGTTCCCTGACCAAAATACAGGCTACATTGGAGGCTGGAGCGCATATTTTGCCAAAACAACAAACGGAGGCGTTACCTGGACACCTCAAAACCCAGGTACAGATATCTATTATTATACTGCGGTAGTATTTAAAGATGCGAATAACGGCGTGGTTGCAGCACAAACCAACAGCGGTGCAGGCATTTACGTTACATCCGATGGCGGAGCAACCTGGACAAACGGAACCGGTTTGGCAGCTATTCCTTATAAAATGGTTTATGTTACTGCAAATACATATTTCCTGGTTACCAATGGCGGTCATGTGCAGAAATCAGTTGACGGCGGCCTTTCCTGGACAACTGTAGCCTCGGGCCTTGGATTGCTGCTTGGCATTGATTTCTATGATCCAATGACCGGTATTGCCTTAAGCGAAGATGGCTGGCTGTTTAAAACTTACGATGGAGGTGTAACATGGACTCCGCAACAAACCGCTTTCGGGAATCCTCTATGGCATGACGCAGCATGGAAGAGCCAGAGCGAAGTGGTTTTGTGCGGCACACCCGAAACGATATGGCGCTCATTGGATGGCGGAGCTTCATGGGCAGACGATTACCCTGCAAGTACTTATAATCCGGCATTGTATGAAGTTTTATATACAACCGATGGGATAGGTTATATATGCGGTTCGCAAGGGTGGTTTTACAGGAAGGCTCCTGCACTAACTGCTGCTTTCAGCGCAAGCAATACTGTAATTTGTAACGGAACTTCAGTTCAGTTTACTGATCTTTCTGTTGGTTCACCCACTTCGTGGAACTGGACTTTCGAAGGCGGAACACCCGCAACCTCTACGCAACAGAATCCATTGGTAACTTATGCGACAGCCGGTGATTATAATGTGAGCCTTACAGTTATGCTAGGTTCAATATCCAATACCGTTTCAAATACCGATATGATTCATGTTGATGCACCTGTAACTTCAGCTCCTTCTCAGCCAGCCGGTCCGGTCGATATTTGCGGTTCATTCAATTATGGATACACAACAACTTCAGTTCCTTCAGCTACTTCCTACATCTGGACGGCAAATCCGGCCAGCGCAGGTACTTTTTCCGGAACAGGTACAACAGGAACACTGGCTGCATCCAATACCTGGAACGGACCATTTACAATAACAGTATCCGGTTCAAATGCATGTGGTGCAGGACCTGCATCAGCTGCTTTGAATGTTTCATCGACATTTCAGCCCAATCCATATTCTTTATTTTCGGGAGGTGGATATTGTAACGGACAAACAGGTTATGAAATTAAACTCGAAGACTCCGATTTAAGTGTTGATTACCAGCTCTATAAAGATGGCATTGCTTCAGGTGCGGTAGTACCAGGCACAGGTAATACGTTAAGTTTTGGTTTGCAGCCAGTCGGCACATATACAGTTTCCGGAACCAATGGAACCTGCTCAGCCAATATGCTTGGAGCATCAACTGTTTACCTTATTGACCCACCAGCAGCTGCCGCACAACCAGTCGGGCCAGCAACTACCTGCAACAACGTGTCATCGACTTTTACTGCAGTTTTACCAGCAAACGGTTTCACACTGTTGTGGACTCTTAATCCTGCAAATGCTGGAACCGTTACTCAACCAACTTTAACTACCGCGGTTGTAAACTGGAATCCGGCGTTTGAAGGTGTTGTTGCCGTATCAGTTCAAGGTCAGAATGAATGCGGCGAAGGCGCAGCTTCACCGGCACATTATGTTACCGTTAATGCTCTTCCTGCTCCTGTAGCTTTGGGTATCACATCGGTATGTAAAAATCAGGAGATTACCTACTCAACAGTTGCTTCAAGCGGCAGTTCCTACAACTGGATAGTTACTGGCGGAAGCATTCAATCAGGACAAGGCAGCAGCGAAATAATGGTTTTGTGGGGCAACCCGGGAACCGGAACAGTTACCGTTGCAGAAACTTCAGTGGAAGGATGCACCGCTACTTCTCCCCTGCTTTCTGTTGCCATTGACGCATGCACTGGTATAAATGAAAACAAATCGGAAGTTCTGAATATCTATCCAAACCCTGCTTCGGACCAATTGAATATTTTACCTGGCGCTGAATTTAAAACGCCTGCAGAAATAACAATATACAACACTACAGGTCAGCTCGTCCGCCAGTATTCAAAAGTAAATGTAAACAACACCAATGAGCTGCAATTTGATATTTCGGATCTCAATCCTGGTGTTTACACGCTGCGGATAATGAGCGAAAGTATGATTACAACTAAATCATTTGTAAAGAAATAACAACTGCTTTCTTTCAGAACAAAACAGACCGCTTCATTTTATGAGGCGGTCTGTTTTTTTGTTGGAGCCATTCCTTTTTACAATAATACCTTTTATCACAGGCACATCTTAAAGTTCAATTTGGTATTCTTTTCAAACGCAAATTATTCGTCTTCCTCAATTTCATCCGAGGCAGTGCCGGTGAGTGTGAGTTTCAAAGTAACAAATCCAATACCTGCCGCCAAACTGGAAGCTATCAGGATGGCAATTTTGGATCCATCAATTATTACCTGGTTATCGAAGGCCAATAAAGTTATAAAAATTGACATTGTAAAGCCGATACCTCCAAGAAATCCAGCCCCGATAATATTTCCCCATTTCACATCTGCAGGTAATGATGCAAGGCCCAGCCAGACAGCAATAATTGAAAAAAGCACAATTCCGATGGATTTCCCTATAACCAGTCCACCAATAATTCCCAGGCTGAAAGGTTCGCCTAAACTGCTCAGCCACCCGCTGCCAATGGCAATACTCGTATTTGCAGCAGCAAAAAGAGGAAGAATGATAAATGCAACGGGTTTGTGCAATACGTGCTGCAGGATATACGAAGGTGATTTCCGGCCACCTTTGCCATAAGGAACCACAAAGGCCACCAATACACCGGTAATGGTCGCATGAACACCCGAAAGCAGCATAAAATACCAGGCGATCACCCCGCCAATCATGTAAGGTATAAGAGTATAAACTTTCAAACGGTTTAGAATTCCAAGCACAGCTATTATACCCAAAGCAATACCCAGGTTGAGAAATGAGAGCGAGGTTGTATAAAAAATGGCTATGATAATAATGGCTCCCAAATCGTCAATTACCGCTAGTGCTATCAGAAAAATTTTGAGCGAAGCCGGAACCCTGTTCCCCAACAACGACATTATACCGATTGCAAAAGCAATGTCAGTAGCCATAGGAATACCGGCACCTGATTGTGTTTCGGTACCGAAATTAAGTGCCATAAAAATTCCGGCAGGTACAAGCATTCCTCCCAAAGCCCCAAAAATTGGCATGGAAGCATTTTTAAAACTAGAAAGTTCACCGTCGTATAATTCGCGTTCCAGTTCTAACCCAATCAGCAGAAAGAAAATAGCCATTAAACCATCGTTTATCCAGTGCACAAAACTATGGCCAGCTATATCGAAATTCCAGATCTTTAAATAGCTTGCCTGAAAAGAAGAATTTGCAAGTATCAGCGATAATATAGTAACAAATATGAGTATCAGGCCACCAGCCTTTTCACTTTCGAAGAATTCATGGAATAATTTTTTGAGCTTCATCTTATAGGATTTCGTTTATAGTTTCAAAGCAATTTTTAGAAGGATTGCTTTATCGTATTAAATTTAAAATTTCTTGTTACCTGATTTGAGTGTAAACATCTGCATCTTTTTTGTCAAATACTCAAGGAATAACGTTCCAAAAATACTGCTTTCCTGCAAATAATAGGGAATCTGTATTCGAAATGGAATTAAAACCTCCAATTTATAACAACAAACATTGAAGATGACTGTTTTATTCAGATAACAATTTCCCTTGTTCATCTGCTAATAATTCAGGTTGATCATATTTCGTTTAAACATTTAAAATCAGGCGGGTATGTTTGTACCCGAATCACTTAATCCGGAAAACCATGAAATACATTTTTACATTATTAATCTTACTGGCAGTGCCGTCAGTACTGCTTTCCCAAACAAACCTTCAACACTCGTGGCGTTATTACCGCCCCGGTAACACAGGAATTCAGGGCGATGATGCCACGGCCCTCTGGATTGATGAAAACGGCGATCCTTATATTGCCGCAAATACCGGTAACTGGGGCGAAGGCGGCGTTGCAAAATTCAGCCAGGCCGAAAACAAATGGATCAACTATTCAAATGTCGATTACCAGGCATTTGGATCATTTGATAATGGCGATGTACAAATTTTTGATATTGTAAAAGATTTTGACAACAATCTCTGGATGGGGAATTTTAAGGGCGCTTTAAAATTTAACCCTCAGGACGGGCCTTCAACGATTGAAAATTACGAATCGGGCAATTCGGAATTACTTGGATTTACCTATGATATTGATCTGGCACCCGATAGTTCTGTGTGGTTTACAAGTGGTGGCCTTATACGTTACAATCCCAATAACAACCAGTGGAAATCCTGGGAAGGGTCGAATACCCGGATTGCCGTACAGCCTAAAACAGATGGCAGTTACCTGGTATGGTCCGCTGATACTTATTTTGGTTCTGTTTTTACTTACAACAGCGCAACCGATCAATATTCAAGCTATATGCCTGCGGCCATCGGCGAAATTGCAGGGCTACCCGGTAAAGATTGTGTTGATGACGAAGGAAATTTCTGGGCATTGCGCATGGCCGAAAACGGTGACTGGGAAACTCTTGAATACCAGCGTCCTGACGGAACCTGGGTTTATCCCACACCTCCTTATGTAAATGTCAGTTATTATATTGATGCATTTAAAGCATATGGAAACGGCAAAGCTCTTTTGGTAACTTCCATAGGTGAAACATGGATGTTTGATGGTACAACCTGGCATAATTACGGAATATGGCGCATGGATCAGTTCACCAGTTCGGTAAGTGCTGATGAGCAAGGTAATGTTTGGGTTTGCGGCCGGGGAGGCGCTGCAAAACGCGATATAACAACAGGTAACTGGCAGCGATACAGAATAACCAACACTTCGCAGATTGATTATTTTGTTGAAGACCTTACCATTGATAACGAAGGCAGTGTTTGGCTTACCGGAAATGCAGGATCAGGAGTTGGAGGTTTTCAGAAATTTGATGGAAATAACTGGACCGGTTTCAATGAATATACATATGGTCTAGGATATCCATTCCCCTATCAGGCAGATAATACACAGGCTATATATTACAGGCCGTCAAACGGTAATATTATTTTTAACCCGACTTTTAATGGAATTCATGCCTGGGACGGAACCAACTTTTCCGCTTTGGAAGATTATTTAACTGCCTCCGAAGGATTTACTGAAGATTCGCAAGGACGGTTATGGAGCCTTGGGGAATACTATAATATCAGGTATTATAATGAGGTACTCAACGACTGGACAACAATACCTATTACCGGCTGGGGAAGCCGGATAATGAGAGATCCTGCCAATGAAGGCAGTATTTGGGCAGCAACCGATTACGAGATACTTCGCACCGATGGCGTTAACTCATTCAGCCGATTGATTGATGATTTCCCTGGCAGCGCTGCCTGGTTTACAGGTTTTGCAACTGACGCAAATGGAATTGTTTGGGTAGGAACCTGGTCGCAGTATACAAGTACGGGCAGCACACTTATCCGCCTCGATGCGAATACCGGTTTGTATCAAACATGGTCACACGATGAGGGATGGCCGTTCCCCGGCGAACACATAAGACCCTTGACAATTACTTCCGACGGTTTGCTATGGATGCAATATGATTCAGAGTATCCTTCGACTAATTCGGGCATTTGCTGGTACGATGGTACAAACATCGGTATTTTCCCTTCTTCGCCTGGCGGAATTCCGCAATGGGGCGGCGGATTGCCTAACAGCACCATCAAAGACCTTGAAGTTCGCGAAAAAGCTGGAGGATACGAATTATGGATGAGCTGCCTGGGACGAGGCATAGCTGTTCTCGATATTATCACCAACCCGGTTGGAATTGCCGAAAAGGCTCCCGTAAAAACAGAAAATTTCCTTACCGCCTATCCAAATCCAACCTCCGCAAAGGTGGAAATAGGATTCAATGTTGATGATGCAGGATTTGTTCAGCTTTCCATTTTCGATCTGAACGGGCGAAAAGTAAAAGATATTACAACATCAAACCTGGGCAAAGGACCTCATACCGCCAAATGGGACCTTACCAATGAAAGCGGCAAGAAAGTCGGCCCCGGCATATACTTTGCAAAAACAATAAATACCGGAAATGTTAAAACGATAAAAATAATCGTGCAGTAATATACCGTTGCCAGCAACAATCCGAAATTTAAACAGGGAATTTTTCGAAAAATGAAAAATTCCCTGTTTTTCTTTCAGACAGCAACGTTCGTTACTTATCCTCCGGCTAATCCTGCTTGCAATGGTAAAAGGGAACTAAACTCCGGATTTTGCTCTAAACGCGCCAAACCTTTATACTTTATTTAGCTCCAGTAGCTTAATCTTTTCAAAAATCTACCTTCAATCCTTCACACACCTTATATTAAAACCCCGGCAATTGGGGGCTAATTCATCTATTGCAATTTGTGAACCTAAATAAATACAGGCTGACCCATCAAGAGTTCCTGTATTAGTCCAGAAGAACGCATAACTGCCTTTATCCATAAATCCAAAGGGTAAAGTGGCAATTTTACCAACCGGAAGCGCGGTAAAGCCTGTTTGGTTTGTAGTAAAATAACTTTTGTTATTTAACCAATGGGCAGTGGTGTTCTCTAATAATGGGTTGCCGAAATTATATCCACCCACATGCTGAATTAATGTTTCCCAATCTTCGACACTTGCCACATGCCAGCCGGCCGGGGCAATATTTCGCTCGTCAGATGCAGCGTACCAATTATACATTGCGCCACAAATATCTTTCTTCGAAATATCATTGTTATACCAGCAATATGCACTGCCTGATATTTGAAAATAACCCCATTTACTTAAATCAGTTTCATTGGGTATCATTTCTCCATTTTGAAAGCGGGTGGTTTTTAAATTTTCAGCTAACCAGGTCTGCGATCCTATGGTTATCGTTTTATATACATTCCCATCAATATCAGTAACCGAACCATACGCCTTATCCGGATTGAAGTTTATATAATCGGGAGTTGTAAACTCAACCTGGTTGCCATAAACAGTATCATTACTATTTATAAAAAAAGATCTGGTAAAATATAAACTGCCGGCATTAAGGTCAATAATTTTACTCGAATAAGTACCTGTGTTTGAGCCATCAGCTGAGAAATTATCCGAAAGTGTAGGATTTGCATTCTTGCTCCAACAAGTCCCGCGCAACAATACCGGTAGCTTTCCGTCGGATGAAATTATTCCACCGCTTTCAGCTGAAGAAGCGGTAATATTTGTAATTGCAGCTGTCGAAATGCTTGAGTTATCAGGTTCGGTTTTTTCGCAGCTATTTAATGTAACAGCAATGATTAATAGATAAATAAGTTTAATCGGGTTCATAAGAATAAAGTTTAAAGATTATTTTAAAGAGTTATGGCAACAAGTACAACCAATCCATATTTCCCGGTAAATATATATAAAGTATTCAAATGTTTCAACGAATACGCAACTTAGCGAAGCGGTCTCTTGAGAGCAGCTCAAGAACCCGGATTTGCTATATTGTTTGTTCGCGGTAGTATTAATTTAACTTCTCATCAACCAATTTAGTTTTCGAAACTATGTATTTAAAGAGTTTAGCATACTTAGATTTAATTTTATTTTGATAGGCCATTTTGTCTAATTCTTTTTTATTCTCATGCCCATTCCCAAATTCAGATGTAAAAGGGCTATAAATTTTTATACATTGATACCCAAACTTTGAATGCCCTTCAATAACCCATGCTGATGCATCCGGATCTGGATAATTCACAAAACTATAATATCCAGATGTCCAGAAATTAGCGTTTTCCACTAGGTAGGTTAATGAATCCCAAACAGATTTATCAATGTAAGATTCATTCTCAAATGAAATTTTATAGTCCATTACATTATAGATCTTTGACATAGAATCATCATATTGTTTATAGATATCAATTAGTTGCTTATACTTTTTTTCGTTGATGACTTTAATTAACTCTCCATCAGCATCAAGTATGGCAACATCCTCAGGATATTCATGTTGGTTATACCAATCCCTTCCATAAACATAAAATGGAAAACTTATAGTTTTATTTAGTTTTTTAGATACTATTTTAATCTTTTTCCCATCATTCTCTACACGGATTACAATTGGTTCATCAAAAGATCTATTAATTGTTAATCTATATATGTTCTTGTTTAAGAAATAGTTATATAATATTGGTTCTTTCAAAACATAATACATGTAAGAGTTGATGCTATCTCCAAATTTAGGAATATATGATATCAAGGAATCATTTGTAGAACCGTCCAATAATGAGATAGTATTATCATTTTCAAATGGATAAGTTTTAACCATATTATTGCAACTCGACAGTGAAAACATCAAGAAAATGTAGAAAATGTATTTTTTTAGATTTCTCATAAGACACTACCGCCTACGGCAGTCCGTCTAACAACCTTCTTCAAAGGCGATTTTCAGACTGAAAGTTGGA
>CAYQTT010000009.1:0-196117 GCA_964420555.1 uncultured Lentimicrobiaceae bacterium | reverse complement strand
TTCGCGTGGTTCTATAAATTCAAAACTATAACATCATTAAGTAAGCCTTTTTCTCTCCGCTACCGCGCGAACTCTCTCACCGAAGGTAATCCTTTCGCGTGGTTCTATAAATTCAAAACTATAACATCATTAAGTAAGCCTTTTTCTCCACTGTAATCCCTTGCACTGCTATATACATAATCTTCGGGTCTAAATACCAGGCCTTCTTCTACCGGATTATAGTGAATATAATTTATTTTCTCAGCAATCACTTTATTGCTCCATAATTCGATTGGTTTATTATCATGCCTCCAGAATTGATACTTGTTTACATTTGAACTTTGCTCAGCAGCTTTTTTAAATTGCTCAAGCAGCCACTCTTTCCTGCTTTCTTTTGGATTTTCAATAATTGCCTGAACGATCTTTCTATTGGTAAATCTTTTAATATCACCCAACAAGTCTTCAGGCTTATATTCACCAGCACTTCTGAATACCAAATGAACATGACTTGTCATAATACACCATGCAAATATTTCCATAGCTTTGTTTTTCTGGCTAAAGCTAAGGCTCTCCAATAGAATATCCTTGTATTCATTCCTCGTAAAAACATCAATCCATTCCACAACAGCAAAACTTACAAAATAGGCTCCTTCTGGATTATGGAATTTATAATTGCGGCTCATTTGACAAATTTAGCAAATAACTACCACCACGCGAAAGGATTACTTCCGGAGAGAAGAGTTCGCGCGGAAGCTTTGGGAGCGGGGGCAGTTTATACCACCACGCGAAAGGATTACCTTCGGTGAGAAAAGTTCGCGCGGTAGCGGGGGAGCGGGGGCAGTTTATACCACCACGCGAAAGGATTCGCGCGGTAGCTGGGGTTTTAGGCTTTTTCCAGGTGGCAAATTTTCACCACAAATGGAAGTCTAGTGTTTATTTTCCGTATAATCAATAAATGTATTTCCATCGAAAAGGTAGAGACCTGTTTCCCTCGTCCCCACCCAAAGATTTCCGGTTTTATCTTCCAAAATTGACCAGATCCAGGGATTAATCAGGCCATCTTTAAAACTGGTAAATGATTTTCCATCGTAACGGCAAAGACCACCATCACCTCCAAACCAGAGGTTGCCGTTTTTGTCTTCTATAATCTTTGCAACCAGACCATTTTGGCCAGGCAAACCATCGTTCTTTGTAAAACTTGTAAATGTTTTTCCATCATAACGGTAGGCTCCGGCCCAATTGCTGAACCAAATATTTCCGTTTTTGTCTTGCAATTGAGGCCAGCCCCAATTATGACTGACTTGTTTCGACTCGAATTGAAGGGTTATTTCTTTTAGTTTAAAGTTGGTTAAAGTTTTACCATCGTAACGAAAAACACCTTCGTTAGTTCGTCCACCAAACCAAATATTACCTGCTTTATCTTCTAAAATACGTTCCGCTTTATCGTTACTGCTCATAAAGCCATTTGCGGCCTCATCAATCAGAAACAGAGTAAATGATTTGCCGTCATACACATAAACACCGTCAATTGTTGCGAACCAAAGTTTCCCCGCTTTGTCCTGCATTATATCATGCACAATCTGCGTTTGATAAAACTTGTTTTTGTTGGGCGGCAGGTTTTTGGGTAAGGGAATCGGGATTTTAGCAAATGTTTTACCATCTGTCCTGAGTGAAGCCGAAGGGTCGTAAAGACAAACTCCAGCTTTAGTACCAATCCAGATTTTACCATCTTTGTCTTCCAGGATGTCGTTGACAGAATTACTGCTTAATCCATCGGCTACCAAAAATTGGCGAAATGATTTTCCATCATATTTATAAAGACCATCGTCTGATGTTCCAAACCAAATGTTACCTGCTTTGTCCTGCATACCACATTGAACATTGCCATTTCCTAAGTTTTTTATAAGTTTTGGATGTTCCTTTTCTTTTGGCAAATCTTTATTAACCGGTCGGTTGCAGGCAGCACCAAAAAGCACTAATGTCAGAAAAATAAAAACCTGTGTATTTGAGAAATATTTTTTCATTGTTCAGATTGTTGTTGAGATTTTGTTATCTGTTTGTCGGTTTGGGAGTCGCTCTGCAATGACCGCTAACGGCTGACGCTCCCAATACACGGCGTTGACGATATAGAAAGTGAGGGAATAAATTGTTGCTCAAAGTCTCCCAGCACTACTTGTCCCGACTTTTCAGGAATTTATCCATTATCTTCAGGAGCTTGTCCCGGTTAATTATGAAGTGTATGTAAACATACAATCTGTTTGAGTAATTTTTTTTGTTACAGGCTTTGTCCAAAAGTCAGCAGATTGTTATCCGGGTCAAGAATAGAAAATTCTCTTTGTCCCCAGGGTTTTATTTCTAAGTGACCATTAGGATGTATGCTTATTTTACTGTCTGACAATGATTGGTAAAATTTCTCAATGTCATCAGTTCTGATGTAAACTTGCCCATAGTTTTCGTTTGGGTCGAGTTCTTTGAACTCAAAAAAATGAATTTCGATGCTGTCCTTTTTCAACATAAGGTAGCCCTCAAAGTCAGCACTCCCGAATTCTTGAAATCCTAATTTATTAATGTAGAAATTTCTTGTCGAAGTTTTATTCCGCATTGGTAACTTGGGATTAATATATGTAAGCATAGCTGTTGTTGTAAATTTTTAATTCAGTTATCAGATTTTCCTGTTGCAGCCTTTTGTTACAGTAACAAATAATGGATGACGCTCATCCTTGTACGGGACAATTTATAACAGCTGCGGGATTAAATTGTTGCTCAAATTCAGCAGGCACTCCTTGTCCCGGTTTATAAGGAAATATTGAAAAGATGACAAATGTTGAAACGAACACGCAAGTTAGCGAAGCGATCTCATAGCCTGATCCGTTTTTTTCGTAGGAAGCGAAGCGATAACAAAGCTGTCTCCTGAGCGCAGCTTAAAATCCTGTATTTGTAAAACGTTTGGAAGGCGGCGTGTTTTTAAAAAAATCTGTCAGTCAGCAAGCTTTTTAGCCGGTAGAATCATACCGTCAAAGGTTGATGTTAATGACTCTGCGTTACCTTCTATGTTTAAAATGAATGAAATAGTACTTGCAACTTCCATTGCAAAATAATCTAGTTCACTTGTGGGCAGCAACTCGTATTTCGGCATATAAGGTGTTAATACATATAGTTTGCCGTTCTCTTTTACAATCTCAATTATGTAATTATTCCCAAAATCATATTTGCCAGTCAGTTTATCAAAAAAGTCAGGATTAATTTCTACAGGAGTTTCATCTTTTAGCCTGGTTGCTTCATAAAATTCGCCGTTTTGATATTGAAATAAACGATCAACCTTTGAGGCTGAGTCCGTTACAAATTTTATTTTTGCATTCCTGGCCTTGTAATAAAATTCATTTTCGGAAATGGGTGTCAACGGACTTGCTTCCATCATGGTCATTTGTCCGTATAATTGTTTGTCTTTCAATGTTACCCACATGGCCATAGATTGTCCATAATTATACCTGCCAACATATTTTTTCAAAATGGTTTCGCTAACTATCGCGTCACCAGCTATATCCTGCTTTTTTATTTTATCCTGAAGTATAAATCCGGAAATTGCCTGGCCATTTAATACTGGCTGAATACCTTCGGGCGACGGAAGTGAGTTTAACAAAACACAGACCGTAAGATTGTTTTCCGGCTGGCGTTCAAGGTATGAGCTAAAACCTGAGACTCCCCCTGAATGCTGAATAAATTTTAATCCGCTGTTAGTAATCAGGAACCAGCCAAACCCATAGTCGACTTTAGCGCCACTGTTTAAAACTGCCTGAGTGAAAACTGTTTTTAAAGTGGCATTTGATACTACTTTTCCGTTAAAAACAGCTTCGTTCCATTTGTACAAATCTTCTGTGGTGGAATACATACTTCCAACTCCAAAGGCCCACGACATTTCCTGAAAATCAGCTTTCGTTACCTTTTCACCGTTCATGCTGTATCCCTGCGCTTCGGTATCCAATACAATATTGGTATAATATAAACCTGAATTAGTCATACCCAGAGGTTTGAAAATGGTTTCGTTCAGGTATTCACTTAAAGTTTTACCCGAAAGCTGCTCAACGATATAAGCTAAGATAAAATAACCGGAATTGTTGTACAGGTATCGTTCACCGGGATTGGAATCGTATGGGAGTTTTTTAATAATATCAAGTAATGCCCGGGGCGTAACAGGTTTGGTGACATCTAACCCGGGTGTAGAGCCATAATCATGAATTCCAGAAGTATGTGTAAGAAGCTGATAAATTGTGACTTCATTTCCACGCGGAAAATCGGGGATGTACTTTGATAATTTATCATCTGTCGATATCTTTCCTTCCTCCTGAAGTTTGAGAATAGCAACAGCCGTAAATTGTTTTGAAACAGAACCTATTTTGAATTTTGTATCGGGCGTAACAGGAATTTTCTTTTCAATATCAGCATAGCCAAATCCTTTTTGGTAAACAATTTCACCATTTTGGGCAACCAATACCGAAGCTCCCGGCATTGCGTCAATCTGTAAATTTTTGAATACATTGGAAATATAGTTATCTAAGCCGGGTATACTATTCTTTTCCTGAGCTTGCAGATGAATACCTGCCAAAAGGTTAATCAAAATGATTACCGACGAAATAAATCCGATTCTTTTCTTCATAGCTTCTATTCTTTAAATAATCCAGGTATTTATTATCAATTCATTTTGGTGGGAGTATTAGTTTTTTAAAATTGGCCATAACGGATGACGTTCCTGTTACAAGGGACAGGTAATGACAAGTGGCAGATTGAGTGATACTTAAAAGCCAACCAGAATGAATGGTTGTGCGGGCTATGAAGCTTCAAATGTGTTTCAAAACCCGCCTTTTGTTATAGCCCTTATTTACACCAGCTTTTTATCTTTTCATTGAGTCACCGTACCAATATTCTGCTGTAACACCACCATCCATAAGAAAATCACTTCCTGTTATAAACGATCCATCTTGTCCCATTAATAAATTAGCAACATTCCCGACTTCATCCGGCGTCCCTGCACGCCCAACTGCACAAGATTTTATCATTTTTCTGTAGCCATCTCCACGAGGACCATTTAATTCGTCTTTAGCAAGTGGTGTTATTATAATTCCAGGACTAATCGTGTTAATTCTTGCCCCTCGTTTTCCCCAACGAACTGCTTCAGCCATTACTCGTAACGAATTCCCTCTTTTTGAGAGCTGATAGGCGTGAAGTGAATCTCGCACGTTATTTAATTGAAGTATTGGTAAAGCAAGCAATTCCTCAGTCGGTGTTGTCGCAAGAGCTTTATTTTGTTCTATCGTTAAGGGTTCCAAACGATGTCCAGATTGAGATGCAATAACAACTCCTGAACCACCTTCTGAAATTACATTTCCAAATTCTTCAAGCACAATAGCAGTGCCGTATAAATCAACTTTCAAAATAGTTGCAGGTGATGCCTGAGATGGTGAAACTCCTGCTGCATGAATTAATCCTACTATGTCTCCAAGAGCTTGAGCTACTGTAATCAGGGAAAGAACAGATTGTCTTGAGGATACATCAATTTTTGTTGTACTGACGTCAAAGCCAGCTTCGCTTAAAACTACCGATGCCTTTTCAACATTTGCTTCGTTTATATCTGCAAGTAAAATGTGTTTACCTGAACCTATTCTTCTTACGATTGCCTGGCCAATGGATCCTGCTCCAAGTACAACTATAATTTTTTTATTCATATATGTCAATATTTGCGATTTCGCATTTTAAACTTTTAACGGCTTAGTTCCTGTTACACGCGACAGTTAATTACAAGTGAGAGAATAAATTGTTACTCAGCTGTTTGCCAGTATTACCTGTCACGACTTTTCGGGATCTTGTCCTGATTTTCCGTAAAATGTATGTAAATATACTAAATGTTTCAATAAACAAAGCCTGTAACGATAATATACGTACCAAAAGATATTGTTTAAGCAGTCCTTGCATTATTCGCTTTCGTCGAACATAATTTCGTCCGAACTGCCTATTTTGTAAAATGGTTCTTCAACTGGTAGTGTAAAATAAAAAGTGGAGCCTTCGCCCTCAATACTTTCAACCCATATTTCACCGCCATTTTTTTCTAAAAATCCTTTTACCAATAAAAGTCCGATTCCGGCCCCTTTATCTTTCTTCCTTTTTTCCGAAAGGGTTTTCATTTGCGGTGTAAATAGTTTTTTCATGATCTCCGCTGACATTCCAATTCCGGTGTCTTTAACCTGAATAATAATTTTGTCATCTTTAATAACGGCCGAAATCTTTATCGAACCTCCCTTTTCTGTGTGTTTTATTGCATTTGAAACAATATTCTGAATAATGGAAATTAACATTTTGCCATCCGCAAATACAGTGGTATCCGCTTCAACTTCGTGATGAAGATTGATAGTATTTATCGAAGCGGTTTCGTTTAAAGTTTGAAATACTTTGTCAATATAATCGGTTAGTTTAATTTTTGCCGGATTAAAAACATCCGATGCGTATTTTATTCGTGCCCATTCAACCAGATAGTCAAGCATATCAAGTTCATCCGACGATGATTTGTAAAGTAATTCAAGCATTTCCTGAACTACTTCGGGCTTCATTTTAAGGAAATTCTCTTTCAGATATTTTGCAGTTCCTATAATACCCGACAGTGGACTTCTTAAATCGTGCGATAGTATTGCCAGAACACTCTCTTTGTGAGTGTTAAGATCCTCCAGTTCAATGATATAATTTTTAATGGCATCTTCCGATTTTTTCCTCTCCGTAAGGTCGCGCAGAATTTTAACATAGCCCAACATCTCACCATCTAAACCAGTGAGTGGAAAAACCAATCCGTAAGCGTAAAACCTGCTCTTGTCTTTAGCTATGTGCCACCTGTTATCAGTTGCTCTGCCTTCTTTTAAGGCTGTTTCAATTTCTTTTCTCGGAATACCGCTATTAACATCTTCCTCAGTGAATATGATATCGAAAGGTTCGCCGATAACTTCGTCAGTTTCATACCCAAATATTTTTGTTGAGCCCGAATTCCAGCTATTTATATTAAACTCATTATCCAGTGTGAAAATTGAATAATCCTGTAAGCTGTCAATTATCTGGCTATAAAACTCAGCCGTAGGTATGTAATTATTTCTAAGAATCTTCGGACTGCCTTGTTTGGTTTCCATTGAATTTATCTAATCGTTAGTTTTGAATTGTTTTGAAATCGCTTTGTCCTGTTATTTTAACAACAGCGGGGATCAGGGCAGGAGAGGGGAAGTATCACACCTGGCCTCTTTAGTTATGTGCCTTACAGTTTCCCATCATAAGGCTCTTGTGTTTTCGACGCGCAAAATTAAGCTTATCCTCCGAGCATATGGTTAATCATAACTTTAATTAACATACTCCTTTCGATCCAATCCATTTAAGAGTGCTTAATCAGTAAGGCCGGATTGTTCGTTCCAGCAAAAATCATCGTATTCAGGTAAATGAATTCTGCCTTTTTTTATCCCGATCTTTGCAATGGTAAGCGCGTTTGTCAAATTCCGCAATCAGGGCTGTACAAAAGTCGTGCCGGCTGAAAATTCTGTACCATTTATATATTTTCTAAATTCCTTAACAGTTTTTTTTAAAGGATTTCAGCTTGTATTTCTGTCAGGCTGAGCGGAGTTAGAGCCCAACTAAATCTTCCATTTTTGCTCATTCATGAATTAAACAAGTGCATTTCGAATTCCCTTCGGTAAGTTCAGGGCAGTCTATTCAATGTGCCTGAATACAAGCAATTTGTGCCATAAAGCAACTGTGCTGAATTTTAGACTGTAGGCCGGTTAATTTGCGATTTAGCTAATATTTGGGCAATCAGCACAATGATAGTTTAAATGTTATTGTTCACTGCAAGGCTGTTCATTTTTTGATATTATATCAACCCACAGCGCTTTGCTCACTGTTTTTATTGCCTACTTTAACAATGAAACAATTTTATGAAACAATAATTTTTCATCAATAGGTTTTGATATATAGTCATTCATTCCAAAAGCCTTACACTTTTCAATGTCAACTGTGGTTACATCGGCGCTTAAAGCTATAATAGGGATATCGGAATTCATTTTGTTACGGATGTAGTCGGTTGCTTCAAAACCATTCATTTCGGGCATCATTAAGTCCATCAGTATAATATCATACGTATTTGATTGTAGTTTTTCAATAGCAATTATTCCATTTCCGGCTAAATCACATTCCAATCCAAAATCAATTAATATTGTTTTGAGCAATAATTGATTGAGCATTACATCTTCAACAACCAATACTTTTATGTTGATAATTTCAGGAACCGATGGTATATAAGTAGATTCGATCCGGCTGGTTTCACCCGATTTTTCGAAATTCAGAATAAAACTAAATGTAGAACCTTTTTCAACTTCACTCTGAGTGCTTATACTGCCACCTTGTAATTCAATTAATTGCTTGGAAATAGCAAGGCCTAATCCGGTTCCGCCATACACCCGTGAAGTGAAATCTGAAGCTTGTTCAAAGTTGTTGAAAATTGTTTCAATTTTATTTTTTGGTATTCCGATGCCCGTGTCTTTAACAGCAAATTCGATTGTTACTTTTTCTTCGTCTTCATGCAATAGATTAACACTCACTGTTATACTTCCTTTGGTTGTGAATTTTACAGCATTGCTCAAAAGGTTTAAGAGAATCTGATGCAACCGGGCAGAGTCGCCGGTTAATATGCCTGGTATTTCCTTGTCATATACCTTAATGAGTTTCAGGTTCTTTTCATGAATTTTAGGCTCAAACAAATGAAGAATGGCTGATATTGATTCTTCCAGATTGAAAACTCTTTTCTCGAATACCATTTTTCCGGCATCTACTTTTGCAAGGTCAAGTATGTCGTTAATGAGCACAATTAAAGAGTCACTGCTCGTTTTAATTGCATGCAGAAATTCCTTCTGTTTATCATTCAAATCGGTTTTTAATAATATTTTCGTGAACCCCATTATCGAATTTAAAGGTGTACGAATCTCGTGGCTCATATTTGATAAAAACCTCTGTTTGGAGTTCATTGCATTTTCGGCATGTTGCTTTGCCTCCTCCGCCTCCCTGCTAGCAACTTCTGCATGTAATTTCGAAATTTTAAGCTCTTCGGTAATTCTTTTTTGATCGGTGCTTTCCATCATAACACTCAGATTAAAATCAGGTTTGATCCGTACTGCCTGATATTGCACTGTTTTAGGTGTGCCGTTTTTTGAAATAAAACCGAATTCTCCTGTTTCTTCTCCTTTCTCAAGATAATCAGCATATTGTACTGCTGAATTAGAGTTGTTGCTTGTAATTAAATCGCCAACATTCATATGCACTAATTCATCAACTGTATATTCAAATAATTCTGATGCTGCAATATTTACTGCCAGGTAATTGCCTCTGTCATCAGCAATCATTATTGGCGCAGTAGTTTTTTCAAAAATCATTTTAAATTTTTCTTCACTTTCTCTAAGCTCCGATTCGGCTTCTTTTATTTCAGTAACATTTCTGAAATATCCAATTAAGCCATTAATTTGACCTGAATTATCAAATTTAGGTGTATAAATACCATTGAAATATTCTGTTTCCCCACTTTTTGTTACCATTGACGTTTCTATACGTATGGGTTCGCCAGTTATCAATACATTTTGTTTGAGAATAGTAATTTCTTCAGCGACTTCTTTTCCTACCAGATCGTAATCAGTTTTCCCGATCATATCCGACAGTGTTAATCCAAGTTGCGGGTTAACAACAAATGTGTATTTAAGGTTATTATCCTGAATAATAATATGGTCGGGGGTATTTGATACAATACCCCGGAAAAGTTCTTCGCTTTCTTTTAACGCTTTTTCAGTGTTTAAGCGTTCTGTAATGTCGGTACTTATTCCAATCAGACCGATAGTCGCTCCGTTTATATCTTTGAGATATGAGTTAATAATATGAACAGGAATTGTGCTTTTATCCTTTCGTATAACATCAAAGCGACCTTCCCAATGGCCTTCAAGCGAAAGTTTTTCGATATTTGATTTTGCAACACCTTTCAGTTCTTCAGGCGCTAATAATTCGATAATATTTTTTCCAACTGCTTCTTCCCGGGTCCATTGATAGAGAGTCGCGGCGTATTTATTCCACGTTAGTATGTTATTGTTTAAATCAGTTGTAATAATAGCATTATGAACTTGCTCCAACAACGATGATTGTGTGTAGATTTTATTCTCTAAATTTTTGCGCTCTGTATTATCAATAAAACAACTACATATTAGATGTTCACCTTTGAAATAAATTGTATTTAAAGTGAATAAGCCCTTTCGCTTTTCTCCTTTTTTAGTTGTTATTTCAACTTCAAAATCTGGTGCGTTTTCACCAAGCAATAGTTGCGACAAAATTTCATTACGCCTTTTAAAGTCAATATTAATGCCAAGTTCTGCTATGTTTTTGCCAATAACTTCATTACGGGTATATCCGGTTAATTCCAAAAAGTTATTGTTAACTTCAACAAAATTACCGTTTGACACCTTGCTAAGGATAATTGCTACAGGGATTGAGAGAAAAATAGAATAAAAAGCCGATTCCTGTTCAGAAAAAGCTGATTCAACTTTAGCTGATTTCAGAGTACTCAATTCGAGTTCTAATTCTTTTATCCTGATTTCAAGTTCTTCGTTTGTCATTTTTTTAATTTGCTTTATTCCAATTAACACCACATTTAAAAGCAGGTACAAAAAAATCGATTTGTACAGTGCTAATATCAAGTAACAACTATGTGAATGACAAATGGCGGAGAATAGAGTCGGGCAATAGGGTATCGCAACTTGCAGCAGCACGACTAGTTTAAGTTGAGATGCATTAAACTGTAACTGATTTTAAGGTATACTGCTCAACTAAACTACAAATATACTCCAAAATCCGCTATTTATAATAGCCACGCTGAACTTAAAACGGCTTCTTATTGTTATAGTTTTAGTTACAAAAACCGGATTATGAAATTTTTCGCTGAACAAAAGAAATATACGATTTCCCGTTACCTGCTTCTCCTGATGCTGATGGCAGGCATTTTTGCTGTACCGGGATGTAAAAAAGATACAGAGGAAGAACCTTTGGTTGTAAATGAAACATTGGTTTCGTACACAAAAATACTGAGTTATCCGGTTGAAACCATTAAGCAGCAACTTGCAGTTTGGCAGTCGCCATATCCTGATGCCGTTTCCATTGTTAACAATACTTCGTATGGGGTTGATGTGTATAAAATCACCTATAACACAATGTATAAAGGTGATAAGGTTTTAGCATCCGGATTGGTTTGTGTGCCTCAGTCAGAGAATACATTCCCGATAATCAGTTTTCAGAATGGCACCAATACCCTGAAATCCGACAGCCCCAGCATGAATCCTACCAGCTATTACTATACCTTAATGGAATACATGGCCGGAAACGGTTATATAATTGCTTTCCCCGATTATGTTGGTTTCGGAGCATCGGCACAATACCTTCATCCTTATTACGACAGGGAAACTACCGACAGGGCAGTGGTTGATATGATTATGGCTTGTCACGAATTAATCGAAGAAAAAGATATACAGGCAAAGTTCAGTGGCGAACATTTTCTGATGGGTTACTCACAGGGCGGATGGGCAACACTTTCGGGTCTGAAAAACATTGAAACAAACTATAAAACCTCTATACCTGTAACGGCTGCGTCATGTGGCGCAGGGGCATATGATATGATGGCAATGTCATCGTATGTTTTAACACAGGATGTATTTCCGGGTCCGCTCTATCTTCCGTATTTCATTTATTCGCAGCAGTTATACGGATCACATAATGATCCGTTGAGCAAATTTTTTAATGAACCCTACACCTCGCGAATACCTGAGCTTTTCAACGGAATGAATTCGAACACTCAGGTGAATGCCCAGCTCAATGATACTATTCCGGTATTTCTGAAAGGTAATATGATCACTGATTTTAACAACGGCGCTGATTTTGCGCAGTTACGATCACTGCTTGTTAAAAACAGTGTTACGGCATGGGTACCGGCAGCCAAAATAAATTTTTATCATGGAACTACCGATCTCAATGTACCTCCGGTGCAATCGCAGCTTATTTACGACAGTTTCGTTAATGTGGGTGCTGGCCAGGATCAGGTACAACTTATATATTTGCCCGGCACCAATCACGAATTCAGTTTACTGCCCTGGGGCCTCAAAACCATAAATTGGTTTAATGAGTTGAAGAAATAAGAATTGTTTTTTGTTCTTCACTATTCACTTTTCACTATTCACTTTTCACTCATATGTCACCCCTCCAGGGTTTTGTTCTAACTTATTCTATCTATCAATAATAATTTCATCCCTTCGGAATTTGTTTTTCAGAATGAACAACATACCAGCACTTTTCACTTTTCACTATTCACTTTTCACTATTCGCTCTTCACTATTCACTACTCACTCTTCATTATTCACTATTCACTATTCACTTTTCACTTTTCACTATTCACGCATAGTATTATATTTGCATCTCAAGCTAGCAACGCAAACATGAAATTAACAAAGACTAAAAAAAAGTGGGGCATCACAATTTTGTTGATTGCAATAATTGTCAGCATCACCTTTTATCCATTGCCACCTCAGGCTCCCATTCAATATTATGAAAGAGAAAGCGGGCAACTGAAAACCGAAAAGGTAGCCGGCGAAAAATGGTTGATATGGTTGTATAACAATCCGGTTGGAGAAGCAACCTTGTGGGCGATGGCGAAGCGAAAGCTGGTTTCATCGATCTATGGCACTATGATGGATCGCATTTCGTCAGCGAAAAAGATAAATCCCTTTATTGAAGATTTTAATATTGATATGAGTGTTGCTCAGGAACAGACGTTCAATAATTTCAATGATTTTTTTACCCGAAAACTAAAGGATGATGCAAGACCGGTTGATACCAGCTCTAATAGTGTTGTTTCGCCTGCCGATGGGAAAATTCTGGCATATACCGATATCAGCAACACCGATTTTATCATTAAAGGATATCGCTTTGATATAACTTCTTTTTTTGATGATCCTGATCTTTCACAAAAGTACCAGGATGGGGCTCTGCTTATCATCCGGCTGGCCCCGATGGATTACCATCGTTTTCATTTTCCTGTGAGTGGAAATGTATCTCCAAACAAAAAGATTGATGGTGACTATTATTCAGTCAACCCTTTTGCTTTGCGCAAAAAGGCTGAAATATTCTGTTTGAACAAAAGGGAATATACAATCGTTTCAAATCCTATGTTTGGAGATGTTGTTATGGCCGAAGTTGGTGCCACCATGGTAGGAAGCATTGTACAAACTTTTAAGGGAAGTACTGTAAATAAAGGCGACGAGAAAGGCTATTTTAAATTTGGAGGCTCAACGGTATTGCTGCTGTTTGAAAAAGGTAAAATCCAAATTGATGAGGATATAATAATCAATACAGCAAAGGGCTTTGAAACAACTGTTAAAATGGGAGAAAGAATTGGGGAGGTGAAATAAAAAGGAGACAATAGAGGTGTTATTTAAAAATTTTAACTAAAGCTATAAATTCCAATAAAATATTCTTACGTATAATTTTCAGTTTATAGCGAAATACATCTAAAAATATTGTATATTTAGCATGTTTTAATTAAAGGTAAATCCATTCAGTAATCCTTTAAATACATTGCTATGAAAAACATCATAACAGTTCTGTTTATTTTATTTATTAGCGATTGCAAAGCCGCAACAGGCAATGCCAGTGATGGACCACTATTTGCGGTTGTGATTATAGGACTTATGCTGTTAATAGTTGGAACCGGATATTTTATTGATTTTATGAAGAATCAACTCAGAGAATTCAGAAGAAAAAGACTGCTTAAAAGGAATAATTTTGATCAGGACAGTGAATTCTTAAACTCCTTCAATAAGGCACACCATGATTTCGATGGTATTTCAATTTAATGAAAATGATGATTTGTAAAAAAAATAAGGCTGCCATGATTGAGCAGCCTTTTTGCTTAGATGGCTTTCATCTTGTCCAAGCTAACATTCTTTTCAACGATCCCCCAACTCAAATCCTTCTTTTTCCTTTATTTTTCAGCATAGCCCTTAAATAAAGAAACCACTGAAAAGTATTTATTTTCAGTGGTTTCATTATTTGCTTTAATATTGGCGGAGAGACAGGCTCCGGACAACGTCCTCTGTATCCCACGTCATTGTTGAGTTTTAGCGAACAGAATATCATTGTCCGCCTATTTGCCAACCCTTGAAAATTAGCTTTTCTTTTCTTATATTTTCCTCAGCTTGCTTGTTACAAATGTATGACAATAATTTTGCAAAACAAAGAAATATTTTCAAAGGTAGTTTTACTTTTGCCGAAAAATTAAAGTCAGCAAAATGAATGAATATTCTGTTGAAAACATTGTTTTGTTTGCTTTCAAATAGATAAAAAAGATTAAATGGAAATGATTGTCGCTTTACCACTCTTAAGATATTCATACATATCTGAACCAATTTTCAGAACGAGAATCCCTGCGTATGATTTGGATGTGATATTTCTAGTCCAAAAATATTTAAAATATAGATCTTATTTATATGATAGCCTTAACCCTATAAATGAAGATGACGAATGGATGTATGTTACATATTTGATGATTATTTTTACTGAAACACCTCCATTATTCAGAAAAAAATTCATTGATTTTCAAACCACAATACATGAGGATAATATAAAATGGCTATATGAAGTCGATACAATGATGCATGATAATTCAATTGCAGTTTGTACTGAAGAAGCGCAGGAATGCTATTCAGATTTCAGAAAAATAATTGCATTAAAAGCTAACGAATTAGAGAGAAATAAAAATTTGATCCCTATTGAATCTGAAATCATCTGGCAAAAATCAGATACAGACCTTTTAGAATTAATCACCGCTCTTATTCAAAGTGGCTCCATAAATAATGTATCAAAGGATCTCACCCGAAAAGATACTATCCGACTTTTTGAAACTTTCTTCAATTGCACGATAAAAGATGCTGAGAACAAACTATCAAAAGCAACTGCCAGGAAAATTGATCAAACCCCGTTTCTGAATACCCTGACAAAGTCATTCAAAGAATACTGCGATTTAAAGAATCGATAATTTTCCTTGATTTTCAGCCGTTTAAAATATATTTCATTCCACTCGTATTCCAGTGGAACAGTCATCTTCTTTGCCTGAGCTTACTTTGCTTCGTTTTAGTGCTGCAGCCCAAAAACAGTTAATTAATTCTTGTCAAACGCGTAAACCAAGCAAAATGGAAGTCATCACAATTCAATCAGAAGCGTTCAGAAACCTGATTCAAGCTATCACAGAGATAAAATCAGCAGTAGAATCAAAATACCGCTTACAACCTTTGTCAGAAACCTGGCTTGATATTCAGGAAGTATGTATGCTCCTAAAAATTTCGAAGCGTACATTGCAATCTTACCGTGATTCCGGTATCCTTCCTTTCAGTCAAATTGGTGGGAAAATCTATTTCAAAGCCTCCGATATTGAAGAGCATTTGAAGAGCCATTACTACAAGGCATCTACCTATAAAAAGTAATGAATATGTATGTTTCATTTTTTCAAAACTTCAACGAGGTTTCTGAAAATAAGGCTTTGCCTGCTGTTTTGGAGATGATCCAAAACGGCAGGTTTAAAAGCCATATTACAAACCTTCGTCAATTGCTTAATTCTGGCAACCAATTAGAATTTGACAGACAGAAGAAATCTCTCCCGGCCTTTACGCCATCAGCTACATTTAAAGGCGGCCGCAAAGCAGGATTTCTTGATGTTTATAGTGGATTCATTCATTTGGATTTTGATAAATTGTCCCCACCACAATTGAACGATACTTTTAATTCGATTATTAAAATCCCATTTACATTTGCCTGCTTTCGCAGTCCAAGCGGGAATGGTTTAAAAGTCTTTGTCAAAGTAAATACAGGTGCGGAATATCATCTGTTTGCCTATCAACAGGTTCAGGCTTTTTATGAAAGCCGTTTAAGTTATCCTTGCGACGGAAAATGTAAAGATATAACTCGCCTGTGTTTCGTTTCCTATGATAATGATGCTTTCATAAATGAATCCTGTCAGGTATTTGAAGTTGACCTTTCATTAAATAATAGTTCTGGAACTTTGAAAAATATCGCTGCACCTGATTATAAGTCTATATTCGACAACTGTGTCACCTTCACTAAGCAAAACACTGACTTCATCACCGGGAACAGGAATTCCTTTGTCTACCAGCTTGCATGTAATTTGAATCGAAAAGGAGTTCCATTTCATGCTGCTCTTGGGCTTATTTTGAATGATTTCAACTACGATGAAAGAGAAATCAACGGAACGGTTCAAAGTGCTTATAAGAACACTTCTGAGTTTGGAAAATCACAGTATGAAGCTAAATCTAATATTTCAGGTCAGGAAAAATCCGCAGAAGAAAAGAAAGGAAATTCCAGCGAAACTCAGGAGGAAGAAAAGCCAAAAAAACGGATTCCTGCTATTGACAGGGTTGAAAACTTCCTTCTGAGCAAATACCGATTCCGCAATAACATCATAACCGGCCGGCTTGAATACCATAATCTTAATTCTAAAGCGTGGCAGCCGATGAAGGATTTCGATGAAAACTCAATTTTACGGGAGTTACTTAAAAATAAAGTCAAAACTAACATGTCTTCTTTACGGAATCTTCTGTATTCTGACTTTTGTGAACTTTTTAATCCGTTCACAACCTACTTTGGAAGTCTTCCTCCATGGGATGAGCATACTGATTATATCGCGCTCTTAGCTGATACAATTTCAACAACCCATCAGGAACTCTGGCACACATGCTTTAAAAAATGGCTGGTTGCCATGGTTGGGTGTGTCCTGGATGAACATACAATCAATCAAACGGTGATTGTCTTTTCAGGAAGGCAGGGAGTTGGTAAAACTACCTGGATGGAAAACCTGATTCCCAAAGAATTGAAACAATATCTTTTTTCCGGCACCATCAATCCTAACAATAAGGATACCCTGATCCATTTATCAGAATGTATGTTGATCAATCTTGATGAGCTTGAAAATCTGAATCGTACAGAGATAGGCAGTTTAAAGGAGTTGATCACAAAAACGCACATCCGGATTCGGCGTGCCTATGGACATAACAATGAAACTCTTCCCCGTTGTGCCAGTTTCGCCGGAAGTGTTAATACAGCTCAATTCCTGAACGATACAACCGGTTCCCGTCGCTTTCTTTCTTTTGAGGTCAACGAGATCAAATATGATCATAACGTTTCCTTAAACGATGTTTATTCACAGGCATTACATCTATTTAAATCAGGTTTCCGTTTTTGGTTCAACCGTGATGAAATAGACGCAGTAAATCGAAATAATGAGCAATATCAGCTTAGGTCGCCTGAGGAGGAATTATTAGTAACCTGGTTTGAGGCTTGCACTAAAGAGAATGCAAATGCTTTCCTGACAGCATCTCAGATTCTTGTCAAATTAGCTGAAAAAGCAAAAATGAATGTTTCTGATAGCTCAGTCAATAAGCTGGGGAAAGCTCTTATTAAAAACAATTACCTCCGATATAAGTCCAATGGCAAATTGATTTATGCACTACGTGAAAAACAGTGGGACGAAGTTGATTCTCAGAACCGAACAATAATTGAAGACTCGCTAACACGTATCCAGAATCCAAAATTAGATTCTACTTTGCAAAGCGTTGAATTTCAAAATGATTTACCTTTTTAATCACAATATTAATAATGGCTTTGTCGATGTTGATTTTATGGAGGGTATGCAGGGTAGGCAATTTGGGGATAAAAAAATGAATATTTCTGTAAATTTCTTCTCTAAGCCAACAATGCCAATGATTACAGCGCAAATAGTAAAAGAATAAATAATTCTTTCTTATTCCTCCGGTATAGCCTGCAGTTATGGTGATTCAGAGGTTTTGTAATGCAAATTTTAAATCTTTTATCAAAAAACAACTACCCTGCCTACCCTGAATGAATAATTCAATTAAAGGGATGTTTATTTAATATCTATTAAAGGATGGTTTATGGAAAGATTGAGACAAGCATTTCGTAACTTTAGCTAAAAATACCAATGCCATGAAGTCTCAAAAAGCTAGATTACCTGAGCCTTACAAAGCTCATAATCCCGAAATCTAAAGATGCATTTTTAATCAGCCTCAATGGCTTAGTTTGCTTTTCAATAAGGATAAACCTTATGAGAAGTTACTTACTCATTTCCTCTTTCTAAGTAAGTTGATGGATGAAGAAAAACAAACTGATACCAGTATAAAAGGAATTTCTCTTTCAGTTGGTGAAAAAACAGCTACCGTTGCTAAATGGATACCGTTAATCTACAATGATCTTTACAATCTCAATGTTGAAAGTCCGTTACTGTTTAAAGAACCTGGGATAAGATATGATTTATATTTCCATTCAACATTTTATACATCAGCATATTTCACTTTATTGTTAAATACTCATCTGAATTTATACGACCACTTTCCTTTTGGTTTTATTGATGCAAAAATTGGGACAAGTAGCTTTTGAGTTAAAAGGTATCCCATTCGTATGTATGGGGCGAACATCAAGTGAATGTCACTTTGGACTCTGGTACCCATAATAGTTATCGTGATTTTATTTTCGATCAGGCTGAATTTCATCATCTTATCGGAATTTTTGAACAATTCTCTTTAAATGAATACCAAATGGATGATAGATTAAAAGAAATATTCGGAAAATTTCACAATCGATAAGTTTTTATACTTTTTTTTGCGGAAAGTACCTTAAAGCGGTACCAATCGCAAAAAATAATTTTTCATGTTTCCTGCAGCAAAATCATTTTGCAGCCGGATTATAGTTTTCAAATCCTTCAAAATTGTCCAATAACCCCATATTTCTCATTTGTTCCAATCGAATAAAATTTATTTTTCAGACGTAGTACCATTTCATATATTTTGTTCTCATATTCGTGCTGCTTTTCTCTTCCATATATGGGGTAATTATTACCCCTTATCTCTTCTCAAAAAGCAGCCATTTATCTCCGAATTCTGCAAATATTTTCATTCAAATCTTCGGCAGCAAAACGTGTATGCTGCTGTAATATAACTTTTTTTTATCTGGTTCGGTTTGCATTGGAGCCTCGAACTTTATCAACAGGCCAATGCCCGTCTCCATCGCCAGGGCCAGTCCAAACCCGTCAATGTTTATCATTTAATCACTGAAAACACCATTGACGAAGATGTTATAAAATCCCTCGCTTCCAAATCCTCCGGGCAGGAATCTCTTATGAAGTCGATAAAAGTCAAGCTGCTAGAAAAGTTAATATAATTTAAAATAAATGTTCAATATATTACACAACATGTTCCTTTAATCACTATCTTTGGAATATCAAAAGCGGGGGCAACGCGTTAACTTCTGCAATCTTTATTATGCCGAAATTTAAAGTAGGTCAAGTTGTAAAATTCCTGAAACCATTTCCTGATGAAGATCCCGAACAACCTTTTATTATTAAGGAAGTCAAGGAAGGTTATGAGGATACAAGAATTGATATTTCTCCTTTGAATCTGGGTCTTGCTTTTCCACCTGTTTACACAGTCAGATCAAATGAATTGGTTTTGCTTGTACAACCCTGATCCAAAGCATCAGGCATTTATTTATCTTCTCACTCACTGAAATATCCGGCTTAATGAGCAAACCACAAATTTCAAGAGATGAATTTATCAGTACCAACCGTTCTGATATTGGAATAGAAATCCACAAGTACCGAATTAATAAAGGATTCAGCCAGGAACATCTTGCTGAGCTTATGGGCATCAGCCGCACTACGATATCTAAGATTGAGAATGGCAGGTTTGCTATCAGCGTTGACTACCTTGCAAAATTCGCATGGCACCTTGATTTTGATATTAAAATATCAGAAAAGGTACCATAGATTAGCAAAATAAAATCTTCATCACAATTATCATTGAGCAGAAGTTTGAATAAAAGATATCAAATGACAGATGTACATTCTCCTGTAGTCAGAAGTTACAATATGAGCCGGATCAAAGGCAAGAATACAAAGCCAGAGATCTTGGTCCGTAAATTTCTTTTTTCCAAAGGATTTCGCTATCGTCTGCATGTAAAAAATCTGCCGGGGAAACCTGATATAGTCTTTCCAAAATACAAGACTGTAGTTTTTGTAAATGGCTGTTTTTGGCATGCACATGAGGGTTGTAAATATTTCGTTATGCCGAAAACTCGCACTGATTGGTGGATTAACAAACTCAGTATTAACACACAAAAGGATGGTGAAAACTTTTCGAAATTAGCAGTATTAGGGTGGAAGATAATTGTTATTTTTGAGTGTGAATTAAAGTCAAATAAACGTATTAAAACTTTAAGTAATTTATTAGATGAACTACATTGATCTTTTTGCCGGTGCTGGTGGTTTATCTGAAGGTTTTATCCGGGCAGGATTTGAGCCTGTTGCTCACGTTGAAATGGACAAAGGTGCCTGCAATACACTCTTAACGAGAACAGTATTTCATAAACTGAAAGATACGCCGGAATTCGAGAAATATGTTGCCTACCTCAAAGGTGAATTGTCGAGGGAAACATTGTATTCTGTCCTAACGAATACGGAAAAAGATTCTGTAATTAATCTTTCAATCGGAGATGAGAATAATGAAACCATTTTCAGCAAAATAGATCAGCTTAAAGGTGAAAGAGAAATTGACCTGATAATTGGAGGACCACCTTGCCAGGCATACTCTGTTGTGGGAAGAGCCCCATTAAAGAACAAAGAAGGTGATGATCGTAAAACCCTTTATATCCATTATGGCAGATTTTTAAAACGCTACTCACCAAAACTATTTGTTTTTGAAAATGTGCCTGGTATTCAAAGTTCCAATGGAGGCTCCTATTTCAGTAATCTTCAGAAGTACTATAGAAGATTAGGTTATACTGTTGAAGCTAGGCAATTGGATGCCAGAGATTATAATGTAATTCAGAACAGAAAAAGGATCTTTGTCTTTGGATGGAAAAAAGAACTGGATATTAATTTACCTGATTTTGCAGTAACCGGAGAACCTATCCACACCAGAGACGATATTTTTCTTGATTTGCCTTCAATACCTCCGGGAACTAACACACGGGTTCAACCTTATGTGATATCTGCAAATGAATATCTGAAAAGTACTTTTATCAGAAACGGATTGGATTTCGTCACACAACATTATACTCGACCACATAATCAACGTGATCTTGAAATATACCGGCTTGCAATCCGGGAATTATTACAAGGTCGCAGGTTAAAGAACGACAAAATTCCTGAAGAAATCAGAACTCAGCAAAATACCGAGGATTTTCTAGATCGATTTAAAGTTGTCGACATTGTACCTCACACAATGATTGCACATATTGGTAAAGATGGACATCATTTCATTCATCCAAATGAAAATCAACTTCGCTCCATTTCTGTTCGGGAAGCTGCCCGTATTCAATCATTCCCTGATGATTATTATTTCGAAGGAATTAAGGATGATCAAGCAAGATCATCTGCATTTAAACAAATCGGCAATGCAGTCCCTCCTTTAGTTTCTTCTCATATTGCTTCCCTAATTTTAAATTTATTAAAATGACAATATGAAAGTGATACAAGAACACGTATTTGACCCAGGAGCACTTTCTATTATTCAAATGGGAGAAGAACTTATTGGACACCCATCAACAGCAATTAATGAATTAGTAAAAAATGGATATGACGCTGATGCTACAGACGTATATGTTTATGTGCATATAGCTAATAAAAAGAATTTCATTGCAATCTTCGATAATGGACTTGGAATGCATAATTCCACACTTTTTGGGGATTGGTTAAGACCATCTGTTAGCCAGAAGAGAATAAAGAATGCTAAAAGTGCAATTTTTGAAAGAAGCTACTTAGGTAGTAAAGGAATAGGACGTTTAGCGACAATGGCACTTGGTAAAAAAATCACAGTAATCACTAAGCAGATTGATGAAAAGGAATACAACTGGCTCACAATTGATAGCTCTATTTTTAAAACAGATAAACTATTGAGTCAAGTTAAATTTCCTGGGGATGTAATATTAGATTATAAAGAATTATTCTATGATGAAGAATATTTAAAACTTAGGAATAATCACCAAAATGAAGATCTTTTAAACTTCTTTTCAGTCGAGAATTTCAGGTATTTCAAAGAAGGCACTTTAATAGTTGTTGAAGATATCGACGATTCAGTCCTCTCCATCTTTAAATCAGAGTTTATAGATAAAAATGAAAATGAAGACGCTTTGACACTTTCTGAAACTTCATTTTACAAAGGATTAAGTGTATTAATTACGCCTCTCAAGTTAAATAATGAAATCCAAAAAGAACTCCTTAAAGAGGGAATAATTGCGAATGTTAAAAATATTGCAAGTGACATAAGTACGTTTCAAGTGCAATTTGGTACAAACGCAATCATTTCAGAAATGGGTGCAATTGAGTTTACTAAAGTAAAGCCTATTCCAATTGTAGATGTCTACGATTATCGAATTATGGGGAAGGTTTTAAACACAGGCGAGGTCGTTGGTAAGTTTAAATGTAAGAGGTTAAAAGAGCATGAAATTGATGATCCTTTTTCCTTAAGTACTCAAGATATTTTTGAAGCACTTCAAAAAGGATATAAAATTAAAAAGAAAAATTTTGAGTTGTCAGAAGAAGAATGGAATGCTAATGCAGGTGAATTCTATTTTGATATTAGAGCTTATGACAGAGGAGAGGAAGATTCTAAAGATAAGCTCTATGGTATGGTACAAGCAAGTTCACAGGTAAACAAAAAAAATATAATAGATAATCTGCTTGGTTTAAGGCTCTCGAAAAATGGATTTGGCATAAAACCATATGGAGAGGAAATTAAGGACTGGCTTGATTTGTCCCAACTCCGAGTTCAAAATCCTGGTCAAAATGTAAGTGTAAATCAGATACTTGGATATGTTTTCTTTTATTCTCCGGAAAATGAGGGATTAAAAGAAAAGACTAATCGTGAAGGATTCTATGAAAATAAAGCTTTTAGTGATGTTAAAGAGATACTTCAAATTATTTTTAAGAATCTAGGGCAATTAAGATACAATTATAGACTACGGTATAATCTGGGGAGAATTCCTAAAAACAGGCTACAACGTCCAGATACTAAAGCATTTATTGATTTTATAAACAATAATCCTGAAAGTAAAGACATTCTAAAACGATCTGAAAACTTTGTAAAAGAGATTTCAACAGCTTTAGACAATATGGAAGATACTTTATCTTTTTCTCAAAGACTTGCTTCTTTAGGCACTGGATTAGAATTAGTATATCATGAACTTTCTCAACCTATAGCAAAAATTGGGGGATCTAGGGCCCTCCTAAATCGCAAAACATTAAAAATCGGTGATAAAGAACTTCGAAGTTCTTTTATAAACGAACTAAATCACATTGGTTCTTTCGTGTCTGAACTTGACGAATTAAAATCATCTCTGAAACCTGCAATTGGCAAATCCAGACACCAAACTTTTAAGCCGTATTTTACATTTAAAAAAGTCTGCTATTTATTCAGAAAGGATATAAATGAGGAAAGCATAGACATTTTAACACACGCAGATTCAGTCGTACATGAAATTGAAGATTTTGAATATCCTCTGTGGATTTCCTTTTTAAATATTATTAATAATGCTGTGTATTGGCTAAAATTAAATAAAGGGAAAAAATCAATTTCATTTAGTATTGACGAGAATAACGCCTATATAATTACTAATAATGGACCATTTATACCTGAAGATTATATTGACTTAATATTTGAATATGGATTTACATTAAAAAAAGAAAAAAATGCGACGGGCTTGGGACTTGCTTTTACAAAAAACGTATTGAATCTAAATAATTGGGAAATTAAGGTAGAAAATAGAAAGGAAGGTCCTGCTTTTATAATTTCAAAAAATATCTAATAATGACTAAAGGAAAGATTCTATTTTATGATGATGATGCAGTTATCATCAGTCAATTTACAGAATTAATGAATGATACAAGTTTTGAGATTATAAGTTTTACTGATCTTGATGTCCTTCGAAAAGCAATTGCAGATACTCCTATCTTAAATGATGTTAAAGTCTTGATTTTTGATTTAGCAAGAAATAAACAAGAAGGTGGGTTAACAAAAGATTTTGAAATTTTACATGATATTAATGAAAAATTTCATCAATTCAGGATTCCTATCTTTATACATAGCGCCTTTGCAAATGATATCGAAGACTTTAAAAATAGTGGTACTGTATGGAAAATTGAAAAATCTGGTGATTCGATTGAATATATTGTGAATACGATAGCAAAATTGGATGAATCTGGTTTTTTGGAAGCATTTACTCCAGGTGGAATTATTGAACGTAATCTATTTGAAGAACTTCACAAAAGTTTCACAGAACAATTTCGCGCAGGTGAAATTGAAAAAATAATTGACTCTGTTAAAGATAATAGTCCAGATGGCTATAAAGAAAGAATGATTGGTATTTTCAGGAGAATTGCCGTAAAATCCCTTAATTCATCATTATTAGCTCCGATAGCGGCCAATTTGGATACATTAAATCCCATTGAACACTTTTATCGCAGAACAAATTTGACAATTATGTGGACAGGCGATATTTGGACAAAAAAGGATCAATCACAATCGATTTTTATACTTACACCTCGTTGTGATCTTTCAAATAATAAATCTTTGGAAATAATATGCTGTTCTGTCAAAAAATCAGATCTTACACTTAATGGGAATAAAGAAAAAAGACTAAAAGACCTCAATAATCATCTTACAGATAACCTTTTAGGCAAATCAACAAGATATATTCCTAAGACACCCTTTTTTAGTGATGGAGGTTTCATTGATTTATCATCTCATAAAACGATTACAAAGGTATCTCTGCTCGAAGAATATAATTATCATATTACACTAAGTGATGATTTTACAAACGAAATAGTAGGCAAGTTTGCATCCTATTTTTTGAGAACGGGACTTCCCACAATAAGTGTTAGCGAATTTGATTCATATATTAAATTATTAGCTGAAACAAATGCCTCGGAATAATGATTGGGATAGAGAGGAATTAATCTTAGCATTTAACCTTTATTGTAAACTTACTTTTACAAGAATAAATGCAAGCAATAAATCAGTTAAAGAATTAGCCGATACTATTGGTCGTTCAAATAATGCTGTTGCAATAAAATTAGCAAATTTTGCTCGTCTTGATCCGGCTTTACAGGCGCGAAATGTGAAAGGCATGAGTCATGGCGGCCATGGGGAAGAATTAATCTGGAATGAATTCAACAGCGACTGGGATAATCTGGCATTTGAAAGTGAATTAATACTTGCAAAATATATTGGGGTCAATATTGAAGAGTTAGAACATATAAAGACAGATGACCTGCCTAAAGAAGGCAAAGAAAGGGACGCAATAGTTAAGATCAGGATTAATCAAACATTTTTTCGCCGGGCAGTTCTAGTTTCTTACCAAGGAAAATGCTGTATAACAGGTATATCAAACCCGGGATTACTAATTGCCAGCCATATAAAACCATGGGCGGTAGATACTGCAAATAGGGTTAATCCATCAAATGGACTTTGCCTTAATGCCCTTCACGACAGAGCTTTTGACCAAGGGTTATTGACAGTTACACCAGACTATAAGATTCTGATATCTGAAGCTTTACTATCCGAAAGTAAGAAAGATGATACATACTTTCTTCCATATTTAAATAAATCAATTATACTTCCAACAAGGTTTTTACCAGACAGACAATTTCTGGAATATCACAATGAAACCTGCTTTAAAAGATAAATCCTTAGCAAAAAACCATCTTATTAAACTTCTTGTGTAATTTGATTAATATCATTTTATTCGTAATAGATATTTAAAATCTGCTTTTAATGATTATTTATCTGTCTTGTTTAATTTCTTTTTTACATATCTCGCTCATATCATGCATTTTTCCATACATTTGAAAGCATTCTAAGATCAATGTTAAAATTTCTCCGCAGTTTTTCTGCGAATAAAAAATGTTTAAAGGAATATCTCGTTAGCTATGCTGACTTGTTGATAATTGACTATGGCCGTATATAAATCCAACATACCAAAAGCCGAGTACCTCATGGGGGCAATGAGGTCTATGGGATATTCTTTTGAAGCCGCTATCGCTGATATTATTGATAACAGCATTAGTGCCGATGCAAGAAATATTCTCATCAAATTTCCGACTGAACCGACTAATTGCATTATTTCAATTTTAGATGATGGATTTGGAATGGACAATGAATCATTGTTTCTTTCTATGAAATACGGCAGTAATTCAAGCGAAGAACAAAGAAATGAAAATGATCTGGGTCGTTTCGGATTAGGAATGAAAGCTGCCTCACTTTCTCAATGCAAGGTATTAACTGTTGCAAGTAAACAAAGCGGAAATATCTCTGCTTATCAATGGAATTATGATTTGATTCTTGATAAAAAAGAATGGTTAGTAGTCGAATTGAATAAGAGTGAAATTTTGAAGTTACATGGTATTAACGAGTTGGAGCTAAATAATTCAGGCACATTAGTTATTTGGGAAAATTTTGATACTCTTGAGAAATCATCCGGAGACGTTTATACATCCTTAAATGAATTTAAGATTAAAATTATTGACTACTTATCACTGATTTATCATAGATACCTTAATGATGAGATTGAAAAAAAAATAAATATTTCTGTCAACAGTCTTAAACTTAAAGGGCTGGAGCCCTTTTTGGAAAAACATAAAAAAACGAATATCAGGCAGGAATTCAAACTCGCTATAAAGGATACACAAGGTGTTGAAAGATATGTATCAGTGCAGCCTTACGTCTTGCCTTATCAAAAAGATTTGACAAAAGTTGATTTGGATTATTTGGGAGGTATTACAAATCTCAGAACCAAACAGGGCTTTTATATTTATCGCAATCGCCGGTTAATTATCTGGGGAACGTGGTTTGGTTTGCCTAGAAATGAGCTCACCAAAAACGCCCGGATCAGAGTCGATATCCCTAATACATTGGATGATATATGGAATATTGATATAAAAAAACAGAATGCTTCCATTCCTAAGTCTATCAAGAATAGTCTTACAAGTGCAGTGAGAGAGACCATGGAATTTTCGGTTAAGATCCAAAACCACAGAGGAAGAATAGCTAAAATTCAGGATGGTCTGGATTATATCTGGAACCGGATTGAAGGTCGTGATAAAAATTTTATATACTCTATAAATCGTGATAGCCGCATATTTGGATTATTAAAAGACCAGGTTGATGAAGAAGCAATGAGTCGGTTTGAAATGGTGCTTGAAGAAATTGAAAGAAGTATTCCTTATCAGCAGATTTACATTGATATCTCCCAAAATATCGTTGATGAAACTGATGATTTAGAACGCATAAAAGATATTGAAAACAAAGGCATAATGTGGGTTAAACATGTCATAGAATACGGAGAACTTACCGAGAAACAAGCCATTGATCAACTATTTAAATCTGAGCCATTTTGTAAACATCTTGAATTAAAACTAAACTTTTATAATCATTTTGAAATATGTCATTAACCTCAGATAAAATAGAGATTGTTGTCCGTATTATTCAGGACACTGCCGTTTTAAATGGCATTGATATATATGCTATTCCTGAAGAAAATGTGGATTCAATAATTCAAAATGGATTAAAGAGTGCATTAATAAAAGTCAGTGAAGATGATTATCAAAGAATCAAAAAAGAATTTGAATACAAATGCCATATTCATCAAAAAGAGGGTGTAAGCATAGTTGACAATTATTATGAGCATCGGGATTGGTATTCTAACAAATGTGAAGAAGAAGGATACATTGAATTCTTCTGGAAAAGGTATAGGGATTTTTTAATCCGGGAGGTAAAGCTAAATATCAATGTCGTAAATAACATGGATCACAGTACCCTTAAGGATTTAATGAACTATTTGGGTGATCCGGGCAGCGCAGCTCATTTTTTCAGACGGGGTTTGGTCATTGGAGATGTGCAATCGGGTAAAACTTCTACATATACAGGTTTAATCTGTAAAGCAGCTGATGCTGGATACAAAATTGTCATTTTACTCACTGGAATTACGGAGACTCTGAGATCACAAACGCAAAAAAGAATTGAATCAGGAGTTATTGGAATAAGCATAACGGGATTAAAAGATAAAAATGAAGCAAAGGTTATAAAGAGAGTTGGAGTTGGGAAAGATAACGGTCCGATCAAAGTCACAGCAATGACATCAATAGAATATGATTTCGTTGGTAATAAAGACCAGATTACTACTTCGCTTTCAAATCATCAGTTAGTAATGTTTATCGTCAAAAAGAATACGAAGGTATTGGATAAACTATACAATTGGCTATACGAAATGAATGCCGATCACAATGATCAGAAAATTCATTATCCAATGCTCCTTGTTGATGATGAGGCTGATAATGCATCAATAAATACCAATAAGGATGAAGATGATCCGACAAAAACCAATGAAATAATTCGCAAACTAGCTCATGTCTTCACACAAACAACATACGTAGGCTTTACAGCAACTCCTTATGCGAACGTATTTATCAATCCGGATACGACCGAAGAAATGCTCAATGATGATTTGTTTCCTAAGAATTTTATTTATGTTTTACAGGCACCGTCAAATTATATTGGTGCCTCCCATATTTTCGGTAAAGACGCGAAACATAAAGATTCCCTGATCTGGATTCGTGATATAGAAGAACCTCAGGATCCCGAAGAATTTGAAGATTTCAACAATTTCTATTACAAGCACAAAAAAGAATGGGCTGGATTGTTACCACAAAGTTTAACAATTGCTGTTCATTGTTTCTTTTTAGCTAATGTGGTACGCGATTTAAGAGGAGATTCATTAAATCCTCGGACAATGATGGTGAATATCTCCAGATTTGTAAAGGTTCAAAGATATATAAAAGGAAGATTGGAAATTTTGTTCAATGATATATATAATGAGATTAATACAAACTTTTCAGATGATATTGACAAAAATAAGAATCTTATATTATACATTGATTTAAAAAATTGTTGGGAGCAATATTATTCAAATGTCAACATTGATTGGAAAGATGTGTGTAAAAAGGTAAACCTTTTATCCGCTATTGATAAAATTGAAGTATTAGTCATCAACAGTGGTAAGAATTCAGGGAAGCTTGACTATGAGAAAAACCCTCATTTAAGAGCTATTGCTGTCGGTGGTCTTGCGCTCTCCCGGGGGCTTACATTAGAAGGATTGCTTACCAGTTATTTTTATAGAAATACTTCCACCTTCGATGTGCTTATGCAGATGGGCAGGTGGTTCGGCTACAGGAAAAATTATGAGGATCTGTTTAGAATCTGGACAAGTAAAAAATCAGCTGATTGGTATAATGAAATAGCTGAAAATACAGAAGATCTCAAAAAAGATATTGGTAGAATGAGAGAGGCTAAATTAACTCCTGAAGATTTTGGTTTAAAAGTCAGAAATGATAGTGATGAATTGAAAATTACGGCGAACAATAAAATGAGAAATGCACTGGATCGAATTGAACAAATCAGCTACTGGGGTAAAGTATTTGACACTCCTTATCTGGATGTTGATCTAGACAAGAATCTATGTAATTTTGAATTGTCAAAACAGTTGTTAAACAAATTATCATCTGAAAATTATTCATTCAAAAAAGAAAATGCTAAAGATTTGTATTACTATCGCGACATACCTTCAGATTATATAATCAGCTTCCTGAAAAAACTATCTATCTCTGTGCACAATATTCATTTTGATACAAAACAAATAATTGACTTTCTGGAAATGTGCGATGACCAGATTTTGGAAAAATGGGATCTGGTTTTAATAGAAGGGGAACGCGGAGATGATCAATATGAAATAAATCCTGAGATTTCAATTAACCTTGTACGACGAAAATTTGATTTATTGAAAAACAGAATAAACATTGGTGGAAGAAGTGGTAGGTTGGGCAGTCCTACGGATGCTCGAAATGGACTTTCAAAATCACAGATTGAAAATGCAAAAAATAAGGCGAAGGAAAATAGAGACTGGGATGGCATTAGTAACAGTATTAATAAAGAAGTTTGGTTTAAGCATGTTGAAGACAGGAATCCGTTATTGATGGTTTACTTTATTAAGCTTGAAAATCAGGAAACTACTGCCGGTGAAAAACTGTTGATAAAACAATTAAACGGCTTACCAGCTATGGGATTTTCAATAGGTTTTCCTAAGAGTCAACTTTCACATGCTGCGCAGTATCATAAATATAAAGTAAATGTTATCTATAATAGACAAGAAATTGAAGATAACCTGGTTGAAACAATAGAAGAATAGTATGGAAAAAGTAAAAGAAAGATTCCTTGAAATTGAAGGCAATAACATTTTCACAAGAATCAGTCCGTTTCACATCATAGATCTCTTTGTAGGACTCGACGAACACGGAAGATATGCTATCAAATATAGAGGGCAATTTACCCCCGAATCCGGAATTAAATCTGTTGCAGGTATTGACGTCAATCAATATCAGAATGAAGATTTCAATACACTTCAATTCTCTTTAACTTATAACGACAACAAAGAATTGTTTTTTACATTCTGTGAAGATATAATTGAAACTACCAGGATAATAACAGATAAAAGGAAAGCCTATCGAACTATTCTTGATAGATTTTATTCCTGGAAAAAGATGTTCTCTGTTTCTAAAAAAATGTTGTCCGAATCAGAAGTTATGGGACTAATAGGAGAACTACTTTTTTTGCGTGATTTCTTATTTGAAAAATATGGTAAAAGCGAGGCACTAAAAAGCTGGAGTGGTCAGGAGTTGACGCATAAGGACTTCTCATATAACGATAAATGGTTCGAAGTCAAAGCTATCCATTCTGGAAAAGACTCAGTGAAGATTTCATCCTTGGAACAATTGCAAAGTATAAATGAAGGAGAGCTTATCGTTTTTTCTTTAGAAAAAATGAGTGCTTCATATAATGGAATTAAGCTAAATGCATTAGCACTTAATATATTGAACTCATTGGAACTAGATGCTCAAAAAGACATGTTTTTAGGCTCCATTTTGTCACAAGGCTTTGCTTTTAATGAGAATTATGATGAATTAGTATTTGCTTTAATATCAATGACACGTTATTTAGTCAATTCAGCCTTTCCAAAACTTACAAAAGGTGATGTAAATGAAGCAATTCTCAAAGTACAATATGATTTATCTCTGGCGATTTTGAATAATTACGTGATAGACAAATAGAATTATGGATATCGAGGAATATAGAAAAGAATTTTTAGAGCAGATACGTTCTGATGCTGCATTGAATAGTACTGATCCAAATGAAGAGTTTATACAAAAAAGTGTTTCTTTGTTAGAAGAAATTGAAGAATTTCCAGATCCTATGATTCATTATTTTGGGAGCAAAGGTAAAAGGAATCGTTTTATGCAGTTTAATGCTTTTGGCTTTGATGAAGCTGATGGTTCTGTTTGTCTTCTGATTAGTGATTTTAATAATTCGGAGAATCCTGCAACTCTGACAAATACACAAATAGATTCTTTATATTCAAGAATGCAGTATTTTATAGAAGAAGCATACGAAGGCAATATTTCAGATTATTGTGATGATTCAGACCAAACAATAGATATTGCAAGGCAAATAAAAAAATTAATAGGTAAAAGTAGCTTTGAATCGTCTGTTCTTAAATTTAAGTTTTTTATAATCACCAACTCAGTTCTAAGTGCACGTGTAAAATCAATTCAAAAAGATGATCTGTTCGGTAGACCTGTTGAGTTGAATTTGTGGTATCTGGAACGTTTCTTTGATTTATTTAATTCATCAAACAGTGAGGCAATTCAAATTAATGTCTCAGATTATGGAATTAATGGAATCCAATGTTTGAAAGCTAATATGACCGATTGTGATGAATATGATGCTTATCTGGCTATTGTTCCCGGAAAATTTCTTGCAGATATTTATTTAAAACACGGAAGTCGTTTATTACAAGGTAATGTTCGTGCTTTCCTGAGTCTGAAGAATAATGTAAATAAAGGAATCAGAAAAACTATAATTGGAGAGCCTAAAAAATTTTTTACATATAATAATGGTATTGCAACTATTGCAGAATCAATTGAACTCTCAGCAGACAGAACAAAAATCTTGTCACTTTGTGGCTTACAAATAATTAATGGAGGCCAGACAACCGCTTCAATGGCAAGTGCTGTTGTAAAGAAAGACAATGAATTTTTGGATAATATATTTGTTCCAATGAAACTGACAGTCTTAAAGTCTAATAATGAAATCGATGAAACTGAAGCAGACAGGAAATATAATGAAATGATTCAGAAGATTTCGGAATATGCTAACAGTCAGACGAAAGTTACCCAAGCCGACTTCTATTCAAATCATAAATTCCATACTATGATGGAAACATTGTCTCTGTCAGCTAAAAATTTCGCTCCTCCTGCAAATGGGGATCCCTTTCCAACAGTTTGGTTTTATGAACGATCCAGAGGCAAATGGGAACAGGAACAAATGAAAATGAGCCAGGCCCAGAGGGATAAATACATCAGGAAATTTCCTAAAGATCAGGTAATAAAAAAAGAGCAATTAGCAAAATGTATGATTATTATGCAGGGCTCTCCATATATTGCTTGCGATAATACTTCAAAGATTATGAATTATATTGCTCCTACGATGGATAATATTTGCGAAACCTCTATTGAGCAAATCAATGACTATTTTTTCAAAAAATCGGTCGCTTCTATTATTATTTTTAATTCTGCTGAGAAACTTATAGGCAGGCAACCTTGGTATCCTAAAGGAGGTAACAGAGCTCAGATTATTCCTTATACAATTGCCAAAATATTAAACTCAATTCCAAATAAAAAATCAATTGATTACGATTTGATTTGGAAAGGTCAATGCCTTTATCCGTCATTTGTCCATGAATTAGAGATTGTTTCTTTAATGACTCATAATTTCCTGAATAATTCCCAGGGTGTTATTGCTCGTGAATATGCCCGTCACAAAGAAACATGGTACAATTATAAAGATATGCCGTATGAGCTATCCGAAGCATTTTATTATGATTTAAGAGATATTTCAGAAATAAAACATGAGGCTAGACAAGCGAAAAAAGAAAGGAAATTCAATAATGATATTGATGCCGGCGTTGAAATATTTAATCTTGGATATAAATATTGGATGAATGTTTATAAAAAAGTTGAAAACGAAAGGGTTCTCAGTTTCGGTGATATAATGTTTATTAAATCAATGGCAGATATCATACATAGGAATGGTTTGCCAACATCAGCCCAGGCAAAAAGACTAATTAAGGTTTATAATGCAGCTGAAGATGCAGGAATTGTATTTGAATAGCAACTAAAGAGATATCCCAAAGGTGAATTAACTATGTCCTCTGTTTGTTCTCATCTTGCATACTGATTCATTCTTGTTAAATTATATCTACTCCTTTCACACCAGCTCAATAGGGTGTACTTTTCATTCGTATATAAGCCTCCGTTCGCGCTCGTTTTATTTTCTGACGAGTGCGGTGAAAATCGGTTTTTTTGTTTAGTTCAACATAATTTCTGCCATATAAATAGCAGTTCTGTTTGTAGTTATAAATGTTACATACATGCGGATACTGATTTTAGATTTAATAGTATCTCCTAATCCGATAAGTAATTAATGGAAGTAAAACATAAATATTTATTTTTATAAATCCCTTGCATTTTTAAAAATTAATTATCTTTGCATCAAATCATCAGGATCTCTTAAATGAGAACCAACCGAGCGCGGAAAGCCACGGTGGTAAAAACGATGAGGGTAACCACCAAAAAAGTCCTTATGCATAGCATATTTACCTTCTTTTTTCAATTCCTGCGTTTTAGCTTTAATGCTATTTCCGTATTCCGGCAATCTCTTACTTGCCCATCTTGCAATTTTCCTCTGGCATTGTGTCCCCAACCATAGCCCTTTCAACCTAAACCCAAAATCCGAACCCCTAAACCCTTTTTAAAAATGAATTACACCGAAATCACCTCCGCATACATTAAAAGCCAGCTTGCGAAATCTCCCTGGCAGGATCACAAACGCATCGATTCCCTGGTTAGCCTTCACAGGTATATCCTTAATCCTCCGCGCAATTGGAGTGGAGGCATGGCATTTACCCATCTGAAATCCCAGTATCGTATCGAATACCTCGAACTGCTTTTTGAGCATTCGCCCGTAGCTTTCGAAGAAGTATTGGCACACGAACGTGCATTCATCGAAAGGTCTCTCATGCGCCAGGCTGAAGAAGATGCAAAAGCTGAAGAACTAAAAAGAATCTGGCTTTTGGCTGGCGGTAGACCATAATGCCCTGATAAGTTATTGATTTAAATTAGTTTAAGGCAGTTTCGATAAGTCTTTCTGTATGCCTGTACCTTTTAAATACACACAAAATGAAACAACTCATCTTGCATATTCCCCATTCCTCAACTCTTATCCCATTCTTGGATGGATATATTGTAGAAAAAGAAATTCTGGAACAGGAGATATTAAAATTAACAGATTGGTATACAGATGATCTTTTCTTTTCTGAAAATGATATAAGTATTAGAGCGGATTTTTCGAGAATATTCTGCGATCCGGAAAGATTTTCTGATGATAGCCGGGAAATTATGTCAAAATACGGAATGGGTGTATTATATGCTAAAACTGACGATGGCCAGGATTTACGGCACGTAACCCCGGCACTAAGAGAAAAGATTTTAACTGATTTTTACAGGCCTCACCATTCCAAATTAAGCAGTGCTGTCAACGAACAATTAAAACTAACCGGGAAAGCAACCATTGTCGACTGCCATTCCTTTCAGGAAACCCCTTTTAATTGCTCAATAAATAAAGAGCCAAATCGTCCCGACTTTAATTTGGGAACCGATTCATTTCATACTCCGCAATACCTGATAGATATTTCCGTTGATTTTTTCCGGTCTGCTGGATATTCCCTTGGTATTGATTGGCCTTATAGTGGTACAATTGTTCCGGTGGAACATTATCAAAAGAATAATAATGTTCGCTCAGTAATGCTTGAGGTTAATAGAAAGCTATATATAACAGAGCCGTCTAATGCGAAAACAAGCGGATACGTAAAAATTAAAAAACTTGTAAAAGAATATATTGATGTAATAAGAAGATTATAATTTCATTTTGCTGGATATAAATATCTTGTATACCATAATCAACAATTCTCACTCATATTGGGCTCTTAATCTTTTGGGTATATATTGAATAGATGTTGGATTCTGAGCAATCGCAATTCTGACATATTCTTCATAATTTTCGTCCTGATGCAGTTCCTCTATTGAAAGCCCATTTAAACGCAGAACATCTGAAACGAATTGATGGTGGAATTCGGCTGTGAACCGCATACTGACAGCTCCCTCAATATATCCGAAACATCCGGGTGCAATAGCACCAGCCATTACGGCAGATTGATAATCGAATTGATAATTACCATAGTTATCAAAAAATGTGTATTTGAGAATCATCGGTATTTTAATTACAGCAATTCGCATCCACGGTGCGTTGTTAAGTAGATTGTATTTGATTATATCTTCTAATACATCCCCTTCGTAATTATAAGATTGCTCAACCCTTTTCATCATCTCGGATTCTATCCCGAAAGCTGGTCTGTATTGATGAACCTGATTTTTAAAATCATTCAGATTATCGGGAATTTCTTGTATTTCAGGATCGTTTTGAGGCATATGTATGATTTTTAGAAAATGGCAATGCTTCAATATTCATGCTTAATTATTAGGCACTTAAAATTACTTCTCCTTCTTATCTGGGAACGTCGCTTTCATTAGACGCTTTAGCATGAATTCTTTGACTTCTTCATCCGTCATCTTTGCTTTATGTGTTTCGTAATAAAGGTCAAGAAAAAATAGTTCAAGTGCTGTTTCATCCTCTGTTGAAATGTATTGAAATGATCTGTTACCCTTTATTTCGGTATATGAGCCATAGTCCTTTAATATTCCAAATTCAGAGTAAATATCAAGATAGAATTGGAGTTGATATTCGGTTATTTTTTTGAAACTCTGATCAAATCTCAAAATGCCATTAATTTCTTTTCGCACAAATTCCTTTATCTCTGGTGCATAAAAGGGATATCTTAAAAATAAGTCAGTTAGATTATTCAATCGATCAACAATAAACTCATCATTAAAGTTATTCAGAAAGAATTCCTTGTCTTCTTTTTTTCGAAGTTTTGTAAAAAAGAATTCTACGTAATGATCTCTAGGTTTTTCTAATAACAACAAAAGAAGTAACATATTTTTGAGGTGTTAAATGTTATTAATGTCTAGATAGTCAAGCGTTAATCTTTTTAATGTTACCAGGCATCTCATTTTTCTTTGTCTTAATGTATCTATCTGAAATCCACTATACCTTTTTTGACTGATTAATTTGTCATAACTTATACCCCGGCAAATTACATTACAAATTAGGTTATAGCAGAAAAAATATGCTCGTTTAAATGTTGTATTGAAAAAATCTAATGCTTTTTCACTATTTGATATGTCATTAAATAATCCTAGAAATTGTCCTCTCGAACTGTTATTGGGGGCTTCAGGAATTTCAATTTCATGATCGCCAGCTATGTCGGTTGTATCAATGTGATCATTGCGATGGTTCTCAAGTATGACTTTTTGAAGGATTTTATATAAAAATGCTCCTAGCATTCCGGGATTTGTAAAATTTAAACGTCCACTATCTAATATTTCTTTAAACCTTAAAAAAGTGTCATGTGCAAAATCAGGCTCTCGATAAGACCTCTCTGTCGTTCTTTTTCTTATCAAAGTACTGGCTTGATAGTAAAGTGTATCATAATAAAATCTATATAGCGCTTCGAATGCTTGTTCTTTTTCATCAATATCACCATGATTTAAATAGTGCCAAATCTCATTGAAGGCTGTTCCTTTTTCATCATGATTTCCTTGAGATAGTTGATTCAAAAGTTCTCTAAAATCTTTCATATGCCTATTATGTATTTACAAATATAATAGAAAATCGAATGTAAGGATCAGTAAGACATAACAAATGTCACCACATTAAATAAGGATGTAGTTAAGAATAGCATTGCAAAATACTGATTTATCCATATCTAACAGATTGAAATGGTGTTATTGATAGAAAGTGAAAGTTTTCATTTTTAAAAGCCTTGTAAATCCAACGTTTTTCGCCTAAAAATTACCAACGCAATATTAAACTACAGCCTTAAATAGTTCTATTTTGACGAGTATTCAGTGTCCTGCAGAAATAGATTTGTTAGGAAACGATCAATTTCATCATGTAATTATTGAATGAATTTTACCACCCGTAATAGCCCGTAAAAATTGGTGTGTCATTAAATGGGCAATTATGTCATATGTAATATAAATATCCTACTCTATCAGTCTCGTAAGTGAAAAATAAGTTATCAAAAATTCGACAACTCAGCTTAAAATATATATAAGTCTGATAAATAAAAATTCAAAATAATAATAAAATATGTGTATCGGAAATCATTAAATAGTAATAAGAATGAAATAATGTCGCTTCCGAAGTTCTAATCCCCTATAAACCCTGAATGGGATTTCCCTAATCGGCAAGTGCTGCCGTCAAATAAAAATATTTTTATTTCAACTAAATGATAACCAGTTATTTAATTCGATGTTTAAAAGTATTTTCAAAAATGTCACTTATTATATGTCACGAAACGGTCATGTTTTGCATTATCAATAAAAGCGGATGCTAAATCAGGTTGTAAAAATCTTATTGACAAATTAATCTTCTCTGATCTTTAATCTTAAAAAATAATCCAAAATGAAAACTATCAGGATCGATTTTACCCGTACAACAACTTTTAAGTTGAAAAATGAAAAAGTAAGTACCATTACAAATGCAGGTAAAGAATACTCTTATGTCTATAATGCCACCAAAACCAGGCACATGTTTAAACGAATCTTATGGTTAATCCCAAACCATGGTGCTGTCGTCATATATGGAATTAATAATGAAAGTTCAAAACCTATAGAAGTTAAATATTCGTCTGTGAATTTACGAGATGATTTTTTGAATAGACAAAAAAAATTATCCGACGGAACTCAAGGTGGAATGTATTCCTGGATGGTAGATCTTTTATCATCTGGTACATATAATGAATTAAAAATCTTCACAACAAATTCTATCTGATTAAAGAATCAGATTTAAATAAAGAAATGATTTTTCATATGTTGGTTTTCATAGTGGTTTAACAAAATGGGGTACCTGTTTAGTCCGGTTTTCTAGAAGGGAAATCCTCTTCAGGTCACCACGATCAAAACAGGTCCCCATTACCTATAATAAATCACAACCAATTGAATCATAAAATCAAAGTGCGGATTAAAACTTAATCAAACTTAGAACTGATGCGAATATAAGTAATTGAAATTAAATCATTTTAAAAACAAACTAACTAAAAAAAAGGAGGATAAAATTATGGCACGCACTATCGAAAGTAACCTTTACCAAACATTAATTGATACTCAATTCTCATTCGTCGAAAGGGGAGAAAGAAGCATAATTGAGATTTATGATGCTGTTAAGGCACAATTACCTCATCTATGCGATGACGAATATTTTTGTTCCGTCAATTGTAAACAAGGAAACAAACAACCTGAATGGAATCACATAGTCCGCAGTGCTTTACAAAGGCTGAAATCTGCCGGCGGCTGTATTGATAATCCCGGCAACAGAGGTTTCTGGCTTTTTTCTTAATGTGTGTAACTGTTTAAATTTCTTTTAAAATGACAACTAAAGATTTACCTGTTTCCGTCTATTTCATGACAGATCCCGAGGACCTTGAATATGAGATTATCGAAGATTTTCCTGGCAATTATGATGAGGAAGATCCTGATGGAAAGTGTTTTTTTAATACATCCGAGGAAGTTATCCATGCCCATTTTATAGAAGCTTGCGAGAACATGGCTCCTTTTTTAAAGGATAGACATTTCAGCTCATTAACTGTTGGAATTGATATTCTGGGTATTTTAAGTGGTGATGCATCCTATTTCAGTGATCGCTCCAGTAGCCTCGATGGAAAATATCTCTTCAAGGCAAGCCGGGGTTTATTATATACCTATCTTAAAAATTATTGGGAACCTGATTTCGATCTTAGCTCTTATGATCGTTATATCTGGGAACATGAAATTGTCCATATGCTCGACCACGAAAATATTGTGAATGATAAATTCTCGTATGAATCCGGTCTGAGGAAATATTGGATAAAACACTTACTGTCGTATAGAAATGAAGGAGTGGCTGATCTTTTATACACATTAAAGGGCTTCAACACTATTAACAGCATGTCGGATGCATTCCGGAAATTTCAGGAGGACAGAAGGGCATTTCTTGAAATTAATTGGGAATTAACGGGATACTTAAACTCATGGGAAAAACAGATTCAGAACGCTTCTCATATTTATTCGGTCGGCCCCTGGATGATTTTACACGCGTTGAGTTTATCAGGTGACAAGTACGTAAAAGATCTGGTAACATCAGCAATTAGTCAGGTTAGCAATGGTGAGGTGGTAAGCGAGCAAACCATATTTGAGCTTCTCAGATATGCCCTTGAATTGAACTGCAACCAGTTTATTTCTTGCCTGACAAAACCAGGAAAATTTGGAAATGCATTTCTGGACTCTTCATTAATTAACGAACTGAACCAACTATTAATACAAAACCAACCTAAAAAAACTAAAAAATGATTACATCTCACGAGTATGGCAAATGCCTTGAGAACCCTGTTAACTTAAACAGTATTCCCGCCTCAGTTATTTTTCTGAATAATCTGGTTAACATTCAGGGATACCATATCATTTACCATCGTTTTGGTTCAGTTTATCACAATGAAATAAATATTGACCACTACGAAATCATGACCAGCGACAACCGGTACGATGATATCTACATTAATATTTACAACGAAATCAGTAATTGGATTCCCCCGGAAGGCTTTCTTTTTGAAACATTTCCGCAAAATATGTGCCGGCAACTTGAAGATCGGGAATACCCGGAAATACTGGGAGAAAAGGATATAATTGAGTTCGACGAAAAGTATGTATTCAACGATCCCTTGCCGGTTGGCTTTGAATTGGAAGATATATCGGATTCACTTAATTCATTGCCGCCCCTCGAAAGAGTAATGTTAAGCTCCTATGGCACAAATGGGTGGGTCGAAAATTTTCCTCACTCTTTGATCCGTAAACTTTTAAGGGATCACTATGAATTATCTCCTGTCAGAGTCGAAGAAGTTCTGCTTGCTGTGAGTCTGCGAACTTCCGTTTTTAAATAGCTTACCAGGTACTATAATCAATTGCCGTGAATAGTTAGCCTCATATAGGTTTCACCCTCTAATACAATCAACAATGAGCATTGATATCATTATAGCCGTTTCTCTGTTTGCTACAGGGATTATTTTGATGGGCTCTGTCCTTTGGGAACAATTTGTTCAAAATGATGATTCTTTTGATGGATTTTTCAATAACAAAAAGTGGAAACCCAATGTCCCTTATACCCGTCTGGTCTCCGAAGTAATTCATTTTACCGGCTCCTTTCTGGTTGAAAAAAAGATCAAAAAATACCCCATGTACAAAATCCAGTATTACAAACACAACAAATATGCAGGTGTGTTTAATGGAGAAGTCGTCGTTTACCTGAAGAGCAATCCTGATATCCCCACACTTGTAAATACAGTGCTGCATGAGGTTATGCATTATGTGCAGTCACAAACGGACAAGCAGTACAAACAATACAATGCCCTCACTGCATCTGTTGGTTATTGGGATAACCCGTTTGAAGTGGAGGCTAGGGCTTTCGCAGATAAGTATGCGCAGTCTTGTATTCAATACCTGGCATCTGAAAAAATAATTGTTAAAGAATAAGTTATTTATGATAAATCGTGGTGCCGATAAATTTGAATCTGATATTCAACCCTCTCAATGGGTAAACGTTGGCTGGTTGATATTTGCGGTTGCTTGTTACTGGCTTTACTTCCCGCCGGTACTCTTACTCTGGTATTATTTCGTTATTCGTTGCTGGCATTATGAATTCAGGGAAAGAACAATTGCCGAGCGTTGGGGTGTCTTTACCACAAATAAAGTTGAGATTCATTATTTCAGGATCAAATCTGTTGCCGTCAACAGGCCCTTTCTGATGCGCCTGGTGGGTTTGTCGAATATTGTAATTATCACTTCCGATCCTTTCCGTCCCGTGCTCAGATTATATGCAATTCATAATGGTGAAGCGATCCGGGAAAAAATAAAGGATTTAACCTTTCACTGGCGGAATGAAATGAATGTTAAAGAACATGATTTATATAATCTATAAATAAATTACTGTAAATCTTCACTTTACTTAAATTCAATACTTATGTCAACGTTAATTGTACATCCGCAGGATCCTTCAACTTCCTTTTTGAAAATTATATACGCCGCTTTACCCGACAAAACAATTATCACAGGCGGGATCACTAAGGAACAGCTAAAAGGTCTGATTCAATCTCACGAACGCATAATGATGCTGGGTCACGGAAGCCCTTCCGGATTGTTTTCGGTAGGGTGCTTTTTGGAAACAAATGGATACATCATCGATCATTCAATGGTTGAAGTATTAAAACAAAAACAGGATAATGTATTTATCTGGTGCAATGCTGACTCCTTTGTAAATCAGTACATGCTTAAAGGATTTTATTCTGGTATGTTTATTTCAGAAGTTGACGAAGCACATTATTGCGGTTTAATGGGTACGTCGCAAAATCAGGTTGATGAATCCAATTTAAGGTTTGGTGAAATATTTTCCGGGTATGCAAATGAAGTTACTGTCTCGGTCTATAAAAATGTGCTTATCGAATACGGCAAACTTGCTGAAACGAATCCGGTTGCAGGCTATAATTGCCAGCGCTTGTATGTTAACTGATTTTTTTTTTTAAAAAAAAGCATGCTTCTAAGTAAATGAAATTCAATCAATTAGCATTAATTACTTTAAATAAACTTAATCAAAATGGAAGAAGATATTAAATGCCCTAAATGCAATTGGGCCCCTAACGAAAGAACCCGTTGGATATGTTCATGTGGCCACTTGTGGAATACTTTCAAAACTGCCGGCGAATGCCCGGCTTGCGGCAGAATATGGACTGTTACACAATGCCATGTCCCTTCGAAAGGAGGGTGTGGCAGGTTTTCACCTCATATCGATTGGTATCGAAACTTGGATAAGCAGCTTCAAAAAGACTTGGAAAACATATTTAGTGTTGCCCCTTCTGTATCTGAATAAAGAATATTAATGAAACACTCGTTAAAATCAGATTCGATGCAACTCGAAATAGAAAGCCCGGTACTGAATAGCATTAGTCTTGTTTACGAGAACAAAGACAATCTATTCAAAAACTCAGTTATCTTAGGTCAAATCAGTCCTCAAATAAAAACAGTTGCTAATTTCTTTAAAATTGAAATGAAAACGGCTGCTGCTTTGGCAGTTCTTATTTGTAACCAGTTAATGGGCGATTCCGCCTCACTGCATAGGGTCCTGAAGTCCTTAGGCCTTAATCCATTGGATTATATGAGAGTGAATAATTCGTTTATCGACTTCAGGAAAATTGGATGGATGAAAATTTCCTCACGCCATATGGTTTTCGGTGATGAAAAAATTGAATACGAGTTTCACAAGCAAATAATCGATGCAGTACTCAAAAACGATCCTGCAGGATTACAGATGGTAGCTCCCGAAAACCTTACGGATGCTTTAATTCAGATACAGCGGCTTATAAACGGTTTGCAGGATGTTCTCATGAATGAGAATCATCGCCTCGAACTGTTAATCGTACTTGAGCGATACGGGAAGTTTCCATTAATTGGAAAACTATTGAGTGATAACAATTTGGCATCGGTTGAAAAATTAATACTTCTTCTTTACAGTGCCGATACTCTCTTTGGTAAGGATGAATTTGATTTGAATGCCTCGCTCGAAATGTTTTCAGATAATGTATCAGAAGCATTCTACTTACGTAATAGGATAAAGGAAGAAAAAATGGCTATCCTGCGCGATGGATACATCCGCTTTGCAAATCCGGATTTAATCGATTTCACAGCTGTCTTATTAGGCGATATCATACTGAATGATATCGATTCTGGCTCTTTTCAGATTGAGGAAAGAAAACTCAGTCTTAAATTCTGTCAATTAATCCAGCCTTCTGAAATTCCTCAACATACCTTATATTTCAACCCCGATACCCAGTCCGCCATACAGGACATTATGAAATTTACCTCCCCTGATAACTATTCGGCCCTGCATAAAAGATTACTTGCTAATGGAATGAATCCGGGTTTAACTATGATGTTCTATGGACCTCCGGGTACCGGGAAAACTGAACTCGTAAGGCAAATCGCTCGCATGCATCAGCTTCCGGTTCTTCAGGTGGATATTGGAAAAATAAAGAACATGTGGGTAGGAGAATCGGAAAAAAACCTCAATCGTGTTTTCGACGAATATAAATCAGCCCTCGCTCATTTTAAAAACACTCCGATATTGCTTTTCAACGAAGCTGATGGAATCTTGGGAGTGAGGAAAAATGTGAAAAGCGCTGTTGATCAGATGTTAAATACAATGCAGAACATTTTGCTGCAGAAGTTGGAATCCTTTTCAGGCATATTTATTGCCACTACTAACCTCACAAATAACATAGATGGTGCTTTCGACCGTCGGATGCTTTATAAACAACGCTTTGATCTGCCTGATGAAAATACCCGTTTCAGTATTCTTAATGGTGCTTTCCCTGATTTTCCAATGGAACTGCTAAAGGATATAGGCAGTAATTACAATCTTAGCGGCGGCCAGATTCAGAACATTAAGAAAAAATTTGTCGTTGATGATATTCTGTACGAAGAAAAGCATAATAGTACTGAAAATATGCTCCGTTACATCGAAGAAGAAACCCGCTTCAGATCAGGAATCCAAACAACTATTGGCTATAAATTAGGGAGTTAATATAGTGTAAATCAAGTGTAATTGCAGTTAAGTAATAGTATTTTCTTGCTCTTTTATGGAAATTGAACGAAGTTTAAAATTAACATAAATTAAACGAAAAATAATACATTTGAACCATACGGCATTTCTCTTGGTATTTAATCAATAAACAAATAATGAACACTGGCATTTTTTTTGAATACTATCCGGTTTTGGATTAAGTAGAATAAATCTCAAATTCTTTAACTAGTTAAATACAAATAATATGGAAATCCTTTTTATCAGTATTGGAATTGCCTCTGGGCTATTAATAGGTTGGCTTTTTGCAAAAACAAAATTTAATGCAGCTTCTCAAATTGAAAAGGATACTGCTCAGCAAAAAATCACAGAAATCGACAAAGAATTTATAACATACAAAGCAACGGCCACTGCGCAGCTACACGCAGCTTTTGACAATCTCTCTGAAAAGCAGCAGGAAATCAACTCCTTGAAAGAAGAAGTGAAAAGTACAAAAGCGGAATTTGATTCCTGCAATAAGCAGTTGGCAACATCAATTGCTATCAACGAATCGCTGAACGAAAAACTTGATGTTCAGAAAACTCAGATGGAAGAATTGGGTAAAAAATTCAATCTTGAGTTTGAGAACATTGCAAATAAGATATTGGAAACCAAAACTGAGAAATTTACCGAACTCAATAAAACCAACTTGAAAGATATTTTGGAACCCCTCGGTAAAAATATTGAGGAGTTTAAGAAAACGGTGAATGAAACCTATGACAAGGAATCAAAAGAACGCTTTTCTTTGGGCGAAAAAGTAAAGGAACTGGCACAACTTAACCAGGTCATCAGCGAAGAAGCCCGGAACCTGACCAATGCATTGAAAAGCGAAGCTAAAACTCAAGGTGGATGGGGTGAAATGATTCTGGAGAGCATTCTGGAAAAATCAGGCTTGCGCAAGGACGAAGAATACTTCATGGAATATCAGTTGACGGATGAGGAAGGCAAACCGCTGAGGTCTGATTCGGAAAATAAAAAAATGCGGCCCGACGCCGTAATCAAATATCCGGATAACAGGAGTGTAATTATTGATTCAAAAGTTTCATTGAATGCATTTACCCGTTTTCTTGCAGCAGGGGATAGCGATGTACAAAAGACAGAATTAGCCAACCATGTTACTGCAGTAAAAAATCACATAAATACCCTTAGCACGCGTGGTTATGATGATTACAACAAGTCACTGGACTTTGTAATGATGTTTATTCCCAGCGAGCCTGCCTATATAGCAGCCCAGCAAGGGGATCCCGATTTATGGAATTATGCTTACGAAAAGCGCATTTTACTTATTAATCCTACAAACTTGATCATATCGCTCAAGCTCATCGTAGATCTTTGGAAAAGAGAATATCAGAATAAAAACGCTCAGGATATTGCTGAAAGAGGTTCCAAAATGTATGATAAGTTTGTCGGTTTTGTAAATAACCTGGAAGAAGTTGGTAAACATATCGACAAAGCGAAAGAATCTTATAATCTTTCTTATAAGCAGTTAAGTACTGGCAATGATAATCTAGTGCACCAGGCAGATAAATTAAGAAAACTTGGACTAAAGACCAAAAAAGAGCTATCCAGGGAAACTGTAAGAATTTCTGGTGACAAATTAGGTGAATAATTGAATTGAATTAGCTACGCCTTAATCTTTCAACCTGTTTGGAGCGCGTCTTATTTTCTGACGCGTTCCATTCTCGATTTCCGTTCCATTCCTTAACAAAGTCCTGCAAGCAAAATAAGTATTGCGTGCTCATCTGTCATTTTATCTAATAATAGTTGTATTTCACTGGTACCTCGAACTTATGTATTTCAGATTAACATCTCTCACTTCTATTTTGTTATTTTTATAATACAGAATAATATTTTTACCAGTTGTAGCTACCTTCTTAAGGTTTGCGTAATACGACGACGAGATATATTCCAGTTTCTCAGTCCTCACTTCAACTTTGTTGTTTTTGTGCCAGATCACTACAATACCATCTCCTGCAATAGCATCATTCATGCTGGAATAGTAGGAACTTGCAAGGTACTTGCCTTTTATGTCCCTGACTTCCAGTTTATTCCCTGTTACAGTCACTACTTGCCCGGATAAACCCAGGTAAGTAACTAACAGCGAAATCATTATAACTAAGATTTTCATAGTATATGGTATTAAGATTCAAATTGAATTCTTTTTTACAAGCATATCTTGTTCCCTAACTGCCATTCTGCCATCCATAATCTCCAGGTATTGCCCGGATGTTCCAAGCGTATCGATTATTGTTGCAATCTCATTTATATCAATGCCGATTTGTTCAGTATGGCCACAAACCTGTGTGTAATTATCCATGGCATCCTTAAACAAACTGCCTGGCCTCACCCAGATAGGTGACTGGCATATATCATTACCATCCTTGGAATGATTTTCGCCGCGTATAAATTTAAAAGCCTCAGGCTTGCTATAGAATAATGCATTTATAAAATACTCTATGTTCACCTCGCCGGTATATCCGGTTGATCTTAACCAGGTTTTTGTGACACCTGCATGGCTGAAAAGGAACTTTTCGTGAATAAAACACATCTGAATCAATTTCTCTTCCAAAGCTGTTTCTAGCATATCTCCAAATTCTTTGCTTTCATAATACTGATAGCAGCTATATTGTTCCTTTGCATTTTTCAAATAATGATATTCATGATTCCCGAACAGTAAAATCGTTTTGTCTGGATTTTCTCTTTTGTATGTTAGTATATCCTGAAAGTTTGATTTTTGTTGTTCAGGTGAAATGTATTCCCGCGAATCAAAGTAATCGCCCGTAAAAACAACCTTATCGAATTTAGTATTGGATACTATCCTTTTCCAGGCCATTCTACCGTGAGTATCACCAAGTGCTATTATTTTCATTTTTTAAGTTTAATCTTTAAATATCTTAGAGTCTATAATGTTCTGATCCGTTTCTCCCCTCCGGTGAGATGCCCGAAGAGCAAAGGGATTCTTTATTCTCACAAGAATCCCTTTTAATAGAGTTCCAATGCATCCCTATACGATTTCTTCAAATCCTTAATCAAACTTTCCGGCTTTATCACCTTTACATTAGTGCCCATCGATAGCAATTCCATTTTAAAATCATGCGTAATGAACAGTGTCAGCTTAACAAGTAACTCATCTTCATTCTCTTTCAGTATCACCTGCGTATCATGCAGGGGTAAGGTTTTGATATACTTGCCTTGAAAAGGTTCAAAAGATAATAGGACCTCTTGGGGCTTCTCTGCATTGGGTCCAATGATCCCGAAGCAGTATTTGAAATATTCATTTATATTGAATGCATGCGGTGTCTGAAACTGCTTCTTCGTTATTTCAAGATCCGATAACCTGTCAAGCGCAAAGCTTTTCACCTGCTTGTCTTTCAGATCATTGGCAATCACATACCAACGGTTTTTAAATTCCTTTAAGGCATAAGGTTCAGCTTTTCTTTGTGTTATAGCCTCATCCAGGAATTTTTGATACGAAAACACGATCTGTACCTGGTTTTTAATGGCATGAAGCAAACCATAAAGATTTTCAGTGCCTTGAGGTTTCCTCTTCTCGAAGTGGATAAAATCCGAAAGCCTGTCTGTTATATTCAGCGCATTGAATATATCAAACGCTTCCATTATCCTTTCATTAACCTCCGGTTGCTGGTCGAAATCAACATAATATACTCTTTTCGAAAAATCGTATTGAATGTCAATGTTGTAAACTGATCGGATATCGTCAATATCTCTTTGAAAGGTTCTTTTGGAAATATTAAAATCATATTCCTGCAATTCCGATTCAAGAGCAAGATAGTCTGCAATTTCCGAAAAAGTACAGGGATGCTTTCTGAGCTTCTTGATGATTAGGGTATAGCGTGCAATGGATTCTCTTTTCGACATATCTTATGCTCTTTTAAAACCTATTTTTACTCTGTTATTTTTTGATAATAGTTCTGTCTCGCAGAAACCTAAAATATGGTTGAAATCTACGGAAATACCATGAATGATTTCCTGGATCTCATTTTTTCTGACAATGTTATCTATCTGTCCTCCCGAAAAATCATACAGCCCGGCAAGTGTTTCGCATTCCAGATCAGTAAGTTGCGGTAATTTTGTACTCCATATTTTGGCCTTTACGGCTGTATTTGGTTTGTGAAATTCTATTTTGAATAAAAACCGTCTTTCAAAGGCAGTATCGAGATTCCTGGCAAGATTGGTTGTTGCAAAAAATATGCCATCGAAGGTTTCCAGTTCTTCAAGAATGATGTTCTGGATAGTGTTCTCAGTCTGCGAAACGTTCGAATTGCCGTTTTCCTTTCGTTTCGAGATGATGGCATCTGCCTCGTTAAAAAGCAGTATCGGCATCCGCTCACAGTTTTTGGCATGTGACCTGTAATCGGTGAAAATTCGCTTGATGATCTTTTCGCTTTCGCCGAACCACATTGATTTCGATTTACTGATGTCTACCTTCACTATTTCCCGGTTGGTTTCTTTTGCCACCTGGAAAACGGTTTCGGTTTTGCCTGTTCCCGGCGAACCATGAAGCAAGGCCGTAATGCCTTTTGGCAGCCCTTTGCTTTGAAGCCTGGTTTGCGTTTCCCTGAAATTATCTTCCTCCAGCAATGTTTTTAACATATCAAGCTGTTGGCGTTCAATATCATTAAAAATCAGAGTTTTAGGCTGTATGTTGACTGGTTCAATAATGTTATCCGGTTTCCTTTTATTGGCATAAAGTTTTAGCCCGTATTCCTGTAGCATTTTTACTGTAGTATCTGAAATTATTATTTCTGTATCATTGAAGAAATCGGCCTCAACGATTTCAATCAGGTTCCGGTCTTTCAGATCATTTTTACTATACAATACTTTCTGCACATAGTTAACCCTCTCTGAAGTATTATCAAACATTGCTTCAGCTAAGTATCCGATATTGGTCCCTTCATTGCCGTTTATAGTTCTCCATAGCAGGAACAGGTAAAAAGTAGCATCCTCTATGGGAAGCTGGAAATTATAGATCCGCTCAATCATTGGGAACTGCAGGTTTGAGCCTATCAGGTCTTTGGTTTGTTCAAATAATTCCTCTGTCATGATCTCCTCATTGGCTCTTTGCTCGCCCAATTTGAAAATTTCCCTGAGAAGCTCAACTACATCTTTATAGTCTTCTTTTTCAACAACAGGCATGGGCTGGTTGGCTAGTATGGCTTTAGTAATTTGTTCATTAACTGTATATTGATCATTGGATAATTTTACCCTGACCCTGCTGGTTGTTTTTCGTTTCTTTAAAATACCCTTAGCATACAGCACCTCAAAATCATCGCTATACTCAAGCAATTTCATTGGATTGCATCCGAAGTAATCAATCAGGTCCTTTAAATCAACCGTGCTGTCTTTGTAGTTGAGGGCAAATACCATGGCAATGATCAATGATTGAGTGCGGGAAACATTAAAATATTCGGATAGTATTTTTAATTCTCCGTCCACACTCTTGAAAAACGGGAGTTCAAGTTTGCTTCTTTTCGACTGCTCATACACTTTTCCAATGCATCGTAAAAGGGTTTGCTTTATGTTTTGTTCCATTTCTATTTGCTTTTGTACAAAGATAACCATAGAGTACGACAAAATGTGTCATAGTCTATAAATTCATTTTACAAAAATTAGATTTATCTTTTCTCCAATATGTGAAATAACTGATTGCTGCTGAGATCTTACCATTCTTAGAGACTGTCTGAATTTCGTATCAAACTTTTTTAATGAATTTCAGCTCGTACTTCTTTCAGGCTAAGTGGAGTCCCCGCCTGCAGTTTGCCTGCGAATAGCAGTCAGACGGGCAGGGAAGCCCAACTAAAAATGCTATTATTACTCGTTTTTGAGCTAAGCGAGTGCATTTTCCTGCCCGATGATGACGGGGACTTCGCTCATGTAATTAGTGCCATAAAGCAGCTACTTTGAATTTAAGACAGTCTCTTAATATATCCTCCTCACCGAATTGAAATTTTCCTAATTTAGCAAGGTGCGGGATAGGGAGATTAACCTGTTCTTCAAAATTATAGACTATTACTCAACAATTCCTTTTAACGAATTCTCCTATGAGTCGGTTACTCACAAAATCCCGCTTTAAAATTGGACTGGTCTGTCCGTCAAAACTATACTATACAGGAAAACAGGAATACCCCGACAAAGGAAAAGATAACTCATTTCTCGAAGCCCTGGCCGAAGGTGGCTACCAGGTGGGCGAACTTGCAAAGTGCTATTACCCGGCCGGTATAACTATTGAGGAACGTGGCAGCGAAATTCCGCTTCGGAAAACACAGGAATTAGTATTACAGGAAAATGCAGTGATTTTTGAAGCTGCTTTTATGTATGAGAATTTGTTTATCCGTGCCGACATTATCGAGAAGATAGGCAATACCATAAATTTACTTGAGGTAAAATCCAAATCTTTCGATGGCAGGGATTCGCTCGATATGCGTAATGCTAAGGGTGGCCTGTCATCAGCTTGGCGCGAATACTTATATGATATCGCATTTCAGAAATACGTAATAAGTAAGGCTTATCCGGATTGGAATGTACGCGCCTGGTTAATGCTCGCGGATAAAAATGCGGTTGCCACCGTTGACGGATTGAACCAGAAATTTCAGCTTATTAAGGTTGAAAACGAACGGACATTTGTACAGGTAATATGGGGTACAACCAAGACTGAGATAGGAGAGGAGATTTTAATCCGCATCAATGTCGATGACCTGGTACAGATGGTTTATGAAGAGGTATATCAGGTTCCGGGCCGAGCAATAAGTTTTATAGGTTATATTCATCACCTTGCCGATAAATACGAAAAGGATGAAAAGATAATAACCCCGATAAATAAAGACTGCAAATCCTGCGATTTCCGCGCATCGCAACAGGAAGAACAGGAAGGTAAATTGTCGGGATTTAAGGAATGCTGGTCAGTGCAGTTAGGTTGCACAAAGGAAAAACTTGATGCTCCGCTGGTCCTTGATATCTGGAATTTCAGGGGCAAGCAGGGCCTGATGGATAATGGCACCTATTTCATGAAGGATGTTACAGAGGATGATCTGGGTAAAAAGGATCCTCTTGCGGCCGAAGGCTTGTCAACAAAAGAAAGGCAATGGCTTCAAATATCTAAAACCAATGATGGCGACAGCGAACCTTATGTTGATACGGAAGGTTTGCGGAAGGAGTTTGACAAATTTGTTTACCCCTTGCATTTCATTGATTTTGAAACATCTATGCTGGCCATTCCCTTTCACAAAGGCCGCAAACCATACGAACAGGTTGCTTTTCAGTTTTCACACCATACCGTTTCCGCGGATCATGTAATTGAACATAAAGGGCAGTATTTATCTGTAGAAAAAGGCGAGTTCCCGAATTTCCATTTTCTTCGCGCGCTGAAAATCCAGCTTGAAAACGATAAAGGAACCGTTTTCAGGTACGCCAACCATGAGAATGCCGTTTTAAACCAGGTTATGAAGCAGTTAATGGATGCTTCCCGGGTGGATGTACCCGACAAGGATGAGCTGATTGCCTTTTTTGGCACGATTACACATTCCGATACCCACCAGGGCGAAAGGGATATGGTTGACCTTTTAAAACTGGTAAAAAACTATTACTATCATCCCTCGATGGGCGGTTCCAACTCTATTAAATATGTGCTGCCGGCCGTGTTGAATTCATCTGGTTTTATCCGGGAAAAGTATTCACAACCCATTTACGGCAAAACTTCTCAGATAAAGAGTCTGAATTTTGAAGATGGCTGGATCTGGATCAAAGAAGATGAAAATGGTAAAATGATAAGCCCGTATAAGCTCCTCCCGCATTTATTCGATAACATCGACGAAGACCTGATTGATGAGTTTTTTATGTCCGACCAGCTTGCCGATGGCGGCGCCGCCATGACAGCTTACGCCAAAATGCAGTTTGCCCAGATCACCGAACTGGAGCGCAATAAAATTGCCTCCGGCCTTTTACGCTACTGTGAACTCGATACCCTCGCAATGGTAATGATATGGGAGTACTGGAAGCATATGATTTCTAATTCCAAAGTCTGAAGTGTTGCAGACATCGCTAGTTTCCACTAACACAAATATTATGCGTATAGAATGGTTTAGTTTTTCTATAATCCATTAGAAGTAGGTTTCTTCCTTAATTTTTATTAATTATGGCAGATAGAATTTCACTCCTTCAATGCAACCTTGGTCTCTGGATATTTTTCTTAGTTTCGTCCAAAATTCCGATATTTCCTCCTCAGATATAGTAGTAATTTTTGGATTGGCATTAACATTATTTGTCAAATGATTGATGTTTTGCAGTTGTATTCGTGGAAATCCAATTTCATCATTATTCCATAGCTTAGAAGGAGAAAATGAATACATTCCTTCAACTGGATTTTCATATGTTGCTCCAAAATATAATCTCAATTTTAATGAATGTTCGTCAGGAATTGGAAATACCATTTTAAATACGATTTCTCTATAGTTTTCAATTCCTTCAATGCCTATAAGTGCATTTGGATCAGAAGAATTGTATTCGACATAATGTGAAACTACAAATACTGTATCCAATTGAAAAAATGATTCTTCTTTCGTCGAACCAAATAAAATTATTGATCCCTTTTCTAACTTTGCTAATGCAGTTGTCTTTCGAACATCAGACTTAGGAAGACTTTTGGATTGTTTGCAAACAAAATATTTAAATGAATCACCAAAAACGAAAGGGTCTGTATTCTGAAAATTAGTTTGACCGGATACTGAAATGGGAATAGTCTTTGGTAAATAAGGCTTATGTAACCATTTAGGATATGAGCTGTTTGGTGTATTTTTAAATTTTGTAACACTACTTGGTGGTTCCCATTCTCCCCAGAACATTAGATTTCCACTCTGTAGTTCATCATTTTGAACAAACTGTCCATTGCATAATATAAATTTTCTTTTGTGATTACCTGTATTCCAGGATTTTTGTTCCCCATTAATCTTATCAGGGCCATGTTCTGAGCCGGGATGCGTAAATTGTACTATTTGAGGCATAATTCTCCTATTTTTATCTTTTGTTCAACTGAGATTGTATCGAATGGTTTATTGGCTGCTTGCCCAAAAATAATTTTAATGTTTTTCCCATTAAGGAGTTTATGTTCATAAACTTCAACTATATACTCATATTTCCTCCTTAAGCCATCTTTTTTTGTATCAAATTTAATAAGGATGGTTCCATTAGTTTTGATAATTGTTTTGAACAAATCCCGCGGAACAGAAATTAACATTAAATCAGGTTGTAATTCTTCAATTAACTCTTTCCAAATTTCAAAACCCTCCTCACTCAATTTTTCTTGCTGAGTTGATGTCAAAATGCCCCAGGTTGGATTTGTAGCCAATGGAGAACACATATCAGTATGCAATGCTCTGTTTGCGTTTTCAGTATTATAATAAGAGCAATTTGCACCGTTCAAAATTGGTTCAAAACTAGAAAACCATTGTTTAAGTGGCTTGTCTTCAAAATATGGATTCAATGCTTCAACCAAATTTCTTTTCTCACTATTCCAGTGTTGAAATCGGCAAAAAGAAAATTCATCGGTTTTTCTAATTCGAAATTCATTATCTGAAGGATTTTTCCCAACGGTTAGTATCTTAAATTCCGATTTTTCGTAAGCACTTAAATCACCAAAATATAGTATTGGTAGACTTGGCCTGACAACATATTCTTCATTTGAGTATTTCTCGAAATACTTTATTGTCTTGTCTATGAGTTTTTTACTTAGCATTTGGTTTCGATATTAAATTTAGTGCGATTTGATTCTATCTCTATTTCCCTCTTTTTATCATTAAGATTTAAGATGCACAAGAAACTTGTTACAATTGTTTTTAAGTGCCACTTAGCAAATCTATGGATAATAAAGCAATGGAATGAGAAACAAAGAAATATATTCTTTTTTTAAGATTAAGTTTTCTTATCCTGTTTTTTTATATCAAATAAATATAGTTTACTACGACATATTCTGGCGTAGTCGCTAATTACCTTTGTATTTGAATTTGAAACAGACACGAAATACCTTACCATTTTTCGTGTCATAAATTATTTCCAAAATATTCAATTAACAAAAATCTATGTCCGACGCACCTAAAAAAATTAAAATCGATTTTACCAAAGGTCTTACCTTTCAGCTTCAAAAAGAAAAAGTTCTTATCCCAAAAAACGACCGGCTTATTCCTTCACTCATTTACAGCCGGTTAAAAACCCAAAAAATCTATAAAGAAATTCTATCCTTACTTCCAAAATGGAATGGCGCCGTAGTAATCTATGGCCAGCTTGGCGATGGATTAACACTACTTGATGTTACCCATTCGCAATACAATTTGCAGGAAAAATTCGCAACATCACTTAAAAAATCAGCTTCCGGCCAGGAAGTCGATCGTTTTTCCTGGATGGAGGAGATGCTCTTATCAAACCAATATAAACACTTGCGTATTTTCACTACAGCTTATTTTAGCCCCGTATAGCTCCCCTCAGGGGAGTTACCCGCAGGGCAGACGGGTTTTTACTCGTTCCATCGGTTAACGCCGACAATATCAACTCTATTACCACCATTAAACTAAAAGTTCAATTTATCCAATATTATATACCTTTACCTGGGCATTAATAGGGGTGGAGCTGAGCAAAACACAACTTCTTGATTAGTAATAATTTTATTTACAACTATAGAAAATCAACATGACAGAATCAGATAAATCCTTTGAACACTATGTAAAAGAGGGAGATGCAAAACTTGAACTTGAAGATTTTCAAGGAGCAATTGAACCGTATTCTTGTGCATTAGAACTTGATCCGGGTGCAATTGATATATTTGCTCTGCGCGCTATATGCTACACACTCATTGACAATTATTACGCTGCCCTTACTGATTATTCAAAACTCATTGATTTGGATCCGTTAAACCCTGAAAGATATAAAAGCCGTATCTGGATAAATAGTAGCTTTTTCCATGATTACGAATGGGTTTTGGCAGATCATAATAAGATCGTTGAACTCACTCCAAATGATCCGTTAGCTTACCGGGAAAGAGGTGAGTTTAAATTTTTTTTAAAGGATTTTCGGGGAGCTATCCACGACTATACAGAATCAATCAGTCTGAATCCGGATGATGCCGAAGCATATAAACTTAGAGCCGATGCCAAGGTTGAACTAAAAAATCACATTTCTGCGGTCGATGATTATACCATTGCATCCAGCCTTGATCCTTCAGATTCCGGTACAATTACTGATAGGGGCTATATGCGCGAAACATTGGGCGACGAAGAAAGGGCATATGAAGATTATTCAAAAGCTATTGAACTGGATCCGACATCCATTTGGGCTTACATTTTCCGCGCAGATTTGGCCATAAATTATGGCTACGAACAGGACGCTATACAAGACCTCAACAAAGCAATTGAATTAGACCCTAAAAATGAATATGCCCTTTCACGCCGGGGATATGCCAGGAGCCTGGCTGGTGATTACCTGGGATCCATTGCTGACCTTACAAAGGCTCTGAGTATTGATCCCGAAATGGAGGAATCCTATTTCAACCGGGCCATTTCGCGTATGGACATCGGTGACATTAAAGGTGCAATCGAGGATTTTGACCAGGTACTGCGTATCAATCCTGATCAAAATGATGCACACAATTTCAGGGAAATGTTAGTTAATCCGGAGGAAGATTCAGATGAGTGACCTATCTGATTTCCCTTGAAAAATGCCAATGGAACTCTCCCTGGCAGACAATATCATTCTGTCAAGTACTATTATCTGAAAATAGTGGTCAACATCTCCGATTTTTCCTTTTTCATTTTATCACTTACAATTTTGAAAGCGCTGCTTTTCAAATCAAACTGAACCCACAGCATCCGCGATCCAAAAACGTATAGTATTGTTCCCGCTAAAATATACCACTGGTTGATACGATTATTATATAAGAACACAATAAATAAAGGAATCAGAAATTGCAAAAACACTAGTAGCATTTTAAAAAAAGCATAAATTGCAGCCAGCGCTCTGTATTTGTTAATAATCATATCATAATCAGTCATATGTTCTGTTTTTGAAGGATCTATTATTTAATTGATTTATTCAAATATAGTTATAAATTATGATATAAAAAAATATTTTAGTAATTAATTCACACAAAATATAGCACATTCCCCTGATAGAATCATCAGTTATAAATGTTAAGTTAAAAATTCTTATAATTTCGTATTTTTAGAAATTATTAAACTGTACTATATGAAGCAGGATTTCTCTTAATAATTTTACTTCCTGGCTTAGTTACTTAATTTTCTGTCCAGATGACATACGCCTATAAATATTTCATTTTAAGCGATAAACCAAGACCCTATCCTTCAGATCTTGGATCATCTCTTCTGCGATGGGAGCCTGATAGTGAAGTCTCCCTGAATGAAAATGTCGAATTCAGACCTTACTTAAATATTGATATTGACAAACTTAAGAACAAAACTTTCTCACCTCCAAAGAGTGATGAATTTCAGAAAGTAAAACCTGTTTTACCGGAATTATTTCAGGATTATTATTCTATGTTCCTGCGTATAGTAAGTGAAACAGATTTTTTGGATGATGATGAGTATTATGAACAGAATCACCATTTAGGTTTCTATGAAATTCAGTATTTCGCTGGCAGTAACAATACTCGCAACGAGTTAAATTTAAGGTTTACAAACGATCTTAAGTTTTTTTCAATTTCCCTGTCTCGGTCAAAAGGTTATTCATTTCGTCCTTCTTGGCGAAAAAATGGCATCCCTATAAACAAGGAAAAGTTCCTTCAGTATTTCAATCTCACAATGCAGTTTCTCTCCGATCCCAATAGCTTTTTAGTCTTTCTTGATGATTATATACTTAATTTCCGGAAACTTATTGATGGAGACGATACTTATACCGGTTTTATTATTAGTGCGGAACAGTCTATTTCTAAAATTCTGAAGCAGTTGGAAGCACGCAAACTTTATATCGAAGATCACCTTATAAATAACGATACTGACACTCAGCATACCCGTAACCAGCTTAGGGGTGAATTGAATGGGATTCTTTATGCCATAAAAACGGTCAAAGAATATACATAGTAAAGGATCATTACATCTATAATACACAGTTAAGAAAGAAAAACTTTTTAATTTCCATGTAAACACGCATATCATCTTTCAAGGTTAATTAGCAGTGAAATTGATCTTAAATCTCCATGCTTTTATAAATTGTATTCAAATAAACCAACAGCCATGAGATCAAAAAAAACTGAAATCGAACCTGGTTACAAGCCACGCACTCCCGAGGTTATTCAATCATTGTCTTGCGAACCGCAATGGTTGTTATTGCTATCAGGCAGAAACAAACCTTATGAACACATTTTGCAGAATATGTCTGCATTATTCCTCCGGATGGATAAAGAGGAAGATTGGGATTTTAGTGTTAAAAATCTCTCGACGATCCTTGATGTAAATTTGCCTGTTTTGACTAAATGGATTCACTTGATCTACGATGATATCTTTATGATCAATAGGCAAGAACCCGCGTTATTTTCTTCCGAAGGCAAACGGTATGATTTAAGTTTTTCCGGCGAATATGGTCATATTTATTTTTATCTATGGCTTGACTGTTCATTGCAACTCTACGATACTTTCCGTTTTCCCTTCCTGCAGGCTAAATGTGGTTTCCAATATTTTTACATAGAAAAGATCAGTCATGGTTATTATTCAGGCTCATTACAGACATCAGTATATTTGGATTATAGTACTCCTAATAAATACCGCGATTTCCTCCATGAAAAGGCAAAGTTTTATGGTAAAATAAGGTTCTTCGAAGATTTATCTTCTAATCATGATCTTGATAAAAAGCTAAAAGAAATATATCCTTCTTAAATTATAATTTCAAAAGTTGTGCGTGGTTGCTATGCATTTCTTTTTAATTGCCTTCCTATCCACAATCCGCAATCCGGCATTCGAAATATTGATTGGTAAAAGAGTAATATTTGTAACATATTTATGCTATATATGTTACAAAAACAGCAGAATTATGTCGCATATATATCCTGTTTTTGCGACATAATCAGTATTTATACACTATGTAAGGTATTGATAATAAAACATTTATAAAATTTATAATAGCGGGAAGGGGTTCGCAGAAGTATCGATTCTGTTTTCACCTGTCGAGTTGTCTGCTTACGTCTTAATTCCTTTCGAGATACCTTTTTATTCGCTGATTTGTTTATACAGTGTCTGTCAATGTTTTATCACTTAACAAATCGAATCATGAAAAGATCTAAAACCTTTGTACAGGAGGAATATAAACCTTCCACACTTGATGTTCTTGGCTGTTTAAGCAGCGAGTCTCAATGGTTGAATCTGCTCAAAGGAAGGAATAAACCTTACGAGAACTTGCTCACAGATTTAGAAATGCATTTCGATCATAAGTTTTTGAATCGGGATTATAAAAGCAGTGTTTCAGGTTTATCTGAAAAGTTTGGCATCAAGACACCCATTTTTGTCAAATGGGTACACCAGATTTATAACGACATTTTTGAATTAAATTCTTACGAGCCGGATTTGTTTGAATCTGATGGCATTATGCATTACTTGCACTTTAGCTGTTTGGACCGTTTTGTTGGATTTACTTTATGGCTTAAAACACCTTTACATCAGGACGAATCATTTAATTGGATTTTTTTAAAAGCCAAATTGATACTTGACTTTTTCTTCATAGAAAAGGTTTCTCACAAATTCTCCAACGGCGAACATTTGATAAGTGTATTTCTTGTTTCAGGCTTTCCAAATGTGTATCAAAAATTTATATATGATAAAGCCATATTTTACAATAAAATAGGCATTTCTGAGTCCTTCCGCTTCCAATTTGAACTTGAAGATCGTCTCAAAAAGCTTTATCCGCAATAGCCTAAAATATTTATCATTATCTGTAATCTGATCAGATAAATGATTACATTTTAATTAAATATTTGATTAAAATCTAATCATGTAAATAATAAAATCATTATAATCCTCCAACGAGGCTCAGCCTCTTTAGTAGGTTTATAAAAAATTGCGCCCACGCATCTAAAAATTTACTTGATTCCTCATTTAACTCTTTAAATTATTTTTCCAAAATATAAATAATCATATGAATATAAATTACTTTTTTGTTTACATTTAATCTCAATTTCAATACCTCAAATGTCAAATATTATATTGTATGGAATATGCCTCAATAAAATCGAACTATATTAAAAGTCTAATCAAGGAAACATCTTGGCAGGATCATGTGAAGATTGATGATTTGATAAAACTACATAACTATATTCTAAATCATCCTAGGTCATTCATTCCAGGTATGCACTACACATATCTAAAACAAAAATATGACCATGAGTTTCTTATACTTCTTAGAGAATTTTCTGAACAAGCCTATGATACTGAAATAAAAACAAGAATTGCTTTCAGAGAAAGGTGTATAGAAGATGCAAAAAAAGCAGAAGAACTCGTTGAAAATCAAAAAACAAATTGGTTAAAAGCAGGAGGACAGCCATGATAGATTTTTTAAAATATTCAACCATTTCATTGATCTATACAAAAAATCTGACATTTTATAATCCATCAGATATTCCAGGTTCATTAGAATTTTGCAAAACTAGAGGTATCACATTCTTACCAGACAAAAACCGCAAGAGCTTCTGGGCATTGAAAGAAAACACTTTTGAAAAGATATTAATTAACCAAACCAGCGCAAAATGCAGTCCAACAGATCCGATTTTCTCTAAAGCTACATTAAGCAAATTTGAAAAGAACAATTCTGATAATGTCTTGATTGTAACTGATGCCTCAGAATTTATTGTAGGTGTCGTCCATATTGTCGATTATAATAATGCAATAGTATATTTTGAACTTTATAAATTGATTTTTGAATTTGAGAAAATGTTACGGGAGTATTTTATATTTAAGAAACTTGATAATGATTCCTTTAAAACATTTGTTAATAAACAAAAATTAAATGAATCTCTTTCAATCGAAGATAGAAAACACTGGCTCAAGCGGTACACGGAATATTTTGGCAGCAATGAATCTGAAAAGTCGACATATGATTTTAAAAAATCAATTCTTGGTCCATTCCAGATTTTTTATTTATCAGACTTACTTTCATTTTTTAATGATATCAGTCCACAAGAGATTTGTATTAAACAAGACGCAGCAGAAGCCATCAAGAGTATACGCAATAGAATAGCGCATGGTCACGACATAATAAATCCAGATATGCTTGATGCTAAAGAAAATTCAGGCCGTCTTTATGATTTTAAAGGCTTATCAAAATTTATTGATCACTCCATTTCATTTTTTAAATCCTATGAACATTTAGAAAATTTATGGCAACTGGAATATCATAAACAACTTACAAAATAAATTATCATGTTACTTCCTAAAGGTGATTATTGGTATTCAGTTTCTAATAAAATAAAAGCTAGGAAATCTACTAAACCCACCATTAATAAAGATAATGTTTACGTGTGGGTTCATATGTGCTTTGATCGGCAATTTGACCAATACACTTCTCTCTTCAAATATGAAATATATTCTCCAACTTTAGTTCCCATTCAACTTTCTGTAGGAGGTTTTACTTGTACATCAATTGGTGATTTCTGTAAATCAATAGGGTGTGGCAATTATTATGCTATCAGGTATACAATAACAGATAAATTTAATATACCACGTTCTGAATTTGGATCAGCCGCGCAAATTGAAGGAATTGTTGAGATTATTCACTTTTTAAACGAATTATCTAAATACAGCGACTGGAAACAATATGATTTGAGACACTTTTAAAAATCCAAAGATTAAACCTTCATTGGCGCTGAGTTATAATTATCATTGTCTATTAATTTCCCTATATCAACCTTGCATGCATTCAATATGATGTTTTATAATCCGCAATAACTCTAATTCAATATTTAAGGCTTGGGTAATTTTGCGTAAAGGTATTTCTGCTTTCTTATTTCCGCAAACCGGGCATCCGCTTCATAAGTTTTTTTGATAAAGGTATTTCTTATTGCTTATTCAAAAAAACGTTATTCCCGCTAAAGCCCTATTACAAAAAAAACTCAACCTGGCATTATCACTAAGCACTGCGTGCCGCTCATATTCCTATTTATTGTATGCCGTTATTATTCAAGTTTGATCGAAAAGATATCGCTTCTATTATTCGGTTTTTCATAAAGTTTGACTGTAATTACATTTTGTCCTTTTCTAGATAAATCCGATTCTGGAATTACTATACCCTTTTTATTCTTGTATTTATTAGTAGAATCAGAAAAATTAGAAATATCAACGCATAATAATGGCTCAGAAAAAGCAAAAATATATTTAAATGGCATTTTAAACTTATTCGACGTGTCGTTTGGATTAACCGAAATCTGTTTAGTATTTCTGTCACAGCCAAAATTCATACTATCTATTTTATAACCTGTATGATTAATAACTAAAATGTCGTACGACCTGTTAAGTGCGCAACCACTTAATATTATACAAGTGAAAAATATAATTGTTAGTTTCATTTTCATTCTCCATTTAAAAAGTATTGTCCATTCTTTTGTATTCTGTACATTGCATTATTTTAAACAATTAAACGAGCAAATATTAATTTAATAAGTTTCTAAAATGTTCAAAATTGGATTCTATGATGGCATACAACGCCCGACAATATGGCAAGTGCGGGAATAAAATGTTGCTCAACTGTCTGCCAGCACTACCTGTCCCGATGAAATCGGGAAATGTATGTAAAGATTTCAAATGTTTCAACGATCACGCAACCCCGCATTTGCTATTGCGTTTGTTAGCGGTTCGTTGTTTTTTTTTCTGTGTTAAATTTTTAAACATTCCAATTGTGTGATAACTATTATTCTTTCTTATTTGATTTTACCCAAAATAGTTTTTTAGTATAATTTATACATTCCTCATTGGGGCAGACACTATAATGATATTCTTCAGACAGATTTAGTAAGGAACTTTGGCATATAAAGTTAAGTTTTGCAATCTGTTCACATATTGAAGGAGAGTCAGCCATGTAATATAAGAGGTATCCTTTTAAACGAGGATCGACATATGTGTATTTTATACCGTTTTCTACTTTAATAACTTCCAAAAACTCCAATTCATTTATGGGCATGCCTGATTTTTCTATAAAAAAGCGTTTCCTGTCAAATTTCTGTAAAACAAATATATCAACTTTTCCATCCAGTAAGTATTCCAGAAAATACATCTCCGGTTTTATGATAATAGTGTCTTTTGCAAATATTCTGCTTTTTGTTTTTTTAGTGTAGAACTCTTTCGAAACATAACTTTTTCCATGAATAAATCTTATGCATTTAATTTCATTCGGTGCAAATTGCGAAGTCACTTGTATGTTTTTAGGTTGAAAAAGACAATATGTCTGGACTGGAGACATATATCCTTCTCCCCAGATCGTATCCAAACTATTGTTAATTATGTATGCGGACCGCATAAAATCAGCTTGTGAAAACAGAAAATATGGAAACAGAATTATTGTTATGATAGTTATGATTCTTGTAAATTTTTGCATGATATTTTTCATTTATTGTATTCTCAATATTTTGTCCTAAATTATAAGATAATTAGTACTCCGTCTAAATGTCAGTCGGTCGATATACAATGACCGCTAACTATTACATATCAACAAATATACCCCACTTTTCTTTACACCATAATTGTCTGGCATATTATAAAATTAATTTTCTATCATTATCTGGTAAGGTATTCAATCAACCTTTGTTTCACCCCGCTAAAGCCCTATTACAAAAAAACTCAACCATCACTATCGCTGGGCTCTGCTTGCCGCACATATTCCTATTTATTAGCAGCAGGGCTTTAATAATATAATACTCCGGATTCCACTGGTAACCCGACATATTTATAATTTTTATGCCCATCTTGTATTTCAATTTTAGTTACACTATCAATTGGAATTGTCTTCCTAATCGTAGAAATAGACCTTGATTGAATTCCAACAATACAACTGTCATTGACAAAAATTCTATCAAAATAAAATGCCGTTTTTCTGTTTTTCTGTCCATGTGTGAATCGAATCTCAATTGAAGGGCTACTAAGAAGTTCAACCGGGTTTCCATTTTTCTCCAAACATTTAATTGTACCAATTGGGCATATATAATAAGTATAGGCTTCTCCAATAGGTCCACGGACTTTGACTTTTGTCAAGTCTGAAGAGTCAATGCCAGAAAATTGTTGCTTAAAACTGTCAATTGGGATTAAGTATGTCTTACATGAACTGATAAGTATACTACCTAAAATTAATGTTGCGAATAAATGCTTTTTAGTCATCAATTTTTAATTTAATCGATTATTTATCAAGTCATTGCGTGCTCTAAGCCTTGCCGATAACGGATGACGTTCGAGTAGGCAAGGGGAATTTCACCCCAAGCATTCCGGTGAGTCATGCAGAATACCAGTCACAATCTTCTTTCTAAAAATGATGTTGTGCAACGGTTACGTTTATTAGCACTCGTTTTTTATTTTTTTTAATCTTTATTGTCAATTAATCAATTAATTATATCCGCTTCAAATAATGCTTGAAGTTCTTCTTGTACACTCCAACTTTCAAATTTAAAAAATGTCAAAGTAAATGCATATAATCCTAGCAATAAAATAAATGGGAATTTCTCGGTATTGTCAAACGTGCTTTCCTTAGTAATTTGTGTTAGTATATAAATGCAAAATATTCCAATAATACTGCATAAAAACAGTAAAAGGATTTTCGCATATAATTGCAGTTGGATATTAATTTTTATTATTGTACCATCTGTCTTTGACTCAATTATACCTTTAATAATTGGTTTAGCTGTATTTCCATAACTTGTGATTCTAAGAATTTCAAAACCAGTCTCTGTGATTTTGCCTTTATAATGCCTAATGGCAGAGTCAGCATTCCAGGCAAATCCAAATAATTTGTGTTGATCTATTATTTCTGAAAGTCGGTTTATGATTTCAGATCTCTCCAAATTAGTCTTGTAAGTTATGTTGTCATAAGGTAAAAATACCATTTATTGCTGAGTTTTAAAATGAGTGCTAACAGCACACCTATGGCAAGTGCGGGATTAAATTGTTGCTCAACTGTCTGCCAGCACAAATGTATGTAAAGATTCCAAATGTTTCAACGAAAGCGCAAACCCGCATTTGTTAATGCATTTGGAGGGCACAGTACTTTATTAAGTAATAACTTTGGATAGTATTTGTATAGCTATTTGTATGCCTGCACAAACTAGTGCAGCTGCCATAGAAGTTCCTCCTTTTTCTCTAAGCTCTGAAGTCAATGAATTATTTATATTCTCTATATCATTTTCCGAAATGAAGTCTTCAACAATTTTCTTTGATTTCTTGAGGTACAGTGTATTCCCAAGATAACCGAGAATTACAAAGGAAATTATCGTGATAAATGCTGTGCTGAATGGAACAATTATCTGTTCGTTAGGAATAATTAACCACAGCACTACAGCTGTAATACTGGAAAGCACAAAAGTCAATAAAAATAAAACTAGTGCTTCAACATATAGTTTTCTAAAACAGAACCATACTGGGCCTAAAAATCCGGCCCAGAAATTGAACGAATACTTTGTCCCTTGCTCATATTTTTCAAGTTTGTCAGCGTAATAATCGCTTTCCTCAGTGAAAAATGCTCTAAATAAATCGATTCTCTCCATATTTATATTTTTTATAGTTTTTCGTTTCGGTAATAGTATTATGCCAACGTCTGACACCATTGCGAGTGCGGGAATAAATTGTTGCTCAACTGTCTGCCAGCACAAATGTATATACAGATTTCAAATGTTTCAACGAATATGAAAACACGCATTTGTCAATGCGTATATTAGTCCATGTTTTCATTTCTCTTTCGTTTCCAATTATATAAAATTAAACGCTTCCTACATTCCAGATCATCAGGCTGAATTGAACTTATGTCTTCTAATTTGAAATAGGATAGACCTTCATCTTCACCAAGTTTTCCAATTGGGTTCATTATCAATCCACCTTCAGCCACACGTATAATAAATCCACAAATATTTTCCTTTTTAGAGTTTTCAATACTCACAATAATTTTCTGGTCAACGAATTTGTTTAAATTTTCAAATCTCCAATTTTCAGATAGGTCAAAAATGTAGTTATGAAGATTAGACTTTTCTATTTCTTCATTCTTTTGAACTAAATGTTGCTGGGATTCACAGTAGTTATCATTATATTCGATATTTTCAATTCCATCTATTCTTTCAATCACTATACCATCATCCATTCCATATCTGGTAAAGTGTCTGATCTGGAAAATCTCGTCATTGAACGCTAATACATAACCTGAATAAAAAGTATCTTCATGTCCGTAGATACGGATATCGATAATTTTTTTGTTATCTTGAGATTCTTGCAAAATTTCTCTTAAAAGGTTGTCCATTTTCTCTGTTTTAAAGTTGCAGATAACTTCTACTTGCCAACAAATATACCCCACTTTTCTTTACTCCATAATTGTCTGGCATATTAAATTATTAATTTTCTATCAATATCTTGAAAGGTATTCAATCAACCTTTGTTTCACCCCGTTAAAGCCCTATTACAATAAGAACTACCATCCCCCACGCATCCATTGCCGGATGGCTCCATGCGCTTTTTCCTGTCATGGTATTTGCAGAAAAAAGCAAATACGCCGAGGCACGCCAGGCAAAAAGCGCACTCCACCACCGTCCGCTACTTTACATAATAGGCTCTTATGGTACTCGCTTCTTTCATAGGTATTTTTTATTAATACGCTCATCCCATAAGCCCATTATGTATAAAGGCATAAAGCCAAGTAGCCAATGGCTGCCCCCACGCCACCAGCCCACTCTGCCCTCTTCCTATGGCAGTTGCAAGCCATTCACTTACTCGTTCCTCGTAAGCTCATGCCTTTCACTGCCCTCACAGCAGCAAATATTTCCTCGTGCCTCGTCATATCAGCTGCCAACACCTTCCCACTTTCCAGCAGTACAAGAATACACAAGCCGGTGAGTAATTTGTTTACATGTCAGTTCTACAGGTTTTGAGCCTTGTTTACAAGCAATGAGTTTTGAGTAAGGTTAACGTATAACTTGAGAACCCCCTCACTTACAAGTTGCTGCAAGCGATTTCGTTCAATCGTCCTCAATACGCTCCACTCCATTTCACTTCATTCAGGCTGGCAGGTTCGGTCACTCGTGGACGCCTCCTCCGTCAGCGACCACTCATTCCCTCGCATAAAGCAAAGCCTCCTGAGTCGGCTCAGCTTTTAAGAAGTGCTTCACCAGCCAGCCTTCAAGGATGCCTTCACTGCGTCGTCATCCACCGTCGCCTTCGTCCAATCACTTTTGCAACCACACAGCAGCAAATGAGCCTACTCCAGCTTCTCCGGGTTTCATAGTCTCATCAGCTGCTAAAACCCGCCCACTTTCCAGCATCACAAGGATACAAGCCGCCATACAAGAGGGTAGGAGTCAGTTCTACAAGTGACGAGCAATGTATCCAAGTATTTTGAGTTTAAAGCGGTATTTCGTGTGCGCAGCTCCCTCCGGTCAGTCATCTGCGCAAGCCACAGTGTGCGGTATCATTTTCGCTTTCATTCCATCTTTCCCAGATTGTTTTTACCACATATTGTACCACCTTTTGTATCACTTCTTGTACCACTTCTTGTACCACTTCTTGTACCACCATTTCATTGCCAAATCTTCCCACAGTAGCCTTACTTATTCAGGGACAATTTATTACTCATTTTTATTAATGTATTGCCGGATTAAATTTGGCTCAAATTGTCGCAATTAATACTTGATGCAATTCAATATATATTATTTATAATCAGCGGTATAGCACGTTACACATGCGATGCTTTCTAAGGGCTCCCCATCTAATCCCAAACATCAAAACAAGACCTATGTCTCAATTTTGCGCAGTTTGATTTTTGCCTTTTTTCAAGCCTGTTTATTTTTGAAATTTTTATTTAGATGTATTTTTATTTCTTGCTGTGATTCAAGTGCTTAGCATATAACATCCAAATTATTTTGAGACAAAATTCTTTTCCTTCAGGGCGGTGCGGGGCTTTAATTCTTATTTGTTGCTGAAAATCGCAACAAAACGAATTAAGTGTTTGAATGCCAAATAAATGAAAAATTTTATTTGTCATTTTTAAAGATTATCTATTTTAATAAAATTGAACATTTGGGACTTCTCTTTTCTTTTTTGTCGCAGGAAAAGAATAGAGAAGCAGAAAAGAAAACCTGCTTTTCGCGCAGTACATTGCCCGCAAGGATATAATTGTTGATGCGGTCTTTTCTCAAAGACCGCCAGAAAAAGCAATAGTTGAAATTGATTGGATACCCAAAAATTAAGGTAATAGGGGAGCCCTCGCCCCCTTTTTTTATGCCCAAACCCCACCCACAAATCGGATGGCAGAATTGCTCCCTTTTCTTTTCATCTACCAACAAAAGAAAACCCGGGCAAAAGAAAACCTACCCACGGTTACTCAAAATTTAAGCAAAGTTAATCTCGTACTGCCATTCCCGGAATAGGGATGGCAGCCGCCGCGCACATTCCAACCCCTGGAAAATATCATGGCGCAAGGTCATGCCCTTCGGGTTCTTTCGATCCCTGGAAAAAGGGAGCGACCCTAAACCTTGCCCCAGAATTTTTACTCCGATTGAACTCCTGGCTAAAATTTTTTTAAACCAGGCGCGCCAGAGGCCAAAACAAACGCAGGGCAGCGGCACAATCAAATGTTCCTTTTCACTTCTGAGAATCCCGATTTCTGGATTCAGCTCAAAGGCTCCAACGCAGGAAAACCACTGCATCAGCCCATCCCCAACAGCATAGGCGTACTCACAAACCATAAGGTACTCGACCCCATGTTCTTCTTCTACACCGTCGAGTACCTTTTTTCCAGGGGCGCTTTCAGACCCCACCTGAAAGGCTCAGTGATCCCTTACCTCACCCACACGGATGTTTCCAAAGTCATTCTCTCGCATTTCACCTCAAAAACTCCTGCGCTATGAAACTATACCATGCCAACCGCCTTTCCCATGCTGTGAAAATGCTGCATGATCCTGAATACAAAGCAGCCAAAACCGGGAACCTGCAAGCCGCCCTGCGGCTTGTGGACCGGCTGGAAATCGACTACACCGTTTTCCTGAAATACGAAGGCTTTGTCTGCCCGGTGCAAAAGTTCTCCGGCAACAAAATACCTCTTGCCCTGGCGATGCGCATCTCGCAATACTCCACCCTGCAGCTGGTAAGCTCCGTTTACCTGCTCAACAACCGGCCAGGATACACCATGATCGAGCGCATGTATTACGATCCGGAATACACCGGCTTCGTTCCCAGGGGAAAATTTATCCTGGTGGATGATGTGTTTACAACAGGCATCACCCTCCGGGGATTGAAAACTTTTATCGAAAGCTCCGGATCAGAAGTGACATCCGTCTTTACCATCGGCTCCAGCAAGCACGGCACCGACTTTCAGCCCACAAACCTCAAACTCCGGATCCTGAAAAACAAATACCCGGACATTGAAAAATACTTTAACCTCGAATCCCTCACCATCGCACAGGTGGAATACCTGCTCCGCTTTACCAGCTTTAACCGGTTCCTGGATCTGCACTACCAGCGAACCTATAAGAATTTGTTTTCGAACTAAGGGGCTGATGCCCCTTTTTTGATCGTTACCCGAATACATAATTGCAGGAATTTGCTCCTGTTTAATGAGGCTTATTATGTAATACATGTAAAAAAAACAGCTTGCGGTAAAAAAAATACATATCCGCCGCATAAATTGCAGTGAATATTTTGTCATGCGGTGAATATTGTTTATTTTTGACGCAAATATTGCGGAGAATGAAAACATATATTTATCAACAAAACAACTGGCCTGACTTCTGTTGGGATAATGAGTCGATTTTGTACCCCTTGGGAGAAGTGCGAAACATGCAGGGCAGAACAATGGGAAGAATGCAGTCCCTCGGATTTGATCTGAGAAAGGAAGCCGAACTTGACACTTTAACGCTGGATGTTATAAAATCAACCGAAATAGAAGGCGAAATACTGAACCCCGGGCTTGTGCGATCATCTATTGCCCGGCGTCTGGGATTAGAAATGGCAGGTTCGCTTCAATCGGACAGAAATGTGGAAGGAATGGTTGATATGATGATGGATGCAACCCAATATTTTAATAAGCCATTAACAGCTGAACGATTATTTGATTGGCATGCGACCTTATTTCCAACGGGAAGGAGCGGAATGTATAAGATAACCGTTGCTGGATGGCGTGATGATGCAACAGGACCCATGCAAGTTGTTTCAGGGGCAATGGGAAAGGAAAAAGTACATTATCAGGCTCCGGATTCATCCCTTCTGGAAAGCGAAATGACCAGGTTTATCGATTGGTTCAATACCGAGAATAACATTGACCTGGTTTTAAAAGCCGCTATCGCTCATCTGTGGTTTGTGACAATTCATCCGTTCGATGATGGAAATGGCAGGATTACCAGGGCATTGACCGATATGCTGCTAGCCAGGTCCGACAAGAGTCCACAACGGTTTTATAGCATGTCAGCACAAATACGAGCGGAACGAAAACAGTATTACGAAATACTCGAAAAAACGCAAAAGGCTGAGCTTGATATAACCAATTGGGTGCTTTGGTTTTTAAACTGTTTAATGAATGCATTGAAATCGACTGAAGCAGTTCTAGCCAAAGTTTTGACAAAGGCCGAATTCTGGAATAAGCATTCAAAAACAATATTGAATGAACGGCAAAGCTTGCTGCTTAATAAATTGCTGGATGGTTTTGAGGGGAAATTAACGAGTTCAAAATGGGCAAAAATAGCTAAATGCTCATCCGATACAGCTTTGAGGGACATACAGGATTTAATTAACAAGGATATACTGCAAAAGGACGAAGCTGGAGGAAGAAGTACAGGTTATCAATTGAAATAAATGTAAATGGACAACAACATTTCTAACAATTTCATGAAAGGGGCGGAACGCCCCTTTTTTTGTTCGCAAAATTAAAAATGGAATAATGCTTATTGAGCCAATAAAAACCTCTGGTTTCCCTTCAGGAAAAGCAGTTTTATTCCTTCCTTACTTCTTTCCCTTTGGAGCTTATGAAGCTCACACGTAAGCTCTGATCAGAAACTCGTAGTTCTTACTCTTGCTCCTGCCTTATCAGCCTCATTTCTGCCATCCGTGAAAGTACTCCATCCCTTAGTTGAACGGAACCCCTCCTCAGCGTTGACTCTGTGAATCCCGGTATCCTTTTCACTATAATAATAAAATTTCCCCTGGCAGTTTTAGTTCCAAATCCTATGCGAAGGTGACACTTCTTCAACGAAGGCGATACCTCTCCGGCAAGGATTTTCCCGGCATATCCTCTCACGCCCCGGGCGTGATCCGGTATTCCAGTTCCTCCCTGCCTGCTTCTGAAAGCAGTGCCGGTTTTCCTTGCATAGATTTTTAACTTTAAAACTTAAACGCCATGAAAAACTTTATCAAAAATTACGTAGGAAAAGGAAAGAAAACTGAATTCACAGTAAAAGTAACCCTCAAAATGGAGGATATCCTGAAGTTCAAATATGAAAAGGATGGAGTTGAATACTTCACGTTTGACCTGGCAGAAATGAAAGAACCTGACTCCTGGGGCAGAACACATACTGCTTATGTAACAACTACCTCAAATGTTCCCGATCAGGCGCCTGCTAAGGTGAGTGAGCCAACGACCGAAGCTCCTGCAAAAGTAAAACGAAGCAGGAAAGCTTCCTCTAATAAATAACAGCTGCTTTAAAGCTATTAAGCCCTGGAAACAGGGCTTTTTTATGTTGTGCGCCCGGCATGGGCGATAACTTTAGGGTGGAAGTCCCGAACACACTTGGTAGTAGGAAGTGTTAGCTAAAGGCAAGGGTGTCGTGGGCGACTGCGAATCTGAAGGAAGCCGGCGGCAAAATCTCGGCCTGACGAACAGAAACTGCATACTAAGGCTTATAAGGGGCGGACGAGTTTGCAACACAAAACGAAGTCCAATACTACCCGACCCCCTTGGAGTAAATGTAGCAGGTAGATGAGATGAAAGTTATCGTTCTTACCCGGGGAGACCTGACCACATCATTGGGAGTGAAAACAGAACCAACAACCCATGCAGTGATGTATGGCTGAATGGTCAGGAGTCAGCAGAAGCCATAGTACGGAGGTTTACATACACCGAAGGAAGGGCTGAACGTAGAGAAGTCTTAAATTTTGTTATCCTCATGGACAAAACGCAGAAAGCAGCCAATCACGCCCCAAGGCGCGACTACCCGCAGGAAGTAGGGATGGAATCCCGAGGTAAAGCGGGAGAGCAGAGTTATGCCAAGGCGGAAACAGAAGGAGAAGATAAGAGTATTAGTTTAAACACCCGAAATTTGCTTGAGAACATAGTAGAGAAGGGCAACCTGAACGAAGCCTACAAGCGGGTAAAGAAGAATGATGGCAGTCCGGGAATCGACAAGATGAAGGTTACATCACTTCTTTCTTATTTGCAAACGCATGGCGAAACGCTCAGGCAAAGCATATTGGGCGGCACGTACAAACCCCAGCCGGTACGCAGGGCAGAAATAGCCAAACCGGATGGAGGAGTAAGGTTGTTGGGCATTCCAACAGTAATAGACCGGATGATACAACAAGCGATAGCCCAGGTATTAACACCGATATTCGAGCAGGAGTTTTCCGAACATAGTTATGGATTTAGACCTAACCGCAGTGCACACCAAGCCATAAAACAGGCGCAAGTGTACATTAATGAAGGGAATAAGATTGTAGTGGATATAGATTTGGAGAAATTCTTTGACCGGGTAAACCACGATATGCTGATGCACCTTTTATCCAAACGGATAGAGGACAAACGGGTATTGAAACTTATCCGGGCCTATTTGGAATCAGGAGTAATGATTGGGGGTTTAGTAAGCCCATCGGGAGAAGGTACGCCCCAAGGTGGACCGTTAAGCCCATTGTTATCGAATGTAATGTTGCATGAACTGGACAAAGAACTTGAAAAGCGAGGACATCGGTTTTGTCGCTATGCAGACGACTGTAATATTTACGTCAAGAGCAGAAGATCAGGCGACAGGGTTATGGCAAGCATAGGAAAGTTCATTGAAGAGGGGCTGAAACTAAAAGTCAACCGGGAAAAGAGTGCTGTTGACAGCCCAACCAAGCGGAAGTTCTTAGGCATTAGCTTTTATTTTTCCAAAGACGGAGTAAAGGTGTGTACACATCGCAAATCATTGTCCAGAATTAAAGCCAAAGTTAAAGCCTATACCAAGCGCAGCAATGGAAAGAGCGTAGAGGATCGGATAAATAAACTATCCAGCCTAATCGGCGGATGGGTTAATTATTTTAAGATTGCCGATATGCGGAAACATTGCCAGAGACTGGATGAATGGATGCGCCGGAGGCTACGAATGTGCATCTGGAAGCAATGGAAGAAAATAGGCTGTCGGCACGACAACCTAGTCCGGTTAGGTATCGGAAATTCCAAAGCATGGGAATATGCAAACACAAGAAAAGGCTACTGGCACACGTCCAATAGCCCTATTTTATCATGCACCCTCACAAATGCATATTTTAAAGATCAAGGCTTACTTTGTTTTACCGAAGTTTACAACAAAGCTCTCAACTCTATGAACCGCCGTATGCCGAACGGCACGTACGGTGGTGTGAGAGGACAGTGAGGGAAATAATCCCTCACTTCCTACTCGATCATCCCTGTCTGTTTTACCCGGGTCCGGCACGCTTTTCTTTTCATCTACCAACAAAAGCAAAGCTTGGCAAAAGAAAACCCACCCACTGTTACTCAAATTTAAGCAAAGGTAATCTCGTACTGCCATTCCCGATGAACAATCGGGAATGGCAGCCGCTTCCCACGAATCCGCGCATGGAAAATATCATGGCGCAAGGTCAGGCCCGTTGGGTTCTTTCGCTCCCGATTTATCGGGATCGACCCTAAACCTTGCCCCAGAATTTTTACTCCGATTGTACAACTGGCTAAAATTTATTAAACCAGGCGTGCCAGAGGCCAAAACAAACGCAGGGCAGCGGCTTACACTCATGAACACCTTACTCAACAACCGCATTGCAGAAGTATCACTCACCTACTCTTCAAAAGTACCCGCCTCCGAAAGGATTCAGATCAAATCCAGCCACGATGCCGAAAAAGCATTCAGGCTTGTATTTCCTGATCTGGAATACCGGGAATACTTTTACGTGATGCTGCTCAACCGGGCAAACAAAATCCTGGGCACGTTCCAGGTATCTTCCGGAGGCATCACCGGAACCGTTGTCGATCCCCGGCTTGTCTTTCAATCCGCGCTCAAGGCAAATGCAACCTCACTGATCGTCGCACACAACCACCCATCAGGTCAACTCACTCCCAGCGAAGCCGATATGGAACTGACGAAAAAGCTGAAAGCCGGTGGCGCTGTCCTGGATATCCCGGTTCTGGACCATGTCATCATTACCGAATCCAGCTACTATTCCTTCGCGGACGAAGGCATCATGTAGTTTAAACGCTCAGTTTCAGAGCCTCCCTGCCGGGAGGCTCTATTTTTTTTGTTCGTACTGCAAAGTTTAAATGTATGTTTCATTATCTTATCGCTTTTAAAGCATAAAAGGAGCTTGTAGCTCCCTTTATTTTGGCAATTTAAAATGTTACTCTTGTATCTATGCAGGCTAGTTTGATATAGCTATGGAGTATTTGCCATAGAGTTTCTCCATATCTCTGTTAATAAGGTCGTCAACCACCCGTGCATACTTCTTTGTCATGCTTACATTGGAATGCCCAAGCATTTTAGAAACGACATCCATTGATACCTGATTTGCAAGGGTCACAGTTGTTGCAAATGTATGCCTGGCTGTATGTGTGCTAAGATGTTTTTTTATTCCACACATATCAGCAATTTCTTTGAGGTACGCATTCATTTTTTGATTGGAAAGTACCGGAAGTACACAACCATTTGCTATACAATATGGATCATTTTTATATTTTTCCATGAGTTCAATGGCTGGTTCCAATAATGGAACATTACACCAATTCTTTGTTTTCTGACGTTTTTTCTTAATCCAAAGTTTGCCGTTTTTGTCCTCAATATCAGTGTATTTTAGACTCGATACATCAACAAATGCCAAACCTGTGAAACAACAAAATATGTAAACATCTTTTACTTGCTGCACCCTTTCAATATCAAACTGTTTACTCATAATTTTATTCAATTCAGCATCAGATAAATAATCCAAATCAACTTCATCAAGGTGAAATTTAATATTTCTGAATGGATCAACTTTCATCCAACCATTAGCCAACGCTATTCGGATAATTTTTTTAAAATTTTTTATGTATTTAGTAGCAGTATTATGACAGCAATTCCTGGTGGTTTTCAGGTAAAAATCTAAGTTGGTGATAAACATTGGATTTATTTCAGTCAGGGGCATATCTGATCGCTTATACTTTATTTTGATAAAATCCGCAACATGTTTATAACAAGTCTTATACCTTTCAACTGTACCTGGAGCAAAATCTTTGTTCATTAGACCTTCAACTTGTTCATTATGTTCCTTGAATATTTGAAGGATGGTCTTATTCTCGGTCTCAATTCCCAGGTAATACTTTTTTAATATAAATGCAGTGATTAGTTTTCCGTCTTCTTCTAACTCCCTTTTTTTTAGAAGCAGATTAGATTTGACAAGAATCAAGTATGAGTTAATCTCTTTGGCAACTTTTGTATTGCTTGAGACACGCCCCTTATCGGTATCCCATTCTTCTGGTTCCACGTGTCTTCCAATTGCAAATTCTGCTCGCTCTTTATTAATAGTGATTCTTGCGATAATAGGAGCAAGGCCATCTTTTCGGCATTTTGCCCTGTTAATGTAGTACATGACAGTAAATGTAGCTCGTTTCATTTTAGTTAAATTTAGGTGAACAAAAATAAAATTATCGAGCAAGCGCAGGAGTTGCAAATAACAGAAATACAGTGTATTATCATCTTTGTCGGCGGACATTGGGCAGATTTGCGGCGAAAAAATAATGTCCGCCTTTTTCGACACCGAAATATCTGCATTTTTATGCCATTTTATGCCTTTTTCAGAAAATAAAAAACCACTGAAAGTGTTAATTTTCAGTGGTTTGCGTTTTTCTGCTCTTTATTTCAGCGGAGAGACAGGGATTCGAACCCTGGGTACCCGCGAGGGTACAACGGTTTTCGAGACCGCCCCGATCGACCACTCTGGCATCTCTCCAATTGTGTTTAAGGGGTGCAAAGGTAGATATTCGGAATGGATTATCAAACCAATTCGGAAATATTATCTGCTAAGCTTCCTCAGGTGCTGTATTGGGCTTATAAGTCTTATGTTTAAGGAAATAAAACAAACTGATAAACGCCAATACTCCATAAATAACAGCAGCTGAAAGTATTGCCGTCTGAAGACTGTACTTGTCTGTTAGCCAGCCCCATAACGGTCCAGTAATGGCAAAAATCAACCTGATCAGAAAATTCCGGACTGAAAGCACTGTGGCTCTTACTTCGGAAGTTGTAATAATATTTATGTAATTGCGGAGGGTAGGAGTGGCGAGTCCACGCGCCAGGTAGAAAAGCAACAGCACAACTAAACCACTGTATCCCGGCATAAAAGTAAGAGACACGAATGAGGTGAATATCACAACAGTAAAAGTTATCACAGTTTTTGGAATACCAAAACGGCTTTCAAATCTCCATGCATACATAGCCGCTATTCCAACTGAGAGGTTTAAAATTGCCCAGGCTACTCCATAAAAAGAAACTGGCAACTCAATATGTCCGAAATAAGGTTGAGCAAACCAGGCCATTGTGAGCGTTGAAGCTCCTATTATTGCAGAAAAGAAGGTGTTCCATTTTAATTTTAAATTTCCATGAAGCGCACTATACAGAATGGACTGTATTTCTTTAAAACCTGGTTTTGCCCTGGCAATCTTTATGGGTGGTTCTCTTAACATTAATGCAGCAGGCAAGGCTATGAGAGCTATGCAGGCCTGCACATAAAAAGGCGTCCGGAGCGATGCAACTGCGAGCAAACCGCCAATAATTCCTGCAAAGGCTTCTCCGAAATTACCAATGGAGGTAATACGGCCTTCCATACGGGTGTATTTATCATTTTGCTTTCCGGCGGCCAATGTGTCGTAAAGCATAGCCGAATCCGCTCCTGAAACAAGACTCTGACTCAGTCCCAAAATAACTTCAGCAACTACAAAATACCAGAATCCATAGGAGAAGCTATAAACCACATATCCCATAAACCCCAGCGATGCTCCGATCAGTATGCTTTGTTTTCTTCCGATTTTATCAGCAAAGTAACCTGTTGGGATTTCCAATGTCATCAGCGTAAGTGAGTAAGCGCTTTGCAAAAGGAAGATGTCCTGCATGGTAAGTCCGTTCGATTTGTAGAACAGGACAATAACCGGCATGATAAGATTCATCCATTTGGCAATTTTCACCAGGTAAAGTGCTGTAAGATTTCTTTTTACTGAAAATGCCATAAAGAGTTGGTATTAGCTGCAAAAGTACTTTTTTACGATGAAACGAAATAAGAAAATCCTTAAATTGGAAAGCGTTTTGCAGGAGTATTTCAAATTTCCTGAAAACTCTCGCCTTAGGTTTTGTAATGTTGCTTTTTTTTATATTTTTGCAGTCCCAAAGGAGAGGTGGCAGAGTGGTCGATCGCGGCGGTCTTGAAAACCGTTGATCTGCAAGGATCCGGGGGTTCGAATCCCCCCTTCTCCGCAAACCTGAGCAATTACCCCGCTATCAGCGGGGTTTTTCGTTTTTAGTCCCGGCCTATGCTTGCATAGAGTCCGGGGATAAAAACAAAAAAAGAAGGATGTGCAAAATCCGGTAATTGCTCAGGTTTAAGCCCCTCTTTTTAGGGAACTAAGGCAAGTAAATGACACAACTACTCTTGCAACAAAAAAAAACCGCTACAAGGCGGTTTTTTTTGTTTGTCATAATTAGCTAAAATCAGTTCTTAACGATTTTCAGGTTTTGCATAGTACCTGATCCGGTAATAATAGTAAGGATATATACTCCCGGTGGATAGTTCCCTATATCAATCAGTTCAGTTTCTGAAACTGCATATTGCCTCAGAATAATTTTGCCATTAGTAGATGAAAGCCTTAATTCATCACCTTTTTCGAGACCAATCACTTGAGTTTCACCCTTAGTAGGATTTGGGAAAACCCTGACTTTATGATTATCACTTACTTGTGGAATATTGGCTGTATTTGACAAAACAAGGTCGGCTTCCAGTGGTGCATCTTCTATATTTCCTGTAAAGTCCTCGGCTATGGAATAAAAACTGTAGGTTGTTAGATCTTTAATTACAAACAAGCCCGACAAGCCCTCTGTTCTTAAATATTCGGAATAGGGTCCACCGTTTTCTGAAACCATAATTCGAAAATAGAACACACCTGAATGCTCATCTGTACCATTCCAGAATACTTTGACAACACTATCGTTTACTTTCTGAATATCAGGCATAACGTTACTGGCGGGTTTGTTTTTATCTATACCATTACTCCAGATGTTGGTTATAATAGGATCATTATTGTCAAAAACAATAGTTGCCATATTGTTAATAATAGTTCCCGTTGACAGATCAGTTTTCGGATTTATCATAAAACTCACATAACCAAGTCCTTCGGTGCCATTAACATTAGGATTCAGAAAACCATCGTCAATGGAATTTGTCAATTTCATTGTAGCAGGATCGAAGGTGGTAAACTTGAAACTTAGTTTATTCACAGAGTCAATACTCCCCGAGAACCTTACAATACTGTTTTTGGATGGTCTTAGATCAATATCCTGCTCTATAACAGCTTCTGACAGGTTTATCCTCACTGATGTATCAGCAAAACCGAAACCCGCAATCCTGAAGGTATTTAAATCAAACTTCGTTGCGTCAAGGTAATCGGTAACTGAAACTTCGCTTGCGGGAGCTGTAGCTGAGGACAGGTTTTCGAAATGAATGCTGTATGCGAAGGGATCGGATGCAGTTGTATAATTAAGGGTATTATATCCTGAGGGTCCTTCTTTTATATTAGGATCCCAGGAAAAACGAACTTTTACTGTATCCGACTTTGGTGGAATAGGTTTGCAATTATAACAATTTTCAGCAGCACTAAATCCGTTAGTCCCTTGATCAACTGCATCGGCAAATTTCTTCAAAATACCGGTTGCACTTCCTCCAAGGCATGATAGTAACATACCAGATCCACTCCCTATACAGTCCAGCATAATAATAACTTCGCTGCGCTTTTTGTTTTTTGCATCATCAATCAATTCGTTGATTTTACAGAAATAATTGTATGCAGCCGGAACACAGGCTACAGGTGTAAATCCCAAAAGGTCAAACAAACATTTCGCACACGATGGAGGATCACAGAAACCATTATTTTCATCAATATGTTTACCAATGAAAAAGGCTGTTTCATCCAGCCAAGGCTTTTCAGCAGCTGTTTTTATGTAAAATGGATTTGCATTGCCGGTTTTAACTTCTAAAGTCAAGCTTCCGGTTGCTCCTCCTTCAAGATAAGGGATTATGAAATAACCTACTTTGACAGACTCATTTGTGATACTATCATAAGCAATATAAAACCTGCCTTCAGGCAGAAAAGGCTTGATGCCGGGAAACTCATAGTCATCGATAATCATATTGATTGTTTTTACTTCAATATTTCCAGGAAGTTCAATAAATATAGGAATTTCTATTGCTGCCTTGTTACCCTTATTCCCGACAATAAGATGAAATGTCGACCACTTGTTTATCAATACTTCCTTTCTTCCTTCCAGCCTTACCCATATTTCAGGCTCAGTAGCAGGTTCGATTGAAACAGCCGAATCTAACATCATCTCCCCTGAACTCTGACTAAGAGTAACTTTATATTTGCCCAAGGCTTCATTGAAGTTATAGAAAACAACTTTTACAGTTGTAGAATTAATATAAATGCATGTATCCGCCACTATATCAGGCGATCCAGCCTTCGACAAGGTTACGCTTGAACCACTGCTGAAACCAACACCAGTGAGATATGCAATATATATACCTGTTGAAGGAGCAATTTGTGGGCTGACAGATTGTATTCCTTTTACATCAATTATTTTTGTCAGTGTATCGTTACCGCAAGTGTTTATAGCAATTAGTTTTACAGTATATGTATTGCCTGCCGCATAGATATGCCTCGGGTTGTGAGTGGTATCGGAAGTATTATCACCGAAAAGCCATTTACAGCCTATACTGTTTGTTGAGGCATCAGTAAAATATACCTCATTTCCTTCAGTGAAACTATTGAAAGCAGCAACAGGTCCGTAGGTGGTACAGGCTATAAATGAGTGTACCTCGGGAAAACTCCAGGTGTGTTGCTCATTCATGGTTCGTACGTATAGTTTGTGCTGTCCGAGGCTTAACGTTGGAACAACTATATTCTGAACACTTACGATTGAATCGGCAGCTGATGAATAAGCCAGCGGAAAGCCGGAACCTTGTCCGGGATCAGTGTCAAAAAAATATTCGGCTTTCTGCAAGGCTGTAAGTCCATTCTGTATTCGTAATATATGATATTCAGAAATGCCCCAGATACCTTCGGTATTCTGCACTCTTACATACAGAAAATGAATTCCGCCTTTCAACGACGGTGGAATTTGAATTGCCTGTGTATAATTTATGCTATCAGCGGCAGCAAACGTAATTTGTGTTCCGTTTCCAAAACCAGGGTCAGTATCGAAGAAATATTCGGCCCTGTTTATCTGTTGTGCTGATAGTGATACACCTAACAGTAACAAGGCAAGCAGGATTTTCAACTTTTTTTTCATAACAAGTGTCTTTGCTTATTAGTTATTGAGCTTTGGTTGCCTTTATGGTAAGTAATAAGCTACTGCCGGCCGGAGCGATGGAATTGTTCAGATCAAGACCATAAACCCTGGGAATGGGAGGCTCAAATCCTTTGTTAACCGGAGCAGGGCCATCCCACATTCCAATATCATTTCCGTCAGTTCCATAGTTTACACACGGAGAAGTGGGTTGCAGCTTAAAATCAAAAGCAAAACTGAAAGGGGCTCCACCAGCAGGGTAATTTACAAACTGCGGATCTGCATTCATATTACCCGAGCTGAAAGCGTTAGTTGGTGGCGGGTAGTTGGTTAGGTAATAAATGTTGTTTTTGAAAGCACAGGCATCTGTAGATCCATCAGGACCATTCGGATTGCTTTTGAAAAAAATATTATTTTCAATTGTAACCGTAGACCCCCATGTTTGACCTGTGTTTAATATTCCAAATGATCTTGTACCAGCATCGCCACTGGCAAAAATATTATTCCTTAATATGGTGTTTGTGCCCGGTCTTACGAAAACCATTCCGTGAATGTATGAGTTCTGAACAACGTTTCCGATAGCATTCGGGTAATTGAAGGCCAGTGTTGTACCATCAGGGTAATGGTTACTGAAAATACAATTTTCAACCATATTTCCATAGCCGCTGAACTGAACACTGCCATAGAATAAACATTCGGTTACAAGGATATTGTTCGACATCTGCGCTCCATCATACCCAAATACAACCGAGCCTGGTACATACAGCCCCATGATAACAGATCCGCTTGCACCAGGACCCGTTAAAGTTATCCCTAGAACATTTGCATTCAGATTGGTGGGACGCTGAGGGTTAATACCTGGCCCAATAATAACCAGCTTTTTATTTATGTACATTACTTCATTATAAATCCCGGCATAAATATAAATAGTGTCGTCAACAGCTGCTGCATCTATTGCAGACTGGATGGTTGAATACTGCGCAGGAAAGCTTGTTGTCGGGCACACAGTCAAAATTGTTGCCACGGAATAGTTGTACAAGAATACAACCAGAAAAATTGTGAACAGAGTTTTCATAATTATGCTTTTTTATGACAAAATTATGCGTTGAATGTTCAGCAGAAAATCACCAGTACTGGTGAAAATACTCAAAGTGTGAAATGCTGATTGTTTAAGAATTTATATTTGTTCAGTCGGCTTTATGATTCGTAGAATTCTTATCTGATTTTCAAATTGGAATAAAAAATACAAGATACTTAAACCAGTCTGTTTTTAATAGCTTTAACCACAGCTTCGCTCTTAGAATTAACATGAAGCTTTTCATATATCTTTTTGATATGTGAATGAACTGTTTCGTAGCTGATAAAAGCTTTATCGGCTATGATTTTGTAACTCATTCCATCAACAAGTAATTTTAGTATTTCTTTTTCGCGCTCAGTGAGCTGAGTAAATTCAACCTTGATATGCTTTTGTTGAAAACTGTTAAGTACTTTTTTTGCGACTGAAGGTGTGAAAAAAGTGCCTCCTTCAGCCACTTCACGTATAGCCTGCAATACTTTTTCGGGTGGTGAGTTTTTGAGTATGTATCCTGAAGCACCATTACAAAGTGATGCAAATATTTTATCCTCGTCATCAAAAACAGTTTGCATACACACATTTATATGTGGGAAATTAGCTGTAATTTCCTTTACAGCATCAATACCGTTTTTACCCGGAATATTTATATCCATTAATACTACATCAGGCTGCAAAACTTCAATTCGTTGTATCAAACGAGTAGTGTCGTCAAAAGAACCACACAGTTCCATATCATTGGTAGTTACAATCAAAAATTCCAGGCTTTCTCTGAATTTTCGATTATCTTCAAAAATAACAATCTTCATTTTTCGGTTTTCAGCTTTCAAATTTCGTTTTAATTAATTCGGATTCCAATCACCAGTTCAGGTGAAAATACATGTATGTGCCAGCCGAAAAATAGTTGAACTGATTTCACCTTTTTATTCTGATTTCCATTGAATAACAATACTGGTTCCTGAGTTTTCATTTGAAGTCAGGTTTATTTCGGCACCAAGCTCCAAAGCACGTTTTCGGATATTCTTCAAACCATTTCCTTTTAAAACGGTTTTTTCATCAAATCCTTTTCCATCGTCCTTTATTTCAAGATAAAGTAATTTTTCTTTTCGTTGAATACTTACCCATATGTTCGAGGCATCAGCATATTTAATCGAATTGTGAATTGATTCTTTAAAGATAAGGTATATGTTTTTCCTATGTTCAAGGGGCAATATCAATGATTTCAGCTTTTTTTCGGCAGAAAAATGCAACTGGATGTTTTTCATTGCGCAGATGTCAGCAGCATAGTTATGCATGCGGTTAATCAGTTTCTCCCCCACATCATTGCCGGGATTTATGGCCCACACAATGTCGCTCATGCTGGTAACCATTTCGCGGCTGTTTTCACCCATTTTTTCAAGCACATAAGTAATATTGGGATTTTCATGTTGCAGCTGGCTTTTAAGAGCATCGCTATAAATTGAAATTGAACTGAGTGTTGCACCGATATCATCATGCAAATCGCTTGCAATACGCATGCGAAGCTGCTCAAGTTCAAGAGCTTTCATCTTTCGGTAACGATTAACTGAAAAATGGATTCCAAATCCTGCAGCTACTAGTATTACAATAAACCACCAGCTTTTATAAAAAGGCTGTGGTATTCTGACACATATAGAAGTTACAGGACTTTCTTCACCTTCGGCATTAATTTGTTTAGCCTTAAAAATGTACAAACCGGGCGGAAGTTGTTCGAAGCGTATAGACTGAGTGGCTGTCATTTCTTTCCACTTGTTATCCCAGCCGTCCAGTGTATATAGAATTTTATTTTCTTTAACGAAATTGAAATCAAAACAGGCTAGTTCTATCTCGATGGATTCATTGTACCCACAACGGATTTCGGCGACATCACTTGCCAGCATAAACTTTTCGGTATCGCCATATCTGATCCTGCTGATTAATATTGCCGAAGGCTGTGAACTCTTTAATAAGAGAGAATCATTCAAAAGACCAATCTTATTTTTACCTGAAATTATAACTTCACCAGGGTTAATTACAAACAAATCAGTAAATATTTCATCGTCATTCCATCCAAGCCTGCTGTTTATGTTAATCCAGTGTCTGAATGTTGTATCGGTCTTAAAAATTCCGCGGGAGGTAACTGCCCAGATTGTACCATCATTTTCGCAGAAAAGTTTTTCGAAACTAAATTCAGAATATCCTTTTTCAGGGTAAACTTGTATGAGCTTATTTTTTATAAACTCATAAATAACCAACTGACTGCTTACAAAAATTCGTCCTTCAGGTGCGAAAAGAATTTGATCAGGAGCGATTTTGAATACATCAATTCTCTTATCATTTATTTCGGGTGAAAAGGTTGTGATCTTTTTGGAATCAGACTTTATTTTATATAAGGCATTGCCCGAGGTTAAATAAATATTTCCGTCAGTTGCGGCTTTAAGATCATTTATGTCTTGCCCTAAAGTGTTTTTAGCCAAATGTTTCTGATTCAGAAGTGTTTCAACAGATTTATTTTCAGTGTCGTACACAAGAATTCCTGAGCGATGTAATGTAATCCAAAGTTTATGGTATTTATCCATTACAATTTTCCCTGTCGAAACCTGACCGGAATTTTCAAGTATAAGTGTGCTAAGATCAATAAGTTTGTTTTTAACCGGATTATATGCTCCAAAACCGTGTATTGAAGTAAACCAATACGCTTGATTGTCAATCACCCAATTATTAATTCCGCCAAGAAGATTTTTAGGGTCGTGTGGTGTATTCAGCCTTTTGATTTTATGGGTTTCGTTATCATACCTCCACCAGCCATTTAGGGTGGACAGGAAAAAATTGCTGCCGGGTTTCTGAAGATCAGGAATGATATGGTAAATGAGATTATTTTCAGGTGTTTTCGCAGGCAGCTGCAGCCAATCAAATGCCAGAAAGTTGTTATTCAATTTGTATAAACCCCCAACACTGGTAAACCATAAATTATCAAGTTTATCTTTATAAATCTGGCTTACATTTTCAGAAAGCGAAAGCAACTGGCTAGTATCTGAATTAAGGCTTTTCATTATCAATCCGGAGCTTGTAGATAAAATCAGGTAATTCTGATTTTGAAATGTGCACTGATCAACGTCCGAAATAACAAGTTTTTTGAAATCAATAGTTGGCAAAAGCTGCGATTCAAATACATCCAGTTTTTCATTATATAGCAGTAATCCACTATACCAGGTGCCTGCCCATAATCTTCCATCCGTACTTTCGTAGATTGAAATCACAGGATATGCTGATGATTCACGACTTGTCTGAGCGTAAAAGTACGATTTATAAGTCTTTGTTTTTCTGTTAAATAGTTTAACTCCATAAGATGTTGAGAGCCATAGTCGCCCTTTACTATCTTCGAGAATCTTACTGATAAATTTATTTATTCTGCCATCGGATCCGGAAACACTGATCGGATAATTTTGAAAGCTATCAGTCTTTTTATTGTATAAAGCCAAACCTTTTTCAGTGCTTAACCAAAGATTTTTCTGTTTATCAACATAAAGATAATTGCACCATTTATAAGGAATTGTTCCGGGACCATTACCCTCAAAGTAACTGGTGATGCTATCGGTGAAAGGATTAAGTCTATTTAACCCGTTTTGGGTTCCAATCCAGATATTTCCATCCGGAGTTTCAGTCATACAAACAATTGACAAGTCAGATAAACCATGGTCACCAAGAGTTGTATATTTCCTAAAAACTCTGCCATCATACCTGTTCACCCCATGGTTGCTGCCAATCCACAAAAAGCCGTGGTTATCCTGAAAAATTGCATTCGTATTGTTATCGGAAAGACCATTAACAGTTGTGTGTTTATCGAAACGGATATTCCCTAACTGTGCTGATCCAATTAGGCTCAACCCGATTAAAAAAAACAACCCGAAAAAACGCAGCATAAACAGTGTAAACTTTTCTGATACAATAGCAGAATTGACTTTATATAAAATAAAAATACAACTTTTATTTATTCTTTTCACTCTGTCTGATAATTTGCCTGATTACAGCAGGTCTGTTTCTTCTTCCGGCACCCGGGCTGGATCGAAAAAAAAACACTAATTGGAAAATTTACAGCTTCTTAGTCTGAAATATGGCAATCATGTAAATCGTAATAAGAATTGTATAACATACATAGGTTTCTTAAGATTGACCTTTGCATTTTTAAAAACCAATTTAACTCAAAAACCATGAAAATGAAAAAATCATTGATTATTATGTTGCTTGCCATAGCCGGAAGCTTTGGGGTAGCAAGTGCACAGACACCAGCCGTTATGGTAAGTGATGCTGCAGGTTGGCACAAAATCGGCGAAAAAACAGTCGACTTCAAAACGGAACGTGATGAAATAGCTGTAATCGGATCCGACAGGTTCTCAACAATCAAATTTAAAGTTACAGAAGCTGCCATTTACCTGGTTTCACTTGAGATAGCGTACGAAAGTGGCGATAAACAAGACGTTAAGGTTAACCAGGAAATCAAAACACCCGGCGAAAGTCGTACCTTCGATTTAAAAGGTGGTTCAGAGCGTAGCATTAAAAAAATCATTTTTGTTTACAAAACATTACCAAACGCTAAAGATGAGAAAGCCCACGTAGAGATATGGGGTCTCAAAACCAATACAGTTAAGTAGTAAACCATTCTTGTTTTTGTTAAAGCCGTCTTGTCTCATAGCAAGGCGGCTATTTTTTGTTTATGATATTAAATTTTAACGGGAAAATCTTCGCTTTACAAATGTGTAAATTATGTAATTAATTTACAGAACTATGTAATACTGATTAAGTCAAATAAATTCAATTTTGTTCTCAAAATAACCTGGTAAAATTAGAATTCAGGGTAGTAAATTTTTAAAAAATAATGGTATGATAGAATCAGGAAATTATCGTAACGAACAGGAAAATATTTCAGAAGGACCTAAAAAGAATTCTGACTTCGGATTGGTTGTAAATAGTCAATACAAAAGAATTGAACCGCAGGAGACAGAATATCAGTGTCCTATGAATTGTGAGGGCAATAAAACATACAATCAGCCTGGTGAATGCCCGGTGTGTAATATGCGATTGGTTATTGTAGGTATCGATGAACCTAAGATTCGTGTCGAATAATTGAGGAGAACCAAATAATAATAATGATCATAAAAGACGAAAAGTATGATGAATGGATTTGAAGGATATAGCTGGGGAATGGGCTGGGGCTTAATACTCGGTCTTGCTGTTCTCGTTGTTCTGATTGGTATTTATGTAAAGGTCAGAAAAAATAAAGCATAGAACATAAACAGGATTTTAAGAAATATCGAAATGAAAAAATTCAACGAAATTGAAGCAAAAAAAATCGGTAATACGCTCAAAATTGACTGGAATGAAGTTAGCCTTCAACAGTTTACAATGGGCCTGAATGTTGAACTTGAGCATGGATCAATCGATACTCAAACCAATGTTACCAATAATGACGAAAAACTAACCGGTGAAATTGCATGGGCTCATTTAAAGGAGTTCCCTGATTATTACACCAGGCTGGCTAAAATGGAAAATATTGCTAAAACTCATTTTAAAAATGTTGATTAAAAACTTCACTTATGAATAATTTATTCAGAGGACTATTATCAGGTTATGGAGCTATGAAGCTTGGTGGAGGCTGTTTTGGCTCTATCGTGGTTTTTGTAATTATCTGGCTGTTGCTTGGGCAATGCAGTTAATTTAATGTTCACAAAATCAGGAAAAGGTGAAAGATATGAAAACTAAGAACATCGTAAAGAACTTCCCCATTGTATGCGTGGGTGGTTCGGCCGGCGGACTTGATGCATACATAAGGTTACTCCGGAATCTGCCTGCTGACCTGGGAGTAGCTATTGTTATTGTCAATCACCTTAGAACGGTAGCGACCATGTTACACGAAATTCTCCCAAACTATACAAAAATGCCTGTTGAGTTGATAACGGAAAAACTGGATGTGAAGCCTAACCATGTATTTATAATTCCCGCGAAAAGGGACTTGCATGTTCTTGATCAGGAATTTCGCCTGAAGCCGATTTCAAAACCCAGGGGATGGCCGGATGTAATTACTGTTTTTATGCGATCGCTCACTGAGAACTGGGATGGCAAACTTATAACTGTAATTGTTTCCGGATATGATGGCGATGGAGCAGATGCGTTATGTGGCATAAAACAGGTTGGCGGAATAACCATTGCCCAAAAACCCGACACCGCCTCACAGCCTGATATGCCTGAAAGTGCCATAGCAAGCGGATGTATAGATTTTGTTCTTTCACCCGAGGATATTGCCAGGCAAATTAAACGAATTGTGCTGGCTGATTAAAAGATGTATTGAGCATAGCGTTTGTAAAAAAAACACTTCTCGCTTTTTGGGAAATGAAAAATCATGACAAATTATATTTAAAGAAAGGAAAAATACAATGAAAGAAAATGTTTTCGATCACAGTCAACGTCAACCATACTGGAAAAGGTTTTATAATAGTTTGGGTTTATGGATATTCCTTTATTTGATGATTATTTCATCTGGATTATACATAATTGCAGTCGATTTTTCATTCGAGCCATATTGGCAAATGAAGCATCACTCGAAAAATATCAGCAAAACCCCTTCAAACTCAGCCAATGAATCCGCAAAGATCAATACTCAAAAAAGTAGTAGATCAAACACTATGGTTTCCAATGTAAAAAGAACGCCGTCAACTGATTAGCCTAAAATATTCATTAATTAGTGTAGTAAGCCAGATTGTACTTTCTTAATAACTCAATTGCTTTGGGCTAAGCGGCAATTTCACTGACTTAATGTAAAGTACGGTTAACCAAATTTAAGTAATTCTTATAATGATTTTTAAATCACTGATTATATTTACTTTATCGATTTAGCATTTGCAGCCATACCTTTATTGAATTTGGATTAAATTATGGGATGCATGGAACTGTAAAACTGAAAGTGCTTCCTTTTCCTTCTTCAGTTTCAACTCTTATAATGCCATTATGCCTTTCAATAAACTCTTTACAAAGAAACAATCCCAGTCCGGTGCTTAATTCACCGTCAGTACCTTTTCTGTTTATTTGCTCGCTCAGACGAAAGAGTTTATTTTCTATTTCCTTGCTCATTCCAATACCGGAATCCTTTATAGAAATCTCAACTCTATCAACTGCTGAATACCTGGCAGATAAATTAATTTTACCTCCCCGTGCAGTGAATTTTGTAGCATTGGAGTATAAGTTACTTAAAATTGACCTGAGCATCTTGGCATCAGCTGAAACAAAAATATCCAATGGGATATCAAAAGTTACCTCGATTTCTTTGTTCTCAGCTGTTTGATACTCTGTTTTCAAACTTTCTTCTGCAAATGAAAGTAATCGGAATACTGCAGGTTTATAGGGAATTAAGCCTTGCTCCATCTGCGACCATTGCAACAAATTTTCTAACAGTTTGAAAAGATTTGTGGCAGAGCGCCACATGGTTTCGCCCATCGACTGAATTTCTTCAGTTTCAAGAGAAGGTAATTCCTTGGCAATAATTTGCGTTAAACCCAGAAATCCATTGAAAGGCCCACGAAGATCATGAGCCATAATCGAAAAGAATTTATCCTTCCGCTCATTAAGCTTTTCTAATTCCTGATTTTTTTGCCTTAAGCCTGAATCCGCCTGCTTTTGTTTGGTAATATCAGCTACGGTCAAAAAGCAATCGTTACCATCTTTACTAACTATGCCTGTTAAATTTACTTGTAAAGGCCCTGAGTCATCTGGCAAAAGGATAATTTCGCATGATTCGAGTGCCAGACTGCGGAATAGTTTTACCCTGAAAAGATTAAATTCTGTTTTTGATTCGTTCGAAACAAAAACAGAAAACATTCTGTAAATCAATTGTGAGCGTTCTTTGCGAAGCAAAGATGCTCCGATAAGGTTTAGTTTTTTTATGTAACCGTCATTTGAAAGAGTAAAATACCCAATTGGAGCAAAATCGTAGAGCTCAGTGTACTTTTCCGATATAACATTTACCCGCTCGTTCGAAAATTTTAGTTCTTCGTTCTGAAGTTCAAGTTCTATCTGATGTACCTGAAGTTCATGAATGAGTTTCAGGTTATCGCTTTCATGATAAAGATCTGCTGACTTGGTTTCATTCTTTTTCAATAAATCTTCAGCCTTTTGGCGAAGATTTTCAGTACCTGCTTCTTTTTTAATTTGCTTCATACTAAAACAAGTTGTAAAAACATCCTTGAATAATCAGGGATACCTAATATGATTTCGTTTTTATAACGAAACTCTATTATTTGATTTATAAGGATTTACGAGGCTTTTTCGTAATAATTAAGAATCAACTTTCGAAGTCACAAAGGTGAATTATAATAAATTTAAATAGTTACATAATTATTAGGAATAGTTATATCATTCCCACCATGTTTATGTTATGTCAGCTGGAAAATCAAATCAGGATTTTATTCAGTAGTCCGATGCGAAATTTTTTCATTTATCCGGGTGAATAGCCAAAATCTACTATTATTCTATTATTTCAAATTTTTAATGATTCGTTTTATTGATTCCAGTCCAATTTCTTCGGGCAACACAATGGCTGGATCTTTGAAAATATATCCGGAAACATCATCATCAACCTGTATGTTACTCAGTGAAAATGCGGTACACGTAAATAAAAGGTCGAGGGTCTGATATTCTATCTCACCAAAAACATATTTATTGGTAAAAGTTCCGGCGAATTCAATCGTGTCTATTGTGAGATTTAGTTCTTCAAATACTTCTCTTTTTAGAGCTTCCTCAGCTGTTTCGCCCAAATCGACAAAACCGCCCGGCAAATCAAGTAAACCGGCAGCGGGATCGTGTTTTCTGATGGTGAAAAGGACTTCGTTTTTCTCATTTCGGATTATAGCCGCAACCGCCGCATTCATATTTACAAAATACCTGAAACCACAGCTTCCGCATTTCAATGATTTTTCGGTGTCGGGCACAAATTCCTGCCGGCCACATTTCGGGCAGAATTTAAAAACCTTTAATGGGCTGTGAATACTGATCATAGTTTCGACTAATTAGAGAAGGGCTTCGTAAAGCACCTCGATTGGATGCAATGCGGTGCGCCCTGTTCCATCTTTTATCTGGTGACGGCAACTTGTGCCCGGAGCCGAAATAATAGTGTGTTCGGGCATTTTACGTACTTCGGGTAACAAAACCAGTTCACCTACTTTCATCGAAACATCATAATGCTCTTTCTCGTAACCAAACGAACCGGCCATGCCACAACACCCTGACTTAATTTCATCCACCGAATAATTTGCGGGCAACGAAAGCATTTCGTTAGTCGGGCCGGTACTGGCCAATGATTTTTGATGGCAATGCCCATGCAAGCGGATATGTTGCTTTTTATCAGTGAATTGTGTTTGATCTATATTGCCATTTTGCACTTCGCGCATAATAAACTCATCAAGCATAAAGCAGTTCTTTGCCAATTCCAGCGCCTTGGATTTTAGTCCGTTTCCTGCCAGATCGGGGTATTCATCGCGGAAACTGAGTATCGCCGATGGCTCAATTCCCAATAACGGCGTTTTTTCGTTTATAACAGGGTGCAGTTTTTCAATATTCTGCTTAGCTAATTTTTGTGCTGTCCGCACCATTCCTTTCGACAGGTAAGCCCGTCCACTTTCAACATGATCAGGAATTTCGACCTTGTAACCCAGTTTGTTAAGTAGTTTAACCGCTTTAATTCCGACTTCAACATCATTAAAATCAGTAAATTCATCAGCAAATAAATATACCTTTCCTTTAGTCTCAATATTTTCGGAAGCTGGCAATCTTTTAACCCAGGCTTTAAGTGTAACTTTATAAAGAACAGGTATTGAGCGTTTTGGCGCAAACCCCAATGCCTTTTTCATTAAACCTGAAGTAAATGCGTTGGTAACAAAAAAGTTAAATACGTAAGGTGCTATCATCCCCAGTTTGTTAAGCTTCGAAATGTTTGCTATTATCCGTGTTCGCAATGGTATTCCATTAGCATCGTGCCAGTGCTGGAGAAATTCAGCTTTGTACCTTGCCATATCCACATTACTCGGGCATTCGCTTTTACATCCCTTGCACGAAAGGCATAAATCCATCACCTGGTATATCTCCTTGTGATCGAAGCGGTTTTCCTTTTCTGAATTTGTAAGAAATTCGCGCAGGATATTTGCCCTGGCCCTTGTAGTGGCATTTTCGTCCTTTGTTGCCATATAACTCGGGCACATGGTTCCACCCATAACCGCGCTTTTACGGCAATCGGCCGAACCATTGCATTGTTCTGCTGCACGAAGTATTCCATGTGTGCCCGAAAAATCAAATACTGTTTCAGGTTCTTTTACAGCAATTCCTGCTTCATAACGCAGGCTGCTGTTCATTTTGGGCGTTCGGGTTATTTTTCCCGGATTGAAAATACCGGCCGGGTCCCAGGTTTCTTTTATACTTTCGAGGAGAGCATAATTTTTTTCGCCAATCATCATGGGAATAAATTCGCCCCGGAGCCTTCCATCGCCATGCTCGCCACTGAGCGAACCGCGGTATTTTTTAACAAGTTTAGCTGTTTCAAGTGCCACGGTATGAAACAGTTCCACATCTTTCGGATCTTTTAAATTAAGAACAGGCCGCAAATGGAGTTCACCGGTAGCAATGTGCGCATAATAAACGCAATCGAGATTAAGGCTCACCAGCATCTGCCTGAAATCATTCATATACTCGGGCAAAACCTGTGGATTTACCGCAGTATCTTCAATAACCGCAACTGGTTTAGCATCGCCGGGTAAATTTGAAAGGACTCCTAAACCAGCTTTACGCAATGCCCAGACTTTGTTTACATGTTTATTATAAACCAATGGGTAGTGATATCCATAACCGGCTTGCCTGAGATCATGGATTACCGCATCCGCCTTTTGGTCAATTTCACCTCTTGTTTGCTCCGAAAGTTCAATTATAAGAACAGCCTCCGGGTCGCCCTGCAGGAAAAACCTGTTTTTACGTTGCGAAATATTTGCTTTGGTTTGCTCCAGTATTACGCTGTCCATCAGTTCGATAGCAACCGGATTGTGTTTTAATGCAATAATATTTCCTTTAAACGCTTCATCAAGCGTGTTGCAGTGAACACAAATCAATGCTTTCTCTTTCGGAGGCAGCGGGACAAGGTTGAGTTTTATTTCGGTGATGAAACACAATGTTCCTTCCGAACCGGCGATCAGTTTGCAAAAGTTAAAAAACTCCGATCCGCTTGTAAATGGTTCTGTTTCAAGAAGTAAATCAATAGCATAACCTGTGTTACGGCGGTGTATGGATTTATCAGGAAACTGCGACCTGATTTCCTGTTGGTTGTCTTTCTTACTTAATATTGAATTGATATTCCTGTAAATGTTGCCTTCAAGTGAATTTAGGGCACATTTTTCATCAAATTGAGATTTGGTCAGTTCGCCGAAAATCACTTCTGATCCGTCACTCAACAAAGCTTTTACTTCGAGTGTATGATCGCGTGTACTACCGTAAACCAATGAATGTGAACCACATGAATTATTTCCAACCATTCCGCCCATCATGCAGCGGTTGGAAGTGGATGTTTCAGGGCCAAAGAACAATCCCTGCGGCTCAAGAATTTTATTCAGCTCATCAAGAACCACACCCGGCTGGACCCTAACCCAATGCTCATCAGCATTGATTTCGAGGATTTGTGTCATGTATTTCGACACATCGGCTACAATGCCTCCGCCTACTACCTGCCCGGCAAGTGAAGTACCGGCTGTACGCGGAATCAGTGATGTTTTTAGTTTGGTGGTAAACGAAATAAGATATTTTAAGTCTTCGATATTAGTAGGTTGTACAACCAATTGTGGCATTTGCCTGTAGGCCGACGCATCGGTAGCATAAATTAAACGGGTGTATTCGTCATCAAATACATCGCCTTTAAATGAAACTTTTAATTCGCTGAGTTTGTTGTGGGGAATTACGCTGCTTTCCATCTTATTCTTCCACTAATTCTTTCAATGGCTTGAAATAATACCTGTCCCACCCATCTACAATATTATCAAATGCTTCGTCGGGAATATTAATATGCAGCAATTCAACATCAGTTGAATTTCCTTCGTTGTGCAACTTTATGGTAACTATTGACTTATCTTCGGACGACAAACCTTCTTCGTCTTCGAAATACCATTCCTGAACAATTTTTTTACCTGGTTCTATTTCAATATTTATCCCGGTAATATCACCGTCCCATAACGAAAACTCAGTGCCTGCAACCGGTTCCATTACAGCCGAAGCACCACTCCATATTTCAATGGTGAGCGGGTTGGTAAGCGCAGTGAATATATCCTCAGCTGTAGCTTTAATATGGTAGTGTTTCTTGATATTTTTCATAGGTCAAAGTATTAACTGTTTAAAAATGTATGTTAATTCCGGGAAGTAGCTGGAACATCGGCATCTTCATTTCTTTTGTATATATTTCAGTACCATTATCATAAGTAAATCCGGCATCGCAATAATTGAAATCAGCCTGTAGTAAAATGCTTACATGATCAAAAACATTGTACTCAAATGACGCGCCTGTAATAAAACCGAATGAACGATCGAGTGAACCTGTTTTCCAGAAAAAATTCTCTCTCTGGAAAAAATTGTCAACTACACCATAAAACTGATCAGGAGTTCGGGCACTATACACACCTCCCAATAGTTTAAATGTTGAATAAAATTTATGGGTGATGTTAGCTTTATAATAGGCTCCTCCCATTAATGTTTTAACCTGGTAAGGTCCTGATAATAAATCCATTGTTTTATATGAAGGTTCATTTTCCAAATAATCATCGCGGTAATAACCTGATGCAAATCCGAACGATTGTGAGGACGCATCAATTCCAAATCCAAACTTAGGCGTAATAAACCAAACGGCTTCTCCCTTAATACTTTTCCCTAATAATGCGTATCCTCCTTTTTCGAAATCATGTGAGGCAAACTCTCCCATTGGCAAAACAGGTCCAAACCTTACGCCCACAAGGAAATTATACTCCTGTGCGGAAACCGGACCGAAACTTAAACAGCTTACTATGAGTATTATAAAGGACTTTGTGATACTTGTCATACGTAGTTGGTATTTTCATTCAAAAGTAATAAATAGTATGTAAACATTTGAGCTCTTGAAAATCAGTTGTGATTAACCTTGAAATTGAATTTCGAACGATTGATTATTCAGGTTAAACCTTTGTGAAACAGTCTGTTGTGATAAATTAAAAAAGCAGAATAACCAATATAGATTAATCTGCTTTTGAAATTAGTAATAGATGTGACTCTATTTCTTGTAAAAATCAGTGCTTTCAAAAATTTTATCTGCTGATTTTGCTATAAATCCTGAATACAGCTTTCCATCGGTATCAGGATACCTGTATGCAAATTCGTAGTAACATGATGGAATTTCGAATGTGCCCTCAACAAAATCAATGGGCAGAATTCCCGCCTTTGTGCTCGATTGTTCAAGAAGTTCCTCAGGCGTTCCTTTTACCTCTCCACCCGAACTGTTAAGCTTAAAGCCTTTATCCTTAAGGAATTGATTAACCTTAAGTATCGTTTCAGTCTTTTTTAACGAGTTTATACTTACCGTGAAATGGTTAGTCACAAACCCGTAAACATAAAGCCATGCGGCATATTCCGACTCTTTTCGTAACATTTCGTAGGTTTCGTAGGATGGTGGTCCCCACACGTTTCCGGCAAAAACTAATTCGTTACCAAAAACCAATTCATCAGGAACACGCTCAGCACATTGTTTTAAAATCGATTGAAGTTTAGGACTGAAATGTTCGGTCATAAGCTGACTTATAAATACCCTGGGCGCCGAAGGATCACTCCTGTGTTCATAATGTTTGGCAGTAAGATGCTTATCTTCAAAAATATAGTATCCTTTTTGCACATATCCGGCTTCCATGAAGGGCCGCGCAAGCACATCCACATTTATGCGGGTATCAAAGATTGTTCGAAACGCAATATGGTCGTTTTCAACCGTTTCGCCTTCCGAAGTAAAACTGTCGTAAATAGATTTTGCTTCCGGATTCTGGGCAATATATCCTGCCCAGAGTTTGTCAAAAATTTCCTGTACTTGCATATTCGGAAAATTAAAGTTTTAATTGTGATTAGTGATTGTAAATAGTTGGGTTAACTAAAAAAAAGCTCTCTGAATGTAACAGTATTAATGCCTGTCTGTTCAAGTTCCTGTCTGTTTTTTTGAACAAAGTTATCGATTTCTTCTTCTTTATGAAATATTCCTTTCAACTTGTTCAATAGCATTATCAAAGTTTCGTTTTCTTCGTTCGCAGGTAAATCACACTGAACAAATTTTCCGTTTTCAACTTTCAAAACCACGGGGATCATTCTTGTAAATAATTGTAAATGAATAGCAAACGAGTAAGCCGGCGAATATCCGAAATTCCACTCCCAGGTTTTGTATTTGGTTTCTGCTAAATTTCTAATGGCTTCGGGTTCGTTATGGGCAGCTTCATACAAACTACTTCCTTCGTAAAAGTGCGACAACCAATCAATAAACAGGTTAATAAATTGCTGAATATCAATGGTGTAGGGTAGGAGTGGAGCTATATTACCCACATCGCTACGAACGGAAGTCATAGCTTTACCCTGGTATTCGCGAACCGGAGTTATTGATTTTTGTAATGTAATCAGATCTGTTGAAAAAAGTATTGTACCATGATGCAGCACTCTGTTATGAAAAACATGTTCGGCATGGCCCGAAAATTTCTGATTTCCAATAAAAAGACTGTTTCTTTTACTTGTAGTAACATCTAAACCAAGGCTTTGCATGAATTTTACAATAACCGAAGTAAACCGCCCGAAATCAACCTGGTTGCTGTTGCCTGTATTGGTAATAAAACTGAAATTTATATTTCCTTTATCGTGGTAAACGGCTCCTCCACCGCTTATACGCCTGATAACCGGTATGTTATTCTCTTTCAGAAAAGGATAATTGATTTCGGCAAATGCATTTTGATGTTTGCCGATTATCACGGACCTGTCATTGATCCATAGCATGCAAATATCATCAGTTGAATGCTTTACATAATACTCTTCGGCAGCAATGTTATAGTAAGGATCGGAAATTGGCCTGTAGGTTATCAGCATTTGGAGTTACACAGAATTAGGATAATATGTTTGAAAAAATCAGCACATCATTTTCGGTATGCAAATATAGCAGATGTCAAAAGAATTATCTTTACATAACATAAACAAACCCAAATCTCAAACCAGTGAACCGTCTATGTCGTTAAATATCAATACCAAAGAGCTGCTTCATGCCCGTTGTATCGGGATCAAAGAGGAATCAGTAGCCAATATTCAGGCAGCCATGGAAGATGCCCAGCAAAGTGCCAACGAATATGGGGCGCCAAAGGACAGGTATGATTCGTTCAGGGCTCAACTGATGCGCAAACGCGATATGCTTGCTCAGCAACTATCGCAGGTGGAAGAAGAACTTCGTTTTTTGCAGCAGATCAGGCCAGGCGTTATTTCAACCAGGGTTGAACATGGAGCTTTGGTTGTTCTCAACTCGCAAATACTATATATATTAATAGGTATCGGTAAAGTAATTATGGATGATATTACTATTTATGTGGTTTCGCCGGTTGTGCCGCTGGTTGAAGCCATGAAAGATCTCAAGCCCGGCGAATCTTTCAGTTTCCGGGGTCAAACTATGACTATAAAAGAGATTTTTTAGACTGAGAGACTGTCTGAATTTCTTATAAAACTTTTTTTTAGCTTGCCCTTCTGTCAGGCTGAGCGGAGTCGAAGCCCATCTGAAGCTACTATTATTGCTCGTTTTTGAGTTAAACAAGTGCATTTCGACTTTCCTTCGCCAAGCTCAGGGGTTTCTCTAGTGACTAAACCGAGAAATCAAAGTTGTCCTTTTTGGTTTTATTATATACCTCACGACTGAAAATATAAAGTCTGGCAGGTTTATGTGCCACACCTACCTGTTTCTCATTCAATGGAATAAGGTATTTCATGCTCGAAATCTTCTTACGGAAATTGCGTTTATCAAAAGTAGTACCCAGGATAACTTCGTATAATTTCTGCATTTGCGAAAGGGTGAATTTATCGGGCAATAATTCGAAACCGATAGGCTTGTTCAAAAGCTCAACCCGAAGGTGTTCGAGAGCACCGTGCAGGATATCCATATGATCCATCACTAGGTCAAAAACTTCATGAACCGGGCACCAGCGGGCATTATTGTTAATAGTAACTTTTGAGATTCCTTGTTCCGAAATATCTATCAGCGAATAATAAGCGATAGTAATTACATGTTCTTCGGGGTGGTCAATCTGTCGGAGCCAGAATAAATCGCGCTCTTTCCTGTGAAGCCTGTCGGGCGAGCCAAACGATTTGAATTGTTTCAGATATATATTGCTCAATCCTGTGTTTTCCTTCAAAATACGTTCGGCCGAATCGTCAAGATCTTCATCAAGGCGCATCAAATCTCCCGGGAGTTTTAGGTCGGCATAATCAAATCCATCGACTGTGATATTTCTTTCTATCAACAGAACATTCAGATCTGTAAAGTCAAATCCGAACACCACACAATCTACTGATACATTTGGAATAAGTCCTTCTTGCATAAACTCAAATTATGGCGCAAACGTATTTTGAAATTTTATTAATTGAGGCATAAAATTAAAAGATTTTCATAAATAATAACTGATATTACTTTTTTCCTGATTTTAGACTTACATTATTCTGATTAATAATGATTTGCAAATATAAGTTACTAATAATAATTTTATTATTTCAGTTATTGAGTTATTATAATAGGAAATTTAATTCTCAATTCTCCTTGTAAATTGCTTAGATAGTGTATTTTTGACATCAACTTATGATGTAATCATTTCTTTTAATCGTTAAACAGACAATTTATGACTGCAGCTCAAAACAGGATAATTTCGCTCGATATGTTTCGCGGATTAACCATAATGGCCATGATAATTGTAAACACTCCCGGAAGCTGGAGCTACCTTTATCCTGTTTTATCACATTCAGCCTGGAATGGGTGCACCCCAACAGACCTGGTATTCCCGTTTTTTATATTTGCAATGGGCTTTGCAGCAGTGCTTTCTATAAAAAAACGACTACAAAAAGGTACTTCAAAGAAAAAACTGGTTCTGCAACTCATCAGGCGTTCGGCTATACTTTTTTTGTTAGGCCTCATACTTAATAGTTTCCCGTTCAACGATTTGGCCAATATCCGTATTTTGGGCGTATTGCAACGGATTGCTATAGTTAACCTGGTTTGCGGATTGTTCCTTATTTACACCGAAGTAAAAGTGCTTTGGTATGTTTCAACTTTTTTATTGCTTGGATATTGGGCAATAATGGCTTTGGTTCCTGTTCCTGATTTTGGTTCTGCCAACCTTGATCCGGGAACTAACCTGGCTGCCTGGCTCGACAGGCTTATACTTGGAAAACATGTATGGATTTACTCAAAAGTTTATGATCCGGAAGGTATCCTGAGTACGTTGCCTGCACTTGTAAGCGGATTTGTAGGGGTACTTGCAGGAAATTCATTTATGAAGACAGACAACGAAAGCGATAGACTTATTAACCTGTTGGTGTACGGTAATATTCTGATTGTTAGCGGAATGGCATGGGGATTATTGTTTCCGATAAATAAACAACTCTGGACCAGCTCGTATGTTCTTTATACTTCAGGAATGGCAATGGTTGTGCTTGGTATTTTTTATTGGTTGGCCGATATAAAGCGTATCAGGCAATTTGCACCACCTTTACTTGCTTTTGGTACCAATCCGATTACAGCTTATTTTGGTTCACAGATTGGTGCAAGCCTTTTGGGAATAATCCTTGTTACTTCAGCAAAAATCAGTCTATACGATTGGCTTTTTAGCTTCTATTTGTCCTTAGGCTTATCGCCAGTAAATGCTTCGCTGCTAGGTGCAATACTGTTTGCGGGATTCTGGTTACTGGTTGTTAGTTTAATGTACCGTCGAAATATAATTATCAAGATATGATAACCGACTCGGAGTTTTCTGTTTCCAGAATATGGAATGAGAAATTTCTGATTATGCTTTCTGCCATCTGATTGATATTAAATATGAAGGCTATAATTGTACATGATTTTTATAGAATAAAGAAAAGAGATATAAAAGAAAAGAGACTGCTTTATGAAAAACAGTCTCTTCTTATAGTGTAAAATAAGCAGAAGCTTATTTGCGTCTTTCTTTGATACGGGCTTTTTTTCCTTTAAGGTCGCGGAGATAGAAAATCCTTGCGCGACGAACGGCACCACGTTTGTTAACTTCAATTTTTTCAATAAACGGGGAATGAACAGGAATTATTCTTTCGACACCAACAGTTCCCGAAACTTTACGAATTGTGAAGGTTTCAGTAGCTCCCTCGCCTGAACGCTGTAAAACAACACCCTGGAAAAGCTGGATACGTTCTTTTTCACCTTCCTTGATTTTATAGTGTACTGTGATAGTATCACCTGCCTTAAAAGCATGTAATTCATTCTTAGCTACGAATTGGTCTTCAACGTACTGAATTAACTCCTTCTTACTCATTAGTTTATGTATTAGATGTGCGTTTTTCTCAAAAATGAGTGCAAATTTACGCTAATTTTTTGATACAAAACAACTTTGTACCGGTTTTTTTAACAATGGAATGTTAATAACCTCGATTTTTCAAAACAGTGTGCAAAATTATGAAATATTTTAACATTTCACAGCATTATAAATTCACTCAAAGGTAGCTGCAACTTGTTTAATATCAATAGGATGATGATTATTAAATCCTGATCTTGATAGTATTCTTATGATTTGAATGAAATCTGATCACACAATATTGAATCATACTTCTCTTAATAAAGGATCTGATCTGGCGTTTTTTTGTCTTCGGTTTTTTAAATTGCTGATTGCATAAAAATCATTTTCAATCCGTGTAAATAAAAATCCCCCATGGAAATACCACAGGGGATAGTTTTCAGAAACTAATAGTTTATAAGTCTATTGTTCTGGTTTTGTTGATTCTTTTACCTCATCAATTATTTTTTCGGTAGTATCTTCAATAATTTCCTTGTTTTTTTCTTCCAATATTTCAACTGTTTCAGTCACAGGTTCAATAGGCTCAACAACAGTTTCAACCGGCTCAACAACAGTTTCCTTTTTGTCGTCAGCCGCATTCCTGATCTTTTCCTCCAATTTATCAACTACAGCTGCTGCTTTGGTATCTAATTTTTCAAGTGCATCTTCAGCCTTATCTTTCAGGTTTTCGCCAAAATCTTTCACTTTTTCAGTGGCTTCTTTTGCGGCAACTTTTACATCGTCAACAACGTCATCAAGTTTTTCAACTACATCTTTTGTGTATTCCTTCGCAGTCTCCATGCCCTGAACTGCTTTTTCCTTCAGTTCTGCAGCTTTTGCACTCGAAGCATCTTTAAGTTCAGCAGCTTTTGCTGAAGTTGCATCTTTTATTTCAGCTGCTTTTGCAGCGGTAACATCTTTTGATGTTCCAAATAGTTTTTTCAATGATTCTACGAATCCCATATTATTGTTATTTAATGATTTGTGAGGCAAAATTACGAAATTATGAATAGCTTGGCAATAGTAATTTTAATATAATCTCCTTTTGTAGATTATTTTTATGTTAAATCATTCCCGGCCTGCGGGCTTTGGTGCGTTCAATTGATTTATCATGTTGCCACTTTTTAATTTCTTTTTCGTTGCCCGACATTAATATATCAGGTACCAGCCATCCTTTATATTCCGAAGGCCGGGTATAAACAGGCGGTGATAAAAGATTATCCTGAAATGAATCGGAAAGGGCAGAGGTTTCATCACTTAAAACACCGGGGATCAAACGGATAAGAGCATCGGTTACCACTGCTGCTGCAAGTTCACCACCGGTAAGCACATAATTCCCAATAGAAATTTCCCTGGTAAAATAATGCTCACGAAGCCTTTCATCAATACCTTTATAATGGCCACACATCAGAATGATATTAGTAACCATAGAAAGTTTGTTTGCAAGCGGCTGGTCAAACAATTCTCCATCCGGCGTCATGAAAATTATTTCGTCATAGGTCCTTTCCGATTTGAGTTTATCAATGCAATCAGCAACCGGTTGTATCATCATAACCATACCGGCGCCTCCGCCAAATGCATAGTCGTCCACTTTACGGTGTTTATTTTCAGCAAAATCGCGTAGGTTATGCAGGTGAATTTCGGCATGACCTTTCAACTGTGCACGCTTTATCATGGAATGGTTGAAAGGACCGTCAAACATTTCAGGAAAAATTGTAATAATATCAATTCGCATAAAAAATGGTTTTGCAAGCGCAAAATTACACTTTTTAGACCAGTTACTCCTTATACCGGGTTAACCGAAACCTGAAAAACACTGATATTGAAAGATTTCAAACTTTAGAACCCGATTGATTGTTATATTTGCACTTCAAATTTTCTAACTTATGAAAAAAACATTGCTACTGCTGTTTTCAGCATTTTTTATTTCTTCAATACTAATTGCCCAATCAACTGATGTTAAAACATATGTGGTGCATTTCAGTGATAAAGGTGCCAATATGGATGCAGCAACTGTCAATCCATCGCTGTATCTTGCTGATAAAGCAATTGAACGCCGGATCAGGCAGAATATCGCTTTTGATCAATCAGATATTCCTGTAAATGAGGAATATGTATCATCGGTTGCAAAAACAGGTGCTAAGATATTAACCCGGTCGCGATGGTTTAACAATATTGTAATTCAGGCATCTCCCGATATGATGGAGGATATTTCAAAAAATCCGGTCATTTCAAAAATCAGTGTGATTGATGATGGCTCTTATAAAGAAGTTGCCACAAAAAAGCCATTTTTCGAACCTGAAAAAGTGATTCCTCAGATAAACAGTATTCCTAAAAAGGCTGCAAGTGATATCTATAATTATGGGAATGCCTACAACCAGATTAATCAGCTCAAAGGACAATACCTTCACAATAACGGTTTCAGCGGACAAGGCATGACCATTGCCGTGTTAGATGCTGGTTTTAATTCGGTTGATATCATGACTTGTTTTGATAGCCTTCGCGCCAATAACCAGATTTTAGGAACACGCGATTTTGCACAACCAGGTAACAATGTGTACGCCACAACAATGCATACTCATGGAACCAGCGTGCTTTCATGCATGGGTGCGTATGTCGATGGTCAGATGGTAGGCACAGCGCCAAAAGCTGATTATTGGCTCATCCGAACCGAAGTAGGTGAATATGAACAGATTATTGAAGAATATTTCTGGGTTAGCGGTGCCGAATTTGCGGATAGCATTGGCGCTGATCTTATTAATTCTTCGCTAGGTTATACAGAATTTGACGATCCGTTTACAAATCACACTTATGCGGATATGGATGGAAATACAACCTATATTACTAACGGAGCCGACAAAGCTGCTGAAAAAGGGATACTGGTTGTTAACAGTGCAGGTAACTCTGGAGGTCCGTTCGATTCATGGAAATACATCGGCGCTCCTGCTGATGGCGACAGTGTTTTTTCAATCGGTGCTGTAACCGCTTTTGGTACCAGGGCAAGTTTCAGTTCGTTGGGACCTACTTACGACCGGCGCATTAAACCAACTGTTTCGGGGCAGGGAGAAAACAGTTCTGTTTATTCTCCGTGGGGATTAGGTAACGGAAGTGGCACATCATTTTCGTCACCTATTATTTGTGGTATGACAGCTTGCTACTGGCAGGCTTTTCCCCAGTTAAGCAACATGGAAGTTATTGAGGCTATAAAAGCTGCTTCGAGCCAGGCAAGTGAGCCGGATTCTTTGCTCGGATGGGGTATTCCAAATTACGAATTAGCATACACATCGCTTTCCGTTTTTGATAAATCCAAGACACAGAATCTTACAATTTATCCTAATCCTGTTAATGACAAGCTTACAATTGGTTTTCCGACATCAATCACCGGAAAATATACCCTCGAAATAATAAACCTGCAGGGTAAAATAGTAAATTCCTTTAATGGAACAGAAAATTCAGTGCGTAGCCTTCAGGTTAATGATATCAGTTATTTACCCGTTGGGATATACCTTGTAAAAGTTACAAACGGTGCTTTTATCTTTTCCGGAAAGATCATAAAGAAATAGCTTTTTTACCACGCTTATTAAAACCGGTTCGTTGAGCCGGTTTTTTTTTGATTATTCGAAATACATAACCAGGAGTATAATTTTCCAGATAATTATACGAGGATGAACCGAGAGTATGCCAATTTTGAAATGGAGTTTGAACATCTTGTCGAAATCTTAAAATCAGAGAAGGGATATCAACGCGAAATTTTTAATTCCAGCTTTCAATTTCTAAATTTCTTTTAAAATAATCAGATCTTTCAATTTTGAGTGGTCCATATTGGTTAGACTGTGCTTAATATTAATATAAGCTAGATTCGAATTTTTAATTTGAAATAACAGATTTCATCAATACACTATTGAAATACAATAAATTAAACGAGAAATATTGCAATCTTAACCCTTTCAGATTTCAATATTTTATCAATCGCGTATAATTGCCGTCAAATTTTCAAATATAATAGCATTAAGAAATGAAATGAAAATATTAAAAAACATCACTCCCTTAATTTCATTGGTGTCTCACTCAAAACGGATTAAACTTAAGTGTTATCAAAGTAGGAGAGTGGCTTGTTAAATAATTCGAGCAGATCCCCTGGTAAATAGTTTACAAATCTGATTTCTGATATTACAACAATTGTAAACTCTAAGGCATTAATGTAAACACATCGCATATTCACATAAGTAAACTGCGATGCTACAAATGTAAACAGCTCTATTGTCAATATGTATTGACTACGAATACTATGGATTACACAAATGTATACTGTAGTTTACACGTGTATATTTTACAATTGTGTATAATTAATAAATTCAGCTATAAATATATTATTTATAGCTTTAATAATCAGCAATATATAACTGCTATATTAACAATAACTTCAAGTAAAATGAAATATTATAGATAAATGCAAATTAGCGTTTAAATTAATTCATAGATTTGATAATCAATGCTATATATAATTTAATTTAATCTTTTATTTAAATGTAAACTATTGTAACATTCAACTGATTTTTAGTGAGCAGAATTCCCTTACTACATGAATATTTATTTTTACATTTGTAGTGTTGTTTACAAGAACAGTTTACAAATGAAAGATCGGATTATATTACTTATCAAGGCGAAGAATTTAACAGCCGCGCAGTTTGCCGATGAAATCGGTGTACAGAAATCGAGTATATCGCATATTATCTCGGGCCGCAATAATGCAAGCCTCGATTTTATCCAGAAAATCCTGGTTCGTTACCCCGAAGTTAATATGGACTGGATTATGCTCGGAAAAGGTCCGATTTTTAAAGGGGCAGATTCAGCTCTGAATGCCAGTAATGACGAGGCTTTGAAAATGGATACAACGCCGGTTTCAGGCTCTGTGGATTTGTTTTCTGTACTCAATCCTGATAGTGGCCAGGAATTTCGCAGCCATGGCAAGTTAATTCCGGATGAAAATCAGGATGACGATTCAAAAAATAAGGACATGCAAATTGATCCCGAAATTTCTGTATCAGAAACAAAGGAGCCTTCGCCTGAAGAAAAAAATCAAAGGCAGGAATATATTCCAGTCAGGTCAGGGCATAAAAATAGCGGAACGAAAACAATACTGAAAATCGTTGAATTTTATACTGACAATTCATTCAGGGAATATTTCCCCGAATGATCAGATTCGGTCGAAACGGGAAAAGAAGAAATTAGCTTCAATTTGGGCATTCTCATCGCTATCAGAACCATGCACAGCATTATTCTGAATAGAGGAAGCATACAATTTGCGGATTGTGCCTTCAGCAGCATCAGCAGGATTAGTTGCTCCTATGAGTTTACGATAATCGTCAACAGCGTTTTCTTTTTCAAGAATTGCAGCTATAACAGGCCCCGATGTCATAAATTCGACTAAGCCATTAAAAAAAGGCCGGTCTTTATGAACAGCATAAAAGGCTTCAGCATCTTCTTTATGCATACGTGTAAGCCTTAATGCTTTGATTTGAAATCCGTTACTGGTAATGTGATTTAAAATTAATCCTGAAAATCCAGCTTTAAAGGCATCAGGTTTAATCATTGTGAATGTGGTAATTCCAGACATAATAGTCAAAATTGCAGTTACTACAAATATAAGTTTTTAATTACAACAACAAACACATCATAAAGTTTAAATTGGTAATTTTGCACGACTAATTAATTTCAATAATTTCAAATTTTGAGCATTTCTGAAACTTCCATTGCTTATCTGAAAAAACTCCTCGGCGAAAAGTCAGATGTGCTGATTACCACTCATTATAATCCTGATGGTGACGCAATAGGTTCATCCCTGGCTCTCTATCATTTTTTGAATTCGCAAGGAATTGAAGCAAAAGTTTTAATCCCTAACGAGCTTCCTTCTTTTTTGCAATGGTTGCCGGGAGTCGAACAAGCAGTAATATATTCGGAAAAGCCTGAACTGGGAAATGAGATGCTTCAAAAAGCAGATTTAATCTTCTGCATGGATTATAATGGACTAAACAGGGTAAAACTCTTCACTGATCAGCTCAGGTCAGCAAAAGCAACACGAATTCTTATTGATCATCATGTTCAGCCTGAAAATGAGTTTGATCTCGTGTTTTCGGTTATTGAAGTTTCGTCAACATCTGAATTATTATACCAGATACTTGCTGAAGCAGGATTCGTTGATAAAATTACCAAAGATATGGCTGAATGCTTTTTTGTTGGTATCATGACTGATACCGGCTCATTCAGCTTTGCATGCAATCGTCCGGAAACATTTGGAATTGCTGCAAAACTTATTAATACTGGTATTGATGTTGAGCGTATTCACCGGATGGTGTATGATACGTATTCCGAAAGCAGAATGCGTTTATTAGGTCAATGCCTGGGGTCAAATATGAAAGTACTTCCGGAATTTGCTACGGCTTATATATGGCTTACTAAGGACGATCTGGCTAAGTATAATTATCAGCAAGGCGATACCGAAGGTGTTGTAAATTATGCACTTAGTATTCAAAATGTTGCCGTAGCAGCCTTGTTTACTGAACGCGACGACCGCGTGCGGGTTTCGTTGCGAAGCAAAGGTGAATTCTCAGTAAATGAGTTTGCCAGGGCTCATTTTAACGGAGGTGGACATCGCAATGCTGCCGGCGGTGATATTTTCAAAACAATGCCTGAAACACTGGCCTGGTTCGAAACACTTCTTCCTTCGTACACTACTGAAATAATCAAATCACTTAAAAATTATAAATAATTGTTAATCAGACAGGCAGTTATGAGATTGAATCTGATCATTTATTTTTTAGCCGGAATTGCATTAATTTCGTGCCGTGATAATAAGGATGCCAGCACAAAAAAAATATTGACACAGGAACAGGTTACAGAAAAATTACTCGAAGGAAATAAAGCAGTAATTGAATTTGAAAATGAACAAATCAATAAATATATTCTGCTGAATGGCTGGAATATGTCTGAAACCGAAACTGGTCTGAGGTATCAGGTAATTGAAAAAGTTAAAGGAGAGAAAACTGCCGTTGGAAAAAGAGTTCAGTTCGAATATGAAGTAAAACTCCTGAGCGGTGAAACTATTTACAGTTCGGAAAAAACAGGTTTAAAGGAATTTTCGCTTGGAAGTGGAGGAGTTGAGAGCGGACTCGAAGAAGGAATGCTTTTACTGAACGTGGGCGACAAAGCAAGGTTTATTATTCCTTCTTATCTCGCACATGGATTATCTGGCGATCAGGATCAGATTCCATCAAAATCAACTTTGGTTTATACCGTAAAACTCATTGATTTAAAATAAATTAACAACAATTAAAATTAACAGAAACACTCAAAAGAAAATGAAAATCAGAACATTTATTACCCTGGGAGCAGTAATTATTACACTGATGGCTGCGTCATGTTCTAAATACTCCGGATTTAAAAAATCGGATAGCGGTATTTATTACAAATTTTATGTCGAAAACAAAGATTCCCTCAAGCCTGTTGAAGGAAGCATTCTGACCATGAATATTGTTTATCGCATGGAAATTGACGGCAAAGATTCAATCTTTTTTAATTCGGCAGATTTGCCACGCGCTTTTGAAATCAACCTGGCTAAATCTGAATTTGTAGGTGATATTTACGAAGCTTTCAGTATGCTGCATAAGGGTGATAGCGCAACTTTCATCATCAATGCAAACGATTTCTTTACCAAAACAGCCAAATATCCTACACTTCCTGAAGGTGTTGATTCAACTTCGATGATGTATTTTGATGTTAAGCTTCTGAATACCGAAACGATGGAAGAACGCCAGAAAGCAGAAGCAGCGAAAGCAGAAAAACTTAAAAATGAGGAAGCTGGCAAAATCCAGTTGTACCTGACTGCGAACAAAGTAACAACACTTCCAACTGAATCAGGTGTGTATATTATCACTCAAAATCCTGGTGCTGGACGTGGCATTCAAAAAGCTGATTTTGTTAAGATCAACCTGACAGTTTCGTCCATAACAGGTGAGAAAATATTCTCAACTTTAGATAACGATCGTCCCATAACATTTGAATTCGGACAACCATTCGATACCAAAGGTTTTGATGAAGCAATCGCGAAAATGAAAAAAGGTACAAAAGCCACGGTAGTTGTTCCTTCAGCAATGGGCTTTGGCGAAAAAGGTAAAAAAGACATGAGTGGTAAGGACATTGTTGCTCCTTTCTCACCAATAGTTTATGATATCGAAGTACTCGATCTGAAAACCAAAGCTGAGAATGAAAAGGCAATGAAAGAAGAAGAAGAAAATGCTAAAAAAGCAGCGACCGAGGCAATGGCAAAAGAACCTGCTTTGATTTTAAAATATGTAAATGACAACAAAATAACTGTTAAACCAAGCGCTACAGGATTATACTACATCGAGAAAGTTAAAGGAAAAGGCGCAGTGGCAGGACCAGGAAAAAAAGTTAAAGTTCATTATACCGGTAAATTATTAAATGGTAAGGTTTTCGACTCATCACTCGACAGAAAACCATCAACTCCATATGAATTCACAATTGGTAAAGGTGAAGCTATTCCTGGTTGGGACGAAGGAATAGCAAAAATGAGTGCCGGTGGAAAAGCCACACTTATCATTCCATCGAAACTGGGTTACGGTGAGCGTGGTGCCGGAGCTGATATTCCTGCCTACTCTCCTTTAGTTTTTGATGTTGAACTGATCAGCATTAGCGATAAATAAGAAGTACAATAATTTTAATTAATGAGGCAGCTCCTGGGTTGCCTCATTTTTTTTTGTACGCAATAAAAAAAGGATTTAAAAGTGAAGCTTTATTATAACTCAGTGGTAATTGGCTATCTGCTTGCAGAACAGAGCATCCGGCGAACAATGCAACAGCATGTCCGGCAGCTGTATCCCATTCCATGGTAGGTCCAAACCGTGGATATACATCGGCTCCTCCTTCGGCTAACGTACAGAATTTCAGCGAACTGCCACGAGAAATAAAGGAAAGTGATTCGTGTTTTTGTTGCAGACCTGCAATAAATAATTCTGTTTCGGTATTCATGTGCGACCGGCTTCCTAAAACAAGAAAACCTTCTATTCGGGTTATACAAGGAAGGCATTCAGCCGATTTGAGGATTTGATCATAATTCATAAAATCAGATTCTCTCATTTCACTTACATCCAGCCTGTAAGAGCCCAGTTTGCTTCCCCAGTAGATAAAACCAGGAACAGGAGCATATACAACTCCGAAAACAGGTTGTTCATCACTGATCAATGCAATGTTAACCGTAAAATCGCCATTCTTTTTAATAAATTCTTTTGTCCCGTCGAGCGGATCAATGAGCCAGAAATCAGTCCAGTTTTTACGTATATCATAATGAATATCAATACCTTCTTCGCTTAATAAGGGGATGCCGGTATCTGAAAGTCTGTCGGCAATAATCAGGTGTGCTTTTTTATCAGCAATGGTCAGCGGACTGTTATCCTCTTTGTATTCGATTCCGAAAGGTTTGCTGTAAACCTCCATAATTGCTTTTCCTGCCAGAAATGCAGTATGTAAAGATTTAAAAATCAAACTTTCAGTAACTTCCATTTTATTTGTGCTTTTTCCTTTTGTCAATCAATTCTTTGTACGAAAGCATTTCGTCGCGCAGGCGGGCTGCTTCGATAAAATCGAGCTCTTTTGCAGCTTTTTCCATCGATTTACGCGACTGATCATATAATTTTTTAAGTTGTTCATCATTCAGATAGCTTACAACCGGGTCGGCAGCTACATTGATGTTTTCCTTTTCGACATATGCTTTGGGCTCGGTTTTATATTCAACATTTCCCGCAAGACCCGAAGGATCAATTGATTTTATAATCTGGGTAGGAGTGATGTTGTGTTTCAGGTTATAGGCTATCTGTATGGCTCGCTTGCGATTTGTTTCATTAATGGTTTGCTGCATCGAAGCAGTCATTTTATCGGCATAAAAAATAACCTTGCTGTTCAGGTTTCGGGCTGCACGGCCTGCAGTTTGCGTGAGCGATTTCTCGGAACGCAGAAAGCCTTCTTTATCTGCGTCAAGTATAGCTACCAGCGAAACTTCAGGTAAATCCAAACCTTCGCGCAACAGGTTTACACCTATCAGAACATCAATGGCACCCAGGCGTAAGTCGCGCAGGATTTCCACCCGATCAAGTGTATCAACTTCCGAATGAATGTATTTACAGCGGATACCAAGCCTGAGCATGTATTTCGAAAGCTCTTCGGCCATTCTTTTCGTAAGTGTAGTTACCAGGATTCGCTCATTTTTTACAGTCCTGAGTTCAATTTCATTCAGCAAATCATCAATCTGATTTAAACTGGGTTTAACTTCAATCTGTGGATCGAGTAGTCCGGTTGGACGTATAAGTTGTTCAACAACAACTCCCTGCGACTGGTTTAGTTCATAATCCGATGGCGTGGCACTTACATAAATTACCTGGCTTAACAACGTTTCGAACTCTTCGAATTTCAAAGGGCGGTTATCCAGCGCTGAGGGCAGTCTGAATCCATATTCCACAAGGTTTTGCTTGCGCGAACGATCGCCTCCGTACATAGCCCTGATCTGGGGAACGGTTGCATGGCTTTCGTCAATTACCATCAGGAAATCAGAAGGAAAAAAATCAATCAAGCAGAAAGGTCTTGATCCGGATGAGCGTCCGTCAAAATAACGGCTGTAATTCTCAATACCTGAACAATAACCAAGTTCGCGCATCATTTCAATATCATATGTAACCCTGTCTTCCAGTCGTTTAGCTTCGAGCGGACGGCCAATCTCTTTAAAATACTCCACCTGTTTCACCATGTCAGCCTGAATTTCCCATATGGCTTCTTTCATCTTTTCCTTGGATGTGACAAAGATATTTGCCGGGAAAACTGTTATCTCAGTCAGTTTTTCAATGGTTAAACCGTTCAAAGGATCAAAAGCTGCCAGGCTCTCAATTTCATCACCAAAGAAGATAATACGGTAAGCGATGTCAGCAGAAGCAGGAAAAACATCAACGGTATCGCCTTTTACCCTGAATTTTCCACGGGTAAGATCAAGTTCTGTACGCGAATACAAACTTTCGACGAGGGCATGAAGCAGTTTATTGCGGCTTAGCTTATCGCTGACTGCCAAATGGATTACTTTGCTATTGAAATCCTCGGGGTTACCGATACCGTAAATACATGAAACTGATGACACTACAATTACATCCCGCCTTCCGGAAAGCAAGGCCGAAGTAGCACTCAACCTCAACTTTTCAATTTCTTCGTTTATGGAAAGATCTTTCTCGATGTAGGTATTTGTAACAGGAATAAATGCTTCAGGCTGATAATAGTCGTAATACGAAATAAAAAACTCAACAGCGTTTTCAGGGAAAAACTGTTTAAATTCGCTGTATAGCTGAGCTGCAAGCGTTTTGTTATGGCTCAGCACAAGTGTAGGCCGCTGAACCTGGTGAATGAGGTTGGCAATCGAAAATGTTTTCCCCGATCCGGTAACTCCCAGCAAAACCTGCGAATGGTCGCCTCTTACAACGCCTTCGGTAAGTTGCCTGATCGCTTCCGGCTGATCGCCGGTTGGAACATAATCGGACGTAAGTTTGAACTTCATAAACGTGATTTTCCTGTCGTGGAATTTAAAATTGGAACTTGTTTTTCGCAACTTATTCAGGCAAAAGAAAACGAGCAACAATAGGATAATGGTCGGAATAGTCCTTATTAATTGTCCTGTGCTCTATCGGTTTGAATGCTTTATCATGAAAAATATAATCAATCCTGAGCATTGGCATCATATGAGCATGGGTTTGTCCTAATCCGGTGCCGGCTCCAACAAATGAATCTTCCAGTTCGGAGGCAATCTGACGGTAACTATAAGAAACAGGAGTGTCGTTAAAATCGCCGCTAAGGATCACCGGATATGGTGAATTGCGAACAAACTCAGTAATTGTTTCCGCCTGTAAAGCTCTTTTAATAAAAGCGAAACGCATTTTACTGATAATAGCCATGGATCTATTTCTAAGGCTGTCGTTGGTTGTTGGTGTTGAAGTAATTTCACTTACAAAGTTATAATCTTCTTTCCCGAATTTCACCGATTCAAGGTGTAGATTCATAATCCGTATAGTATCCTTTCCGATTTTTACATCGCAAACCTGGCAGAAATTAACCTTACTATTAGGAAATTCCAGCTTTTGAGTACCTACAATCGGATGTTTGCTGAAAATTGCAAGTCCGTAAGGCAAACCTTTGTTTAATTTATTTATGAGTTCAATATTCCGGTATTTATAACCGGTTTTCAGACTTATAGTATCAGCAAAATCAGCATTTTTACCTGCACCGCTGTAATATTCCTGCAGGCATAAAATATCCGCCGATTCAGCATTGATAAGGTCAAAAATTGCTGTCCGGGTCGCTTTGCCTGATGGGTTACGCCAGTTATACAAATCAAATAAACGCACATTGTATGACATTACCTTAATACTGTTTCCAAAATCAAGTTTACTTTCCGGACCTGAAAAATTGATGAATGTTTTAAACTGATTGTATCCTAAAAGCAATGTAATGAGCGATAAGAGGAAATATTTCTTAAGAAAAACCAGCCAGAACAAAACGAAAAACAGATTAAAAACAACGATAATAGGGTAGGCAAGGCCTGTAAAAGCTAAAGGCCAGAATTTTTCCGGAGATACAAAAAGTGACAGGTACGACAATAAAAGCAGAATAATAAAGAGAAAATTTACCACAACCATAATTTTGGTAAGTAGCGACATTTTCCCTTTTGTCCTGGATTTAGTTGCGCTTTTTCTCGTTTTTGCCACCTGCTATGTGTTAGTATTTATGCGTTGTAAGTGTAAGCAGAGTTTAATTGTTTTTACTGCTGTTGAATAATATATCTTTTTCTTCTGCCGAAAGGCTTGTGTATCCGCTTCTGGAAATTTTATCAAGGATGAGATCAATTCGTTGTTGTTTCAGCGCTTTTTGCCTGTTAAACTCTTCATCGCTGAGTGGTTTCGCCTTGCTATGGACTGTTCGCAGTGGTTTCTTCCTGAACGGATTTATATTCAGTGATTTAAGCTGCGAAATCCCTAAAAGCTGCACCACATTGTAACGAATAAAAAGTATAAACAATGCTCCTGAAATTGCTCCACCCAGGTGAGCAAAATGTCCGCCGGCATTTCCCGATCTGATCATCAGCACATCCAGTATAACTGTGAAAAGCGCAATGTATTTTATTTTTATGGGTCCAAGGAAAAGTAAATTCACTGAATAGGCGGGAACCAATACCGCAGTAGCAACCGTAATCGCCAACACAGAAGCGGAAGCTCCAATGGTTGTCGCAATTTGAATTGAGTCCTCAAAAACAGGAAAAACATTATAAGCAACCATAAAAGCCAATGCTCCCGAAATACCTCCGATAAAATAGAGGGTATAAATCCGGCGGCCAGGCATAAATTCCATAAATATTTTCCCAAACCAAAAAAGCCATATCATGTTGAAAAATAAATGTATAAAACCTTCATGTACAAACATATAAGTTATGATTGTCCATGGTTTCAGCATCAGGTTAGCAAAAGATGCAGGAACACCTATCCAGGTAATTAGGTTATTCAGGAAAATCTGGTCACCGGGAGTACCAGATGGATGAACAAGAAAACCGGCAACCTGAACCAGGGCCAGTATAAACCAAACAACTACATTAGCAGCAATAAGATAGGTTAGCTCTGTTCGGAGTTTTACCAGGCTTCTGAATCGTTCGGCTGCAGATTGATTATAATTCATTGTTTCTGTGTGTTTAGCAAAGCTAAAAATAGTTTTGCTTAATAAGCCTGATTATATTTAAGAACTATTGCTCCCAGTAATTATTCCGGTGTTTGTCGGCCTTCTTCTTCCAATAAATAATGAGGAAAAATCCAAAAATCATTCCTCCCAAATGCGCAAAATGTGCTACATTGCTACCAGTATCGTAAAATCCTGATACAAGCTCAATTATACCAAAAATAATAACAAACCATTTCGCTTTTATTGGAATAAAAAAGTAAAGATAAATCAATGAATTCGGGAATAGCATACCAAAGGCCAGTAACAAACCATACACCGCACCTGAAGCTCCTACAACGACCGGAAGATTCAAAAAATGCTCGCGGTAAGCGGTGACAAAGTGTATTGATTCCTGCATAGCCTGCATATTACCCGGGTCTTGCTGCAAGGTGGCATAATTCTGTTTAAAAACTTCGAAATTTGAATAAATGTCTGATGATTCTCTCAAACTAAACTGGTGCGTCGAAATAAATTGATTTAACGTTGCCATGTCCGGATTGGAAATAAACGCATCAATACTTTGTAATACTGGAGTTACCTGGAAATAAAAAACAAGGTAATGTACTAACGCTGCTCCGATTCCGGTTATGATGTAATAAAAAAGGAATTTCTTTGGTCCCCAGGCCTGTTCCAGAACACTGCCAAACATCCATAACGCAAACATATTGAAAAAGATATGCGAAAAATTACCATGCATGAACATATACGTTATGAACTGGTAAGGCGCAAACTTTTCAGCTGTAAAATAATGTAACCCAAGTAGATCAGTAAGGTCAATATTCATTGTATTTCCCAGAACAATTGTTGCAAGGAAAAACAATCCGTTGATTATAAGTAAATTTTTAACTACCGGAGGCAGAAACCCAAATCCTGAAGGGCTGTATCGTTGGTTATTCATCATATTTTATTAATTATAATCGCTGAGAAAATCATTCATTATCATTGAAATCCCTGCAATTTACTTTTTACTTGTTACACGTTTAGATGGTTTACCTTATTAGTTTATCAATTTCCGAAACCTGGATAATTTTGAGGATTTTACTTCCGTCAGGAGCTATTTCAGGAACCTGGCATCCGAAAAGTTCATCAATCAATTGTTGCATTTCTTCAGGTTTCAGCGTCTGCCCGGTTTTAACGGCAATATTTCCGGCAATTATCCTGGCAAGCTTAATTCGTTGATCATCAGTTGAATCATTTCTGTTTTTCTTATAATCTTCCAGCAAACCATCAATAAAATCTTCGATCTCACCCGGAGGCATATTCGATGGAACAGTATTAATAACAAACGTCCCGTTACCCATATCGGATACCTCAAATCCCAGACTATCAAGATCTTCGGTAATTTCGGACATAATTTGTGTATCAACTGCCGAAAGCTGAATGCTTTTTGGGAAAAGCACCCGTTGCCTTGTAACAGCTTGTCCTTCAGCATTAAAACTTATTTTTTCGAAAATAATCCGTTCATAGGCTTTCTGCTGATCAACTATGAGAAGTCCCGACTTAACATTTGCTACAATAAAACGGTTTTGTACCTGAAATAGTTTAGTAATAGCGGGAGTATTGGTTTCGGGTATCAGCGATTGTGTGGATGAATCCGTTTGAGGATTATTTGTAAATTCATTTTCCCTGCCTGTTTCCAACTCAGAATGTTGGTTTTGCTGGTTTTGCTGGCTTTGCTGCTGGTTAGCAATCCCTTCGTACATTTTCTCCCAACCGCCGCGGTTTGGATTCATTCCTGCATTGGCTTTTAGGAAGTTCTGTGGTTTCCGGAAAGGATTGTAGTCAGGATTTACAGTAATTGATGGTGCTTTGGGTTCATATCCCTTTGGCGCAACAAAGTCGAAAGTCGGCTCCGTGTCGAAATCTATAGTCGGGCTAAGGCTGAACATTCCTAAAGCATGTTTAACCGATGAGCGGATTGATGCATATAAAATCTGTCCGTTCTGAAAATTAACTTCAGTTTTTGTAGGATGAATATTGATATCAATCGTTGTGGGATCCACTTCAATATAAAGGAAATAGGAGGGAATGGCCGAATCGGGAATCAGTTCCTCAAATGCCTGTTCCACGGCATGGTGCAGGTATGGATGTTTGATAAATCTGCCGTTAGCGAAAAAATACTGCTCGCCCCGTGTTTTGCGCGCTGTTTCGGGTTTTCCGATGTATCCAGTTATTGATACTAATTCAGTTTTCGCCTGAACAGGTAAAAGTTTTTCATTGATCTGGTTCCCGAAAATATGAACAATCCGCTGGCGTAAATTGCCTTTACTCAGCTGGAAAACTGGTTTATCGTTGTTAAAGAGCGAAAATTCAATGTCAGGATGAACAAGTGTTACGCGTTGAAACTCTTCAAGAATATGCCTGAATTCAACATTATCTGATTTCAGGAAATGCCTGCGTGCCGGAACGTTATAAAATAGATTCTTGATAATAAATGTTGTACCCTGCTGACAGGCAACCGGTTCCTGGCTTCGCACTTTCGAACCTTCAATTATAATGCTGGTTCCTAGTTCCTCATCAACTTTCCTGGTTTTAAGTTCAACCTGCGCAATTGCTGCAATTGAAGCCAGTGCTTCACCTCTGAATCCAAGGGTACGTATCGAAAATAAATCGTTGGCTTCACGGATTTTTGATGTTGCATGACGCTCGAAACACATCCTGGCATCCGTTTCTGACATGCCGGATCCGTTGTCGATCACCTGGATAAGGGTTTTACCGGCATCTTTTACAAGGAGCTTTATTTGAGTGGCACCGGCATCTACAGCATTTTCAAGTAATTCCTTAACAGCCGAAGCCGGACGTTGAATAACCTCGCCGGCAGCAATCTGGTTTGCAACAGAGTCAGGAAGTAACCTGATCAGATCTGACATAATTCTATTTAGTTGGTAATGAGTATGGTAATTAATTCAATAATAATTGGAGGTTATTTGATAAAGATATAATACAGTACCATCAGCAGAAGCAGAAGAGTAAATAAAATACTCATCATACGAGAACGTTTACGGATTCTTTCGTCGAGCTTTTTCCGGTTCATTCTCAGGCGCATACGCATGCGCAATTCATTATCCGGCATTCCTCCCAACACATTTTCAGTTCTCGCCTTTAGTTTTTCCTGTTCTTCTTTAACAGGATCATAATAAAGTGGCTTATACGAGAATTTTCTCGGTTTTTGAGTACGGAATCCTATCAGTTTCATATATTTAGCAAGTAATTTAAGAAATCTTGATCTTCGATATCTTTACTGCAAAAGTACCTCAAAAATGTCATATTTTTGCATAAAACCTATGCTTTTTAGCAATGCCTGAAATATCATTGTATTTCAGAAATAAATAATTTATGACAAAAGACAAGCTGGAAAACCTGATTGTAGTGGGCGACAAAGTTTTAATAAAACCTAGTACTTCCAAATCGAAAACGAAAAGCGGATTGTTTCTGCCACCGGGCTATTCAGAAAAAGAAGAGATTCAGCAGGGATACGTTGTAAAAGTCGGTCCGGGAATTCCTATTCCTTACCTTCCAGATGATGAAAGTGAGCCCTGGAAACCTAAAAAAGACGATAGAATAAGGTATATCCCTTTACAAACTATGGTTGGCGATCTGGCGATATTCCTTCTGAAAGGCTCAATCGAAATTACTTATAACGATCAGAAATATTTCATTGTACCTCAATATTCAATTTTACTACTCGAAAGAGATGAATCGATTGTATAAGTGCTTATGGTCAAAAAAAAAGTCCTTACCCGAAAGCAAGGACTTTGTATTCACTACGTTATATGTTTACTTTATTCTTGAATAAACAGCCTGACGGTTTGTAACAAAGTAAACGGCTCCAAACAATACAGAGGTATAAAATAAATCACCAATCATTCCATTAAAGAAAAATGGCAGACCGGCGATATAGGATTGCATAAGTCCTGCAGCATTCATCGGATAAGGCATAATACCTGACGACCAGCTGGCAAAATTAGTAACTAGGTAAAAAATAACTGATGAAGCCAGTACTGCAGATATCGTATTAACAACAGTTAACCGGCGCTGTAAAACAAGACCAAAACCAACAATTGCTATAAAACTCAGGTAAACCGGTAACATGGTTGAATGAAAACCTATAATTAAGTCGCTGATTAACATGGCAATAACAGGTATCAGAAAAGCCAGTTCCTTACGTTTAAGAAAAGTACCGCCAAATAATGCTATTGCAGCAATCGGCGTGAAATTAGGCCAATGAGGTATAAGCCTCATCATTGCTCCTGCAAGTATCATTGTTAAAACCACGTAAAATTTTGGCGTAATTTCTATTTTTTTCATTTTGTAAAATGTTTTTCTGGATTTTCGATTCGGCAAAAATAACAAAAAGCATCGGAATTCTTCAACGCTGATTCATTACTAATTAACAAATTTATGTGTATAAAGTTTAAGTCAATATATATAACTTATTATCAGAGTATTGGCGACTGAAACATCATCACCCGGTGATGATTTGTTCTTTTAAAGTATTTAAGAATTTCAACAATTTTATATTTCAGGGTTATATTTAAAAGGAAATACTACTTTTACGTTATAAATCTGATGTCAAGATCAAAACTTATGAAGAATATACGCAAACCATTGATTTTAATTCTGTTAATATTAATTATCATAGGTTCAGAATCCTGTCACGACATGAAGAAAAAAGCTGATCTGATCATTTATAACGCAAAAATATATGCTCCTGACACACTTGGTAGCAATGTAAATTGTATAGCCGTAAAAAATGGTAAAATACTTGGTGTTGGAACTGATGCCGAAATCAGGAGCCGATATTGGGCGAAAGAATATATAAATGCATCAAAATCTTTCGTTTATCCGGGTTTTATTGATGCTCATTCACATTTCACCGGTTTTGCTTTGGGGTTAAGATTTGCTGATCTGTCGCAGACGCATTCATTTGAGGAGATTCTTGAAATACTGCAGGGTTACAGAAAACTTCATCCCGAAGGCTGGATTGTTGGTTTTGGCTGGGACCAGAATAACTGGCCAAAGAAAGTATTTCCTGATAATAAACTGATTAATAAGCTTTTCCCTGGTGTTCCCATTGTTTTAACGAGGATTGACGGACATGCTGTACTTGCAAGCGACGAAGCCATTAAATTGGCTGGAATTAAGTTTCCCGGAAAATCAGGTGAAGCTGTTGTTACAAATGGCGAATTCTCAGGTATTTTCCTGGAAGGTATGGCTGATCAACTCAAAGCTGCGATTCCTCCGCCTACCGAAAGTGAAAAAGTTGATTATCTTGCAATTGCAACCAATCTTTGTCATGAAGCAGGTTTAACCGGAGTTACCGATGCCGGGCTCACAAAACCGGAAATTATGCTTCTTGATTCGCTGCATAAATCAGGAAAACTAACATTGCGTATTGATGCCTGGCTAACGCCGGGAGAAGAAAATTTTGAATATTTTATGTCCGACAAACCCTATGAAACTCCATTCCTAAGGGTTGGTGCTGTTAAAATGTATGCTGACGGAGCCCTCGGTTCGCGGGGAGCCTGCTTGTTAAGACCATATTTTGATGATCCTCAAAACAAGGGTTTGCTCGTTTCAACATCCGAAGAGCTTTCTGCAATGTGCAAACGAGCTTATGATCATGGTTTTCAAATGAATACACATGCTATAGGCGATTCAGCGGTTAGAATGGTGTTAAAAACCTACAGTAAGTTTTTAAAACCCAACAATGATCGGCGTTGGCGCATTGAACATGCCCAGGTTGTAAATGAAAGTGATTTCGCAATGTTTGCAGCGTTTAATATTATTCCTTCAATACAATCATCCCATGCTACATCGGACATGGATTGGGCCGGGCAACGTCTTGGTAAAGAGCGAATAAAAAATGCATATGCATACAAACGCCTTCTTAACCAGAATGGATGGCTGCCCAATGGCACCGATTTTCCAATTGAAGGAATTGAACCATTAAAAACCTTTTATGCTTCTGTAGCGCGTAAAAATGCGCAAGGGTTGCCTGAAAACGGGTTTATGCCTGAAAATTCGCTTTCGCGCATGGAAACCCTCAAGAGTATAACGAGCTGGGCAGCAAAAGCATCTTTCTCTGAAAAAACAAGAGGTAGCATTGAGGTTGGTTATGATGCAGATTTTACAATTCTTAATACTGACCTTATTGAAGCTCCTGAGATTAATATATTGAAAGCTAAAGTCTTATATACGATTGTTAACGGAAAGATTGTCTATAAAGCTAAGTAATAAATGTTAAAGTGATCGCTGTGAGAGTATAAGTACCCACCTTGTAAAGTTGTTAGTTAAAAAAAAGTCAGTTCGACTCAAGTTTAACTGATACCTTGTCCAGAACATAAATCAATTCGCTCATTATCATCGCGGTAGCTCCCCAAAGAAATTCCCCGCCGACAGAAAATCCCGGGGCATTTACCTGAATATTATTTTTAAATGTGAGTGTCCGGTTAACTATTTTATTAAGATTCAGCTCATTTAAAATATCTATTTCTATAATTCGTTGAACTTCTGTTGGATCAGGCTTAAATTCAGGGCGGGTAGGTTGAAAAGCGATATATGGATAAACAATGAAATTACTGGGGCGCACATAAAACCGGCTTAATTGTCCAACTATTTCAATATCAGAAGGATTAATTCCAATTTCTTCCTGCGATTCGCGGATGGCAGTAAATAAGAAGTCTATATCAGACTCTTCATATTTTCCACCTGGCAAACTTATTTGACCTGAATGAGGCCCATCGTACTCATTGCGGAGTATAACAACAGTATGTAATCTGTTTTCAACCGGATATAATAGTATCAGCACAGCACTCTCCAATGCATGATTGGGTTCAATTCCGTTTTTCAGATCTGTTTTCCTGATTTCGGGTGCAAGGCGCAGATGTGCTTCAACGCCAGGAAGGTTGGTTAAAAGTTCAGTTCTTAATTTTTCAATAAAATCTCTTGTTGCCGTTTCTGATCGTAAAATGGTATTCATCTTCCCTTATTAATTTTGTAAAAGTAAAACTTAAATATCTGATAATTTGTTTTGTAACAGTAAAATTATTTTTCCTTACGGAGAAAAATCTTTATGTATGTTGTATCTTTGCAACTTTAGTTTTCACTATGAAAAAGCAACAACTCCAACCTTCCGACTCAACATCCGCAACACTCACCAGCCGGATGGAACTCATCTTGTTCAACGATGATGTTAATTCATTTGATTTTGTGATCGATAGCCTTATCGAAGTGTGTGATCACGATCCCGAGCAGGCTGAACAATGCGCCACTATAGCTCATTTCAAAGGCAAATGTGGAATAAAATCCGGAACACTTAGCGAATTAGCACCAATGAACAACGAACTTAACAATAGAGGAATTTCTACTGTTTTAGCCTAAACTATACCTTATTACTATGCAAAAAATATTCAGAATCCTTATTATAATCATCCTGGGTCAAGCCATTTTATCCTGTTCAAAAGTTCCTATTACTGGGCGCAAACAGCTCAAACTACTGCCTAACAGCATGTTATTGGAAATGGGGCAGACAAGTTATACCAGCTTTTTGAAAGAAAACCCTGCTGTTAATCCTCCAACCAGGGCTTCTGCTGAAGTAACTGCAGTTGGTATCCGAATCAGCCAGGCAGTCGAGAAATACCTGAAAGCTAATGGTTTATCAAAAAAAACAGAAGGTTATAAGTGGGAATTTAATGTGGTTGATAGTCCTGAGGTAAATGCCTGGTGCATGCCTGGAGGAAAAGTGGTGGTCTATACAGGAATACTTCCTCTTACTAAAGATGACGCTGGATTAGCGGTAGTGATGGGTCACGAAATTGCTCATGCTATTGCGGATCACGGTAACGAACGAATGAGCCAGCAGTTATCGATTCAGGCAGCAGGTATTGGTCTGGATGTATTTATGCAGCAAAAACCTCAACAGACAAGGGATATTTTCATGACGGCATTTGGCGTTGGCTCGCAATTAGGCATGTTAGGCTATTCACGAACACATGAGCTTGAAGCGGATAAATTAGGTTTGGTTTTCATGGCGATGGCCGGGTATGATCCCGAACGTGCGGTGTCTTTCTGGCAGGAAATGTCGAAAGCTGGTGGTAACAAACCTCCCGAAATTCTTAGCACTCATCCCAGCGATGAGCACAGGATCGCACAGATTAAATCTTTCTTGCCCGAAGCCAGAAAATATTATACTTCAGCAGCATCGGGATCAGGTGCAGGAATTAAAGGCAATACTAGCACGCCGGCAGTTCAGCAAAAAGCTGTAACACCTCCTGATCCTAAAAAGCTCGGTGTAAAAATCAAATAGCAAATCATTTTATTTTTTTTGTTACAAAAGCGGTCTTGTGCTTAAATTGTATAATTTAGCATACAATTCATGCTCTTAAGATTCATGAATAATTTTCAGTTTTAAAAATAATAAGTGCTCATGTCCTGGTTACTCATAATTCTTTTGATTTTTCTCGGAGTTATATTTCTGCTTCTCGAAGTATTGGTAATACCCGGTACAACTGTTGCAGGTATTATAGGATTTGCCATGATCTTTGTTGGGCTTTGGCAGGCATATGTCAGTAAAGGCATAATGGAAGGTCATATAACTCTTGGATCGACCCTCGTGGTAACGGCAGTAACACTTTACTTTTCATTTAAAGCTGGCACCTGGAAAAGAATGGCTCTTAAAACATCGATTGACAGCAGGATGGATCAGTTGGAAGGTATAATTATTAAAGAAGGCGATACCGGAAATACAGTTTCAAGATTAGCTCCTTCAGGTAAAGCTCTAATTAATAACGAAATAGTTGAAGTACACACTTTTGGAGAATTTATCGACCAGGAAGTTGAAATCACCGTTATTTCAGTTAAAGACAATAAAATATTTGTAACCCTTAAAAAAACAAACTCATGACCCCTATGATTTCAATTGTTGCCATTGGTATAGCCTGCCTAGTCGGGTTATGGATTATTTTTTACTTTATCCCTGTTGGGTTATGGTTTACCGCCTTACTCTCGGATGTTAAAATCTCTCTGGTGCAACTTGTTTTAATGCGTTGGCGTAAAGTTCCTCCATCAGTAATAGTATCTGCGCTAATCACATCAACTAAAGCAGGTTTGACTCTATCCCGAGATCAACTTGAAGCTCATTATCTGGCAGGAGGAAGAGTAAAATCAGTTGTAAATGCTTTAATTTCGGCCGAAAAAGCAAATATTCCCCTCGATTTTAAAACAGCAACTGCTATAGACCTGGCAGGCAGGGATGTTTTTGAAGCTGTACAAATGTCAGTTAACCCCAAAATTTTAGATACCCCTCCGGTTGCAGCAGTTGCAAAAGACGGTATTCAGCTTATCGCTAAAGCAAGGGTTACAGTGCGTGCTAACATCAAACAACTTGTTGGGGGTGCCGGTGAAGAAACAGTACTGGCCAGGGTTGGAGAAGGAATTGTATCATCGATCGGTTCTGCTGAAAACCACAAACTTGTATTAGCTAATCCTGATACTATCTCAAAAGTTGTTCTTGCTAAAGGTCTCGATTCAGGAACCGCATTCGAAATTCTTTCAATTGATATTGCAGATATTGATGTAGGAAAGAATATTGGCGCCATGCTTCAGATGGACCAGGCTAATGCTGATAAAAACATTGCCCAGGCGCGCGCTGAAGAACGCCGCGCAATGGCAGTAGCCAACGAACAGGAAATGAAAGCTAAAGCCCAGGAGGCAAGAGCAGCTGTTATTCTGGCTGAAGCCGAAATTCCCAAAGCCATAGCCGAAGCATTTAAATCAGGACATTTGGGAATTATGGATTATTATAAATTCCAAAATATCCAGGCTGATACTCGTATGCGCGATTCAATCGGTGATCCTAATCAGGGCATTACAGGTCAAAACAGGAATCCGGGCGAATAGATTTAAACATGAGTAGAAATGTTTTTATAAGCCCGGTAAAATTTACCGGGCTTTTTTTTACCCTTTTTTACAGCAATTTTGTTATAAATAGCATGACTGTGATACAATGAAAAATCAAGATCTGAAAGAAAATCAGAAATACAAATTACTTTACAAAGAACTCTTAAGTTCATGTGGATATATAAATGACCGAAACAGTAGAATACTGATTAAAAAGGCATTTGTACAGGTATTGAGGTTCTTTGGCGATGCTAAAAATCAACGAGGTGAGTTCCAACTGGTTCATGCTGTTTCGGTTGCACGGATTGTTGCTGATGAACTGGGGCTTGATTCAACCAGTCTGATTGCTGCACTTTTGCAACAAATCCCGGTTACAACAAAAGGTGACAGTGATGATTTAAAGAAAAATTTTGGCGGTGATACGCTGAATATTATTCTGAAGCTCCAACAGATATCAGGCTTAAGAATGGACAAAATAACCATCATGCCCGAAAATTTCATCCAACTGCTGCTTAACATCTCCGGGGATATAAGGGTATTGTTAATAAAACTGGCTGACAGGATTAACCTGATGCGCAATATAAGCTTGCTTCCGGAACCAGAACAAAAACAGGTTTCAATTGAAACATCTAATTTGTATTCGCCTCTTGCTCACCGGCTTGGGTTGTATAAAGTTAAAGCTGAGCTCGAAGATCTTTCAATGCAGTATTCAATGCCGGAAGTGTATAAAAGCCTGAAGAAAAAAATCCAGGATACAGCTCGTGAACAGAAAAAATATTTCGAGGAGTTTATTGTACCAATAAGGAAAAACCTTAAAACTGCCGGTCTTGATTTCGAAATAAAAGCCCGAACGAAAGCTATTCCATCTATTTATTCCAAAATGAAAAAACAGGAAATCGAATTTGACGAAGTCTTCGATTTCTTTGCAATCCGCATCATCCTTAACTGCTCACCCGAAAATGAAAAGGCTGAGTGCTGGAAAGCATATTCCCACGTAACTGATATCTATCGGCCTAATACTGAAAGACTTCGTGATTGGATTTCAGCCCCCAGGCCTAATGGTTACGAATCACTTCATGTAACGGTGGATGCTCCCGGCAAAAATTCAGTCGAAGTTCAGATTCGTACACGTCGAATGGATGAAAATGCTGAAAAAGGTATGGCTGCTCACTGGAGATATAAAGAGCAAAAAGGTTCGAAGTCATCCTCTGATGAATGGCTGAAAACAATTCGGTCATTACTTGAAAATTATGTGCCTGGCGATGATGAAATGGCACTTAATGCCGGAATGAAAGTTGTTTCCGACCATATTTTCGTGTTTACACCCGAAGGTCACCTTAAGAAATTAAGACATGGGGCAACAGTACTCGATTTTGCATTTGATATTCATACCGAAGTTGGTCAGCGATGCAATGGGGCAAAAGTCAATAACCTGTTTGTTCCTTTAAAATATGTCCTTAATACTGGTGATCAGGTCGAAATTGTAACATCAAAAAATCAAAAACCAAACATTGACTGGCTGAATTGGGTAACAACATCAAAAGCGATAACCAAGATAAAGAGAATCCTCAAAGATGCTGAATTTTCACAATCCGATGCCGGAAAAGATTTGGTTATGCGCAAATTAAACCAGCTTAAAATTGATTATACTGACGATATTGGTAATAAGCTGGTTTTGTTTTATAAAGCCGCTAGTGCGCTTGATTTGTACCATGGTTTAGCTGAAGGAAAATATGATATTCAGAAGATAAAAGAAGCATTGCAGCCTGCTTCTAAATCAGAAGAGTCAAAACCACTGCCTAAACCCTTCACCAAAATAGATGTTTCGCAAAACAAGACAGGCAAAAATAAGCCCTTGATAATTATTAACGAAGATACACCTTTGGCAGACGTGAAATTCGCCCGTTGCTGCCAACCTGTTTTTGGAGATGATATTTTTGGATTCGTGACTGTTTCGGAAGGGATAAAGATCCACCGCAGCACATGCACCAATGCCTCGCAAATGCTCGAACGATATCATTACAGGGTTGTAAGCGCAGGTTGGGCTGCTATGTCGGAGTTAACTTCTTATGTTGCAACCATCAGGATAAGCGGCAACGATCAGCCTGGGATACTTAATGATATTACAAATGTTGTTTCCGGAGATCTTAAAGCCGATATCAGGTCAATCAACCTTAACTCCCGAAACAATAAATTTGATGGTTACATCATGGTAAATGTTGATGGAAAATCGCATCTGAACCTCATAATCGGGAAACTCGCCAAACTAAAAGGGATTAGGAAAGTAAGCCGGGAGAATTAAAACCCTTCTAATTTTTAATTATTGCAAGAACCAGACACTGCGATCATTCATATCAATTATCTTTGACCCGATCATCCGCTACATATGCAATATCCGGGATATAATACAGGCAATGTTCATCTTTTGGAAGGTGAAAGCTATCCCTTTATAATACATAACCTGGTTCAGTTGCAGGATGGTGCTGATTATTATGTGCTTACCGATATAAATGGAATGAAACATTTTATGCCTTCCGGGTACTACATTGACTATGGATTTAAAATTGGTGATGCAATAACCTGCAAAATTGACCGGATAAACTGTACCGGCAGAATATTTCTGGAACCTGCTAATCCGTTTTATAAAGAAAGTGAAATTTATATTTTTGAACTCGAAAGTTACTTAACTCAGGGTAAAAATATCACTCTTTTTGTTAAAGGAATTAATGTAAGTGGTATTGAAGTTCCTGTTTGCGACATCGATATTAGCAGTCTTACGACGAAAGAAAAAGTAAGTTGTAAAGTACAAAATATTAAAAAAGGTAAACTAATACTTGAGTTTTACAATACAGGTGCTTAATTTGTGCCATTTTATAATTGATATTCATATAGTTATAAATTTTTATAGTTATTAACAATTGTTCATAACTTATGTGTAGCGATTGTGAAGTTAAATTCCTGAAAACACTTGACTTAGGGGTACCAAAAGTAGTAATTTTAATTCACCGGACGAGATCATGGTAACCAGCTCTGGAGAGGCTATCAAACTTCTGAGAAGGAGGGAGGTACTAACCCCGGAGAGGTAAAATCAATCAACCCGAAAGAGTGGATTAGGGATACCGATTCGAAAGCTGGAATGTCAGACAGAATCAAAGGGCATGTAGCACCCTGAACTGAAAATCCGCAAGGAATGGAAGAACAGGCACATCGAAAGATGTTTAGGGCATAAGGATTGAAAACATGGATCGGCAACGAAACATGTCGGAAACCTTAAAATTTGATGAAAACCGGGCTGTAAAGTCCGAAAAGTAAAAAAGTTGTGACCCTCGCTTCAATAAGCTCCCGATGACATTCATCAGGCAGGTATTAAACAATCAAAAGCCGCAAGGCAAATGAATGTAAAATTCACATGATCGCCGAAGCGCGGCGCACGGCAGGAAAATCAAAACTGGAAACAGCTTTGTTTATTCAGCCGAAGCCAGAGGAAGCAAAAAGCCGCAAGGTACAATGCCAATCAGGCGAGCCGGGGTTCCCGGGAATGTAAAAGTTCCTGATACCTACAAAAGTTTTCGAACCTACGGGTAAGATAGCTACAACGCTTCGAATGCAGGAACCGACAACGCGCAAGCGTGGTTAAGAGCCAAAATCCTGAGAGGGACAAAGTTCAAAACCCGGGTTTATTCTGAAAGTTCTTCCTAGTGAAGAAAACTACAGTTTGTAACCGGTGCCGGAAAAAACAAAGCCAGGTGCTTGTCGCCTACTTTGAACAACAGCAGGGCAATGCTATTTGGTGTGCCAATCTGCAAATTCTGCGAAGCAAACGCCGGTCACAATCAAAGGCTACGGCTTCTGAGAGTGAAATGGGGAACTATCCGACAGGATTGTTCCCCATTGCTTTTTTTGTGGTTTGTGGTAACGTTTTCACGAATATTTTCAACGCTTATTATATTTTTACTCTTCTGGATAATAATTACCTTAATCAATGTAAATTTGCCTTTTTTTACTGATAAATCAAAATACCATGGCAAGTAATAAATATGCGGTAATAGGAATCGGACAATTTGGTAAAGCTATTGCGAAAGCTATTTCCGCAAAGGGATACGAAGTAATGGCAATTGACAGCGATCCTGAAATAATTGATAGCATCGGCGATGATGTTGCCTATGCTGTTACACTTGATGCAACAGATAAACGCGCTCTTCAGGGCCAGGGTATTCAGGAATTTGATGTAGTTGTAGTTGCCATTGGTTCCGATTTTGAGCAGAGGCTGCTATGTTCTTCAATACTTCTCGATCTCAATGTTAAACGTATTATTACACGTGCTAATGGTGAAGCTCAGCGTATTATACTTGAAAAAATGGGAATAACCGAAGTACTGTCGCCCGAAGAGGAAGTAGGTATTATTGTTGCTGAGCGAATGCTGAACCCGAATATCGTAAGCTATTTACAGCTCCCTGACAACCACCGTGTTGTAGAGCTTTTTAGCCCTAAAAACTGTATTAACAAAACTTTTGGAGAAATTGATCTCCGCGATAAATATAAACTCAGCCTGATAACAGTTAAAGAAGAATTAAGAGTAATTAAAGACGGTAAAGAAATAATCGAGCATCATATTATAGGAGTTCCCGATTCGAAACAATCCCTGCAAGCAACAGACAGGCTTGTACTTTTTGGTCATGTAAACGATATTGACCGATTCCTTGAAATCAACACATAGAATATGCTCAGAGACAGAGTTTTCCGTATCAGGGAATTTATTAATATCAGGCTCTACAAACATAAGTATTATGTTGTTGGTGCTTTGCATATTGCAAGTGTTGTTGTTTCACTTATTGCTATTGCAGCAATAATTTACCAACATGGTTTCCCAACTACAGATGACACCCTGCAACTATCAAATTCCGTAATCCGGATAAGTCTCATTTTTTATATCTGTAAATTTCTGATCAGAATTTTTTATGAATTCCATCCAATCGATTTTATTAAAGAAAACAGATTTGAAGCTATTTTACTTTCTCTCATTGCATTTGATCAATTAGTTAAAGTTTTTACAGGAGCAAATATTGTTCAGCAATTTATGCAGGCAATTGGTTTCCCCGGTATTCATACTTACTACAACCTTTTTATTCAGTTTTATTTTTTCCTTATCATAGTTGTAGAACTTGGTAAAGCCGGACGATTTATCGAACATATTCATATAGGCCCATCAGGTTTGCTTGCATTATCATTCATATTATTAATTGCTTCAGGAACAGGATTGTTGTTGTTACCAGAAATGACAGTTAGTGGCATAAGTCAAATTGACGCATTCTTTACGTCAACCAGTGCTTGTTGTGTTACCGGGCTATCTGTAGTTGATACTGCAAATTGTTTTACGCTTAAAGGGAAAACAGTTTTAATGCTGTTAATGCAACTTGGAGGTTTAAATATCATAGCATTTGCAACTCTCTTTGCCACTTTTTATCGAAATTCTGCAGGTATCAGGATGCAATCATTAATTAAAGACATTATTTCGACCGACAAACTAAGTGATACACGAGGATTGTTACGTAAGATTTTTGCTTACAGTATTTTTATAGAGGTTACCGGTGCTTTACTTCTGTTTATTACCTGGCCTGATGAGATACATTTCAATGGGGTAGGGGAGAAGATCTACTTTTCAGTGTTTCACGCGGTTTCTGCGTTCAATAACGCTGGGTTTAGTTTGTTTACTGATAACCTGTATGATATTTCTGTCAGACATGCATACAATCTGCAAATGGTTATAGCAACATTAATTTTTTTAGGTGGAATAGGATTTATAGTTCTCGAAGACATTTTTGCAATCCGGAATATACGAGAACGTAAAAAGATTAAATGGAAAAGATTGCAGGCTCATTCAAGAATAGCACTCTATACATCTGGTATATTGATAGTTGTAGGAGCTGTTATCTTTTATCTTGTTGAATTCCGGCATTCTATTTCAGGTTATGGAGTTTATGGAAGTATTGTGTCATCTGTTTTTCAATCAGTTACATGCAGGACTGCGGGATTTAATACTGTTGATTTTACTAATTTAGGACAGCCTGTAATTTTCTTTATGATGTTTCTTATGTTTATCGGTGCATCTCCGGGGTCAACAGGCGGTGGAATTAAAACAACAACTTTTTCGGTGTTGCTCCGATCTGCTATAAGCACAATAAAAGGCAAGCCAAATGTTGAAATTGTTAAACATACCATTTCCAGCAGCACTATCAGCAAAGCTTATTCTATTGCTCTTTTTTCAATCTCTCTTATTTTTATTTCTACTTTTTTCCTTTCGGTAACTGAACCAGATAAAAATCTCGTTGACTTACTCTTTGAAGAAATTTCGGCTTTTGGCACAGTTGGCTTATCAACAGGCATAACTTCATCCTTATCCGATGCTGGTAAAAGCATAATTATTCTGTCAATGTATATTGGCCGGATTGGCACACTTACACTTGCTCTCGCAATAACGAAACGTATTGTTTATACCAAATACAGGTATTCGGAAATTAATGTGTTGGTGGGTTAATTGCTAGTATTCCTTTAGTGCAATTCGACTTTTACTTGCAAAAGGGAATACCAGAACTTAACACGTAATCATATTAATAGCAAAAAAAAAGAGAGGTTTATTGCCTCTCCTTTTAATGTTTTTTAATTATCTGCAAGAAAAAATATTACTGCTTGTAAATTTCAGGGCTAAAGTATAATTATCTCACAAATAATCATTTAAAATTCTTGTTAAAAGATGTTAATAACATTTGCTATCGTTATTCATCCGAATCCTGTCGTTTTTCCTTTTCTTCTTCTTCATCCTCTTCTTTCTCATCGGTTTCTTTTAAATCAAGTGCAGAGTCGAAGAAATCTTCGTCTTTGTCCGATTTGGTATCGATTTTAACAGGAACCTTAATGAGGTAACTTATTTCATCTGTATCGATGGTAATAGCAAAAAAAGATGTTCCATTGGGTTGGGGAATCTTAATGGTGTGATTGATCCAACCTAAAGGATACTTCTTGCGTATGGCTTCCATAATTTCCGGAGAAATATTGGCGTAATTGATTATCAGTTTTTTACGATTGTTTTGCATTGTAGTCGAAGCTTTTATTCTAAAATAATTATGCAATTATACGGAAGAAATTGAAAAAAAAGTATGTTATTTACATTTATTAACAACTTTTTTTTTACAAGTGTCTTATTTTGTTTTCTGAAGTACAATAGCAGTGCGGTTGGTTGAATAAATAGTCAACCTGTGGGTTGATGTAGCCTCGTCATAATGAGTTTGATAGAGTACTTCCTCATTAATTCGCCCATGACCTCCAAATTTTGAATTATCTGTGTTCAGGATGATTTTATAAGTGCCTGCTTCAGGAACAGCAAATTCATAACCTGGAATTGATCCTGAAGTATGGAAATTAAACAGAAACAGCAATCCGGCTCTTTCGTAAACAAGGCATTTATTGTTTTCGTCGCAATTTATCTGATTGGCAAACAAGGTGTTTAAAAGCTTTGCATCTTTAATGATCTTAATCATAGATCGATCAAAATCAGACAAATAGTGATACCTAAGCAAAGGATTATCCATAAGCGACCATTGACGGCGGGCATGTTTGTAACTCCAGTTATTACCTTCGCGTGGAAAATCAATCCATTCCGGATGACCAAATTCGTTACCCATAAAATTAAGGTAAGCTTGCCCTCCCATGCTAATAGTTATGAGCCTTATCATTTTATGTAATGCAATTCCTCTTTCAACAATAATGTTTTCATCTGAAGATTGCATATTATAATACATCTCCTTATCCATCAGCCTGAATGCGATTGTTTTATCACCAACCAATGCCTGGTCGTGCGATTCGCAATAAGTCACTGTCTTAACATATGGCAGCCTGTCGTTTAAAACCTGCCACATTTCGCCCATGCTCCATTGTTCATCTGACACATCTTTAAGGTATTTGATCCAGAAATCCGGAATACCCATTCCCAACCTGAAATTAAAACCAATACCTCCGTCATCAATCGGTGAGGTTAGTCCCGGCATTCCCGAAACATCCTCAGCAATAGTAACGGCTTGTGGGTTAATTTCATGCGTAAGATGATTGGCAAGTTGTAAATATGTAATTGCGTCAAATTCAACCCCTTGTTTAAAATACTTGTCAATTGTATCAATGGGTTCATCGCCATGATGGAAATAAAGCATCGAACCCACGCCATCAAAGCGGAAACCATCGAAGTGAAATTCTTTAAGCCAGAATTGTATGTTTGACAAAAGAAACTGAAGTACTTCTGTTTTTCCATAATCAAACAGTTTTGAGTCCCAGTTGGGATGTTCACCCCGTTCGCCTGCATGGAAATATTGCGTTTCGCTGCCATCGAACAGGTTTAATCCTTCGTTCAGATTTTTAACTGTATGCGAATGTACAAGGTCCATTATAACGGCTATTCCCATGCTATGGGCAGTGAGGATCAGATTTTTAAGATCTTCGGGCGTTCCAAACCTGGACGATGGTGCAAAGAAGTTTGAAACATGATAGCCAAATGATCCATAATATGGATGCTCCTGTATTGCCATGAGCTGCACGGCATTATAACCCGCTTTCTTAATCCTCGGCAAAATATTGTTAGTAAATTCATTATAGGTTCCCAGGCCTTCCTTTTCCTGTGCCATACCTACATGGGCTTCATAAATAAATAATTCGCCCAGTTTGCCGATATCGAAATGATCATTTTCCCAATCGAATTCAGGTGAAAACCAAAGCTGTCCGCTGAAGTTTTTTGTATCTTCATCCTGAATAACCCGGTTTATATATGCCGGAATCCGGAGCTGATCACCTATATCACTTTTTACCAATACTTTAATTTTGCTGCCGTGGGTAAAAACAGTTTTATAATATTCGGCATTTAACTTTATTTCCCATATTCCGTTTTCTTTTTTCTGCAATGGGTGTGAATAGTTATTCCAACGATTGAAATCGCCGGTCAGAAAAAGACCGTGCGCTGAAGGTGCCCATTCGCGGTAAACCCAACAATCTTCGGATGGAATAAAATGAATTCCCATGTATTCATAGGCTTGTGCAAATTTTTGAATATTGCCTGAAAGGGATTCGATATATTTAAGTTTGCTTTTGTACCTTTCGTGCCTGGCAATAATATCATCTGCAGCCTGTTCGAGCCAAGGATCCAGTTCTATAATACCGGGTAATTTACTTTTGTTATCAGCCATAAATCGTAATTTCTTAGTGTCGGGTTACTCATTATTATTCATGCAAATTATGAAATAAAACCGCATATTGCAAAAGATTTTTGTTACATCAGGTTTTTAGGGTCATAAGTGGCAAAAATTTGAAATGTGGTCCAAAGTAAAAGTACATATTAATTTGTGCTAAAATCATGACAATTAATATTGTATTTAAAATTCAGGATGATAATACTGATTTGGATTGAAGTAATAGGGGTGACTTAAAACTATTTTACAGGAAAATAAATATTTGTTTGCCTTGCATTTGAATCAGCCTCAAGGATGGGATTGTTTATATATTCTTCCCACGAAGGCCCATTAGTATATAAACCATTATTATTCAGATATAATTGCATTGAGGAGTAGGCATTACTGATTAATTTTCGTGTTCCGAAATATTTAATCATAACTGCTCTTTGTGGTTGTATAACTATACAATTAATGCCTTCAGGAGTTGGTATAGCTGAAAGTATTGGAATACAGGCTTCAAAATCATATGTATTCAGACTAAAACTATGATAAATAGTAATAGGTGGGCCGGCAGGGGAGAGGTTCTCCTTTTTAATGAAGCGGGAAATCTTCTCATACATTAAAGCAAGTTTATTTGAAATCATATCACTTTGGGCTGTATCGCGAACAGTGAGCAATACTTTTGCAGGTACCTCAAAATCAGTAATTTCGAATCCGTTCACCAATTTATTTGCGTTTGCAAGTCGATTAAGGTTCATTAATCCCGTCTCAAGATCAGGGGCAACAATGCGTTCGGTAAATAGACCTATCCATCTCGAAACCGGATTCATACCTAAATCACTTTCAAGTCTCCAGGTTACTGTAGTGCCTTTATCCATTTCTTCAAAATGAAAAATACACGAAGTTTTGCCATTGTCGCCAAAATCCAGAATAGCCAAAAGCGAATCGTATGGAGTACCCGAAATAATTAATACTTTGCCTTTTCTATTATCCTTGTCCTTACTTTGCCAGTTAAGCATTGCACTTGCGCCTTTCTCAGGTCCTGAATAGCTATATGCCAATGATGTATCTTGCAACCAGGGCGACCATTTTTTCCAGTTCTTAATTGTGTTTACCTTTTCGAAAATACTTTCGGGACTTGCGGAAATTAACAAACTGCGTTCAACCTTAACTTTACCGGGCAATAAAAATCCTACAGATAATACAACCAACACTAAACAGAGAAAAAGTACTAAAATGAGTCGCAGTGTTTTCATTTAAAGGAAACAATTGGTTTTGTAAAAATACAAAATATTAGGTAGCCTTAATTTGTATATTTTTATTAGCTTTGTTCATTAAATTATTTGCAAAAGTCCGGATTTTGGAATGATTGTTGACAGGATTAAAATCTAACATAACAAAAAAAATATATGAAACAGCTCCTTTTTATTACACTGATAGCAATTACTTTATTTTCGACATCTTGCGAAAATGATCAGGGTGGAAACGCGGATATGCGAACCATCGATTTTATTATACAGAGTTCCGAGTGGGTTGAATATGGAATTGAGGGAAATCCCGGGTATGGATTTGCTGTTGACCTTGCCATGCCCGAAATCACCGATAATGTTATTAACAAAGGCATGGTTAGTCTGTATATGAAATCAGGCGAATCGTGGCTTCCGGTGCCTGTTTATTTCTATAATGACAGCTATCAGGGTGGATACATTTATGCGATGAAAAGAGGTGTTTTTGCGATTGAATATTACGAAAGTGATCATTTTACAGTAAGGCCCGACACTCAGATTTTCAGGTTGGTAATTGTTCAACCGATATAAGATCTGCATGCATCTGATTTAAGCCTCGCTATGTGAGGCTTTTTTTTTGTAAGTTAGTGCCATAAAAATGCCTTGAATTAGGCATCAGATTAAAGATTTAAATATTTCAATATCAGAAAAATGGAGCGTGAAACTAAAATAGAATGTCCAAATTGCGGAGCCGAAATAAATGTAAATGAAATCCTTTATCACCAGTTAGAGGATGATTTTAAGAAGAAATATACTGCTCAACTTGCAATTGAGCAGAAGAAATATGATCAGGAACTCCTGAACTTAAATCAGCAGAAAGAAGAATTTGAAAGGAAAAAGCAAAAAGAGAATGAGCTTTTCCAGGAGAAACTGCAGTTGAAGCTAAAGGATGAAAAATTGCTTTTGGAGAAACAGATCAAAGCACGTCTCAACGAAGAGCAGGCTGAGCAGGTTGCTGCTATGCAGAAAGATTTGCAGGAGCAATCGGAAAAACTGAAAGAACTGAGTCGCAGCAAAGCAGAAATTGAAAGGTTGAAACGTGAAAAAGATGAGTTGAAAGAGAGCGTGATGGCTGATGCCGAGCGAATTCTAAATTTAAAACTTACTGATGAGAAAGAGAAAATCAGAAAATACGAACAGGACCGCAATGAGCTAGCTCTTAAGGAATTACAAAAGCAGCTTGAGGATCAGAAACGTCTCACAGAAGAAATGAAACGCAAGCAGGAGCAAGGCTCCATGCAATTGCAGGGAGAAGTGCAGGAACTTGCTATCGAAGAATGGCTGGCTGCAAATTTCCCACTCGATACTATAGAAGAAATTAAAAAAGGTGCCCGCGGTGGCGATTGTATTCAGACTGTTAATACCCGAACCCGGCAGAATTGCGGCACAATTTATTACGAAAGTAAGCGTACAAAAGATTTTCAACCAACTTGGATTGAGAAATTTAAAAGCGATATTCGCTTGAAAGGTGCCAATATCGGTGTTCTTGTTTCTGAGGTTTTACCTTCGGATATGGATCGCATGGGTTTGAAAGAAGGTATCTGGATATGTACATATGACGAATTCAAGGGATTGTGCAAGGTATTAAGGGAATCAATTGTGCAGGTTAGTAATGCAGTGGCTTCGCAGGAGAATAAAGGAGATAAAATGGTAATTTTGTACGACTTTCTTACCAGTAACACATTCCATATGCAAATTGAGGCTATTGTGGAAGGTTTTACCCAAATGAAAATAGATTTGGACAGTGAAAAGCGCTCGATGCAAAAAAGCTGGAAAATGCGTGAAAAGCAAATTGAAAAAGTTATTGATAATACAATTGATATGTACGGTTCAATAAAAGGAATTGCCGGAAGCGCAGTTCAGGATATAAAACAACTTGATATGCCTTATACTGATATCCTTCCTGAAAACCTGTAATTTGAATCAAACTAGCTGATTATGCTTTGAAAATTGGATTCGCAGATGATCAACTAACAACTAAAATAAGCCTATATATAAGTCCTATAATTAATATTATGTTAAATAGGAAATATCGAAAAAGAAGGAGCCGTCTTATCAGGGCTCCTTTTCATTAAAATTCAGTAGGAATTACAGGTTGCTTAACTTGTCATTAATTGCTAACAATTTCTCATTCATTTTTAACCTTGTATAAATTTCTTTCAAAGAAATAAGTGTGGGTTTATCCTGAGGCTGAATAGTTTCGCATTTCTCAAGATATGGCAATGCAAGATTCAGGAAATTGTTTCCGTCAGCCAACATTTTATCATACTTCGCAGTTTCGTTTATCGGAAGTTTATTAGCCTCATTTATCACTTCACCACCTTTGTTGAAATAGATTGCACCCAGGTTAAATAACGCATCAAAATAATTCGGGTCTGCATCAATGGTTTCCTTATAAGAAGTAATTGCGGCATCAAAATATTTTGACCTGTCAGCATCTGAAAGACTGGTATCGTTTTTCATCAAATCATATGTTACACCCACAGCATAAAGTACTGAAACATTTTTAGGCTCTTTCTCTTTAGCTTCCATGAGGCTCGAAATTGCTTTTGCATGGTTGTTGGTTGAGATGTACATATTAGCCTCAGTAATAATTATATCAGTATTGCCAGGGAACATTTCTTTTGCAATGTTTAATACCTGCGCTCCTTTTTCAAGGTTTCCTTTATCTTTATAAAGATTAGCAAGTGAGGTATATACACTTACTTCTTTCATTCGTAGGTCAGCAAGATACTGGTATCTTTCAATAGCTTTATCTAAAAAAGCAGGATCAGTTGCAGCTTTCTTTTCGAAACATAAAGCAGCCCCATAATTGGCTAATGTATCAATAGTTTGATTTTCGTTGCTGATGTTGATTGCTTTTTCGAAGAATGGCATTGCACCATCAAAATCATTCTGCTGGAAATAAGAGATACCTTCGTTAAAAAATTCTCCACCGATTGCGCCTAGACGAGCAGCTATATCAGCTTTAAATTCTCCTTTAGTATCCAAGGTGCGTGCTTTAGTGTAAGCTTCGTAAGCAACATTTATTGCATCCGGAGCCAAAACTGCTTTTGCTGGAGAAATCTGAATATCAAGATAAATTCCACCTCTGTAATACCAAACTTTGGCATCAGTAGTAGCTTCAGGATAAGTGATGGCTTTGTCGATAAATTCTTTAGCCTTAATCAAATCCTTTTTCATCCAATAATTGTATGCCGAAGTACGGTCTTTCTTCATTTGCGCGAAGGAAGCGCTCACCAGCATAATTAGGGCAAATAAAACAAGAGTTCTTTTCATTTCCTTAACTTTTTAGTTTTGATTTTTCTTTGAGTTAATGTGTTATTATTTAATTAAAAGTACTTATTCTTCTGGTATTATTGTGTCTGTTGATTCCGATTCATCACCTGCTATATCATTGTTTTCACTATCAATAGGTTCGGTGCCGTCCAATAATTCCTCTTCATCCACTTCATCGATTTCACATTCAACTTTTGCTACAGCAGCAATTCCATCATCATCTTTCAGGTTTATCAACCTCACTCCTTGGGTTGCCCTTCCCATTACTCTCAGATCGCTTACTCCCATGCGGATTATTATTCCTGAGAGATTGATAATCATAAGGTCATCGCGGTCGGTTACATTTTTAATCGCAATCAGGCTTCCGGTTTTTTCGGTAACGTTAATGGTTTTAACACCTTTGCCACCGCGGTTTGTAACCCTGTAATCATCAAGATCGGATCGTTTACCATATCCCTTTTCCGAAACAACCAGTATGGATTCTTCGTTACTGTTAACACATATCATGCCAATAACCTCATCTGTCTTCCCTCCTAGTGTTATACCCCTTACTCCTGTAGCGGTGCGACCCATCGGGCGAACGGTTGATTCGTTAAAACGTATTGCTCTTCCGCTGCGCAATGCCATAAGCACTTCGCTGCTTCCGTTTGTCAAACGTGCTTCTAGTAACTGATCGCCATCGTTTATATTAATGGCGTTAATACCATTTAGGCGTGGACGAGAATAAGCTTCGAGGGAAGTTTTTTTGATGGTTCCTTTTTTAGTACAAAGTATAATGTAATTATTTTTTACATAATCTTCGTCTTTAAGGTCTTTAAGGTTTATAATTGCCCTAACCTTATCATCAGCTTCAATGTTCAACATATTCTGAATAGCGCGTCCTTTGGATGTTTTTCCTCCTTCAGGGATTTCGTAAACCCTGAGCCAGAAGCATTTACCCTTTTCAGTAAAGAAAAGCATATAGTTATGTGCAGTGGCAATATACAAATGCTCAAGGAAATCTTCCTCGCGGATATCAGAACCTCGCGCTCCTCTTCCTCCCCTGCTTTGGCGGCGGTACTCGGTAAGCGGTGTGCGTTTCATGTAGCCCATGTGCGAAATGGTAATAACCACGGCTTCATCGGCAATTGTATCTTCAATCCTGAAATCTTTTGCACTTAGTTCGATGCGCGTCATACGCTCGTCGCCGTACTTTTCTCTGATTTCGGTAAGTTCTGTTTTGATAATATCGAATTGCAGGGTTTCGTCAGCAAGTATGCTACGATAATATGCTATGATTTTCATCAGCTCAGCATATTCTTCTTTGAGTTTGTCGCGTTCGAGGCCGGTAAGGCGCTGTAAACGCATATCAAGTATAGCTTTTGCCTGGATTTCACTAAGTGAAAAACGAGCCATAAGGTTCGTTCTGGCTTCTTCGGGTGAAGCAGCTGCACGGATAATGGCAATAACCTCATCGATATTATCGAGCGCAATAAGCAGACCTTCAAGGATATGCGCACGTTTTTCAGCTTCAGCCAGATCGTACCGGGTTCGCCTGAGTATAACCTCGTGGCGGTGATCGATAAAATGACCGATAAGTTGTTTTAAGTTTAGTTGATACGGACGCCCTTTAACAAGTGCTATAGCGTTGGTACTGAATGAAGTCTGTAAACCTGTGTATTGATAAAGTTTATTAAGGACTACATTCGAAACAGCATCTTTTTTCAATTCATAAACGATACGCAGACCGTTCCTGTCGCTCTCGTCGCGTATATCGTGAATTCCTTCAATTTTTTTCTCATTAACAAGGTCAGCTGTTTTTTTAATCATTTCAGCCTTGTTTACCTGGTAAGGTATGGAGGTAAAAACGATTGCTTCACGGCCTTTTTCATCAGTTTCGAAAGTCGATTCACCTCGCATAACCAATCGGCCGCGACCGGTTTCATATGCATCGCGAACGCCCTCATATCCGTATATTATACCACCGGTAGGAAAGTCTGGTGCTTTGATATATTTCATCAGGCCTTCAATTGAGATGTCCCTGTCGTCAATATAAGCTATACAACCGTTAATGATCTCCGTAAGATTGTGCGGAGGAATATTTGTTGCCATTCCCACTGCAATACCTGAAGTTCCATTAATAAGCAGATTCGGTATTTTTGCAGGCAAAACAGTTGGTTCTTCGAGTGTATCGTCAAAATTCAATTGAAAATCGACAGTATCTTTATCAATATCTGCAAGCAGTTCTTCGGCAAGCTTACGGAGGCGAACCTCAGTATAACGCATAGCAGCCGGGCTGTCGCCGTCAACTGATCCAAAGTTACCTTGTCCGTCAACCAATGGATATCTTAGCGACCAATCCTGGGCCATCCGAACCATAGCATCATAAACAGAGGTATCACCATGAGGGTGATATTTACCAAGTACTTCTCCGACAATACGGGCAGATTTTTTATAAGCCCTGTTTGATAGTACTCCTAAATCAAGCATTCCGTATAGTACTCTCCTGTGAACAGGTTTAAGACCATCGCGCACATCGGGTAACGCCCGGGATACAATAACCGACATCGCATAATCGATGTAGGCACCTTTCATTTGTGTTTCAATATTAACAGGTACTATTCTTTCCCCGTCCTGAATGTTATCCATTTATTAACTCCTTCATTTATAATAACTTAAGTTATCCTCAACAGAACTACGAAAGTACGTATTTTTTTGATACAAAAAGTTTAAATATAAGCTTTTTCGATTGTGTTTCTAACAATTACCTGTTGATAATATCAAATGGCAGTAAATGAATGATTTAATAAATTTTGGCAAATCATTTAAGCAAACTATTTACAGACTTGTACGTTTATATTGTAATTTTGAAAGAATTTTAATAATTGAACAATTAGTAAACAGAACTGGAATATAAATGGAAGCAAAGTTCTCACAGAGAGTGAAAGATGTTTTATCCTTTAGCCGGGAAGAGGCTATAAGGCTTGGAAATGAATATATTGGAGTCGAGCATCTTTTGTTGGGCATGATACGTGAAGGGGAAGGTATGGCAATACGGATTTTAAGCTATCTCAATGTTGATATGGCCGAATTACGCCGTACTATTGAATCAGCCATCGTTAATCCTGCAAACCATAACAAAGTCAATGATAATCTTCCGCTTGTTAAGCAGGCTGAACGTGCTCTTAAGCTTACTTATCTCGAAGCAAAGCTCTTCAACAGCGAATTAATAGGAACCGAACATTTAATGTTAGCAATTTTGAAAGACGAAGATAACCTGGTTACCCGATCAGTGAAAAAATATAGTGTAGATTATGATTTGTTCAAGGAAGAAGTTAAATCATATTTGATTACCGGAGATGATGCATCATTGCAGGCTGACAAGGAAAAGCTTTTTGGCGAAACAGATTCAGACCCTAAGGATGAGCTTTCAGGTGGTTCGCAGGATGATGATCCGGATGAAGGCGGTGGTATCGAAAACCTTAGAAAAACAGCTGACAGTAAGTCAAAAACGCCTGTACTCGATAATTTCGGACGCGACCTTACCAAGGCTGCTGAGGAAAACAGACTTGATCCAATTGTTGGCCGTGAAAAGGAGCTCGAACGGATTTCGCAGATATTAAGCCGCCGTAAGAAAAACAATCCGATATTAATTGGTGAGCCGGGTGTTGGCAAATCTGCTATAGCCGAAGGACTTGCATTACGTATTGTTCAGCGTAAGGTATCGCGTGCTTTGTTTAATAAAAAGGTTTATACCCTTGACCTGGCATCGCTGGTAGCGGGTACTAAATACCGCGGACAGTTTGAAGAACGCATGAAAGCAGTGCTGAACGAGTTGGAGAAGAATCGCGATATCATACTCTTTATTGACGAAATCCATACAATTGTAGGAGCCGGAAATGCAAGCGGATCGCTTGACGCTAGTAATATGTTCAAACCGGCGCTTGCCCGCGGCGAAATACAATGTATTGGTGCCACAACGCTTGATGAATATCGTCAGTATATAGAAAAAGATGGCGCTCTGGAACGCAGGTTTCAAAAAATCATAGTTGACCCGACTTCACCTGATGAAACTGTTACCATTTTAAACCAGATTAAGGAAAAATACGAAGACCATCATCTTGTAAAGTACACACCTGAAGCAATAGATGCTTGTGTTTCACTTACAAACCGTTATCTCACTGATCGTTGTCTTCCTGATAAAGCCATTGATGCACTTGATGAATCAGGAGCACGTGTGCATATTTCGAATATGCATGTTCCTGTAGAAATTGTAACGACTGAAAGTTTGATAGAAGATATCAGGCAGAAGAAAATGAAGGCTATTAAAGGCCAGAAGTATGAGGAAGCAGCGCGTTTCCGTGATGATGAGCGCAAAGCACAAGCTCAACTCGAAGCTTTGAAGACTAAATGGGAGGAAGATTCGAAGGTAAACCGGCAAATGGTTACCGAAGAAAATGTAGCTGAAGTAGTTGCCATGATGACAGGCGTTCCGGTACAACGGATTGCAGAAAACGAAGGTTCACGGCTCATGAATATGGAGCAGGAATTGGGTGGATCTGTAATCGGGCAGGAAAATGCTATCAAGAAAGTGGTAAAAGCCATCCGCCGTAATCGTGCAGGGCTTAAAGATCCGAATAAACCAATCGGAACATTTATTTTCCTTGGACCAACTGGCGTTGGAAAAACTCACCTGGCTAAAATTTTGTCCCGATATCTTTTTGATACTGAAGATGCTCTTATTCGTATAGATATGAGCGAATACATGGAGAAATTCGCGGTCTCGCGACTGGTTGGAGCGCCTCCGGGCTACGTAGGTTATGAAGAAGGTGGACAACTTACCGAAAAAGTACGTCGTCGCCCCTATTCTATCGTTTTACTAGATGAAATTGAAAAAGCTCACCCTGATATTTTTCACATACTGCTACAGGTGCTTGACGATGGGCAACTCACTGATAGTCTGGGTCGAAGAGTCGATTTCAAGAATACAATTGTAATCATGACTTCCAATATTGGATCGAGGCAATTAAAAGATTTCGGTTCAGGAGTTGGATTCAGCACTACAGCGCGACAGTCGCAAAGTTCAAGTATTGCTCAAAGTGTTATCGAAAATGCACTTAAAAAATCATTTGCACCCGAATTCCTGAACAGGATTGATGATGTGATTATTTTTGATTCGCTTGAGCGTGAGGATATTCACAAAATTATTGACATTGAGCTTGCACATCTCTTCACTCGTATTAAAGCTATGGGTTATGAGCCCCGCATTACAGAAAGAGCGAAGGATTATATTCTTGAAAAAGGCTGGGATGAACAATTTGGCGCCCGACCGTTGAAAAGGGCAATTCAGAAATATGTTGAAGATATTCTGGCCGAGGAGATTATACTTACAAAACTTGCGCAGGGCGACATTATCAATATCGATTTTGATCCGGAAATCAAGGATATGAAAATTATTATTGAGAAACCACCTTTAAAAGAACTTCCGGCCTCGACACTTGAATCCCCTATTGTTTCGCAGTCAGAGGAATAAAAACGAATCAAATTATTTTATAAAGGACGTATCTGTAAGGATCCCTTTTTTATTTACAAAATGCCATGCATGTTATTGAATAAATAAAAATACAGGACGGATTTGTCACTTATCTATTTTTCTCCGTCCCATTCCTTATAAAACTGATCGAGGTAAGAAAGCATAAAATCATGTCTTTTCAACGCCATTTCCATACCGGTTCGTGTATTCATCCGATCCTTAAGCAGTAATAATTTTTCATAGAAATGATTCAATGTAGGGGCGTCACTACTTTTATATTCTTCTTTAGATAATTGAAGATTGGGTTTAATTTCAGGATTATAAATTGTTCGCCCTTTGTGCCCACCGTAATTAAAAGTTCGTGCAATACCTATTGCTCCTATTGCATCAAGCCGATCAGCGTCCTGAATTACATCCAGTTCCGGCGATTTGAAACTCTGTGGCAACCGCCCACCTTTAAATGAAATATTTGAAATAATTTTTTCGATATGATCAATTACCTGTGCATCAACCTGTATTGACTGTAAGAATTCTCTTGCTCTCATTGGGCCGATATTTTCATCGCCGCCATGAAATTTCGAATCGGCAATATCGTGAAGTAAAGCACCGAGTTCAACAATAAAGATATCAACATTTTCGTGCTGCGCAATATGCTTTGCTGATTTCCACACCCTGTAAATATGCCACCAATCGTGCCCGCCTTCAGCATCAGCTAAAGTTTCTTTAACAAATATGATTGTTTTTTGAATAATCTCTTGTTTGTTCACGTGGTCCAGAAGAAATTAGTGGAAAATATTAAATAGTGACAGAGTATTTTTATAAATACCCCATCTTATCAACTATATAGAGCAACAGCAAGCATAAAGAAAAAGCAATAGCAGGTGCAATAAGCCACATCAGGAAAAATTTCCTGACTTCTGTTTTTCTAAAGATATTTTTTACACCAAGTTTAGCAACACCAACACCTATAATTGCTGCTACGTTCAACTGTACCAATGATGTTGGGATTCCATTAAACAAAGATGCAGATAACAGAAGACTGGCCGATACAAAAGCAATAATTCCTGCTTCAAATTTCCCGAAAAGCACAATTTCTTTCCCTGTATTGTTCAAAATTTTAGTTCCAAATACTGAACTTCCAATGGCGAACCCAGGAGCTACCATTAATACAGATAGGATAACAACAAGAAAAAGTTTCTCCTCGCCAACAACCTGCAAATGGTTGGAAGTCATAGTTGCTATGGGGCCGGCAGCATTTGCAACATTATTTGAACCTATCGAAAACGCAACATACATCGACATAAAAAGGATCAGCGCATTAATCATAGCTTTCTGATTCATATTCATGGCACGCGACATAGTAAGACCTCTGCGGCGCATAGGCCGGTAAATATATTTCCCAATTAGCAAACTCAAGATAAATGAAATAACAGGAAGGATAAACCAAGCCGGAATAACCTCCAGAAATATTTTATTTGAATTATAATTGCCAAAATAGATACCTGCTGCCAGTACTGCTAGAACTGTAGATTGGCTGGTTGATTGCGGAATTCCGGATAAGTTGGCAATAAGCAGGGAGATTGCTACCGCAAAAAGAATGATTGATACAACTGAAAATGTCATTAGTTCAGGATTTATAAGTCCCTTACCTACTGTTTCAGCTGTCTGACGTCCGGCAAACATGGCCCCAAGAAAAACCATTAACCCAAAAATGCCAGGTATAACACTCTTTTTCACTACGTTGGCTCCGTAAGCCGCTGAAAAAGATGGGCCTGTACCGCTTCCACCCATATTAATTGCCAAAAATAAGGCAACAATAAATGGCACCATCAGATAAAAGTACTGTCCTGTCATAATAATAATGGTGTCAGATTTCAATAAATCAGGTATTTATAGAATTAGCTTCTATAAATATTGAGAAAAGCAAAATTAAAGTAATAATTACAATAACCAAATGAAGGTTTTAGTAAAAAAAAGGCACTCCGGATAGAAGTGCCTCTTTTTTGTAAATATAACACTTTTAAAATTTATATGCGTTATTTTCTATCAACCTGTCAGCAATTCGTCTGCGCGCTTCTTTAACATTAATACCGGCAACCTGAGTAAGCTTTTCGATGGCGACATTCAGTTTTTCTGATTCTGCGCTGTCAGCAAAAGAGTTAAAAGCATCACGGGCCGATTTGCGTACAAGGTCGGCAGTATCGTACACATACACATCGAGCATATCGCGGAAAATAGCTGCATCACCTTTCAAACCTTCCAGTTTTTCAACTCTTAACGACAGCGATTCAGCAATATACGTTTCCATAATCATTTCGGAAATGTTGTTCATCACTTCCTGTTCTTTTACCAGTTTCTTATCGAAATACCTGGTTACGCCATGAATGGCAATAAGTATAACTTTCTTGAAATTAGCAAGATAACGACGTTTTTCTGCATAATAACTTTCATCACCTGATTTACCAGAGGTGATCTGATCAAGATTAGTATAAAGTTGTTCTGCCGGGCCGAAAAGATCAAATTCACCTTTTTGTGCACGTTTTATAGCCGTATCGGCAATCAGAAGCCGGTTAATTTCATTGGTTCCTTCGAAAATACGGTTTATACGCGAATCGCGGTAACCGCGTTCCACAGCCATTTCGGCTGAATATCCCATTCCTCCGTGAATCTGAACAGCTTCGTCAATAACATAGTCCAAGGCTTCGGAACCATACACTTTAAGAATGGCGGCTTCAACAGCATAATGGCTAATACCTTCGATAGTTGCACGCCCGTGATCCATACCTGATGCTTTATTGATAACGATCAGATCATCAATATCTTTACTCACCCGGTAAGTAGCTGATTCAGCAGCAAAGGTTTTTATTGCCTGTTGTGCGATTTTGTGTTTAATAGCACCAAAAGTAGAAATCAGCACACAGAATTGTTTTCTTTCATTCGCATACTTCACTGAATCGTTTATCGCTTTTTTAGCAGCACCTATAACATTGGCGCCCAATTTAATACGACCCATATGAAGAATACTTAGTGCAATCCGGAAACCTTCGCCCTGATGACCGATCATATTTTCGACGGGTACCTTTACATCGTTGTAGAAGATTTGAGCTGTAGATGAGCCTTTAATACCCATTTTCTTTTCATCAGGAGCAACAACAACACCTTCCATGGTACGTTCAACAATAAACGCACTGAGAATCCGGTCGTTACCTACTTTTGCAAAAACAGTCTGTAAATCAGCAAAATTTGCATTGGTAATCCACATTTTTTGTCCGTTAAGGATATAATGTGTACCATCTTCTGATAACCGTGCATTCGTTTTTCCGGCATTTGCATCACTTCCTGCACCGGGCTCAGTGAGGCAATATGAACCGATCAGTTCACCTGTGGCAAGTTTGGTTACGTATTTTTGGCGCTGCTCTTCAGTACCATAATAGGCAATTGGTAAAGTTCCGATACCGCAATGGGCCATGAACGCAACCGAAAAAGAATACCCTGCTCCAATAGTCTCAGCTGCAAGCATTTGGGTAACAAACGACTGTCCGAATCCTCCAACATCTTCCGGTAAAGCAATGCCCATTAAACCGAGTTCGCCTGATTTTTCGAGTGTTGACCGCATCAGGTTTATATCCGGACTATCAATTTTGTCCATATTCGGATATACTTCGGTATCAAGGAAATCCTGGCAGGTTTGAGCAATCATCAACTGTTCGTCGTTGAATTCTTCAGGGATAAATACATCTTTGGCTTCAACGGTATCCACCAGGAATTCGCCGCTTTTTAGTACTTTTCTGTTTTCCATTATTAAAATCGTTGTGTATGACTTGTATTTAATTGATCTCTATGCATTTAAATTGAATCTGTTGAAACCTGATTACTGTTTTTCCTTTGATGTCTCTCAAATTTCAACACTTTTGAGATCGATAGTAAACAAAGGAAACCAGTTTAATCAAGATGCTAAAACGGGTCGAAAAGTACAAAAATTACATCATAAGATTTTCCATGTGTTAATAAAAATTTAAAGAGCAGGAATATGAAAAGTCAGAAAGCAAAAAAGAACGCCCGTATAGTGAGCGTTCTTTCAAGTGGTTAGGTTGTTTATTGGTAATAATTCCAAATTGCGGAATTCATTCTGTAAAATTACATCTTAAAGTCATTTATATCCTTAGGATGGCAATTATTAATGAAGCTAACGGATGCAATGTTTTCGGCACGGCCTTTACGGATAAAGATATCAGCTGATTTCGAATATACTTCACTTCTGTTAGCATCATACAGTAAAAGGTATCCGATCAATACATTGGAAGCCATTTCGACCATACGCCGTGCGTGGAAGTCAAAGTATTCATTATCATTGTATTCGTTCACTTTTTCAACGGTTTTGGCAAATTGCTCGGTCATTTTTTCCAGTGTTCCTTTCAGGTATTCCAATTCAGGTTTAACCGGTAACTGCCCGCGTTCGCGCATAGTAGCCAGGAATGCTCCGCTACCTACATTCCGGATAGCTGCGACAACCTGAAGTTGTGAAGTGCCTTCGTAAATAGTGGTAATTCTCGCATCGCGATAAATACGCTCGATAGGGAAATCTTTCATATAACCGGTTCCACCGAAAATCTGAATGGCATCATAGGCTATCTGGTTACATCCTTCGCTTGAATAAAGTTTTACCAAAGGCGTGTACATATCAGCAAGTTTCTGATACATTTTGGCATCCTGACGTTCTTCAGGTTCCAGTTTGCGCTCTTTGGAAGCATGACTGTAAGCTTTGTAAATATCTACATACCTGGCGGTTTCGTATAGTAAAGTGCGCATGGCGTCAATCTTTACCCTCATATTTGTAAGCATTTCATAAACGGCTGCATACTTGATAATGGATTTACCAAATTGCTCCCGCTCATTTGCATATTTCAAAGCTTCGCGATAAGCAGCCTCAGCAATTCCGGCTGACTGTGAACCAACACCCAAACGAGCTGAATTCATCAGTGACATTACGTATTTGATAAGACCAAGTTTGGTATCACCTATTAGTTTCGCCGGGGCATTACGGAAAACCAGTTCGCAGGTTGGAGATCCTTTAATACCAAGTTTGTTTTCGATACGGCGAACTGTTACGGCTTTATCGTTGCGATCATATACAAAAAGTGAAAGTCCGCGTGCATCAGAAGTTCCTTCTTCCGAACGGGCTAAAACCAGCGAAATATCGGCATCTCCATTGGTAATAAATCGTTTAACCCCATCAAGCAGCCATCTATGTTTATGATTATCATACGTGGCTTTCAACTGAACAGCCTGTAAATCAGAACCTGCATCGGGTTCGGTGAGATCCATTGCGGCAGTTGCTCCTTTATTAAAACGGGGCAAAAATTCTGCTTTAATTTCCTCCGAGCCAAATTCATGTATAGTTTCGGCACAGTCCTGAAGACCCCAGATGTTTGCAAACCCGGCATCAGCGCGTGAAACAATTTCGCCCGACATAACGTAAGGAACAATCGGCATGTTAAGTCCATCGTATTCCCTTGGGAGCGTGAAACCTACCAGACCGGCTTTCACCAAAGCATCGTAGTTCTGCTGAGTGCCACGGGCGTATTTTACCTCGTTATCAATAAGTTTCGGTCCTTCTTTATCAACTGATTCGGCATTTGGACCAATAATTTCGCCGCTGATCTCGCCGATAATCTCCATTACTTTATCGTAATTGTCGATGGCATCTTCAAAATCGAGAGGTGCAAAATCGTACTTATCTTTCTGGCTGTAGCCCGCTTCTTTCAGTTTAACAATTTTCTCCATCTGAGGATGGGTAAGGTGAAACCTGAGATGGGGATTGTCGGTATAGAAATTTTCCATGATGGTCAGTTAATTTACTTCGAGTTTTTCTTGTAATATTTGATCATTTTCGGAATTACATCTGCAACACTTCCAATGATAGTATAATCTGCAATATTGTTGATAGGCGCATGAATATCAGTATTGATCGAAATGATCTGTGCGGATTGATCCATGCCTGCTCTGTGTTGCACTGCTCCGGAAATACCACAGGCAATGTACAGTTTTGGCCTAACAGTAACACCGGTTTGTCCAACCTGCCGTTCGTGCTCAACAAATCCTGCATCCACAGCAGCACGTGAAGCGCCAACCTGGGCTCCAAGAATGTCAGCAAGATCAAAAAGCAGATTGAAATTTTCTTTTGATCCTACACCATATCCCCCGGAAATGATAACCTGTGAGTTTTTGATATCGATCTTGCTTTTTTCCATGTGACGCTCAATAATTGTAACTGCAAAATCATCATCTTTCAGAATGCTTTTTGCATCAATTTTTACGAGCTTTCCTTTAAATTTATTGGAGAAAATTTCCTTTTTCATTACACCTTCCCTAACAGTAGCCATTTGGGGCCTTGTTTCAGGATTTATAATGGTTGCGATAATGTTACCACCAAAGGCTGGCCTTATCTGGTATAATAGGTTTTTGTATTCTGTTTGTGTCTTATTTTCAAAGTGGTCGCCTATCTCCAGACTTGTACAATCGGCAGTTAGTCCGCAACGAAGAGCCGAAGCAACACGAGGAGCTAAATCGCGGCCAATACTGGTTGCGCCGAAAATGGCTATCTCAGGTTTCTCTTTTTTAAAAAGATCGAGAATGATGGATGAATGAGGAAGTGTTGTATAAGGGAAAAGCCTTTCCTCATCAGCGTAATGAATTACATCAACGCCAAATGGATACAACTGCGTTTCGAGGTTTTTAACCTTGTAACCGATAACTACTGCTTCCAGTTTTACTTTAAGGTCATTTGCCAGTTTTTTCCCTTTCGAAAGGAGTTCGAGACTTACGTCAGCAATCAGTCCTTCGTCAGTAACTTCGCAATAAACAAATATGTTGTTCACGTGCTTATGGTATTAGTCAGTGATTTTTTATTTTTTTAGATTAACCGATAACATGACTGTTGATCAGATTCTGAATCAGGCCTTCAATTTCCTTATCGGAATTGCCAAGTACTGTTGAATCCTTATGCTGAAAAACAACGTTTTCGATTTTTTTAACCTTGGTAGGCGATCCGGAAAGGCCGAGCATTTCAGGTTCAGCTTTCAAATCGTCGGCTGTCCATTCGTCGATGAGCAGGTATGGACGGTCGCTGTATAGTTCGGTGTAATCTTTAGTTTCGTTCTGAAGTTCAGTAACCGTGCGGGCGTGCTTGTATTTCATCAGGAGTTTACCAACACGCTGACGGCAAACCGGTGCTGAGCTGTGAACAGTGATAGCTGCAGGTAAAGTTGAGTTTACAACTTCCACTCCCCTTTCGAGCCTTCGTTTAATGATGATTTTTTTTGCATCAACCGAAAGAATTTCTTCCGCGTAAGTTATTTGAGGAATACCCAGCTTTTCGGCCGTTTGCGGACCAACCTGAGCTGTATCGCCATCAATAGCCTGACGTCCTGAAATTACAAGGTGGTAAGGCGCAAGTTTTTTTACAGCCAATGAAAGAGCGTATGAAGTTGCAAGTGTATCAGAACCAGCAAATTTACGGTCGGTAATCAGGTAACCTCTATCAGCACCGCGGTACATGGCTTCGCGAATGATTTCAGCAGCACGGAACGGCCCCATTGTCAGAACAATAACTTCTGCTTCAGGAATTTTATCTTTAATGCTCAGAGCCTGTTCAAGGGCATGTAAATCTTCAGGGTTGAAAATGGCAGGCAGAGCTGCCCGGTTAACAGTGCCATCTGCTTTCATGGCATCTTTTCCAACGTTCCGTGTATCAGGAACCTGCTTGGCTAGCACAATTATTCTAAAACGCATAAATGGTAAATCAAGTTATGACTTAGAAATTTCCCAAGAATGACATCAGAGCGATGAGTTGAGAAATCAGGGTCGCAAAATTACACTTTTAGGCCAAATCTGCAAAAAAAATGCTGTAATGCAGGCTGAATCAAGGTTTTAAATATTCAAATTATTGCATATCTATCTAGCTGTGAATCGTTTATATTATAAAAAACAGGCAAAAAAAGGTATTGGGAAATAGCGATGTTCTATGACTCACCATTTCCCAATCCAAAATAAAAGATATTTTAAACTACAAGTCCAGGACCTGGACAATGAGTTCAGCAATATCAAGGTTTTTTACTTCTTCCCTGTTTTTATATTTTAGACCATCAGTAAGCATGGTCATACAAAAGGGGCATGCTGTTGCTACTATTTGGGCATCGCTTCGCAGAACTTCTTCTGTACGTTCAATAAAAACTTCTTTCTTGCCCGGTTCTGCTTCCTTAAACATCTGTGCTCCGCCGGCACCACAACAGTATGAGAAACTCTTATTACGCTCCAGCTCCACGAAATCGTTAGTTAATTTTTTCAGTATGCTTCGTGGTTCGGCATAAATATCGTTTCCTCGTCCGAGATAGCATGGATCGTGATATGTAATTCGTGTATTTCCAAGTAGGGAAGCGTCTAGTTTTATGGCTCCGTTTTCGATGTATTTATCCAGAAACTGTATGTAATTAATTACTTCATACGTTCCTCCAAGGTCAGGGTATTCGTTTTTAAAAATATTGAAGCAATGCGGACAGATGGTAATAATTTTCTTTACCTCATAGCCAGCGAGTATGGAAATGTTCTGCAAGGCCTGCATCTGGTATAACATTTCGTTACCAGCTCTGCGGGCCGGATCGCCGGTGCAGGATTCTTCTTTGCCCAAAACGGCATAGCTGATATTAAGATGAGTAAGAATTTTTGCAAAAGCTCGGGTAACTTTTTTATACCGATCGTCGAATGCACCGGCACAGCCAACCCAGAATAAATACTCAGGTTTTTCGCCCCGGGCAAATAAATCGGCCATTACAGGGATTTCTATCTTTTTGGTTTCCATTGTTTTATATTTTTTTTACCACAGAGATACTAAGGGAATTGAGGGACACTTAGGGAATGCTGTTTTGTTAAAAACATCTGTTATATTTCAATCTCCCGGAATTATACTCCGTGTTTCTTAGTGTTCTCCGTGTCTCAGTGGTTTATTAACTAATAAACTTTCATTTCAAGGTTTTCGGCCCAAAGCAGCCTGTCTTCTGCTGAATATTGCCATGGAGCACCATTGTTCTCGATGTTGCTGAACATTGTTTTGAGGCCTGTTGGAGCAGAACTCTCCTCCATCACAAGATACCGCCGCATATCGAGAATTAATGTCGGATGATTGATATTTACCGGGCACTCCTGGGCGCAGGCATTACAGGTAGTGCAAGCCCAAAGCTCCTCTTCCGAAATGTAATCGCGGAGCAAGGATTTATTATCATTGAAATCCTTACCCAGTTTCACCAATCCGGGACCTTTTTCTTTCATCCGTGCCCTGAGATCCATAAATATTTTACGTGGCGACAGAAGCTTGCCGGTTGTATTTGCGGGACAAACTGATGAACAACGTCCACACTCAGTGCAGGTTAACGAATCGAAATAATTTTTCCAGGATACATCTTCCACATCTTTAACTCCAAACCGGCTTATAGGTGCATCCGCAGCTGGTGCGTCGAAAGTAGCGTTTGGATCCAGCATTAGCTTAACCTCACGTGTAATATCATCCATGTTGGTGAGTTTGCCGAGCGGTTCGAGGCGGGTGAGGAATGTATTAGGAACTGAGAGAAATACATGGAAATGTTTCGAATACGGAAGTACATTAGCAAAAATAAAAATCAGAATTATGTGCGACCACCAGAAAATTTCATGTACAACATGAATCGAGTAAAGTGATAATCCGCTGAACAAAGGAGCCAGTAGTACTCCAACTGGATAAACTCCATGAATTGATTCATTTGCAGATTGTTGAAGCTGAACATAGGCGGCATTCATTCCCATAAGGGTTAGCATCAGCAACAAAATCATTGTCAGCGCAATGTTAGCATCCTGATGCGATTTCTTTTTCATTTCAATACCTTCGAAACGGCTGATATGCATAAAAAGCCTTCGAACCATGAAAATTAAAATTGAAACAGCTACCACTAAAGCAAAAACATCACCAGATGCCATTATTACATCGTGTAAGCCTCCCAGGACTTTTAATGAACGCTCAACTCCAAACAATCCATCTATTATCATTTCGATGCTTCCGAATATGATAAGACAGAACCCCCAGAAAACGAGTGCATGAAAAAAACCAATAACCGGACGACGAAAAATTTTGGTTTGTCCTATTGCAACATCCATCATAACCATAAACCGCTTCCCTAAATCACGCACAGGGAAACTGGCTTTCGTGAATCTGAACCAACTGATCAGTCTTAGAATGGTAAAAGAAAAAACGCCTAAAGTAATCAGAATGGTGAGTGCAAAAACTATTTGCTTTGCCATAATCAATTGATTTGCAAACAAAAATGTCCTTAAAGTAAATCAATTATTTAATACTTTAAGGACATTTTGCCTGAGTTAAATAACCTAGTTTATTTTGATTTCATTTCTTTAACGGCTTCAACCAGTTTAGGAAGCACTTTCAAAGCATCACCCACAATTCCATACTGAGCTGCCTCGAAAATAGGGGCATCTTTATCTGTATTAATTGCGACGATAAACTTGGATGAACTTATACCTGCAAGATGCTGAGTTGCACCTGAAATACCAATGGCAAAATAGAGGTTTGGGGCAATAATTTTACCTGTTTGACCGGTATGCTCATCATGTGAACGCCAACCTTCGTCAGAAACCGGTCGCGAACAGGCAGTTGCAGCGCCGAGCAGTTCAGCCAGCTCAACCAGCGGTCCCCAGTTATCGGGCGATTTCATACCACGGCCGCCGGAAATAACAATATCGGCATCTGTAATAAGAATTTTACCTGATTGTTTTTGAACTTCTTTTACCTGTGTTTTCATCAGGTTTCCGTCGGGTTGAATGTTCAGTTTTTCAAAGGCGAAAGTTTTGGGAGCTTCAACCAGGTCGAATGAATTTTGTGCCAAAGTAAGGATTTTAACATCTGTCTTAATGGCAACATTGGCAAAAGCTTTGCCGGAATATACTTTCTTATAAACAACAAACGGATTAACACTTAGCGGCAATTTGCTAACACCTGAAGCGACACCTGCTTTCAGCCTGACCGAAAGCCGTGGCGCAAGTGCTTTACCTGTATTGTTATTTGAAAGTAAAAGAACTTTTGCCCCGGTTTGTTGCGCAACTTCTGCAATCATACTTGTATAAGCCTGATCGTCAAAGGCTTTGATCATTTCGTTTTCGATACTTACAACTTTTGTTGCGCCATAAAAAGCTAATTTTTCAAGCTCTGAAGCTTCAACTTTCCCGATTGATAATGCTATTGCCTTATCGCCAAGCATTTCGGCAACTTTGGATGCATACGAAACTAATTCGAATGACAATTTCTTGAATTTACCATCCCAATTTTCGAGGAATACTAATACTGACATATAATGATTCGTTTTTTACTGTGTGAATGAATAAATGAATTAGAAAACCTTGGCTTCGTTCTGAAGCAATCCTATGAGTTGACCGGCATTATCAGCTTCAACGTATTTGCATGCAGCGCGGGGCTTTGGCATTTCATAGCCAATAACTTCTGTAAGGCTTTCGATGCTTTGTGGTTCCAAAACTTTAATCGGTTTGGTTCGCGCCATCATAATGCCTCTCATAGCGGCAATCCTGGGTTCTTTAGCTATTCCTTTCTGAACTATCGCTACAAACGGCGACGGGACAGTAAGCATTTCTTTTCCTCCGTCAATTTCGCGGGTGATAAGGGTCTGTCCGCCCTCTATTTTAACAGATGATACTCCGGTTACTGAAGGGCATCCTAAAAATTCAGCCAGCATCCCTCCTACTGTCGAACCATTATGATCGCTCGACTCGATACCACACATGATGATATCAAAATTCTCATTTCGGACAGCTTCTGCCAATTGAGCGGCAATAGTAAATGCTTCGCCAGGTTCGGTGTTGACCCTGATGGCATCATCAGCTCCGATTGCCAAAGCTTTCCGGATAGTAGGCTCCGAAGTTACAGGCCCGACGTGAGCGACAGTTACTGATTGTATAGCATTTGAAGCATCATCCTTTAGTTCGAGTGCCCTGGTAAGGGCCAGTTCATCCCATGGATTTATAACCCATTGAATACCATTTACATCGAGCTTTTTCGAATCGTCAACGAATTTGACTTTTGTGGTGGTATCAGGTACATTGCTGATACAAACGAGGATTTTCATAGGTATTAGTTTTTTTAGATATCTCAGGAAAAAGTTATGTCTGCCAATTTATATTTGATTGATTTTCAAACACAAACCAAACTGAATCCATTCGTAAATTAATTTACCAATTTATTTTTTCGTTGACAAATTTAACATTATTTGAATATATATTGAGGATCACTCGGTATGAACAGTAAATATCATTTGGCATGAAAATGAATATAACAGTGAATCAAATTGTTACACATGTAATATAGAAGCAATTTAATGGAAATTGTTGCATTTAAAATCTGACAGTAAAAAATGTTAATTTTGTAAAGTGAAACATAACGATCCCAAAAATCCGAAAAGAAAGAATTTTCTTAAAATCCCGACATTCCCGGGAGGCAAGGAAGCTTATCTGAAATTTGTAAGTGAAAACATTGTATATCCTGAACAAGCTATAGCCAATAAAGTCGAAGGTCTTGTTTTTGTGCGCTATACAGTTAATAATATAGGCGAAATAGTTGATGTGGAAGTTACCAAGGGAATCGGGCATGGGTGTGATGAGGAAGCTATCCGCGTTATACGATTGATGAAATACGAACCGGCCAGGAACCGTGGCGTAAAAATGAAAGCGGAAATGAAAACGCGAATTCATTTCAGGTTACCAAAACCTCCTGAAAGTATTGTTAAACCTGAAGTTCAGCTGAATTATACCACACCGGTCAGGGAAAAAACAAACAACCCGGAACCTAAGCCCCGGGCTGTATATAATTATTCGATTAATCTTGGTAACAGCTAAGTTTTATCTACTAATAATAGCAAATTCTGTTCTATTCATCAATTTTGCAGTTATCCGGATGATCGTGGCAATCGCGGCAATCGAGGCTTTTATTATACATTTCCATTGCGCGTGCGCTCATACCCATACTCGAGAAACCTCCATCATTGAAAAGATTCTGCATAGTTACTTTGCGGGTTAAATCGCTGAAAAGCGTGAGGCAATAATCAGCACATTCGTCAGCAGTAGCATTTCCTAGCGGTGACATACGTTCAGTAAAATCCATCAAACCGCCTATGCCTTTTACACCGCTACCTGCAGTTGTAAGCGTTGGCGACTGCGAAACGGTATTGATGCGGATATGCTTTTCGCGTCCGTAAATATATCCGAAACTTCGTGCAATGCTCTCTAAAGCTGCTTTTGCGTCAGCCATATCATTATACTCAAAAAGTGTCCGCTGAGCTGCAACATAGGATAATGCTACAATGGACCCCCATTCGTTTAAAGCATCAAATTTCTTGGCAGTCTGTATTACTTTATGAAAAGAAATTGCAGAAATATCAAGGGTTTTCAGGTAGTTTTCGTAATTAAGTGCATCGTAAGGAATTTTCTTACGCACGTTAGGCGACATACCGATTGAATGAAGGATGAAATCAATTTTCCCGTCGAAATGCTCCATGGTTGTTTTGAAAACATTTTCGAGATCAGGAATACTGGTAGCATCAGCAGGCACTATAATTGAATTAGTTGCTTCGGCTAAATGGTGTGTATCGCCAAGGCGAAGAGCCATAGGTGTATTCGTAAGCACAAACTGAGCACCTTCTTCGTGTGCTTTTTCTGCTACTTTCCATGCAATCGACATATCGTTAAGTGCACCGAAAATGATTCCCTTTTTACCTTTGAGTAAATTGTAAGCCATTGTATCTGTTTTAATTAATAATTCTAAATTAATGTGTTAGTTTAAGAATTTGATGAAAATCTATTCCGGAAGTTTAATAACTCCCTGGCAGTGATCTTAGCTGACTCGGTAATGGTTTCGTCGCTTAGCATACGGGCAATTTCATTTACCCGGTCTTCGCTCGAAAGAATCCGCATACTCGAAATAGTTGTGGTATCACCATCCTGTTTATACGCAAGTAAATGACTGTCAGCCTTACCGGCTATCTGGGGCAAATGTGTGATTGCAATGACCTGCATGTGTATTGACATATTCCGCATTATAGTTCCGACTTTTCCTGCAATATCGCCCGATACACCTGTATCTATCTCGTCAAATAGGATAGTAGGAAGTAAACTTCGGTTTAAAACGAGGGATTTAAGTGCCAGCATAAGCCTGGATAATTCGCCTCCTGAGGCAACTTTTTGAATTTCACGGATTTCCCCGCCTTTATTTGCAGAAAAGAGAAATGTTATTTTGTCCGTTCCGGATGCTGAAAAATAATTCAAAGGTTCCTGCTTAATGATGAATTTCGCTGAAGGCATACCCAAATTTTCAAGCACTTTGTGCATTTCTGTTTCAATATTCGGGATTACCGCTTTCCTCAGCTTAGAAAGAACAGCAGAGACCTCCAAAAGTTCACTTTCTTTATTCTGTAATGCGTGATTAAGTTCTTCAATGCGTGTTTCGAGTGAACTAATTGCAAACAGTTTATCCGATAATTCATTCATAATTACCAGTAGTTCGCTTACTGATTTCACCCTGTGTTTTTGCTCCAGGTGATAAATAAGATCGAGCCGTTGCCCAAGTTTTTCAATTCGCTCAGGATCAAAATGAACCTGTTCGGAGAAAATTCGGAGTTCGTTGGATATATCTTTTAATTCGATGAGAGTGCCTCCAATGCGATCGGCAAATGGCACGACATGATGACTGAACCTGCTTGCCTGATCGAGAAGCTGTTTTATTTCGGATAAACGATCCGTTATATTCAATTCATTATCAGATAATAATCCTAAAGATGTGAAAGTCCTTGACTTAATTTCCTCAGCGTGTGTAAGTATTTCGAGTTCCTCTTCAGCCTCTTCCTGCTCTGTAGCTATAAGGTTAGCTTTTTCAAGTTCCTCGAACTGAAAATTCAGGTATTCGCGTTCGTTGAGACTTTGCTGCTCCTTTTTTGTGCATGCATCAAGCTCAGCTTTTATTGAATTATACTCACCGAATAATTTACGATAAGCTACAAGCGTTTGGTGCTGACTGGCATAGGAATCGACCATGCCCAATTGAAAGGCGGAATCATTCAATTCAAGTGTCTGATGCTGAGAGTGAATATCAACCAGCCTGTCGCCGATTTCTTTCAGAACATTCAGATTCACAGGCGTATCGTTAATAAAAGCGCGCGATTTACCTTGCGGATTTATTTCGCGCCTGAATACCGAAGTAGGTTCATAATCCAGATCGTTTTTTTCGAAGAGAGTATTAAGATTATAACCTTCGATCAAAAAACTTCCCTCGACAATACATTTTTGATTCTTGTCGCGCAACACGGAAGTATCGGCGCGTTGACCAAGAATGAGTGAAAGGGCTCCGACCAGAATTGATTTTCCTGCCCCGGTTTCGCCCGTGATGCACGTAAACCCCTTATGAAAACTAATTTCCAGCTGAGGGATAAGTATAAAATTTTCGACTGACAAATGCAGTAGCATGTCTTGTTGTTTAGCTTTTGGTAAGCAAATATAAGAAATAGCGCTGAATTAAGCTTACTTGCCTTGTTGCATGATCTGCTGATACTTGGACGAATTGGCAGGATCAATTTCTTTGAGTATGTTCACAGCCTTGGTTTTGTCCATTGGTGAGGCTTGTGAATATATATTTATGAGTTCGTCTCTTTTAGCTTCAATAAAAAGCTGAATGATGTAAAGCCCTGTTTTTTCGCGGTTAACGCGTTGAATACTTTCCAGACAATCGTTTACTCCTGCCCGGCCAAGGTCCATGTTTTCAGACATAATATCTAAACCTCCCCGATGGTAGGAATACAAACCTTCACGAAACTGGCTGTAGGTGTTATTCATGAGGTTCTCAACCAGCCAGTACCGGTTTTTCTGACTTTCAAAAGCCTTCCAGCCGCGATCGGGAGCATTTTGCGCCGCATTTACCACTGCACGTGCTTTTTCGTAGTAAGGAGTGCCACCGCTTTTGCTAAAAGTATCGGCATCAATCCCAAGCATTACATAAAGGTAATAAGCTATGGTTGATGTTAAATTAGAGGTGAAAGCATCATCATTATATTCAAGCGGGGCATATTCGACATATCGGAAAGTAAAATCATTATCCACCAGGTTAATCAAATTTGTATTATAGCTGGTTTTATATACCGGCCGCTGCAATACTACATTTATTTTCCCTTTAAACTGATCGCTCGAAGTACGTTCGGTAATTGTTATCATGATAGAACATTCGATCCGCTCTTCCGTTTTGAAAACAAAATTTGTCCATTTACGGTTGTTGACAAACTCATAAATTTCTGATTGCAATGTTTGAAATACTTTTTTCTCGGAACCTTCGATTTGCGGTGCATTAACCGAAACCTGGCACATGAATTCCTGGGCCCCGGAAAGAAACGGAACACTTAAAAACAAAAAAACAATTATGTTACGGATCATGTATTTCGTTACTAGAGTATAAGACTAAGCAATTTCTTGCAGAATATGATCAAAAATATCAGCAGCAACTTCAGCTTTGGTTTTCAGGTCAAACGTACTGACATTTAAATCTTTATCGATAATACTTATTTTATTGGTATCATACCCAAACCCTGAGCCTTCATCTTTCAATGAATTAAGAACTATGAAATCAAGGTTTTTCGATTTTAGTTTAATGGAAGCATTAGGCAGTTCGTTATTCGTTTCCAAAGCAAACCCAATAAGTATCTGTTTTTGATTCTTTCGTTTACCTAAATCAGAAAGAATATCAATTGTTTTTACAAGGTTTAAAGTTAGGGCTTCATCTTTCTTTTTAAGTTTTTCCGAAGCAGGGTTTTGTGGTGTGTAATCTGCAATTGCGGCAGCCATTATGGTAATATCCGCCTGATCGAAAACATTTGTGAGTGCCGAATGCATTTCAGCTGCAGATATAACTTTTATTACTTTAACTAACTTATGCTCAGGATAGTTATTCACTGGTCCGGAAATAAAAGTAACCTGTGCACCACGACTGGCAGCTTCAAGGGCAAGTGCATTTCCCATGCGACCAGTCGAATGGTTACTGATGTACCTCACAGGATCGATGGCTTCAATAGTAGGACCACTCGAAATAAGTACATGTTTGCCGGTAAGTGTCAGTTTTTTAGCAAAATAATTCTGAAGAATTTCTACAATTTTCTGTGGTTCTTCAAGACGTCCCATACCGGTAAGTCCGCTGGCAAGCTCGCCTGCCTGCGGTGCAATAAGCATGTTTCCATGCGATTGCAATGTCGATATATTTTGCTGTGTTGTTTTGTGATGGTACATATCCACATCCATCGAAGGAGCAAAAAACACCGGGCAACGGGCCGCAAGATAAGTAGCTAAGAGGAGACTGTCAGTAATACCAGTAGCCATTTTTGCCATAGTATTGGCAGTAAGCGGTGCTAGTACAAATGCATCAGCCCAGCTACCAAGTTCGATATGACTGTGCCAGGTTCCGTCAGAAGGATTGAAAGGTTCAATTGAAACAGGGTTCTGCGACAAAGCAGAAAGCGTAAGAGGAGTTACAAAATTACAAGCCTCAGCTGTCATAATAACTTTAACTGCCGCACCTTCTTTAATGAGAAGCCGCACCAGGAAAGGAATTTTATATGCAGCAATACCTCCTGTAATCCCGATAAGAATTTTTTTTCCTTTTAGCATCTGTTCGCGCAAAAGCAGTTTACCACTCGTTGCCTTTTTCTTTTAGCGGATTGCGTGAAAAAATCTGATCTTTCAGAAATTCGTTTGTAGCAATAAGTGTAGGTTTTGGAAGGTTTTCGTAATATTTTGCAAGTTCAATCTGCTCGCGGTTTTCAAAAACTTCTTCCAGGTTATCGCTTGGTGTAGCAAACTCTTCAATCTTGGAGTTCAATTCTTCTTTAATCTCCTGAGCAATCTGGTTGGCTCTTTTGGCAATAATTGAAACTGATTCGTAGATGTTATCTGTCGGTTCGTTAAGTTCCGACATATTACGGGTTATTGTCGTAGTTTCAATTTTTAACTTTTTGATATCCATATGATTAGTTGTTTGTTGCGTGATTTAATTGTTTAATGCTTTTAAAATGTCATTTTTGATTACAAGTGCTTTTTCGCTGTATTCCCCCACAGGAAAACCAGCATTAAGTTCGTCGTAAGCATCCATAGCATCAGTTAAGCGCTCGCGGCGTTTATCGAAAACGCTGTTAGTGGCGTATTGGTATTTCGACTGTAAAATAGAATAAAGGATTAACTCCTTAGATTTGGTATCAGGATAATCCTTCAGAACGTTATTAAAGGAAACGACAGCTGCTTTGTAATCAGACATTTTGTAGTAAAGCAAAGCAATGTCAATATCTTTCTTTTCAAGTTTTGAACGAAGTTCGTCGATGAGTTTATTGCATTCGTCAACACGACTGCTTTTAGGATATTGGTTGATAAAAATCTGCAGTGATGATATTGCCGCAGTGGTTGAAGTTTGGTCGAGCGACGAACGCGGCGAATCCAGGTAATTGCAATAGGCACTCAGAAATAATGCTTCTTCGGCATAAGCACTGGTCGAGAAATTGGTAACAAATGATTTGAAATAATAACCGGCAAGGATGTAATCTTTCTGTTTGTAATAACAGTCTGCATTATAGTAGGCAATTTTCTCAGCTTTATCAGTTCCCCTGAAGATTGACTGAATCTGCTCAAAAAGTTGTTGTGCTTTCAGATAATCCTTCTTCTCGTAATACTCGAGTGCCTTTGAATATTTAAGTTCACTGTCCGAGCCTTTTAAAAGTTTCTGATAAGGACTACATGATATTATCACGGAGGATAACACCAAAACTATATAGATAACCGGTTTTCTGATCATGCGGCAAAAGTACAAATTTTAACCCGAATTATGAAACGCTTATACATGGCAGGTATTGCCTTCATTTAGTTAAATATTATTAAAAGATGTTTCCAACGCAGATTTATAGGTTTCGAGACAGCGCGAACGTGCAAAATTGTGATCGATAATTGGCCGGATGTAGGAGCTGCTTCCAAATTCGGGGATCCATTTTTTTATGTAGATGTTTTGTGAATCAAATTTTTCAGCCTGGCTCATAGGATTAAAAATACGAAAATAAGGTGCTGAATCACAACCCGTTCCGGCTGCCCATTGCCAGTTGCCGTTATTCGACGAAAGCTCGAAATCAAGTAATTTACCTGCCATATAAGCTTCGCCCCATTGCCAGCTAACCAGCAGATGCTTTACCAGGAAACTGGCTGTTACCATCCGTACTCTGTTATGCATAAAACCGGTTGCATTGAGTTCGCGCATGCCGGCATCTACCATAGGGAAACCTGTTTCGCCCCTGCACCAACTATCGAAATCAGATTCCTTATTTAACCAGTTAATGAACTGATATTTAGGCTTAAAAGGTTGATTAACTACATGTGGGAAATGCCACAAAATCTGCATGAAGAATTCGCGCCAAATCAGTTCGTTAAGCCAGATGGGATTTATTGTAAGTGCTTTTGATACCAGTTCCCTGATACTTACTGTTCCGAAGCGTAAATGAACACTTACCTTACTGGTTGAATCCCGGGCAGGGAAATCACGTGTTTTGTCGTAAGATTGCAGCGTCTGCCCGTGAAGTTCGAAAGGAGTGAAAACATTCGGAGTTTCAATAAAGCCAATATCACTTAACTGTAACTTTCGATTTGTATCGGTTTCAAAAAAGTTATGAAAATAATCTGCTGAATTCCAGAAATGCAAATGGTCGGTAGCACTATTAAGTTTTTCGAGCCACTTACGGCTGTATGGCGTAAAAATAGTGTATGGCTCACCGTCAGGCTTCACAACCTCATTTTTTTCGAAAACAACCTGATCTTTAAACGTGCGAAACAAAACGCCCTTTTCAGCCAGAAGTATTTTTACCTGATGGTCGCGTTCCAACGCATAAGGCTCATAATCATGATTAGCAAATACAGTACTTATTGAATACATTGAAAGCAATTGCTTGAAAATCAATGCAGGCGTTCCATAATACATCTGAACACTGCTTTCGTACTGAGCCAGGATGCGGTTTATTGAGTCCAGAGCCTGTAAAATAAAACTTACCCTCTTATCGTCATTATTGAGTTTATCTAAAATTGAAGTATCAAAAATAAACACTGGTAATACTTTAAAACCCGATGTCAAAGCATGATACAATCCCGCATTATCATGCAGTCTTAAATCGCGCCGAAACCAAAATACAGCAATAGTTTGGGTTTTATCCACATTCCCTGACATAGGTGCAAATTACGAAGATTTTCGTTTGAAGTCTTAAATTGTTTTCATCAAACAATAAACCTTCTTATAAAGTTTAGTAGTTTTGCAGCACAAAAATATAACATTAACCTTAAACACTGATATTGTGGATCTTTTTGAAAAACGTGTTCGTAATCTGGGCCCTTTAGGAATGTATGCAAAGCAAGCCGACGGATATTTTATGTTTCCTAAACTGGAAGGCGAAATTGGAAATAAAATGATTTTCAGAGGAAAAGAGCGCCTTGTTTGGAGCCTTAATAATTACCTCGGATTGGCAAACCATCCCGATGTACGTAAAGCAGATGCCGATGCTGCAGCAAAATTTGGAATGGCATATCCGATGGGTGCCCGAATGATGAGCGGACAAACAGTGTATCACGAACAGCTCGAGCGCGAACTTGCTGCCTTTGTTAATAAAGAAGCCTCTTTCCTTTTGAATTATGGCTACCAGGGAATGATTTCCGTTATCGACTCACTGGTCGATCGCAACGATGTAATTGTTTACGACAGCGAAGCACATGCTTGTATAATTGACGGCATGAGGTTACATATGGGCAAACGTTTTGTTTATCCTCACAACAACATGGAAAACCTGCGTAAGGGCCTCGAAAGAGCCACCAGGCTTACAGAACAAACCGGTGGTGGAATTCTGGTTATTACCGAAGGTGTATATGGAATGTCAGGCGACCTTGGTAAAATAAAGGAAATTGTTGAATTAAAGAAAGAATTCAATTTCAGGTTACTCATTGATGATGCACATGGTTTTGGAACAATGGGACCAACCGGTGCCGGTACCGATGAGCATTTTGGTGTTCAGGATGGTGTAGATTTGTATTTTGGCACTTTTGCAAAATCCATGGCCGGAATAGGCGGTTTTATCGCTTCGAGTGAGGCAATAATTGATTTCCTCAAACACAATATGCGTTCGCAGATATTTGCCAAATCACTTCCGATGCCAATGACTATAGGTGCTCTGAAACGTCTGGACCTGGTCCGCACTCAACCTGAACTTAGGAAGAAATTGTGGACAATCGTTGAAGCTTTACAGAAAGGACTTCGTGATGCCGGTTTCAATATAGGAAATACTGAATCACCTGTAACTCCAGTAATGCTAAATGGTACAATCCCTGAAGCAACCAATATTACAGTTGAAATGCGCGAAAAATACAATATTTTCTGTTCAATTGTTACATACCCTGTTGTTCCAAAGGGAGTTATAATGCTGCGACTTATTCCCACAGCCGTTCATACGCTGGAAGATGTAAGATACACCATCGAAGCTTTTAAGGAAATTAACGCAAAACTTTTAAACGGAGAATATGCAAATATTGCTTTCGCAGATATTTCCAATCTGTAAGCACAATGAATTAATTAATACAGAAAATGCCCGGTTTATAAGCCGGGCATTTTTTATTTTGCTTTAACTGTTTTAGTTTTGTGAATCATTGAACGTAAAACATGCAGGTCGAGAAACGCAAGTCGTTATTCATAATAATTAATTCAACAGCATTTTACCTGCTGTCGTACTTGTTTGTTTATATGTTGTTTCAACTTACAACAATTATATTTTCAAATGTATTTGATATACCTAATACATTGTATTACAACAGGATTGGATTTAATGTCCGTCCCGAAGCCTGGACTTTTGACTCGGTAAAAGTTATTTATAGTTCGGGCAATGTGCTCCTTTTTCTGCTTTCGATAACATTTCTGGTAGTGATTTTCAAAGCTATTGAGTTTGACGGTTTCCTTCGGTTGTTTTTCGTGTGGGGGTTTATTCACGCCGTTTCAATGCTCTTAGGATCATTTATTATCGGAGCTTTCAATTTCGAAGGATTTGGAATTGTTTTGAGTTACCTGTACCTGGCTGATACCGCCAAAATGCTACTCTTGTTCACTGGATTGTTGCTACTTATCGCCATAGGAATGGCAATGGTGAAACCGTTCTTATTTACCGCCAATATTTACTTTAAATTTCTTTCGCCAAATATGCGACCTGTATTCCGCAGAGATCAGTTTATTATACCTTTTTTTGTATCCACGTTTATTTTAATGGTATTTAAATACCCGACAACCCTTTACGAGAACCTGATGTTGATAGTCCCGGTGTTTATTCTGCTTCCTCTGTTTTGGGGAATTGGTCGTTTTCCAGTGTTTTATTTTGAAGAAACAGAAAAATCAATAAGCCTGCACCTGAAGCTTTTAATACTCACTATAGTAATTTTCATTTTATATCGTGTATTTCTGGGAATAGGAATTAATTTTGGATGACAGGAAGGAATTATAATACGGACATTGATGGATCGAAATCAGTTGCCCATTGAAACAATCCGCCATCAAGAATATAGATGTTCCTGAATTTTAATTTTTCGGTCAGATACAGATACGGAGCCTGGCTTTTAACACCATACAAGCAATATATGATCACAGGTATTTCTCTTGAAATCAAGTGAATCATTTCCGGAATATCAACCTGGGGAATATTAATTGCTCCTTCGATATGGCACTCATCAAATTTTTCAGCCTCGCGGGTATCGATCAGTTGAAAAGATTCATGATTGTCAATTTTCACTTTCAGGTTGTGAGTATCAATATGCTTCATGAGAAAATGGCTGAATGTTAATCTACAAATAGCTGGAAGCGGTATTGCAAATGTAAGTAAACTGTTCTAAACTAAAAAAGGAGTGCAAAGCACTCCTTTTAAGTTGTCAATCAAGAAATTAAGTATTACTTGATAAGACCTTGAGCTACTGAATCTGCGTGAGCAGCTTCAACTGCAGCCTGTGCTGTTGAATCAGCTATACGAGCTTGCTCAATTGCTACATTGTTCAATGAATCGGCAAGAGCGATTGAATCAAGACGAGCTTTTTCAGCTTTTTCTTCTGCGCTGGGGCCGCAAGCTACAAAACCTACCATACCAGCTACTACTAACATTGCGAATAATTTTTTCATGACTTAGATTAGTTAAAAAACGGTGCAAAAGTACACCGATTTATAATGTCAATCAAACTTTCACTAAAAAAAAATTAAGTTTTTTTAACATATCGCATATGTGATTGATATTATGATAGTTATAAATCAAATATTTTGAAAAAAGATATTAACACCTTCAAAAATATTGTTAATAACCTTAAATATTTACTCTTTTTCACCTTTTGAAAATGTTTTTTTGTCCAATTTTTCGATAAAAACAGCTGTTTTAAAAATATACTTTTTCATTTTTGGTCATTATTTCTCATTTTCTCTACTAAAGCATCTGCGTCATATAAAACGTCTAAATCCGTTCAATTGACTTACATTTGCACATCATAAAAACACTCCGAGCATGTTGTCATTTCATTTGCCAGATCTTCCATTCAAAGAGCCGGTTATTGTTTTTACAATTCTTATTACGATAATTCTCCTTGCTCCTATTGTGTTTAAAAAATTCAGGATACCAGGCATTGTTGGTCTGATAATTTCAGGGATTATTATAGGTCCTCATGGAATGAATCTGGTTGAATTTGGAGATAGTATAAAACTTTTAAGTACTGCAGGATTGCTGTACCTGATGTTTCTGGCAGGGTTAGAGCTTAATTCCCGCGATTTGATGCGCAACCGCAATAAGAGCCTTGTATTTGGAGCTCTTACTTTCTTTATCCCTTTAATTTTCGGTTTTTTTGTTGCCCATTTTCTGCTCTCATATTCACTGCTGGCTTCTCTGCTTATAGCAAGTATGTTCTCAACGCATACACTTATCTCCTACCCTATTGCCAGCAGGCTGGGAATAACCCGAAGTGAAGCTGTTACAATAACAATCGGCGGCACAATTATAACTGATACAGCAGTACTTGTTTTGCTTGCATTTATTTCAGCAGCAACTGATGGCTCATTTACCATAATGTTTTGGATACGAATGATCCTCTCCTTATCAATATTTTCTTTCATAATTCTTTGGGGTGTTCCGAAAATCAGTGTCTGGTTTTTTAAAAATCTGGAAGGAGAGAGTGGTTCTCAATATATTTTTGTACTGACAATTCTTTATATTTCAGGCTTACTCGCCAGGGCAGCAGGTATCGAGCCTATAATCGGTGCATTTTTAGCCGGTCTGGCGATGAATAAACATATTCCGCATACTTCGGCTTTAATGAACCGTATTTCCTTTATTGGTAATAACTTCTTTATCCCAATATTCCTGATCAGCGTTGGGCTCATGGTCGATTTCAGCGTATTCGCAAATGGATTCGGAGCATTGGCATTTGGAATTATTCTGGTAGTTGTAGCCATTACAAGCAAATTTGCAGCTGCCTGGGCAATGCAGTTAATTTACAAATACACAAACGCCGAACGACAGGTAATTTTCGGGTTAAGCGTATCGCATGCTGCTGCAATAATCGCAGTTGTAATTGTTGGTTATGACCTGAAAATCATTGGATTAAATGTGCTTAACGGTGCGATAATGATTATACTCATTTCGTGCTTTATCGGATCTTTTGTAACCGAACGATCGGGCAGGAAACTCGCTATTGCAGAAGCTGAAAAGGTTCCTGTTGAATTTGGTAAGCCTGAACGTATTCTGGTTTCAGTATCAAATCCTGATACAATAGAAGGATTGATCGATTTTGCCATCCTGATCCGTGAATTACAAACACAACAAGCAGTCTATATGCTTTCGGTTGTTCCTGACGATGCTTTTGCTCTGGAACAGATTGCAAGGAATAATAAAATGTTTGAATCGGCCATTTCGCATGCAGCTGCTTCCGACACAAAACTTTCACTGGTATCGCGTGTTGATCTCAACGTTGCTAACGGCATAAACCGGGCTGTAAAGGAATTAATGATCAATAAGGTAATTCTGGGCTGGAACGGAAAAATTACTACTACAAACTTTTTCTTTGGCAGTATAATTGAAAAACTGATTGCCAGCACCGAACAAATGGTTGTTGTTGTTAAAGCAACAAAACCTTTAAATACAACCAATCGGATTGTTGTTGCAATACCCGAAAATGCTGAATGTGAAGCTGGTTTTGGCGCATGGCTCAAAACACTTGAAGTTTTGGCAACGCGCACAAGTTCGCTGTTGCTGTTTTCGGGTTCCGAGAAATCAATCTCCGAAATCCCTGCATTCTATAGCTCTAATACAGCTAACCTTCAAATTGATTATAGGGAAATTAATTCATCGCACCCTATAAGTGAAATAGCCCAGATTGTCACTTCACAGGATTTATTTGTAGTAATTGCTGCCAGGCGGCGTACGCTTTCGTTCAATCATTACTTCGAGCATATGCCCCGCGATCTGGCGCGATATTACGAAAACAAAAATTTTGTAATTATTTATCCCGAACAAAGAGCTGCCGAATCACAGACACTTTCATCATCTCTGGATGGGCTCGATATTTCGCCCATACAGGAAAACATTGACAGGTTTGCATACCTTGGCGATTTCAAACGCAAACAGGCTGGTAACAATCATAATTCAGTAACTGAATAATTCTAACTTTTAAATGAGCACACAGATTCCATTAGCTGAGATTCTAAGGCCTAAAAATGCGGATGAATACATCGGTCAACAGCATCTGATGTCAGCCGACAGCGCTTTCAGGAAATTGGTTGACGGAGGCCCTGTTCATTCAATGATTTTCTGGGGACCTCCCGGTGTTGGCAAAACCACCCTTGCACTTATTATAGCCAATGCTACCGGCAGGCAATTTTATACACTCAGTGCTGTAAATTCGGGCGTAAAAGATGTGAGGGAAGTTATTGAAAAAGCAAGGAACGACGAATCGCAACCAATTCTTTTCATTGATGAAATACATAGGTTCAGCAAATCTCAGCAGGATTCATTATTGGGAGCCGTCGAAAAAGGAATTGTAATTCTAATAGGCGCAACAACCGAAAATCCTTCTTTCGAAGTTATTTCTCCTTTGCTTTCGCGATGCCAGGTCTATATTTTAAAATCACTCGAAGAAGATGATCTGGTATTGATCATGAAAAAAGCTATTGATACATTGAGTGGTATTTACGGTGTAAAAATTGATATTTCGGAAAACGAAGCACTTATGCGGATATCAGGAGGCGATGCCCGCAAGTTGCTCAATGCCATTGATATAATTGTTTCTTCGCTGTTGACTTCCGGCAGCAATATCGAAATCAACAACGAGAATACGCTGAAAATCATTCAAAAAAACCTTGCTTTGTACGACAAATCAGGAGAGATGCATTACGATGTGATTTCGGCTTTCATTAAATCGATGCGGGGCAGTGATCCAAATGGTGCTGTGTATTGGCTTGCGCGAATGATAACTGCCGGCGAAGACCCGCTTTTCATTGCCCGGCGAATGGTAATACTGGCTTCTGAAGATATTGGTAACGCTAATCCAACTGCTTTGGTTCTGGCAAACAATTGTTTTGATGCAGTAAATAAAATCGGTTTCCCCGAAAGCCGGATCATTTTATCGCAAACTGCAATTTACCTGGCCTGTTCAGCCAAGAGCAATGCTTCGTATATGGCCATTGAGGACGCCCTGGCGACAGTACAGAAGTTCGGCGACCTTCCGGTGCCACTTCATCTGCGCAACGCTCCTACCAGGCTGATGAAGAATATTGGTTATGGCGCTGATTATAAATATGCACATCAATACGATGGAAATTTTGTAAATCTAGAGTTTATGCCTGAGAAAATAAAAGGTTTAAAATTTTATGATCCCGGGCATAATGCCAGGGAACACGAAGCCCGGGAAAAACTTAAAAAAAACTGGGGCGAAAAGTATGGTTATTGAAGTGAATGTATGAATACTTTAATTGAACTCAAAACCCTTCGCTCACAGAATTCTATAAAAAAGCTTGATTTTTAATTAGTCAATCACAATTGTATGAACATAGTAAATCAAATACCTCTCATTAAATATGCCCTTAGCGGGAATTTCTTTCTCCTTGCGGGACCTTGTGTGATCGAAGATGCTGAAAGCCCATTCGAAATAGCAAAAACACTTGTTGATCTGACAGATAAATATCAGATTCCTTTTATTTTTAAAGCCTCTTACCGAAAAGCAAACCGTTCAAAAAGCTCGTCATTCACAGGAATTGGCGACGAAAAAGCGCTCGAAGTGCTTGCTAAAATCAGGCAACAATTTAATGTTCCGGTTGTCAGTGATATTCATAGTGAAAGTGATGCCAGGTTGGCCGCACAATATGTGGATGTACTTCAGATTCCGGCATTTCTTTGCAGGCAGAGCGAATTGCTGGTTGCTGCCGGTGAAACAGGCAAAGTAGTAAATATTAAAAAAGGACAGTTCTCTTCAGCCGAAACCATGCATTTTGCAGTTGAAAAAGTACGTGAAACTGGTAACGACAAAGTAATGCTTACCGAACGCGGAACTACATTCGGTTATACTGATCTGGTAGTCGATTTTAGAAATATTCCCGTTATGCAACAGGCAGGTGTTCCGGTGATACTTGATGTAACACATTCGCTTCAGCAGCCTAATCAACCGGCAGGAGTTACCGGTGGACGGCCTGACCTGATCCCGTTGATGGCTAAACTTGGAATTACAGCAGGCGTAGAAGGTTTATTTATGGAGACCCATCCTGATCCATCAAAAGCAAAATCCGATGGCGCTAACATGCTCCGGCTCGATTTGATGGATGCCTTGCTTGGAGAATTAGTAAGATTAAAAAAGGCGCTCTAGAAGTCTTATTTCACATAAGCTTCCATTCCAGGCATTACCCAGCCTAAAAGCAGGCCGTAAATATGTTGTGCCAGGAAAATAATAACAAATCCTACCAGTATTGTAATTACGATAAACCGGAGTTTTTTCTCAAGGGTGATATCAAACATTTCCTGAACGCCATACCAGAATACGTATAGCGTGTAGGCAAAGAAAATGTAAATGCCTATTGGAATCAGTATCCGTAATAGAGGATGCAGGTATACAAAAAACGTTACTATGAAAAGTGGAGTAAAAGTATAAACCACCAATTTCAGAATACGCAAATAATCCGTTTCGATTCCAAGCCTCGGTAATGTGAAATTCAGCAGGTATGCAGCAAAAATAATCAGCAGGTAAGGAATTACAACCCAGGAAACAAGATTAAAAAGCAGCAATAGTGCCAGGTTTAGGGAATATCCCAACACTGATTTTGCAACAAATAGCAAACCTATATCGCGGCCAATTGCACTAAAAAGAATGACGGGGAATGCAAAATTCCACATCAGTTCCTTAGGAGTCTCTTTCTCGTTTTTTATTTCCTTCCACTGGATACTTGGGATCAGTGAAATTCGTAGTGCTTTGGAAATTAATTCTTTATAGTGCATCCAGCAGCTTTAAGTCATTTTATTTCAGGAGGAAGTTTTCGTTTTATTCCAATACAACGCGTTTAACAGTGCCTGTATTGTAGTCGATTCCAATATTTCTGATGCTGGTTGCCGGTAAAAAAGTTATAACTCCAAACTGGTTTATTACAAACTGAGATTCAAGTTTTACCTGCCCTCCTACTTTAACTGCTACAGTTGCCTTATCCGGAATCCGATAATATAATCCATGCGATTCCCGCTGACCCATGTTCATTTTTTGTGTTTCTGATTTTAGGGCATTTGTTTTATTCAATCCGGAAGCCTGAATTTGAATTAAATCGCCCGAAGCAGAAGTTTTTGGCAGGATTCCCTTGCTGATCGAAAACCTGCAGAGAGTTTCGACCGGATTGTCTTTATCGGCAACATAATAGAAAGTAAATTTCTCAGGCGAAATACTGGTTACTCCTTTAAATAATTCGAGATAGTCCTGTTTCATGCTGTTCATCTGGTTATACATAAACTCCATGGTGCCTTTTTCATAGTTAACTTCCTGGTAACCATTGATAAGGTTATACATACTTTCGTCAAGTTTCAGTATAAATTCAGCAGCTTCGCGGGCCTTTTGTTCAACGGATTTAACGGCAGAAGTTTTCCTGAAAAATTTCTGCTCAATTATAGTTGTGTCAAGGCTTATTCGTTTTATAACAGTATCCATACGCTCAAATACGCTTGGATTTGCAAATTCCGGAATGTCGACATTTGACGAACTCAGATCGATGGAGCGCTGCTTTTTATCAACCGAAGGCTGGGATGGGGACCCAACACCGGAAATAATACCATCGCCGGATAAAAACAGTTCAATTGCTTTTTTATCTTTCTGCTTTGCCGGCATCTGGATAAAATAATACTGTTCAGGATCTGGTTCAATATACGATGTCAGCCGTATATCTTTAAGTTCATATTCGGTGCTGTTAACCGAAGTAACTTGCGACAAACCAAGCATTTGATCGGCATATTCGGCAAATGGGCCTTTAACTTTCTGAACTTTATTTACAACAATATCCACCTGGATAACTGTATGGGGTAAAGCGTAAAACAAACCTTCAGAAGTACTGTTAATTCCGGGAGTTCCAACTTTACTAACATTGATCTGCGCATTAATTCCATAAAGCATAAGCATCAGGAATGCAGTAAGAAAGAGTTTTTTAAACATAACCGTGTAATATTATTGCATTTCAAAATTACAGCAAATTTGCCTGATATCCCAAAACGGAGCTTCAATAAATTTATTTTTTCTGAAATTCTTCCTCATGTTTATACTTTAGCCATTGTATAACTGACAGAAAAACAGGATAATAATCATATAAATAACACTGCCCGGGCGTTTAGGTCCGGGCAGTACTCCTCTATAATGATGTTTCGAAATTTTCGGCCGCTATTGGTTATATCCTAATTATAGAAGCTTACTATTTGATAAACAGTAATTCTCTATATTTTGGCAAAGGCCAGAGCTCATCATCAACAAGCAATTCAAGTTTATCAACATGATACCTGACTTTCTCAAAGAAAGGTAAAATTTCGTTGTTATAAAGTCCAGCTTTTTCAATAGTATCCTCGATACGATTTGCCTTTTTGCGTTTTTCAACCATTTCGGCCACCAGCTGCCTTACGATTGAAATATGCTCCGAAATCTCTTTAATGTTCTGCATTTGGCTATTCGAAAGTTTCACAAAAGTCTTGTTATCAAGCACTTCCTTCAATCCTTTAACGTTTTCAACCAGCGTATTCTGGTAACGAATCGCAGTAGGAATAATGTGATTATGCGAAAGATCTCCGATGATACGCGATTCAATCTGGATTTTCTTGATATAATTTTCAAGATCGATCTCATAACGTGCCAGTACTTCGCGTTTTGTAAGTACATCATGCTCCTCGAAAAGCCTTATTACATCTTCCCTCGCCATTACTTTCAATGCTTCAGGTGTTGACGGAATGTTGGCAAGTCCGCGATCGAGTGCTTCGGTAATCCAGTCTTCGCCATAGCTATTACCTTCGAACCTGATTCGTTTCGATTCGCTGATATATTTTCGCAGAATTTTGTAAATCGCATCTTCCTTATTTTCACCTTTTTCGATAAGTGTATCAACATCAGAACGGAAAACTTTCAATTGCTCTGCAAGTGTCAGGTTTAATGCAATCATAGGTTTCGCACAATTGGCAGATGAACCTACAGCCCTGAATTCGAACTTATTACCTGTAAATGCAAACGGTGAAGTCCGGTTACGATCGGTATTATCGAGGAAAATTTCAGGTATTTTAGGGATATTAAGTGTAAAAGTTTCTGTAACTCCGTCAACATGATTTTGATTTACTGTGCTTTTCTCAATTTCGTCCAATATTTGCGATAACTGTGCCCCGATAAAAACGGACATGATAGCCGGTGGTGCTTCGTGAGCTCCAAGGCGTAAGTCGTTACCTGCTGAAGCAATTACTGAGCGGATAAGTCCCGAATGAGTATCCACAGCTTTAATAATATTAACAAGGAAAGTAAGGAAACGCAGATTGGCTTTAGGCGTTTTTCCGGGCGAAAGAAGGTTTTCACCGCTGTTAGTCATTAACGACCAGTTGTTATGCTTTCCTGAGCCATTTACACCCTGGTAAGGCTTTTCGTGCAAGAGTACTGTGAGATGATGCCGTTTGGCAACTTTTTCGAGGATGTGCATCAGCAACTGGTTGTGATCCACGGCAACATTGGCTTCTTCAAATACCGGCGCACATTCATACTGGCTTGGCGCAACTTCATTATGACGGGTTTTTACAGGGATGCCCAAACGGTGAGCTTCGTACTCAAACTCGCGCATAAAATCCATCACACTTTCGGGAATAGTTCCAAAATAATGATCCGAAAGCTGCTGATCTTTAGCCGAAGCATGACCGAAAAGCGTTCGTCCACATAGAGCCATATCAGGCCTGGCGTGAAAAATAGCTGTATCCACCAGAAAATATTCCTGCTCCCAACCTAAAGTTGCAATTACTTTTGATGTGTTCCGGTCGAAATACTTACAAACTGCAGTCGCCTCTTTATCAAGCGAATGCAAAGCTTTTAGCATAGGGGTTTTATAATCGAGAGCTTCGCCGGTATAAGAAATAAATATGGTAGGAATACATAATGTATCGTCCATAATAAATGCCGTTGAAGTAGGGTCCCAGGCTGTATACCCACGAGCCTCAAAAGTATTCCGGATTCCACCACTTGGGAAACTTGATGCATCAGGCTCCTGCTGAATAAGTTCGCCGGCGCCAAAATGTTCTATTGCTTTTCCGTCAGAAGTTGGTGACAAAAATGAATCATGTTTTTCGGCAGTAGCACCGGTTAACGGATGAAACCAATGTGTATAATGAGTTGCACCTTTCGAAATAGCCCACGATTTTATGGCTGTGGCAACCTGATCAGCAATCCGCCTGTCAATTTTTTCGCCTTTGGTAATTACATTTTGCAATTGCTGAAAAGCTTCTTTTGAAAGATACTGACGCATAACTGCCTGGTTAAACGTATTTTCACCAAAGTAGTCAGATACTTTTCCATTCATTTGGATCGCACGTTTCGGGCGTGAGATCGCTAATTCGAGGGCTTTAAACCGGATGTTCGACATATGTTTTTGTGTTTATTTTTCTGAGTGACAAAAGTATCAATTTTGTTAAATTATAGATTCCCAACTTGCCGGTCTTTCCTGCGTAAAAGCAGTAACCCAACAAACGTAATTAATCCATTGATTATCAGTAGTTCAAATCCAAACTTATACCCATTTAATAATTCTACCGAAAATTCACTCAACAGATAACTAAGGATAGGCGAACTAACAGCAATGTAAGGAACATACTTATCCTTTACATTGAAACGGGTAAACAATCCGAATGCATAAAGGCCTAACAACGGGCCGTAGGTATAACCGGCAACCGTAAAAAGTTTATCAATTACTGCCCGGTCATTTATAGCCCTGAAAATCACTATTACAATTAAAAGCAAAATTGCGAACGAAAAATGTACAGCATAACGGAATTTCTTTTTTTGCTCCTCGTTAAGGTCTTTACGGTTATTCAAGCCCAGAAAATCGATTGAGAAAGATGTCGTTAACGAGGTGAGAGCTCCGTCAGCACTGGGATAAGCTGCTGAAATTAAACCTATTATAAATACCAAACCTGCTAAGGGTCCAAGATATTTGATAGCGATCATCGGGAAAAGATCGTCGGAACGCATTGGCAATTCAATGCCGTGTGTGCTTGAGTAAATGTAAAGAACTGCTCCTAAGAAAAGGAACATCAGGTTAACAAATACCAAAACAATGCTGAAGGTAAACATGTTTTTCTGAGCTTCGCGGATATTGCGGCAGCTAAGGTTTTTTTGCATCATTTCCTGGTCGAGGCCGGTCATTACAATAGCAATAAATGCCCCGCTTAGTATTTGCTTCAGGAAGAACTGTTTACTGTGCCAGTCGGTTACAACCATTTTCGAATAATCACTACTCCAAACCGTTGAAAACAGACCACGTACATCGTAATGTAAATCTTTGCTAATGAGGTAAATAGATAATCCAACCGCCAGAAGCATAAATGTAGTTTGCAAGGTATCTGTCCAGATTATGGTTTTTATTCCACCTTTGAAAGTGTATAAAATGATGAGTCCGATAAAAATACTCACTGTTACGATAAAAGGAATATTCCATGCATCAAAAACAAAAACCTGAAGCACATTTACAACAAGGAACATCCTGAAAGAAGCACCGATAGTGCGTGACAAAAGAAAGAAAAAAGCACCCGTTTTATACGACCAGAAACCGAAACGTTTTTCGAGATATGAATAAATTGAAGTCAGGTTTAACCTGTAATACATTGGCATTAAAATAGTTGCAATAACAGTATATCCTATCAGGTAACCTACAACCACGAGAAAATAACTGAATTGAGTTTCGCCTACCCAGCCGGGCACTGACATGAAGGTAACGCCTGATAATGAGGCGCCAATCATTCCATAAGCCACAACGAACCATGGAGACGACTTATTGCCGATGTAAAACGATTCACTGTTGGCTTTTCGGGCAGTTATCCAGGTTACTACAAACAGCATTATAGTATACGCCAGGAAACTGATAAATATGAGTGAAGGTGTCAATGTGATTTAAGTGTATGTATTTGTTAAACATTTATTTACATAGATATATCGCCACTTTTTATTGAGCAATATTCTCAATAAATCCGGCAAAGGAGATCAGATCAGGAAAAGAATAGTCCAGTATTCCAGCGCATTTAAGTGTAACTTCTTTATCAGTTCCAATTAAAACTGTTGTCATTCCCAGCCGATGCCCGAAAAGGATATCACTGTATGAATCGCCAACCATAAAACTCTTTTTAAAGCTGATTGACGGAAATTGTTTCCGGGCTTTCAAACCCATTCCTACGGCAGGTTTTCGGGTAAAGCTCCGGGTGTTTTTCAAATCGGGACTATAAAACACAGCATCAATCCTTCCACCTTTAGCGCTTAGCTCCTGAAGCATTTTGGTATGCACTGCATTCAACTGTGCTGAAGTCATTAAGCTTCTGCCAATACCTTGCTGATTTGTAACTACAATGATAGGATTAAAAATGGCTGATAACAAAATAAAAGCATCACTTACACCCTGAATAAATTGAAATTCATCCGGGTGCTTTACGTAATCATCAGGAATGCGCTCATTTATAACGCCATCGCGGTCGATAAATAAAGTCCAGCCCTGCAAGTTTGTAGGTTTAATATTCATTCCCACTGGCGGTATTAAAAAGTATTTGGGCCCTATCATAATCTTCCGGAATACCTATATCCAGAAAAAATGCATCCGTTTGAAAAGCCTGAAGATTCAACTTATCGCACGAAACTTTAAAAACATCATTTTCAATTGAAAATTTCTGTTGCTGAAAAGTATCAAAAACTGTCTTTTTAATCAGGTAAATCCCCCCGTTAATCCAACCGCCTGCAGAAAGTTTATCTTTTTCTCTGAATTCAACGATTTTACCATTCTGATCGGCAACAACCAATCCATAACGACTGGTATCAGCCATATGTTTAACAGCAACAGTAATATCAGCATCTGCTTTTTGATGAAGGTTCGACATTGCAGCCAGATCAGGTTTGAAACAGGTATCACCATTTACAATGAAAGCGAGTTTATTAGTACAATAGTCCAACGCCTGTTTTATTGCTCCACCGGTACCCAAGGGTTCATTTTCAATTGAATAAATGATTTCCAAGGACCGATAACTTTTGCCGAAATAATTGATTATATGTTCTTTACGATAACCAACCGAGAGTATTACTTTATCTATATTTTGGTTTTCAAGATAATCGAGTACAAAGGTTAAAAATGGCTTTCCATTAATGGGAGCCATACATTTCGGGAAATCAGGCAACACATTTTGTAACCTGGTTCCTAATCCGCCTGCAAGTACAATTGCCTCGTTGGTGAGCATTATGGAATTAATTTTTAAAGAGCTTTTCTTCAACGAGTTCGCAAATAATATGCCCCAGCATACCATGTACCTCCTGGATGCGCGGAGTATCGATTGAAGGAATATTTAGCAGGAAATTGCTTTTGTCTTTCAGTTCGCCACCAGTCTGCCCGGTTAGTCCTACCGTTATCATTCCCAGTGCATTAGCTTCTTTAAATGCCTTAACGATATTCATTGAATTTCCTGAAGTTGATAAACCTATTAGCACATCATTTTTACGTCCCATAGCCATAACCAGCCTGGCATATACTTCTTCGTAGCCGTAATCATTCGCAACAGCGGTAATATATGAAGAGTTAACATGCAGTGCTTCAGCAAACAAAGGGTATCTGTCGAAATAAAACCGGCCCGAAAGTTCAGCAGCCATATGTTGTGCGTCGGCAGCACTTCCGCCATTACCACAAAACAGAACTTTCCCGCCGTTTTCATAGCAATTAATTATCTGTTCAACTACTTTATTTATTGTTTGTAGCAGTTCCGGATCGTTTAACACCTTGTTTTTAAGATCGATAGACGATTGTATGATGGATTTTATTCTCGATTCCATGTTTATAATTATTTAGCAATGAATAAAAAGGGCAAACTATTTCATAATGTCCATGAAACAAGTCCCTGTGTGGTAAATTCATAACGCTCAGTATAACCACCAAATTGCTTTAGTGATTCGATTACGCGAAACCGGGTATTTCCCGGACAGTAAAAAAACATATATCCGCCTCCGCCGGCCCCTGATATTTTTCCTCCGGTAGCACCATTCTGTATGGCTATAGAGTATATTTTATCAAGGCTGGTATTGGTAATTCCCGAAGCCATCTGCTTTTTAAATTTCCAGCCGAAATCAAGAATTTCACCTATTTCATTAAGATTACCACGAAGCAGCGCTTCTTTCATCATTACAGCCTGATTTTTTAACTGATGCATAGCTTCGATGGCAGTTTTGTCATCATTTATAACATTTTGCTGCTGCTTTTGTATGATCTGTGATGATAACCGGCTGGTATCAGTATAATAAAGAACAAGGTTATGAGCCAGTTCATCGAGGTATGAATCTTTGATTCTTAATGGATTAACAATAACTTTATCCTTATAAAACTCCATGAAATTTATTCCGCCGAAAGTAGCCGAATACTGATCCTGCTTCCCTCCTGCCATACCCAGATCTAAACGCTCAATTTCATATGCCATCTGAGCAATATCATATTCGCCGAGAGGAAGTTTAAGCCACTCAACAAAAGCGCCGAGTATGGCTACAGCTAGGGTTGATGAAGTACCAAGTCCGGATTGCTGAGGTGCGTCAATGGATGTTATTAATCTGAACGACAATTGCTTATCAGGAAACATCTTGGCAATCCTGTTGTAAATCCCCGCATGGATATCAAAAATTCCTTCCGGTTTAATTTCCGGAATTGAAAGTGATTCTTTTACCAGGCTGCCATCGGCCGTTTCGAAAATGATTTTACCATCGTTAGCCGGAACAATCGTGGCGTAAGCATATAAATTGATAGTTGCATTCAAAATTCCGCCGCCATATAAATCAGAGTAAGGCGATACATCAGTACCGCCGCCGGCAAGACCTAAGCGCAAGGGAGCTTTACTTCTGATTAGCATAGAGTTGGGCAGTTTAAAGTCAATGAATGTAACTTAATTGTATTATTATTGATTTGAAACAAATTAATCGTCACTAATTTATCTCTTTTTTCTTAAAATGACATCGGATCATTTGTCGCTTTCGGAAACTATCCGGCTGTTTTACACTGATCGACAATATTATCAATTCTGCTCAGCAGAAGTTCCCAGCTAAATCGTTTCTTTTCAATAGCCGCATTAGCTGAGAACTCTTTTTCTTTATTTTCAATAAAAAAACGTAGCAATGCTTCACTTATTTCATTCACTTTCGGGTTTACTACATACCCTACCATTCCATCAGGAACCATTTCGGATAATCCGCCAACATTTGTTGTAAGCATTGGTTTTTCAAAATGGTAAGCAATTTGTGTTACACCGCTCTGTGTAGCATCTTTGTATGGCTGAGCAACAATATCCGAAGCACAGAAATAATTTACGATATCATGGTTTTCGATAAACTCAGTACGAAGAACAACGCTTTCTTTTAAACCAAGTTCTTGAATAAGATCAAGGTATGGTTTACTGTCAATATAAAATTCGCCGGCAATTAGCAGTTTTACAGGCAATTTCCGGAATCGTTCATCAGCAAATGCTTTGATCAATAAATCCAAACCTTTGTATTCGCGGATGAAACCGAAAAAGAGGATGTATTTACTATTTTCATCCAGACCTATTTTCTTCTTTGCCTGTTCTTTAAGAACCGAAGCACCAAAATTATCATATAATGGATGTGGCGTGTAAATACGTGGGCGCAATATGTCAAATTTATCCAGATCGCTTAATACTGCGCGCGACATTGCAACAAATCCATCACAGCTTTTTACAAAATAACGTGAAAGCAAATTGCCGCCCGGCATACTTTCATGAGGAATGATATTATCGGTTATTGCCACAACTTTACTCACCTTGTTCCGCCTGATTATTCGTGCAAGGGTTCCGAGGCTAGGTGCCATAAAAGGCATCCAATAGCGTATGATAACAAGATCAGCTTTGAGATTTTTTATTTTGTAACCAACACTAATCCAGTTAAATGGATTTATTGAGTTTACAGCTACTTGAATGTTAAGATCAGTTGGAGGCGGATCACTGGAATACTGCGTTTTACCTGGAAAAAGAATTCCCGGATACTGAAGACTGAAAGTGAAAATGGTAACATCATCGCCACGTTGCTGGTATGCGCGTGCAAGCCTTTCGTTATAGGTCGACATGCCACCACCCCTGAATGGATATGCAGTTCCGATGATAATTACTTTTCGTGTTGCCATTCTGTAAGCACTCGGATTGACTCAGATATGATTAAAAAATCTCCTTCTCTATCAGGTATTGATTGCGTTCGGGAGAGTTTCGAGCAACCATTTCGGCGAGAAACCCGGTTAGGAATAACTGCGTTCCTAGTACCATGCTGAGCAAACCAAAATAAAAGATAGGTCGATCGGTCATCCGGTACTCAGCAAGAAAGAATTTGGCATAAGCAAGAATACCAGCTATCGCAAAGCCAATAATAAACAGGAACATACCCAGCATCCCGAACAGGTGCATGGGTTTTTTGCCGAATTTAGAAACGAACATGATCGAAATCAAATCGAGAGGCCCGTTTACGAAACGGTTTACGCCGAATTTGGTGACACCAAATTTTCGTTTTCTGTGTTCAACAACCTTCTCCCCTATTTTTTTAAAGCCGTTCCATTTGGCAATAACAGGAATGTACCGATGCATTTCGCCATACACTTCAATGCTCTTAACTACATCCTTTTTATAGGCTTTCAATCCACAGTTATGATCGTGTAACTTTACACCCGACATGCGGCTGGTCATTGAATTATAAAATTTTGACGGTATATTTTTTGTTAAAGAAGGATCGTGACGCACTTTTTTCCAACCTGAAACAAGGTCAAAACCTTCATCCTTGATCATTTTATATAAACCAGGAATTTCGTCGGGGCTATCCTGTAAATCGGCATCCATAGTTATAACTACATCGCCTGCTACAGTTTTAAAACCAGTATTCAGGGCAGCTGATTTCCCATAATTCCTGCGAAATTTAATTCCTTTAATCCGGGCATCATCCTGATGGAGTTTCTGTATAATACTCCACGAATTATCGGTGCTGCCATCGTCAACAAGTAAAATTTCGTACGAATAATTATTCTCAAGCATCACTTTCCCAATCCATTGGCAGAGTTCCGGCAATGATTCTTCTTCGTTCAATAAAGGCACTATTACAGAAATATCCATATTCAGATTATATTGCTCCTCCGTCAGTAGTTTCAAACATATCAGGCTTCTTTTTCATTATCGCTCCAATAATTAATGCAACAATACCACCGAAAATTATGCTTCCAGCCAACGACTTAAGCATGCCCGAAAAAGATCCCATTGAAGCTGCCTGAGCATCTAATTTATCTAATTGTTCCGTAATTTGTTCGTCGGGCATTTTTCCTGAAAGATAATTCTCCATATAAACTTTTTGAGCTTCCATTATATTTTTATAATATTCAGGTTCAATAAATTGGATAAAAAGGGCCGAAAATAATGAACTAAGAATTGATCCTGCCGCAAATGCAATAAAGCAGTATAGGAAGGCATTGCGAAATGAAATAAATCCACCGATTTGAGTTCTGTAATTTTTAAAAAGAAAAACAAGGGTGATCACTAGAATTGCAAAGGCCGAAACTCCATAAAGTATAGGGACTAATATTCCGACAGGCTTAAAATCAGCCACATAGGAAATGAGGAACACCACTATTGAAACTACACCAATTATCAGGCCTGATTTTAGGGCAGAAAAAAACATTGAATTTTTTGTTTCCATATCAATAAAGATTTTGTGTTTGGGTTTAGTGCAAAGGTAAGAAACTTGATTAAAAACCTTGAAAAATCTGTCTGATGTTTTTTAAATCACAAAAAGTTGTACTTTTGCAATCGGGTAAGTCTTATACGACCAGCTCCTATTGAACTCCCCCAGGACAGGAATGTAGCAAGGGTAAATGGTTGAGCAGTGCGATATAAGTAGCTTACCCTTTTTTTATGCCTTTTTATTAAATCTTATTTTTCATTTATCAATCTGATTATCATATACATAATAAACAAATATCGATTTCCCCTTAGTTCTAGTGCAGTTAATCGATGATTAATGATCATTAAAAATTACTTTTACTCTCATTAAAAGATTCTAACTTTGCGAAAAAGTTCATTATAAACTCAAAAACTTACTTTCATGCAGTTTTTTATTGATACAGCAAACCTTGACCAGATCCGTGAGGCCAATGAATTAGGTATTCTTGATGGAGTAACCACCAATCCATCGCTTATGGCAAAAGAAGGTATCAAAGGTCGCAACAATATACTGAAGCATTATGTTGATATCTGCGAAATAGTTGACGGGCCAGTCAGTGCTGAAGTATTATCAACAAACTACGATGGCATGATTGCCGAGGCTCATGAATTGGCCGAACTTCACGAAAATATCGTTGTAAAAATTCCAATGATAAAAGATGGGATAAAAGCAATCAGGTATTTATCTGATCATGGAATTTCTACAAACTGTACCTTGGTTTTTTCTGCTGGACAAGCAATTCTGGCTGCAAAGGCCGGGGCAACCTATGTTTCGCCATTTATTGGACGAATTGACGACACAAGCGTTGATGGTCTTCAATTGATCGAGCAAATAGTTAATATTTATAGCTATCACGGATACGAAACCCAGGTTTTGGCTGCGTCCATCCGTAATGTAAATCATATTGTAAAATGTGCTGAACTTGGAGCTGATGTGATAACCAGTCCATTGGCATCAATTCTTGGGTTGCTATACCATCCTTTGACCGATCTTGGAATGGCGAAATTTATTGAAGACACAAAAAAAATGGATTTATAACCTATTGATATGGCTCTGTTTCTTAAAATTTATCCTGACAATCCCAATGAACGCCAGATGCGAACAGTTGTTGAATGCCTTCGCGACGGCGGAATCGTTGTGTATCCAACTGACACAATATATGGAATTGGTTGTGACATTTTTAAAAGCAAGACGGTCGAGCGTATCTGTGATCTGAGGGGCATCAAGCCAGGGAAAGCTACATTTTCATTTATTTGTTCCGATCTTAGTCAGCTTTCGGATTACTGCAAGCCAATTGAGAATAGCATTTTTAAAGTAATGAAAGCCAATCTTCCCGGGCCTTTCACTTTTATTCTGAATGCCAGCAACAATGTGCCGCGACATATACAAACTAAAAGAAAAACAGTAGGTATACGGATACCTGACAATTCAATAACCCTTGAAATTGTGCGCTTGTTAGGAAATCCGATTATGTCATCATCCGTGCATGATGATGATGAAATCATTGAGTACACAACAGATCCTGAATTGATATACGAAAAATTTGCCAACAATGTTGATCTGGTAATTGATGCCGGATTTGGCGGCAATATTCCATCAACAGTACTTGATTGTACAGATGGAGAAGTTACAGTTATTCGTGAGGGGAAAGGAATTTTAAGATATTGAAATAAAACTTAGAGAACTTTTTTACAGTGCCATAGGAAGAAATCAGCTTTTTACATCCCAAAATATAACCTTCAATTAGTTTACAGAGGGCCTATTGGAGTCAATAGAACTGATTCGCTCAAATATAAAAGTCTGAATTTCAATTAGAAGAAAAATATTTTATTTTTTTGTTGCAGAATTGGAGTAAAGCTGTACCTTTGCACCCTCAAAATAGTGAGAATGATTCGCTAGCTCAGCAGGTAGAGCACATCCCTTTTAAGGATGGGGTCTTGGGTTCGAATCCCAAGCGGATCACTTTTAAACTACAAAACCGACTGATAAACAATACGTTACAGTCGGTTTTTCTTTTTACATACAATTTCATATACAAAAAAGGGATCAGGGACAAAAGTTGTGGAGCAGGGATAAAATAATGACTTTTGCAGAAAAATAGTTTTTTGCAGTAAATGGCTCGTTTGACGTATTAATGAAACTGATTCTTCCTGAATCCATCGAAGAGTATTATGAATTGAGCTATTAAAAGTAAGAAGTAGAATAACTTTAGCTGTATTCATAAATGGCAAATAGTCTATCGGTCTATTCTCATATATCTTATTGAATATCAAATATAAACAACAAAATATTTAATTTAAATTTTTGGGGAATTCCTGCTTCGCTAAATTGGAATTAATTGGATTCAAAATGGGACTTATCTGATTACAAAAAACACAAATTTGAATATTCATATGTCTAATTATTAATTAGTTACAAATAGAGGCATGAAATTTGTACAATCCAGTGCAGGACTAAGGGAAATTGCCGTTAACACATGAATTATTTCATTTCTACGAATTTCTTTTTGGTTCCGATAACTCTATCCGCCTTGTCAACTGATTAAACTTCTCAAACTTCTTGTCTGCTAAGTTTAACTAATAATCATTTTTTATCATGATTAAAGAGAACGAACGTTCAAGTCAATCAATGTTCAGAACATTTATTATGTTGCTGACCATTATAACCTTCTTTGTTTCGATAGTTATTGCAAATTATTTTGTCGATAACAAAATCAAATATTCATCTGAATATCTTGCAATTCTATTTCTGTTACTCCCCGTTTGGTTTATCGGATTGTCTAAAACTGCTCTTTTGCAAATATATCGGGTGAATCATTATCCTAAGCTTTTTACGCAAAGTATTAAATTTATAATTATTGCTGTAGGAATTCTGTTTGGACTTGTTAACCTTTTAAGTTTTAATTCCATTTCAAAAGACTTTATATTCATATTTGGCATCCTAAATCATTTAACAATTTGCGTTTCATATGTAGCTGCCAATCAATACTATATGAGCCGAAGAAAAAAAGGAATCAATCTTAAAAATATTATAATAATTGCAGACGAAGGCAATGAAAATTTTATTCAGGAAATATTGACCCATCGAGAATTGGGATATAATATTACAATGATTGTTTCTGACTCAAAAAAAATCTATGAGAAGTTTGGTTCAACAATAAGAGTTGTAAAGAAAACAATGAGTTTGTCATGTTTGATCAAATCGCAAATTGTTGATGAAGTTTTTTATTGCAAGAGTAATTTCAATTCGCTTGAATTACAACACATAATGGATGCATGTAAAGAAGTAGGCATTGTTTTCAGGTTAAATTCACAATTTATAAATGCATCCTCAATTCCTAATGATATTCACAATTTCAATTCTCTACCATTCATTACTTATCATAATAAGCCCGCTAATGAATATGCTTTAAGCTGGAAATATGTATTTGACTTTACATTTTCGCTTATGGTAATTATTCTATGGATGCCAGTCTTTATATTTATTGGTATATTAATAAAACTAACATCTAAGGGCCCAATTGTTTTTAAACAAAAACGTGTTGGACTTCATGGCAGAGAGTTTAATATATTTAAATTTAGAACCATGATGGTAGATGCTGAAAAGATGCAAGCTGCTATAATGCATCAAAATGAAGCCAATGGACCAGTTTTTAAGATTAAGAACGATCCAAGAATCACGAAAGTTGGAAAGTTTTTACGCAAGACCAGCCTTGATGAATTACCTCAGTTTTTCAATGTATTAAAAGGTGATATGTCATTAGTGGGTCCGAGGCCTCCTATCATGAATGAAGTTAATCAATATAAGGCATGGCAGTTACGCCGTTTATCAATGCGTCCTGGAATTACTTGTACATGGCAGATTATGCCTCAACGCAATAAAATATCATTTGAAGATTGGATGAAACTTGATCTTCAATACATCGATAATTGGTCATTACAAAAAGATTTCTTGTTAACATTTAAAACAGTACGTGCTGTAATTATGGGAAGTGGGCAGTAAAACGCAAACTTTAAAATTAAATATAAATATTTCAAACCTATATAGAATAAATTTTCAGATAAACATTTATTGTTAAAGTTTGGATCTCTTATTGCTATATTTTAACTTTATATTAGTCTAATTATTTTTCATTTAGCAAAAAAATGATCATATTATTTAAATAATTATTAATAATTTATAGGATTATATAATTTCGATATATATTTATTATGTGTTCGCATAATTTTTTATTTATACTTTTTTTATTACATTAAACTATTTTATATTTCTATTTTAAAATATTTATATAAAAGGATTATTTTTTTACACAATTTTATGTTAAAATCTTTTTTAAAAGTATTCTATTTGTAAAAATTATTATACATACTTTTGTATTGCAAAGAGAAAATTTGAATGGGTGAATCAATAACTTCCGCTAATACAATCAGCTTTCAAGTTTCTAGTAGGTTTCTGTTTTTTACACTGATGCTAGTACTACTCTATTCCTTCCTGATCTTCGGATAACTCTACATTTAACCAACGAAAAACTAGTTGTTAATACACAACAGATTCTAATTTTGAACCTGTTTTGGTTGTATTTATGTATGTTATTATTCAATAAAAATAATATTAATAACAACTTGTAGTTCAAAATGTTACAATCCGTATTTTTGATTTTTATGGATTTAATTTGTCCGTTAGGATGGGTTTTAATGTAATTCTGCTGACTTTTTTTGAATTTTACAAGATTTAATTTTTCAGCCTTTAGTTAGGTTGATTGGGTTAAGATAAAAGATTTTGATTTATTCAAATCTCGAAACCTTAACTTTCTCAGAGTAATTTAATCCACAATTTTTCTTTTGCAAACCATCTGACAATTCTATCTCAGAATAATTGTTCTGTGATATTGTGTTAATATTGTTGTATTTAACTTTGTCTGAAGATGGCCTAACGTTTATGCATGAAACTTAAAAATTGAATGCTGAAGCACTGCGAAATTTGTGAACCCATCTGGTTTATGAATCTATATTTTAAAATCAATTGTGAATTCGAGTGAAAGCTATAAATATCTTCATGAAGAACAGCTTTCTCTTAAGCTTAAATTAAAAACTAAAATGACTTAAAAATGGAAAACAAGAAGAAACAACTATATAACACTGTAAGAACAATTCTTGGTTACTTTTTAGCTGTAACATTATTACTTTTTTTAACAATTAATGTAAATGGGCGGAACTTTTATTTTTCTACTTCAACTGGTGTAGATAGTAGAACCAGTGCTCAGGCCCAAAGTCCTGCTACTCCCTGGAAGACAATTTCAAAGTTAAATTCTTTCTTCACTAGCCTTCTACCTGGCGATTCAATATTATTTAAAAGAGGTGAAGTCTTTTATGGTGCCATACAGGTTGGAAAATCAGGAACGAGTTCTTTGCCAATTATAATAGCTGCATATGGAAGTGGAACTAATCCAGTTATTAGCGGACTAGCAACGTTAACTTCGTGGACTTCTATTGGAAATGGCATTTATGAAAGCACTCCAACAACTTGCAAGCCAACTCTGAACATGGTAATTATGAATGGGGTACAAAAAGCAATTGGAAGGTATCCAAATACAGAATATCTGAAATTTGAAACCCATGTTGGATCTACATCAATTACTGACAACCAATTAACAGGGACACCGAATTGGACTGGTGCCGAGGTTGTTATCCGAAAAACTCCTTATATATTAGGAAGGAATCCTATTAATAATCATTCAGGTAGCACTATTAATTATTCAAATGGAGGTACAATTCCTAAGGATAATTTTGGTTATTTCATTCAAAAAGATATTAAGACTCTAGATGTATTGGGTGAATGGTATTTAAATCCGACAAGTAAGAAGCTTCAGATGTATTTTGGATCTTCAAATCCAAACTCATTTGTAGTTAAAGCCAGTACATTAGACACATTAGTATATTGTAATGGGAGAAGCTATATAACTTTCTATAATCTGAGTTTCGAAGGAGCTAACTACGCAGCATTTTTTATTGCAAGCGGACAAAATATTTCTATCCAATACTGTAAAATAGATTTTTCCGGCACCTTTGGCATCTATGGATATAGTAACAGTCCGAATTTGAAAATTGAAAATTCGACTATAAATCACAGCAACCATAAAGCAATACAAACTTTATGCGCAAATACCTCAATACGAAATAATCTAATTAAGAATACAGGAATCATTCATGGAATGGGAAATGAAGTTGGCGGATACTCTGCTATTGAACTTCAAGGAGGCGATGGCACTGTGATTGAATATAATCAAATTGATAGTACTGGTTACAACGGAGTTTTTTTAAGAGGCAATAATGTGACCGTTAAAAATAATCTCATTAATTATTTTCTTTTAACACTTGATGATGGTGGTGGTGTTTATACAGCAGGGACAAGCTTTATCGGAAGGAAAATAATCGGTAATATAATCCTCAATGGAATTGGTGAAGCTTCTGGAACAAATAATCCAACATATTTTTCATCAAAAGGTATTTTTCTGGATGAACCATGCTCAGGCGTAGAGATAACAGGGAATACAGTTGCAAACTGTGCTGTAGCTGGTTTGAATTGTAACAACACGCATGACATCAGTGTTAAGAATAACCTCTTTTATAATAATAAATATCAGATTAACTTCCAACACAGTTCTTCATATCCCGCAGATGCTACCAGAAATGTGGAAATGAAGAATAATGTCTTCTTTTCGAAAGCGGCTGACCAGTATTCATCCAGAATGTATAGTGTTGCTAACGATGTAAAACTTTTCGGAACAGCAGATAGTAATTACTATTGCCGACCAATTGATGATAATAGTGTTATTGTAACTACGGAAGGCACAACAACAACAAACCGCACACTTGCTAATTGGCAGAGTTTTACTGGTCAGGATTTGCATTCTAAAAAATCACCTCAGACTATTTCAAATATAAATGACCTATTGTTCGAGTATAATGCTTCAGCAATAAACAAAGTAATTCCTCTTAATGCAGTCTATCTGGGCGTTGATGGAACGATTTACACTTCTAGCATTACTCTTTTGCCTTATAAATCAGCAGTACTAATAAAGAGTTCGAGTCAAAATACAAATCAAGCTCCAAATATTCAAAATCAAAATTTTCAAATTAATGAAAATAGTGCAAACAACACTACAGTAGGAACAGTAGTCGCTACCGATCCTAATGTTGGTCAAACACTTACGTATTCAATTATTTCTGGGAATACTAGTACTGCATTTGCAATTGGCGCGACAAATGGTGTATTGACAGTTGCTAACTCAGCTGCACTAAATTTTGAAACAACCCCTCTTTTTTCACTTGTAGTTAAAGTTCAGGATAATGGTACTGGAGCCTTAAGTAGCCAGGCTACAATTACAGTATCTGTGATAAATTTGAATGAAGCTCCTGTAATAAACAACCAATCTTTCTCAGTTGCCGAAAACTCTGCTAATGGTACAAACGTAGGAACTGTGATTGCTTCAGATCCTGATGTTGGTCAAACCAAGACTTTTTCAATTGTATCAGGCAACACAGGTACCGCATTTTCGATCAACGCTGCTACAGGCTTGTTGACAGTTGCCAGCTCATCAGCAGTGAATTTTGCATCAAATCCAATTTTCAATCTTGTAATTAAAGTTCAGGATAATGGAGTTGGAAATCTAAGTAGTCAGGCTACTGTAACCATAAATGTTTTGAGTAACAACATCTGTACTGCTACAGGGAATATTACATATCAGGTATGGAACAATATAGGAAGCAGTGTTTTAGTGAGCAGTCTAACTAGCAATGTTAATTATCCCAATTTCCCAAGTTCTACAACCTTAATTAATTCAATGGAAGGAACAACGAATCTTGGAGATAACTTAGGAACAAGGATTGCAGGATATATTTGTGCTCCTCTGAGTGGAAATTACACATTTTGGATTGCTGGTGACGATAACTGTGAACTTTGGCTTAGTACAAATAGCTCCCCAGCTAATAAACAGAAAATTGCCTTTCATAACGGATTTACCTGGATTCGGGAATGGAATAAATATACAACTCAAAAATCTGCTGTAATATCACTTACTCAGGGTCAGAGCTATTACATTGAAGCATTAATGAAAGAAGCTACCGGGGGCGATAACTTCTCAGTTGGCTGGTTAAAGCCCGGACAAACAGGAACTGTTCCATCAGAAGTTATTCCTGGTTCAGTTTTATCACCGATTACTGCCAATCAAACAATTTTAGTTACATCAGTTAGCATCCCTGCCACATCAAATGTTAATCCGGTCAGTTCGACAACACTTTCATCAACGGTATTACCTATTAATGCCACTAATAAAGTACTCAACTGGACAACGAGTAATCCACTCATTGCAACTGTCAATAGCACTGGAGTAGTTACCGGAATAACTTCAGGTATAGTTACAATAACTGCTTCTTCAACAGATGGAAGTAATATATCAAGTGTTTGTACTGTAACTGTATTATCTCCGCCATGTACTGCATCCGGAAATATTGCTTATCAAATTTGGAATAATATAGGAAGCGGGGTAACTGTAAGTAGCCTTACCAGTAATATTAATTATCCTGATAATCCTTCATCTACAACGCTTATTGGCTCTATGGAAGGAACCAGCAATTTTGCTGATAATTTTGGAGCCAGAATTGCAGGTTTTATTTGTGCACCTTCAACAGGTAGCTATACTTTTTGGATTTCAGGAGATGATAATTGTGAACTTTGGCTCAGTACCAATAACTTAGAAGTGAATAAGCAAAAAATAGCATATCATACCGGATTTACATGGATACGTGAATGGAATAAATACACAACTCAAAAATCAGCTGTTATATCTCTTATTCAGGGACAAAGCTATTATATAGAAGCTTTAATGAAGGATGCTACCGGAATAGACAATTTCGCTGTTGGGTGGCTCAAACCTGGACAAACTGGAACTGTTCCATCCGAAGTAGTGCCAGGTTCTGTTTTATCTCCTATTGTTGTTGATTTAACAGTTTTTGTCACCTCAGTAAATATACCAACATCTGCTTCGGTAGATCTTGGTTCATCTACTACTCTTTTAGCTACCGTATTACCTGAAAATGCAACCAACAGCGCACTTTCATGGATATCGAGCAATCCAGCTGTTGCAACCGTTAACAGTGATGGATTGGTTATAGGAGTATCATCAGGAACCGCAATAATAACTGCTACTTCAACTGATGGAAGTAATATTTCAGATGCCTGTACAATAACCGTAATAGTTCCACCTTGCTCAGCTACTGGTAATATTTCATATCAGGTATGGAATAATATTGGAAATAGTGTATTGGTAAGCAGTTTAACAGGCAATGTTAATTATCCTAATAATCCCAGTTCAACAACTCTGATTTCATCAATGGAAGGAACAACCAATCTGGCAGATAATTATGGTACCAGGATTGCCGGTTACATCTGTGCTCCTTCAACCGGGAACTATACTTTTTGGGTGGCCGGTGATGACAATTGCGAACTTTGGTTAAGTACAAATGCCGAGGAAATCAACAAGCAGAAAATTGCGTATCATACTGGATTTACATGGATTCGTGAATGGAATAAGTATGCCACTCAAAAATCAGCCGTAATCCCATTGGTTCAGGGTCAGAGCTACTATATTGAAGCTTTAATGAAAGAATCTACTGGTATTGACAATTTTTCTGTTGGCTGGTTAAAACCGGGTCAAAGTGGAACTGTTCCATCCGAAGTTATTCCAGGAACTGTCCTCTCACCTATTGGAAGTAAATCAACAGAGGTTCCTGTTTCGGATATCTTATCCTTAGAGAACGTAAAAATGACAGTTTATCCTAATCCACTAACTGGCGATGTACTGAACATTAAAATAGAAGATGCAACAGAAGAAATCACTATCAGGATTTATTCGGCTACAGGTATATTGGTTTACGAAAAGGAAAATTTTTCTTCAGAAGCAATAAATCTGGACCGAAATATTTTCAAGAATGGCATCTACATAATAAAGGTATTTAGTAATTCATTTACCAAAACCACTAAATTGATTGTAAAATAAATGTTTCCCATTTAAATTTCGTTTAAGAAATTATAAAAGGATTAAACAAATTTGTTAAAGCAGCAAGAAATTCTTGCTGCTTTTTTTTTGTTAGTCATACTACGTCATATTCAATTTAGATTATAAAAGACCATTAATACATTTATTGTAAATTGAATAAATCTTAGTTTACTGGAAACACGAATTCAGAATAAACTAATGAGAAAATCGTGAAGTAGATATTACTTACTGCAAAACTGTCAAAAACCTTGGAAATTTATTTGATACCTTCCGTATATTTTTACTAAAAAGTATTTTTTGTTAAAGTTGCTATGTAAATCACTATAATTTTTCAATCCGATTCCATAAATTATTTTTATTTAAAAGTTAACTAAAATCTTACAAATGTTAAACATTTTGGATAGTCTAAAATTTAGTTTTTTAGATATTACTAATGGTTATTAAGGCTATTAACTTTTACTCACACACTATTACTCTACTTCATTTGTACTGCCGATACCATTGATTTGACTCATTTTGCTCGTAAACTACTAATTCTTGAAACACTTGGAAAACTTATATACCAGACATTCTGATCATTCAGCCATAAAATGGCTTATATTGATTTTCATAGTCATATCTACATGTCAAATTGCAACAGGAAAGAATTATTATTTCTCGACCAGCATTGGAGATGATTCAAGAACACCAGCACAGGCTCAGAATTCTGCGACGCCATGGAAGACTATAAATAAATTGAATTCATACTTTAATAGTTTGCTCCCCGGGGATTCAATATTATTTAAAAGAGGAGAAACTTTTTACGGTTCAATCCTGGTGAACAAATCGGGAACTTCTTCTCAAAACATTATTTTAAGTTCATATGGAGCTGGAAGCAAACCAGTTATTACAGCGTTTCAAACTGTATCAGGATGGACAAGTATTGGAGGAGGTGTTTATGAATCATCTGCAACAAATAGCAAGTCCACGTTAAATATAGTTACAGTTAATGGTAATGCTAGTCCGCTGGGCAGATATCCTAATAATGGTTATTTGTCTTTTGAAAGTGCAACTGCAAATACTTCTATAACCGACAATCAATTAAGTAATACTCCAAACTGGACAGGAGCACAAGTTGTTATTCGATGCAATAATTGGAGTATTTCAAAGGGAACCATTTCTAATCATACAAACAATACTATTACTTATTCAGGTGCATCTCAAAATGCTACTCCCAATTTCGGGTATTTCATTCAACGTGACCCAAAAACTCTTGATACAATAGGTGAATGGTATCTTAATACTACAAGTAAAAAGATTCAAATGTACTTCGGGGCTAATAACCCAGTGGATTTCAACGTGAAATCGAGTACATTGGATACATTGGTTTATTGCAATCAAAAGAGCTACATTACTTTTTCAAACCTTAGTTTTGAAGGCGCCAATTTTGCAGCTTTTTTTATAGCAAGCGGTCAGAATGTATCAATTCTAAACTGTAATATCGATCATTCGGGCACATTTGGCATATTTGGATTTAGTAACAGCCCCAACCTGAAAATTGAAAACAATTTTATTAACAACAGCTATCATAAAGCAATTCAAACCCTTTGTGATAATTCGTCAATCCGAAACAATACAATTAAAAACACAGGTTTAGTTGCCGGTATGGGGAATGAAATCGGAGGCTACTCAGGTATTGAACTTCAGGGTGGTGATGGCACAGTTGTAGAATACAATACAGTAGATAGTTCAGGCAATAATGGGATTTTTATACGAGGGAACAATACAGTAGCAAAAAATAATTTTATTAATTATTTCGGTCTGACAGTTGATGATTGCGGTGGGATTTATACTGCTGGTGCAGTATCAACGGGAAGAAAGATAATTGGTAATATAATCTTAAATGGAATTGGAAACAGACAGGGAACGCCCAGTACTTCAAGGGCAACCCAGGGCATTTACCTTGATGAACCGATTACTGGAATATATGTGGAAGGAAACACTGTTGCACATTGCGGTCTGGCAGGACTAAGGTATCATAATGCATATAATATCACAGCAAGGTTTAATACATTATTTGATAATCCCAATAATATATATATAATAAAAAGTAACACAAACACTGCATACTCAAGAAATCTGACAATAAATGATAATATTTCTGTTTGTAAAACTTCAACACAATTAGCATTTAGCATATACAACTATATTAACGATAACCCATTGCTTTATGGCAATTCCGACAGTAATAATTATTGCAGGCCAGTTTCGGAAGGGAATACAATTAAAACAAGAAATGTTAGCACAGTTATAAATTATAGTCTTGAATCATGGCAAACATCAACAGGAAATGACCAGCATTCGCATAAATCGCCACAATTGGTAACTGATGTTAATGATATACTTTTTGAATATAATGCAACAACAAATAATAAAATAATTCCGCTAACAAATACATATATTAGTGTAGATAGTATATTTTACAGTGGATCTGTAACAATAGGACCATATTCATCGATAATATTATTTAAAAGTTTAAATTCTAATCAAACACCGATTATTCAACCACAAGGATTTCAGATAAACGAAAACTCTACCAACGGAACAAATGTTGGAACTGTAATTGCTTCAGATCCTGATGCAGGTCAAATTCTTACTTATTCCATTCTTTCTGGAAATACCAGCGGCGCTTTTGCTATCAATGCTTCAACCGGAGTATTGACGATAGCTAATTCATCAGCTTTAAACTTTGAAGTTACTCCATCCTTTGCACTGATAGTAAAAGTGCAGGATAACGGAACCGGGACTTTGAGCAGCCAGGCAACGGTAACAGTTTCATTGACAAATATTAACGAAGTACCTGTCATCAGCAACCAGGCTTTCTCTGTTACTGAAAATTCTTCAAACGGAAACAATGTTGGAACTGTTGTAGCTTCGGATCCTGATGCAGGTCAAATTCTTACTTATTCCATTCTTTCCGGAAATACCAGCGGCGCTTTTGCTATCAATGCTTCAACCGGAGTATTGACGATAGCTAATTCATCAGCTTTAAACTTTGAAGTTACTCCATCCTTTGCACTGATAGTAAAAGTGCAGGATAACGGAACCGGGACTTTGAGCAGCCAGGCAACGGTAACAGTTTCATTGACAAATATTAACGAAGTACCTGTCATTAGCAACCAGGCTTTCTCTGTTGATGAAAATTCTTCTAACGGAACCAATGTTGGAACTGTTGTAGCTTCAGATCCTGATGCAGGTCAAATTCTTACTTATTCCATTCTTTCAGGAAACACAAGCGGTGCGTTTGCCATAAATGCTTCAACCGGAGTATTGACGGTTGCTAATTCATCAGCTTTAAACTTTGAAATGTCTCCTTCATTTGCTCTTGTAGTAAAAGTTCAGGATAACGGAACCGGGACTTTGAGCAGCCAGGCAACGGTAACAGTTTCATTGACAAATATTAACGAAGTACCTGTCATTAGCAACCAGGCTTTCTCTGTTGATGAAAATTCTTCTAACGGAACCAATGTTGGAACTGTTGTAGCTTCAGATCCTGATGCAGGTCAAATTCTTACTTATTCCATTCTTTCAGGAAACACAAGCGGTGCGTTTGCCATAAATGCTTCAACCGGAGTATTGACGGTTGCTAATTCATCAGCTTTAAACTTTGAAATGTCTCCTTCATTTGCTCTTGTAGTAA
>CAYQTT010000008.1:0-206247 GCA_964420555.1 uncultured Lentimicrobiaceae bacterium | reverse complement strand
GCGAAGGCTTATCGGAACCGAAATGGGGGACGGTGACGCTGATACGGTAGGTAAAGAAATTCAGTGGAAACTAAACGCTTTGTTGCGCTCTTTTCTGATATTTGTTGTAAATCCAGCAATAGAGAATTGGGCAGGCAGAACCCAAAATAGCACCTGCAATCACATCCGAAGGATAATGTACTCCAAGCCACATCCTGGAAATTCCTACAAGTGTTGCCCAAATCAAGCCGGGCAAAAGTATATACCATTTCGAATAGACCAATCCTGCAGCGACGGCAAATGCAAATGCATCCGTTGTGTGCCCCGATGGGAATGAAGGGCTTCCACCTGAACTTAATTTCTCAATAAAAGGATATATCTCGTACGGTCGGGGTGTGTCGAGGCTGAATTTTATAATATTGGCCACAATGGCTGCAATGGCAACAGCAATTATTACAGTTAAAGCATTCCGCCACTGAAGTTTGTTTTTTATGATAAGCCCGTGGATCAGAAAAATTGCCGGAATTCCGAATGCCAGGGCCGCAGCCGAATCAGTAATAACAATAAATGTGGAATCAAACAACGGGTTTCTGTTTTCATATAATCCTCTGAGTAACTGTATATCCAGCTCATGGAATTGTTGCAGCAACGGTGGCAATTCAGAAGTTATAAGAAGACTCATTTTAATAGTGTTTCGGGTTTCAGGGGGTTGTAATCTCTTGGAGGCTTTCGGCGGTGTAAAATTAATTCTATCAATCGGATAATCAGTATATGTAAAAGAATAATTGTTTAATTGCAAAATTTATCATCGTGGTAAATTGTGTGTTTGCATTCATAATAACGCGGATATCAGCTAAATATGATATTATTTGCCGTCAGGTTCTAATTCTGTCGGTAAAAGAAATCATGTACAAATTATTTATCGAAATTCTGTGCCGAACGATTAAGAGATCAATATTTTGTTGAAAAGCTTAACTGACGTGCGATGCAGCCCCTCTCCTTGAGGAGAGGGGTTGGGGTGAGGTGTTACTTGGATTTTAAATTTTTAACTCGGTTTTCCAGTTAGTAATCATAGAAAATCAAAAACTCTCCGTATCTTTCTGATACGAAGAGTTTAGGGTGGGAGTGAAGCCCCGTTATATCTGCATGTCTTATTCGGTTTGTAACCGGAACAAAGCCCCGGTTACCCGGCATAGCGGAGGGTTATAATGAGGTATTGGATTTATAATTTGTCGAGCGCAACATTTACATCAACCTGTATGGCTTCGGCAATGTTGTTGATCACAGCCTTTGGAATATTAATGTTATAGTCCTTTGGCGAAACATTGAAAACAGCTTTTCCCAGAACTTTCCCTCCCTTTACTTCGAGGGTGCCGTTTACTTTCACTTTATTTGTTACACCGTGCATGGACAGGTCGCCTTCAACTACAACTTTATAGACACCATCTTTTTGAAGATTCACATCTTTGATGTTGGTTATTTTGCCATTAAAAGTTGAGTTTGGGAATTTTTCCGACTCCATATAATTTTCATTAAAATGCTCCTGCATCAAAGCTTTTTCAAATTCGAATCCACGGATAAGGACTTTAAAAACGAAATTGCCGTTCGAAAAATCCAATGCACTGTTAGCCTGATGGTTAGTTGCTTCTATCTTTTCCATCGGAGTTTCCGAAAAGAATTTTATAGTACCGCCTTTGGTCATGAATTTTTGTGCATTTGCTAATGTGGCCGTAAAAAGAATGATTGCCAGAAAGGTTGTGATCTTTTTCATATTATTTTTATTTTTAGAAACCAGAATTGGTTCGATTTATTATTTTCCGAAACGGAGTAGTTCATTTGAAGCAACATTATCATCGCGAAGCCAGATTTCAGTTGCAGTAATTTTTTCAACCAGCCACTTGTGACTCAGGTCATCCATACGTTTATTCCCGCTGATGGTTATGGTTAATTTATCCAGGTTATCGTCAGAAGTTGAATTACCACTGTCGTCAGGTGAATTGCTGCCTAAAGTGAGTGCCCAGCTTCCGGTAAATGTTGCTGCCGGTGATACTGCAACAAAACTTCCATCAGTATTGAAGGTAAAACTGTAACCGGCAAAATCGCCTGTTTCATCTTGTCCGCTGTCAGTATACTGGGTTACTTTCCAGTCGCTTTGAATTACCATATTTGTTTTTGTTGAGAGATCAGCAACTGGATCGGAGGTTGATTCGCTCTTAGAGCAGGAGGCAAATAAGATTGCCAGCAATGGGAAAAGAAATATTTTTTTCATAGTTGTAATTATTTAAGTTGTTTAACTGTTTTGATTGAGCAAAGTAACAACCATTGCAGCAAGCAGTAAAACGAAGTTGGATGAACAGGAATTTTTGGCATCTGAACAGGTAAAAACTATCCGATTAACCGGATGATATAAAATGGAATGAAAATCTGGTGTAACTTTGAGCCCATTAAATATGATAATCAAATGCGAAAACTCTTTTCTACTGTCTTTATTGCTTTCTTTTTACTGATTTTGAATGTATGCACTTATGCCCAGGTTCCTGCAACCACAAAACAAGGCCCTTTAGGGATTTTCGTTTTTCTGGGGAATGACATTCCATCAGGTAAAAATATCTCTGCATATAAAATTGAACGTTCAGAAAACAACACGGATTGGAAACTGATAGCTGAAGTAAGTACGCCAAAAGATTTCGATGCTTTTACCAAAGCTCTTGAAGTGGCTAAATCAGAATTCCCTTCTCAACCTTTGCCACAGGGCGATAAACTCAGTCAACTCTATCAGAAGGCTGTTACCTCCGGCACTACTGACTCGCTGAAAGCTACCCGGTTGTTATTTCCTTTGAGAGTTGCCCTTGGAATTATGTATTACGATAAAACAGCTGAAAAAAAAGTAGCTTATCGGTATAGGGTTAACAGCGTTTTACAGCAGGGAAATTATAGGGATACCTACCTTTCCGATACCCTTTCATTGCCATTTACAGGGGTGTTCGACACAATTACTTATAGTGAGAGCAGTTATAACCATAAGTCAGTAAAGATTACCTGGAAATCGGCCGGAAAAAATCCTGCTCCATTATTTATGGTTAACAAATTCAGGTATGGCGCACCGGTTACAGCACCCGGAACTACCTCGCGTTTTGTAATGAACGACACTACCTATTATATTTATACTGACACCACAGTAGCTAAAGACGCAGGTAAAGAAATGCAGTTTTTTATCTCTCCTTTCGATCAGTTCGGTAATTCGGGAAAATCGTCGCAGGTAGCGGTTATTACGCAGGATAATTTTAATAAAGCAAGCTTTGTTCGCAGTGGCATTGCTTTCAGGCCCGATCTTGCCGGGGTTTTACTCAATTTCCATTTTACCGATCCGGTAACAGTCCGGAAACTGGAAATATTCAGGGGTATAGGCACTGCTAACGGATTTAAAAAGCTTGCAGAAGTCACAGCTAATGATACATCGTTCCTCGATCAGCAGCTTTGGCCCGAAACAACTTATTATTACTACGTTCAGGCTGTGGCAAAAGCAGGAAAACGTACCCAGCAGGGCGATGTTATGATGGCCAGGGTTCCTGGAATTGCAGTTTCTGATAAATTGAATTCCCCTGTTTTGAAGAACGTTTCGGAAGTGAATGGCAATATTCGTTTGCTTATAGAAGTAAATGATACACTGGCAACTCAGATCCGGATTTTCAGAGGTGTCAAAGGTGGAATGCTTGCTTTGCCGAAACTGATTCAAATTAATGGTGCCACTGTTATTTCTTATACTGATTCAACCCTTGTACAGGGAAATGCTGAAAATGTTTTTTATGCTGTCCGCAACGAGAAAGACGGATCGGCAATAAGCAGTCTTTCCGAACAGCTTGTGGTTTCTGCAGTTACGGATGTAAATGAAGTTGCCTATTTCAACGCCTTCCTTTCAAAAGGTAAAATTGAACTTTACTGGGATGATGTTGCGGGCAGAAATACAAATTTTGCAAGCTATACCCTTGCCCGCCAGCAAGGCCAGGCAAACAGTAAATCGCCTCTCCGTATTATTGCCGAAAATCTGAAAGCAAGCAGTTTCACTGACAATGATGCAACTGCCGGCAATCAATACACATATGTGCTTACGCTTATTGATAAGGCAGGAAACAGTACCGGTAAATCATATAAGGTAACAATCCCGAAGGATTTATAGGTGTGTTAGTATTAATTCTATGAGAAAAGACCACAAAATACACTACATATTAATTTTAGGATTCCTGACTTTATTATTGACGTTTAATCAAACAAAAGGGCAATCATATATTTATAACTCAAAAGGGCAATTAATTATTGACACAACATTAACAATAAACCAAGATCAATTATATATTTGGAGACTTGTGGAAAGCAAAATGCTTTCATTAATTTCAATGAATATTGACTATTCAAATATGGCAAGAGAATCAGGTATTTATGGGATCGCAATTGTTGCATTTGACTGTGACTCATTGGACCTAAAGAATATCAGGCTCATTAAGAATATTGGCGGAGGGCTTGATGAAAATATTATTGACGGCATGGAAAGAATGAGTGAAAAGATTGTTCTTGAATTTAGACTCATTCAGAACTTAAAAAAACTCAATTATCAAGGTACTTACTACATTCCGTTTGAATTTTCATTAATAGACTTGAATGAAATAATGAAAAAGAAAAATTCAATTCCAATTATTGACTCAAAAATACCATTGAATGGGAGATAGATAGTCTGTCGAAATCGAGTATCATTTAAGGTGCAGCGCACCGGAATATTAAACTAATCATTATTCTGGTCAAGTTTTTCAACAGGCCCTATTTCCCGGCCAGCCAATCCTTAAATTCGCCCGAGCGCTCGGTACTCGAAACGGATTCCAATTCGCAGGGTGGATTCAGCGTGATTTTAATCCTTGATTTTGAGTAGGATATCATCTTTTCAATGGAATAATAGTTTATCAGGAACTTACGGTTAATCCTGAAAAATAATTCCGGATCGAGTCGCTGTTCCAGGTGATCGAGTGTGAAATCTACAGGATAACTTTTACCTTCCTTCAGCGTCATAAAAACTATTTTTTCGTCGGAATAGAAATAGGCAACATCCTTAATTTCAATTGCTTTAATTATTTCGCCATACCTTACAACTACCCGTTTCAGAAATGTGGGTTTGTTTACTCCCAGGGCAAGGGCGAGTTTTGCGATATCAAATTTTGGAATATCAGTTTGTGCTTCGCTTTCGCGATTATGTAACTTATGATATTTACTAAGGCTTGCCGCAAGGCTTTCCTTGTTTACCGGTTTCAGCAAATAGTCGATGCTGTTAACTTTAAAAGCCTGTATGGCATATTGATCGTAAGCAGTAGTGAAAATTACAGGGCAATTCAATTCTATTTCATCGAAAATGCCAAAACTTAAACCATCCGAAAGGTTTATATCCATAAAAATCAGATCGGGTTCGGCATTCGAACCAAGCCAGTTAACCGTTTGAGCAATGCTTTCGAGAATTGCCAACACTTGAATGTCAGCATCAATTTCGAGAAGTAATTTTTGCAGCCGGCGCGCTGTTGCCGATTCGTCTTCAATAATCAGTATTTTCATTTTCCGGAATGAATTAAAGGCAGTTTTACACAAAATTCATCATTCGTGGTATCAATTACAGTTTCGCCAAATCCCAGCAGTAAATAGCGGTTGCGGATGTTGGCAAGCCCGATGCCTGTGGAGGGTTCCCCAGCTTTCTTAGGCTGAAGGTTATTAATCACCATTATATGTTTTGCATCAGTAAATATCCGGACTTTAAGCGGTTTTTCGGCCGAAACCACATTATGTTTTATTGCATTTTCAACCAGCATCTGCAACACCATAGGAGGAATAAAAGTGTTGAGCTCTTTTTCGCCGACTTCAATTTCGAGATTCAGGTTCTCGCAATATCGTTTCTTCTGGAGGTAATAATAAGTATCAGTAAGTTTAAGCTCTTCGCTTAGCGGAATTAGTTCGGTGTCTCGGTAATCGAGGATGGCACGGAAAAACTGTGAAAGCTTTTCGACATAATCGATGGCAATATCCTTGTCTTCATCAATAATCGAAATAAGAGTGCTGAAACTGTTGAACAGGAAATGTGGATTTACCTGGCTTCGTAAAGTCTGAAACTGGAACATTATTTTTTCACGCTCATTCGCTTCCCTTTGTTTCATAGCTCTTTCGCGGAATAGTATAATCAGGTATAACAGCAGAGCCAATAAAATTACTGATGCGATAATAAACCAGTTGGTTTTCCATAAAGGCTTTTTAACAGTGAAGGAATAGGTTTTGATTTCCGATTGCAAAAAATCTCCTTTTATGGCCGAACGTACCTCGAAAGTATAATCACCCGGCGCAAGGTTCGGATATGACGCCATATTGTTGCGTGTTTCGCTCCAGCCAAGATCGTAGCCTTTTAAGCGGATCTGATATTTTACCTGTGAAGGGGCAATATACCATAAAGCATTGTAGTGGAATGTGATATGGTTCTGATTGTTGCTGAATATGTGCGTGCCGAAATAATTTTCGTTGCCCAGCAATACCGAAACTCTGTTCAGTTGCAACGATGGCTGGTGATTAGCAATATCAACCGGAATCTGAATCCGTATCAATCCGTTCTGTGTCCCTATCCATGCGGTGTTATTGCCTTCGGGCGAACAAGCGTTGAGATCTGGATTTATATCTGACATTCCTGCATCAGAACTATAATAAAGGAATGTGTTGTTCCGGGTGTCAAGAATATCAATTCCATTGGTATGAACGATAAGGATATGGTTATTTTTGTCCGCCAGCAATGCCGTAACATGAAGTTCGCTCAACCCTTCGGCAATAGAATAATTTTGAAATGATTTCCCGTTGTAACGGTAGATGCCTGCGTTGGATGTGCTGAACCATATATCGCCATCGCTGTCCTCAGTAATCGAATAAATGATATTACTTTTTAATCCCTGCGCTTTGTCAAAATTGGTGAACCTGCCATTTTCGAGCATCGAGATTCCTCTTCCATCGGTTCCAAACCAGACCCTGTTGTGCGAATCAACGAAAACCGAATAAATATAGCTGTTGCCCGGGAAATTATGATCGTTTATATTTGTAAATGAAACTGCTGATGCAACGGAAAGCGGATCACCCGTAATAGAGCAAGTATATCCCCCTCCTAAAGTTGCCAGCCATAACTGATTACCTTTCCCAGCTATAGCGAGTATATTCCCGTTCGATAATCCGTCAGCTTCACCGAAAAGTTTACTTCGTTTCCCTGCCGGATCGATACAGAACAATCCGCTCCCAAATGTCCCGGCCCATATATAGCCTTTCTTATCTTCAAATAAACTAATAATCTGTGTCGCTTTTTTAACTGAGAGCTTAATCTTTTCCGTTTTCCCGCTTCGGGAATTCAGTTTGAAAAGGCCTTCGTCATTACTGAACCAGGTAAAGCCTTTGCTGTCGGATAACACACTGTGAATATTTTTGTTTTTAGCAGGACCAAGCTCAGTAAAATACAGCAGGTCATTACCTAACGAAAAAAACAGCTGACTTCCGGATGCTATCCAGCAATCGCCTTGTTTGTCGGCATATAATTCGTTGATTCGCAAAAGATTCTGATTTCCGGTATGGGTGTAATTCCCGTTTATCTGGCCTGATGAAGGTTCATAACTAATAATTCCATTTCGCTCGGTTGATAGCCAAAGCCAATTATTTCCGGCAGTAACACTGTGGATTGGACCATTGTCCCATGATTTCGAAACTGCCGGAACAGTAACCTTCATTGAACTTATGTCAATATTGCAAAATCCTGCATCCTGCATTCCTGCCCACATTCCGGTTCCATCGGCTGTAAGGCTGAGAACAATATTATCGGGTAAACCATCGTCAGTGGTTATTTTTCTGACATTCTTTTTGTGGTTGGTCATGCTGCATACCGAAATTCCGCCATCTGTAGCTGTCCAAATCCGGCCATCAGGACCGGGAGTAAGGGTGTAACAATAATTGTCTGTCAATCCATCGTCGGTATTGATGTTGACAATCTGTTTCCCGTTGTAACAATAAATTCCTTCGCCATAGGTTGCGAACCAGAGCTTTCCTTCGTTATCCGAAGCAAATCCGGTAATTGCTACTTTAGGGTTGCCTTCCTCGGGATTAAACAGTTGCAGGCTGTCACCTTTAAACTGAAAAATATTACCTTTTCTGGTGCCGATCCATAATACATGATCTGCCGTCATATATAAAGCCGAAACCTGAAGCGGCATATTTTCGTCATTACCTGGATAATAAATAAAATCATTACCATCGAATTGATAAAGCCCTTTACCGGTTCCAATCCACATATACCTGTTATTATCCTGGTATAAGCAGGTGATTGTTGTCTGCTGTATCTCATCCGGTACTTTTACCGATCTGAAAAAAGGTTTCTGGCTAAAAGCATTGGTCACAGGCATAAAAAGGCCTATTACCACAAGTGCCATAAGCATTTGAAGTGCCTTAAATTTACCTGTTTCAACTATTCTCATGCCTGATCCCGGGTTTTGAAATGAAATGGATTTTGATAACTCTCGAATTTTTATTTCTTAACCTAATAAGTTGATCATTTTTATTTTTTCTTTTCAAATTCAGCGTTTACACTGACTTTTATTTCTTCAGCAATTTTTTGAAAAACCACTTTTGGTATCATAATATTATGATCCTGAAGCAGCACGGTAAATAAGGCATCGATATAAATAATACCTTTTGCTATTCGCATCTGTGCTTTAATTATGCGTTCCTGTTCCACTCCATGTATTGTAAGTGTCCCTTTAGCGCGTATAGTGTAATTCCCATCAAGCGAAAAATCGATCTGCTCTATTATCTTACCTTCAAATTTCGATGCAGGATGGGTTTTGGTTTCCATATAGTTTTCGTAAAAATGCTCTTGCTGCAGCGGACTGTTAAATCCTTTGAACGATTCAGCAGGAATACTGAAAGCAAAAGTGCGTTTTTCGACATCGATAAGACCTTGAAGCTTTACTGACGAAGCCTTAATCAGCTCAAGGGGTGCATCCGAAATAAAATCAACCTTGCTTTTACGGGCAGTATAAATGTTTTGCTGTGCGAAAATGCCGCCTGCGAAAGATAAAAGAAGGATTAAAATGACCGGAGTTTTTATCATAAAAGGGATTTCTGGTGAAAGAAACTAAAAATTGACTGTTTTGTTTTTGCTCTAAGCCTTTATTGAATAAACATATTGAAACAATGTTCGTGAAAATTGCATGAAGGTGATGGCTGTTTCGAGCATTTGAATTGATACCTTTGCAATATCCGTCTGTGATGCAGTCGTTGTGTGATTTTATGTACACAAATATACAATTATAAAGATGAATCAATAATAAAATCCTGATGTCACAAGCTAGTAGTTCAATTTTCAGGGGGAATTTTCTGATGGTATTTTTCGCCAGTTTACTTATGTTTACTGCATTTTACCTGTTGTTACCCACTTTACCTGTATTTTTAACAAGTGAATTGAGAATTACAGAAGGCCAAACAGGAATTATACTTTCAGTTTACACGCTGGCGGCTCTGCTGATCAGGCCTTTTACGGGATATATGATCGACAGGCATGGCAGGAAGTTTTTCTATATTCCGGCAATTTTGCTTTTTGCAGCTATTTTTGTTGTGTATCCTCTTGCCGGTGTTTTTATATGGATGCTGGCAGTGCGTTTCATCCACGGTTTGGTATGGGGTGTGGCAACCACCACCGGAAGCACACTTATTGTGGATATTATTCCTGCTCACAGGCGGGGCGAAGGCATAGGCCTTTATGGGCTGGCCATGACAATTCCAATGGCTGTAGGACCATTTATCGGGATTGAACTCACCAGGAATAATTCCTATACACCAATGTTTTGGATTGCCGGGGCGCTCGCATTTATAGGGTTTCTGTTTACATTACCAATAAAATATCCGGCCCTGCCTCCCTCGTTAAGCAAAAAGTTTTCGTGGCGTAATCTCTTCGAATCTTCTTCATTGCCAGTAACGTTTAACCTCTTGTTAATTAATATAAGTTATGGAGGTCTGGTTTCGTTTATTTCGCTTTATGCCATCAAAACGGGACTGGGATTAACGGGTGTTTTTTTTATAGTTTTCGCCTCGGGCATCACCCTGGCGCGTATTTATATGGGCAAAATATTTGACCGCCACGGTCCTGCAGTGCTTTCGGTTGTCGGAATCCTGTTGCTTACTGTAGGATATTTTCTTCTTGGGATTGTTATTAATAAGGTCGCATTTATGATTGCGGGCTTTGCACTGGGACTTGGAAGTGGCATTGTTTTCCCGACTTTTCAGGCAATGGTGAACAACCTTGTGATTCCTCAGCGACGGGGCGCGGCAAATTCAACACTCTTTTCGGGCCTCGATCTGGGAATTGGTTTAGGCATGCTTATCACGGGCTTGCTGGCTCATTCCGTTGGTTTGCCAAAAACATATCTGATGTTCAGTGGATTAAATATCGCAGCACTCATTTACTTTATTTTCATTTCACTCAGGCACTACCAGGCTAATTTTCGAAGGATGTCCGAATACACTAAAACCTGATATTTTTAAACTAAATTTGTAAAATTGCGAAGTTAAATGTGCCCAAAGGAAAATTGGTCGATATTGCTTACTATTAAAAGTCTGTGGCTTTAAGTTGAATTTGTTTCCTGTTCTTTTGATGCTACGACTGGTGTTTTTGACTTTTATTTTACGCATTTTGCCATTGTGTGTTTTATCACTGCATATAATATCAGTAAAGGCTGAATGTAGTGAATAGATAGTTAAGGATTTAACCCCTGTTTATAATTAAAATATATTAAGGAAGGGTTTGTAAAATAATTTTGTAACTTAGCGCCCCGTTAGAAAAGGCATGGAAGCCTTAATAATATTTGAAAAATATGGAGAGGTGGCCGAGTTGGTCGATGGCGCACGCCTGGAAAGTGTGTATACGCCAAAAGCGTATCATGGGTTCGAATCCCATCCTCTCCGCACTTTGAATTTCATGCATTAAAAAATCAAATCACTAAAAAAATCAAAAATCAATACTGTGACACTATGAAAAAAGTAATTGCCTTCTTGTCAATAGCTTTAATGCTATCAATCGGTTTATCGAATTTTACATTCGCGCAGACTCAGCCAGCAGCTACCGATACTGCTGCACAGGTTGACGAAGCCGTTGCCCCGGTTACCGAAACCACCGAAGCAGCTGCTGAAACATCCGAATCATTCCACCAGGTGCTGAAGAAAAAATTTATTGAAGGAGGTGCTGAATGGATGGCTCCTATCCTCTTATGTTTGATCATTGGTTTAGGCCTTTGTATTGAACGTATCATTTATCTGAACCTTTCAACTACCAATACCACAAAATTACTCAACAAGGTTGAAAGTGAACTCCAAACCAATGGAATCAGCGCTGCTAAAGAGGTTTGTAAAAACACCCGTGGCCCGGTTGCTTCTATTTTCTATCAGGGGCTCGACCGTTATAATGAAGGCATTGATATAGTTGAGAAATCAGTTATTTCCTATGGTGGTGTTATGATGGCCCGTCTCGAAACCAACCTTTCGTGGATAACCCTTTTCATTGCTCTTGCTCCTATGCTTGGTTTCCTTGGTACAGTTGTAGGTATGGTTTTTGCGTTCGATTCTATCGAAGTTGCAGGTGATATCTCTCCAACAGTTGTTGCAGGTGGTATGAAGGTGGCTCTTTTAACAACCGTTTTCGGTCTTATAGTAGCTATCATTCTTCAGGTTATTTACAATTACCTTGTTGCCAAAGTTGAATCTATTGTAAATTCAATGGAAGATGCTACCATTAGTTTCATGGATATTCTTGTTAAGAACAAAAATGCTAAAAACTAAAAACTATGGATAGCTTAATCAATATAGGTCTATATCTTGCGTATTTTGCGCTCTTTATAGCTATAGCTGCCCTGGTCATTTTTCCCATAGTTACACTTGTTAAGGGTAACTTTAAAAATGCAAAAGGTACGCTTATCGGCATCGCTGCTCTTGCCGGAGTAATCATTTTTGCTTATATAGTCTCTCCTGCTGATCAGGGATTATTCTATACGAAAATGAAGACTTCCCCCGGAACATCAAAACTTATAGGAGCAGGACTTCTGACTACATATATCATCTTTGCCGGTTTTGTTCTGATTACTTTGTATACAACGGTTATAAAATGGTTTAAATAACCATAAATTCATAATTGATATGGCAAGAATAAGTCCTGAAATAAATTCAGGGTCAATGGCGGACATATCCTTTCTGCTCCTTACCTTTTTTCTATTGACTTCGTCAATTGATACAGATCAAGGTATTACCAGAAAGCTTCCACCTCCTCTTGATCCTAATAACCCTCCACCCGACATCGATATTAAAGATCGTAATGTTCTTAAAGTCCTTGTCAGTAAAAGTAATGCTTTACTTGTACAGGGTAAGTTTATTGATATCCGCGAGCTGAAAGAAACAGCCAAAGTCTTCCTTTTGAATCCTAAGAATAGCGACGACCTTCCCGAAATGGAAGAAAAGGATATTCCAGGCTTAGGCAAGATAAAAGTATCTAAAGGTGTCATTTCATTGAAGAATGACAGAGGCACTTCGTACGAAACCTACATCAATGTTCAGAATGAACTTGCAAGTGCTATAACTGAATTACGCGACGAATTATCGAAAAAGTTGTATGGTGTTAAATACTCTGATCTTAATGACCAGGCTAAAAGCGATGCAATTTCCAAAGCTATTCCGGTTGCGATTTCAGAAGCTGAACCTGAAAATATAGGAGGAAAATAGTATGGCACGTTTTAAAAAAGCTGGCGGACGAAAAATTCCCGGAATTAATACCGGCTCCATGTCGGATATTATCTTCATGTTTCTGTTCTTCTTTATGGTAATTACTACCATTCGTGAAGTTACGCTTCTGGTGAAACTTAAACCGCCACAGGCAACAGAAATACAAAAACTAGAAAAGAAAGCACTGGTAAGTTTCATTTATATTGGTCAACCGGTTCAATCAAAATATGGTAACGAGTCACGTATTCAGCTCAATAATTCATTCTCATCTGTTGGCGATATACAGGCTTTTGTTGCAGCCGAGCGCCAGTCGCGGAATGAGGCTGACCGTAAAATGCTCACCACATCACTAAAAGTGGATGGCGAAACAAAAATGGGTGTAGTTACTGATGTAAAACAGGAGCTACGTAAGGCCAGTGCATTTAAAATTAATTACTCTACACGAAAAAAAGGTAAGGTTACTGAATAACCTTTGTTAAATAGTTAAATACAAAAGAGATTGTCTGTGAAAGGCAATCTCTTTTTTTATGCCTTATTCTATTCCAGAACGCTTTGGTGAGTCCCAGTACCAAATACTAACTCCATAACCGGCTTGGAAATTGGAGTTTGGGATTTGGAATTTGAGACTTTAAAATACTTCAGATTGCTGAATTATTCCTTGGCTGTCAAGTCATTAACTGGAATCCCTTTTGCGGATGAAGTCTTGTATATGTAATATAAGATTCCTGTCACAGAGGCGATGCTTAATACAAGCAAAAGAGGTGCATTGTTCATGCCGAAATTCTCAGCATTGGTGAGTATAATTCCTTTACGGTAAAGAAACTCGATAATGACTGTAAGGAAATTATTTGCAAAATGAGCCGCAATAGGAAGCCATAGGCTGCCACTCCAGAAGAAAAGATAGCCAAGTGCTATTCCTAAAAGAAACCTTGGCAGGAATCCGTAAAACTGAAAATGTATAAAAGCAAAAATAAATGACGAAATAAAAACAGCCAGGTGAATGTTCCGGGTCCAGTTTCTTAACAAACCTGCCAACGCTCCCCTGAAAAGTATTTCTTCGGCAAAAGCCGGTAGAATGGCTATCATAAAAATATTAACCAACAGGCCGGTGGTTGAGGTAGTTGATAAAAAAGCTTCTGTCACCAATTCTCCCTGGTGCTCTGCGTTTTTCATCCGGTTTTCGATAAATGACAGCCATTCGGGAAGCACCAGCTTGCTGTTCAGTTCACTAGCCAACCCAATAAGTGGTTGAGCCATAACTATCAATACTGCCGAAAGAAATATAGGAAGTAAAGAATTAGGTTTGCTGAAACCATAAAATTTGCTTTCGGCAGGAGTGCATAACCACAAATATAGAATCGCCGGCAACAACAGTCCACCTGCCATATTTATAATCTGAAGGGTTTTCATGGCTTGAATAGCAGAGGGATCAGTAAAGTCGGGTGACGAAAGCAGGCTGAGTACATCTGTGCCATAAAACGGAACCAGTATCAGTATTCCGAAAAGAGTAGAGAAAAGTAGAAAGCTGAATGTTATAGTCAGTAGTAGAATAACCTTACTGAGATGGTTGAGATGACTATAGGCGCCCCTGAGCATGAATATTTATTTTAGGCAAAAGTAATGAATAAGACCGAATGGCGGACAAAGCATAATGTTGCTATTTTTGCAAACGAAACTGAATTTCATGAAAATCGGGAAAACTGACCTAGGGGACCGCCCTATAATTCTTGCACCACTTGAAGATATTACTGACTCAACTTTCCGCACCATTTGCCGGAAGTATGGTGCTGATATGGTTTATACCGAATTTGTTTCATCCGAAGCTTTGGTGCGCTCAGCCCTGAAAAGCAGCAATAAAATGCTTTTCGATGAATCGGAAAGGCCTTTAGGGATACAGATTTTTGGTAACAATGCGGAGGCAATGCGCAATGCTGCCCTGATGGCGGAAGCCAATAACCCTGAAGTTATTGATATAAACTTCGGCTGCCCGGTCCGTAAGGTTGCTATGAAAGGTTCAGGCGCTGCATTGCTTAAAGATATTCCGCTAATGGTAGCGATTACACGCGAGGTTGTTAATGCCGTTAAAGTGCCCGTAACCGTTAAAACCAGGCTTGGCTGGGACGCTGAAAGCAAAGTGATTGTTGATGTGGCTGAGCGTTTGCAGGATGTCGGAATTCAGGCACTCACTATCCACGGACGAACCCGGGCACAAATGTATTCGGGCGAAGCTGACTGGACACTGATAGGCGAAGTGAAAAATAATCCCAGGATGCAAATACCGGTTATAGGCAACGGCGATATCAATAGCGCTTACAAGGCAGCTGAAATGTTTAACCGTTATGGTGTTGACGCTGTTATGATAGGCCGTGCTGCTATAGGAAATCCATGGATTTTTAACCAGGCTAAAGCCTATATCCGTTCAGGGGAAATACCTGTTTTGCCCGATCTGACTGAACGTATTGCTGTTAGCCTGGCTCATCTTGAACTGGCTATTCAGAAAAAAGGGGATCACAAAGGGATTATTGAAATGCGGAAACACTATGCCGGTTACTTCAGGGGATTGCCGGGATTTAAGAAAATCCGGTTGGAAATACTAACACAGAATAGTTTTTTTGAGATCAAAAATATACTGAATAAATTGATGTAAATTTCTATGAGTTGAAAATTATCCCGTTTTTTTACTTTGTCATGAAATTTGTATTATTTACTGTCTGGCAGGTTTTTATTTGCCATAATGACGCAAATGGATGATTTTGTTTTACTAAATTTCATCAGAAAGTTAAAAAGGGTTGATGAATAAACAGGTTGATATCCACTGGTCGGCCAGGTCGAAAAAGGTGTTAATATACTACTAAGTAACACTAAATAAGCTAAATATAAATTTGTTTAGTTGTTTGGCTAAGCAAAAGGAAAAACAAATCAGAAGTAAAATTAAGAGCTTCTTCCCCGATTAGCCGTTAATACAATTTATTGTTTAAATGGTACAAAAAGCGAAAAGCTTTCCTGAAACGAAAAAACATGTCCCATTATGGGAAATGTACTTTATTTTTCACTTACTTTGTTACTTTTCCGTTTTTAGGAAATTAATATTTGAAAAGGACACTTTATGGATGCATTTAAAATTTTTGTTGTTGAGGATGATCTGATGTATGCGAAAATATTATCGTATCATTTATCACAAAATCCGGATTATGAAGTAACAATATTTACATCAGGGAAAGAATTGCTGGCAAACCTGTATAAAGGTCCTTCAGCCATTTCTCTCGACTTCAATCTGCCTGATATGAGTGGTTTTGATGTGTTAAAACGCATCAGGGAGTTTGATCCTGAACTGCCGGTAATCATTGTTTCGGGGCAACAGGATATTTCAACTGCGGTTGAGCTGCTCAAAAAAGGCGTTTACGATTATGTGCTTAAAGATCCGGATACCAAGGACAGGATTTGGACTGTAATGCGCAACATTAAATCGAACTTTAACCTGAAACAGCGTATATCGAATCTGGAAGATGAAATAGGGAAAAAATATGAATTTAATAATCTTATAAAAGGGGATAGCCCGGCGATAAATACTGTTTTCAGGTTAATTGAAAAAGCAACAAAAACCAATATCTCAGTTTCAATTCATGGCGAAACTGGCACCGGTAAGGAGCTGGTGGCCAAAGCCATACATTTTAATTCGAAGCGTAAGAATAAACCATTTGTTCCTGTTAATGTAACTGCTATTCCTCGCGAACTTATTGAAAGCGAAATGTTCGGGCACGAAAAAGGTTCGTTTACCGGTGCCAACAACCAACGTATCGGCAGGTTCGAAGAAGCCAATCATGGTACTATTTTTCTTGACGAAATCGGCGATATGGACCTGAATATGCAGGCTAAATTACTTCGCGTTTTGCAGGAAGAGGAAGTTGTTAGGGTAGGTGCCAATAAACCGGTAAAACTCGATGTACGAGTAATAGTTGCTACCCACAAGAATTTACTCGATGAAGTAAAGAAGGGAAACTTTCGCGAGGATTTGTATTACCGCCTTTTAGGTTTGCCCATTGAGCTGCCTCCCTTGCGTATGCGAGGTAATGATATATTTCTGCTGGCAAGGTTTTTTGTTGACGAATTCTGCACAAAAAACAGCATGCCTAAACTGATAATTGCCGCTGAAGCCATGGAAAAATTCCGGAAATACCCATTCCCTGGTAATGTGCGCGAATTAAAAGCAATTGTTGAGCTGGCAGCTGTTATGACCAATACAAATACTATTCATGCCGAAGATGTGAAGCTCCCCAATACCGCCGCTGTGCTTGATTTCGCTAATGAAGAAGCTTCGCTCGACGATTATATCAAAATCATTATAACCCATTACCTGAATAAATACGATAATAAGGTACGCCTGGTAGCCGATAAACTGAATATTGGCAAAACCACCATTTACCGCATGCTCAAAGATGACGGCCGCGAATTGCAGTAATTTTTTTGCTGTCTGATCTGATTTTGTTATCTGATTTATACTAATCAGAATGCTTTAGCTTACCTCTGTCAAAGTAACTGGTAACATCATTCCCGTCAACAATGTGAATTCCGCTCATTCCTAGTGTTCTGGCAGCTTCAACATTTGCCTTCGAATCATCAATAAAAACGCATTCTTCTGCTTTCAATCCGGCGTTTTGCAACACGTGGATATAAATTCCTGCGTCAGGTTTATGAATACCAATTTCATAGGAAAGGAACAGTTTGTCGAACATGTCGGCCATGGGTATGCCATACTCTTCGTAAAAGTCGTTTGAATACTTCCAGAAATGAATAATATTGGTGTTGGATAAAAGAAAAACCCGGTAGTTATTTCTCAGTTGTTTTAGCAATTCAACGCGTTCGGGAGGGAAATCGAGCAGCAAAACGTTCCATGCGTCATCAATTTGCGTATCACTGGCTTTGTAGTCCATAATCCGGCACAATTCGGCTCTGAATCCGTCGGGACTAAGAGCTCCGGTATCGAATTTTTCGAATACACGTTCCGATGCGAGCCTGTTTTTAAGTTCCTCAGGATCGGTTTTGCTGATATTGGCAAATTCAAGAAGCGACAGTAACGGGTTGATATTCAGCAGAACACCACCCAGATCGAAGATAATATTCCTTATTTGAGCAACTTGAATTTCGGGCATAAAAAAAATATTTGAAACAGGCTTTAAATTTGACTGCAAAAGTGTAAATTTGCACCCGTATTTCCAAGTATAATACAACTTTAAATACAAAGGGCCTATAGCTCAGATGGTTAGAGCAACTGACTCATAATCAGTAGGTCCCTGGTTCAAGTCCAGGTGGGCCCACAAAAAACTAAGTCCTGTTCAATGCAGGACTTTTTTATTTATATTCATTGACATACAAAAAGGCAAGAAAGTGTATTAGCAAATCTTAACACTCACATTTAATTGGAAGGGTGCATCTAATCCGCTTTTTGCTTTATCTTTGCTTTCGAAAAAATATATCTCATGAAGCGCAACATATCTTTGATTATCATTCTCCTGGCTTTGTCGGCCACCACATTTGCACAAAAACCATCAGCCGAATCCATACGTAAACGCTTAAGCCTTGGTTTTGGCGTTTATAACGATTTCTGGATGAAAGTCCCTGACTCAATCAGTCCAAGGGCTATTAATCAAGGTATTGATGTTTTTATCCAATATGCGTTTCCTATGGATAAAAAAGGTCATATGAAATTCTTTATCGGCGGTGGAATTGGTGCACATAATTTTTACAACCAGGCACTTTTGGGTACCGGCGAGTACAATGTTTACGGTAAAGAACTGATTGATGATAAAAATGTTTCCTATTTTTATAATGCTCCCCGAAAAGTTGATGGTAAAAATATTGATGTGAAAAAGAGCAAGCTTTCAATAACGTACATTGATATCCCTTTTGGCTTCGAATATAAATCGAGTGAAAAGATTCATGCAACGCTGGGATTTAAAGTTGGATGGAGCATCAACGCACACACCAAATACAAAGGAAGCGATCTGGAAGGCAGCGGATTTGAGGTAGTCGAGAAATCGCTAAAGCTGCGCAACATCGATGATTTTCATTACGGCCCGTATGCAGTAATCGGTTATAAATGGTTCGGCGCTTCTGTTTTTTATCAGATGTCATCAGTATTTGAAAAAGGCCTTGGTCCTGAAATATACCCGATTTCAGTGGGTTTGGTTTTCAAACCTTTCTGATCATCCCAGGAAAGAAATTAAAATAATAACGCTTATGCCTGCAACATATCCCAGATAAACCTGGGCCGGGTTGTGGGCATTTTGCTTTAATCGGGCATATCCTGCCAATCCTGATAACAGAACAGCCACGATTATAAATGCCAGTAAAGGGACTCCCAGTTTTAACGAAACACCTGTAAAAGCTGCCGCTATTGCTCCCCATCCTAAAGTGTGGAGACTGATTTTATAAAAAAGGTTTATTAAAAGTCCGGCTAGCAAAGCAAATGTGGCTGAATATAAAATATAAAGGAAAACGGGAGGGATTCCGGTCGATTTCAGCGAAAACAGAAGTACCATAAAAGAAGTACTGGAGATGATCAGCGGTAGGGTGCGCTCGTTTCGTGCGCTCATCTCCAGCGAGTTTACCGCGTTAAATTTCAGCAAAATAAGAACTCCTGCCAGTGGTATTAGCAATGTAAAAACAATTACAACCGAAATAAACCAGAATTTCATATTGTTGGGTAAAACAATCGTATACAGGTCGGGCCTCAGCATAAGTGCAATAGTTGCTATTGAGGGGATAAGCAGCGGATGAAGGATAATGGAAAGGAAGTGCGATAACTGGAATTTTTCGGGCAGTAGCTTAATCATGAAAGTGAATTATAAATGGGTGAAAATAATTGATCTTCAGCCAAATTAAGGCATGAAGATCAGGTTGTGAGTTCCGGAAGTTAAAAATTTAAACACTGAAGCAGAAGTGGTTTTTAAGCGACAGTTACATTACTTTTCGCAGGCGGGCTACAGCGATATTGAGTTGTTCGCGGTATTTTGCTACTGTGCGTCGGGCTATCGGGTAGCCTTTCTGTTTCAGAATGGCTGTTAATTCCTCATCAGTAAGTGGTTTGCTTTTGTCTTCGGCAACAATACAATCGGCTAGTATTTTTTTGATTTCCCTGGTCGAAATTTCTTCTCCCTGGTCATTTTGAATCGATTCGGAGAAAAAGCTTTTCAGCAGAAATGTTCCGAAAGGTGTTTGAACGTATTTGCTGTTGGCAACACGCGAAATAGTCGAAATATCGAGCCCCACACGTTCGGCGATATCTTTCAGGATCATTGGCCTGAGCATAGTTTCGTCGCCTTCGAGAAAGTATTTATGCTGGTACTCCATAATAGCCTTCATGGTGACGTAAAGTGTATCCTGGCGTTGTTTTATGGCTTCGATAAACCAGCGGGCCGAATCAATTTTTTGTTTGATAAAGATAACGGCATCACGCTGCGAATCGTTTTTCTCTTTTCTGTGTTTATTTTCGCCGTATGTTTCGAGCATATCGGTATAGGTGCGGCTTAACCTTAATTCAGGCATATTGCGCTGATTCAGTGTGAGTTCAAGAACACCATCTTTATTGTCGATGATAAAATCGGGAATTACATACTGGTTGCCGGCCGTTGATGGACTGAATGCACTGCCCGGTTTAGGATTAAGTTTCAGGATTTCGTTAATAGCGTCCCTCAGATCTTCCTCTTCCGAATGGGTGCGTTTCATTATTTTATCGTAATGTTTCTTGGTAAAATCCTCAAAACAACGGTCGAGTATAACAATAGCAAGTTTTACCGATGGTACCGGATCTAATCGCTTTAACTGAAGCAACAGGCATTCCTGTAAGTTTCGGGCAGCAACTCCGGCAGGTTCAAAACTTTGAACTACTTTGAGCATGTACTCAATTTCTTCGAGACTTGTAGTAACACCTTGGGTAAACGCAAGATCGTCGATCATGGCATTCAGGTCGCGTTGCAAGTAACCTGCTTCATCGAGATTGCCAATAATGGTAGTTCCGATTATTCTTTTCTGATCAGCAAATTCCTTCAGATCAAGTTGCGTTAACAACGATTCATGAAATCCTGTGTCGGCCACCATCGGCATTTCCTTATGCTCATCGCTGGCGGAAGTGTTTCCGGCGTTGAGCCTGTACGAAGGCACATCATCGTCGCTCAGGTAGTCGTTAATATCTACATCATTATTTCGCTGATCGTCATTGCTGTCCTTGTTCGGATCGTCGAAATCATCATTCTCACTCTCTTTTTCCGGGTCGTATTCTTCATCAATTTCGAGAACCGGATTTTCTTCAATCTCTTGTTTGATGCGTTGCTCAAGAGCCATCGAAGGAATTTGCAGAAGCTTCATCAGCAGTATTTGCTGTGGCGAAAGCTTTTGTAATAATTTCTGTTGAAGGCGTTGATTAAGCATAAGGGTATTTGGTATAGATACTAATGGTATTTCAAAGGTAAATCTATTTGATTAATGATGCAACATGCAAAAAGTCATATTAAAAGCATTAAAAATCAGCAGTCATAGGTGTGCGCGGGAAAGGAATCACATCGCGGATATTTAACATTCCGGTTACAAACAGCATCAGCCTTTCAAATCCTAATCCAAATCCGGCATGAGGAGCCGTACCGAACTTTCTGGTTTCGAGGTACCACCACATATCTTTTTCGGGAATGTGAAGTTCGTGGATGCGTGCCATCAGTTTGTCGTAATTTTCTTCGCGTTGCGATCCGCCGATTATTTCGCCGATGCGCGGAAATAGAACGTCCATGGCTCTTACTGTTTTGCCATCTTCGTTCTGTTTCATATAAAATGCCTTTATTTCCTTCGGGTAATCGGTAAGTATAACGGGTTTCATAAATACTTTTTCAACCAGGTAGCGTTCGTGTTCCGATTGCAGGTCAACACCCCATTCGACAGGGAACTCGAATTTTTGTCCTGATGCCAGCAGTATTTCGATGGCACGGGTATACGATAAACGTTCGAAATCGTTGTTAACCACAAAATTGAGACGTTCGAGCAGCTCGTTATCGTACATTTTCTGCAGGAATTCGAGGTCATCGTAGCAATTTTCGATAGCATATCGGATGAGGTATTTCAGGAAATCTTCAGCCAGATCCATGTTATCGACAATATCGTAAAAAGCCATCTCTGGCTCTATCATCCAGAATTCAGCCAGGTGGCGCGGAGTATTGCTGTTTTCGGCTCTGAAAGTGGGACCGAAAGTATAAATTTCGGACAATGCCATTGCCGCGAGTTCGCCATTCAGCTGACCCGAAACGGTAAGGTTGGTGCTTTTGCCAAAGAAGTCCTGACTATAGTCAATTTCACCGGTTTCGTTTTTCGGTAAATTATTCAGATCGAGGGTTGTAACTTTAAACATGGCACCGGCTCCTTCTGCATCGGAACCAGTAATAATAGGAGTGTGTATATAATAAAATCCTTTGTCGTTGAAATATTTATGTATTGCAAATGCCATATTGTGCCTGATCCGCAGAACGGCACCGAAAGTATTCGTGCGTGGCCTGAGGTGAGCAATTTCGCGCAGGAATTCAAGTGTATGCCCTTTTTTCTGCAAAGGATATGTATCGGGATCGGCGCTGCCGTATACTTCAATCTCAGTGGCGTGCATTTCAACCGATTGGCCGGCTCCGGGCGATTCTACCAAAGTTCCGGTAACCGATATACAAGCGCCGGTATTAATTTGTTTCAGAAGTTCTTCATTAAAATTTGCGAGGTCAACAACCACTTGTATACTGTGAATTATGGAGCCATCGTTGAGAGCAATAAAAGCAACATTCTTATTCCCGCGTTTGGTACGAACCCAACCTTTTATTGTTACAGCGTTTCCTATTCCTGTTTTTTCAGGTGTTTTTAACAGATCAACTATTTTTGTTCTTTTCGATTCCGACATAAATGCTTTGTAATTAGATGTTTGCAGTTTCATTATTGAGCCAATGCGCAAAGGTAAGTAAATAATCATAAATTTCTTGGTGATTGTTGCCACACCGTAATGCAACATTTTCGAAATCTGTAGCCGAAGGCAAACTTTGGGAAGTATGTTTTGTTTACTTTTACCCTATCAATATTATGGAAAAACAATTAGATATTATTCCGCTCAGCAGCTGGCTTCCAACCGGGAAATTGCCTTTGGTAATCAGCGGGCCTTGCAGTGCCGAAACTCATGCTCAGGTTATGGAAACCGCACTCAAGCTATCAGCTATTCCTCAGGTAAAAGTATTCAGGGCGGGGCTTTGGAAACCACGGACCAGGCCTTCTGCATTTGAAGGTGTTGGCGAAGTGGGACTGCAATGGCTTAAAGATGTTCAGCAGGAGACCGGGCTTTTAACTGCTGTGGAAGTAGCGCGCCCTGAACATGTGGAAGCCTGCCTTAAAAATAATGTTGATATTTTGTGGCTGGGTGCACGCACGGTTGTTAACCCGTTTTCGGTTCAGGAGTTATCGGAAGTGCTGAAAGGTGTTGATATCCCGGTTATGGTTAAAAATCCGCTGAACCCAGATATTTCGCTATGGCTGGGAGCACTCGAAAGGCTTAACCAGGCTGGCATCAGGAAACTTGCAGCCATTCACCGTGGATTTTATTATTACCGTCATGCCTTATACCGCAATCAACCCATGTGGGAAGTGCCGATCGAACTTCAAAGGCAGGTTCCGGATTTACCTGTTATCTGCGATCCAAGCCATATCAGCGGCCGCCGTGATTTGTTGCTACAAGTTAGTCAAAAAGCGCTGGATCTCGAAATGGCCGGACTGATGATAGAGTCACATTCCGATCCTGATCATGCTTTAACCGATTCTAATCAGCAGATTACACCTGCGGAACTGGAAGGACTTTTAGGGTCGCTTATCGTTAGACACACCAAAGGGAATAAGGAATTTGAAACCAAGCTTGAAATGCTGCGCCGTGAAATTGATAAAATGGATGCAGAATTGCTCGATATTTTGAGCCGGCGCATGAAGATAGTCGATGAAATCGGTCAGTATAAAAAGGAGAACAATATCACTATTTTGCAAATTCGCCGCTGGAGCGATATTATTTTCGACCGGCTGAACCTTGGTTCGCGCATTGGGCTCGATCGCGAGTTCCTGCTTCAGATGCTGCAACTTGTGCATGAAGAATCAATACGCAGGCAGGAAAGTATTATGAGCCCGGCAGAGATAGTGATTCCGGAAACAGAGAAATATACAGATAAAGAATTGTTGGAGTAATTGTATTGTGGCATTACATCCACTTCTTCACTTTGAACATATAAATAAACCCGCCCGAAATAAGCAGCATAGTTCCCATAATCATCCAGAACATGGCGTTTTCATTACCGAAAGGTAGTTTTACATTCATTCCGTAGAGGCTGGCGATAAAAGTGAGTGGCAGTAAAATGGACGAAATAAGTGTAAGCGCTTTCATGATTTCGTTGGTACGGTTACTCTGCATCGAATCGAAGGTTTTTGAAAGGCCTTCGATCAGCTCTTCATAATCTTCAATCATATCCCACATTTTCTGGTAATAGTCAAGGATATTTCCCCAGTATTCTTCCATGTTTTCGGCGTACCCTTCAATTTGTCCGGATTCGAATTTCTGGAACAGTCGTAATTGCGGTTTGAAAATGGTGTTTAGCAGAATCATATTCCGTCGTGTAAGCGAAATACGCTCAATGGTTTTTTCTGCTTTTTTGCCAAAAAGTTCGCGGTTGATGAGCTCGAGTTCGATGCCTAATTTGCTGATCAGCGAAAGCGTTTCCTGCATCAGTTTTTCAAGCACTTTGTAAAGCAAGGCATCTGAGGTTCCGGCCTGCAATATTTCGTAAGGGTCGTTTTTCTCTTTTGCGCTGTTGAAAAGGCTGCTCACTACCCAATGTGGTTTCCCGATAGTAATGATATAATCCTCGCCCCAGAAAATCTTAACTTCTTTGGTTTTCAGGAAACGGTTCCAGCGGTCGTAATGCGGAAAATGCAGGATCAGGAAATAGTAGTCGTCGTAAATATCGATCTTAGGTCGTTGATTCACACTCCGGCAGTCTTCAATATCGAGAGGGTGGAAGTGAAAGTTGTCTTTCAGAAATCCGAGATCTTCGTCAGAGGGATCTTCAATATAATGCCACTTAAGCGTGCCTATTTTAATAGTCTGAATCATAGGTTGCCCTGTTTTAATGATCGTAAATACTGCTGAATTTTACATTCCTGCGTTTGTTTTGATTTGGAGTGCAAAGGTAAACCAATTATCCTTGCAAAGGAATTTTTCCATCATTAGTTAAGTAATCTTATGATGTAAAAAACCCTTAGTAAAATGAATTGCTAAGGGCTTTGTATTAGTTTGTAATTGAGTTGTTTACCCAATCATTTTTGTAGGATCGACCCATTCGCTGAATTGTTCGTCGGTTACTAAGCCCAGCGACATGGCTGCTTCGCGTAGCGTTGTGCCTTCGTGATGTGCTTTTTTTGCAATTTTAGCAGCGTTTTCGTATCCGATATGCGTATTAAGCGCAGTGACAAGCATAAGTGAATTTTCGAGATTTTTGCCAATAAACGCGAGATTGGCTTCAATACCAACTGCACAATTATCGTTAAACGAAACACAGGCATCTCCAATCAGCCTTGCTGCCATCAGGAAATTATAAATGATTACGGGTTTGAAAACATTTAACTGGAAATGTCCGTGGGTATTCGCAACCGTGATTGCAGCATCGCAACCGATAACCTGCGCGCAAACCATGGTAAGCGATTCATTTTGAGTCGGATTTACTTTTCCCGGCATGATTGACGAGCCTGGTTCATTTTCGGGCAGGTGAAGTTCGCCGATGCCACAACGCGGTCCGGAAGCAAGCAGGCGGATATTACCCGAAATATGCATAAGGCTGGTGGCAAGTGTTTTAAGCGCGCCCGAAGCTTCCATTATATTATCATGGCTCGAAAGAGCTTCGAATTTATTTTCGGCGGTAACGAAAGGCAAACCTGTGAGTGAAGCAATATGCTCCGCTACTTTTACATCGTAGCCTTTTGGTGTATTAATGCCGGTTCCTACAGCAGTGCCGCCTAAAGCGAGTTCGGCCAGGTGTGGAAGTGTGTGCTTCACAGCTATTATACCATGATCGAGTTGCGATACGTAGCCCGAGAATTCCTGTCCTAAGGTAAGCGGAGTAGCATCCATTAAATGGGTACGGCCGATCTTAACAATATTCGCAAATTCTTTCGCTTTTGCAGCCAGCGTATCACGCAATTTCTGAACGCCCGGAAGTGTAACTTCTGTGAGCATTTTATAGGCTGCAATCGACATGGCTGTAGGGAAAGTGTCGTTGCTGCTCTGCGATTTATTTACATCATCATTCGGATGCAAAGGACTTTTACCTTCGCCAAGCACTCCACCTGCTATTACATGAGCGCGGTTGCTGACCACTTCGTTAACATTCATATTGCTTTGTGTACCCGAACCGGTTTGCCATACAACTAAAGGAAACTGATCATCCAGTTTCCCTTGAAAAATTTCGTCACAAGCCTTACCGATCAGTTCGCATTTTTCAGCTGACAGCACTCCCAGGTCGCGGTTAGCTAGAGCTGCAGCTTTTTTCAAGATGGCAAAAGCCCTGATGATCTCGATAGGCATATGTCCGTCGCCTATGCGGAAGTTGTCCTTCGAACGCTGCGTCTGAGCGCCCCAGTATTTGTCGGCAGGAACCTCAACCGGTCCCATTGTGTCTTTTTCGATGCGGGTTTTCATTGTTTGAGATATTTGAGATGGTTTGATGATTTGGTGGGTTTAGTTGTCATCCAGTTGTTGTTGACAAGGGGATTGAGATGTTATTGAGGGTTTAGTTGTCATTCAGTTGTGGTTTGACAAGGAGTTTGAGTTGTTTTTGTTATCTGAGTTGTCATTCGATGGTCATTCAGTTGTGGTTTGACGAGGAGTTTGAGTTGTTTTTGTCATCTGAGTTGTCATTCAATGGTCATTCAGTTGTGGTTTGACGAGAGGATTGAGCTGTTTTTGTTGGTTTAGTTGTCATTCAGTTGTCCTTTAAATTGAGGTTTATTCATGTTTCGAACGAACATTTCCTATTGAGTTGATGTAATTATTGAGCTTCACGCTCAGATCATGGATGCTATCAATTAATTCTTTGTATTCTTCATCAGTCATTAGTTTTCTGTTATGAGCTTTAATAGTCCAGGTTCTTGTTTCGTAAAGTGATCCGCGGGAATAGTACAGGAAGTGTTTAGAATCTTTGTAATGAAACCGGCCAAACCCCTTACTTATATTTGAACCTATTGAATCTGCTGCTTCTGTATATTGTTTGCCAATTGAATATTTTGCGAAGGCTTCCCATTTTATCACGATCTCCCAGATTTTTTCAGCCAACTGCATTGCCTGCTGATAAACTCTTAAATCATCAATATCCATGACAGGAAAATTTTTAAAATCAAACTAAAATTACTTGTTCTGATTTAAATGTCGTCTAAAATCCACTCAAAATCCACTCAAATTACTCAACCACTTCAGCCTTCAACTATGGAATGACCACCAAATCCTCTCCATCAACCCAGCCATCTCTTACCTCAACAACCGAATGACCACCAAATCCTCTCCATCAACCCAACCCCCTCATCCTTCAACAACCGAATGACCACCAATTCCTCCCCACCAACCCCACCTTCTCATCCCTACAATAATCTATCAATCTCCTCCAACGGTTGTCCGAGCACAGCCTTATGATTTTTTTCTACAATAGGTCGCTGAATCAGTTTTGGGTTTTCAAGGATAATCGTTATCCATTCCTCATCGGTAAAGCTTTTACCTTTAAGTTTTTCCTTGAACTCATCTTCCTGTGTGCGTACAATCTCGAATGGGCGCATGTTCAGCTTCATCAGTAGTTCTTTGAATTTTTCGCGTGTGAACGGAGTTTTAAGGTATTCAACAACAGTATGCTCAATGCCTTTTTCCTGAAGGTATTGAAGTCCGGCGCGCGATTTACGGCATTTGGGGTTGTGGTAAATAGTTATCATAGGTTTACCCGAAACGATTGATTTCTTTTCAAACTTACATAAAAATTTCACTCTATAGTTTAAATTTTCAGTAATATCCGGAATTTTACTGATCATAACGCAAAAGAAACCGGAAGCAAGTGTCACACATTTGAATTACATGCGATCATCAGCTTCCGGTTTCTTTCAGAAAGTGCAATTTTATTCGTTTCTGCCAAATTCCATCAGGTACGATTTGATGAATTCGTTCAGGTCGCCATCCAGTACTTCAAAAGCGTTGGATGTTTCGTGTCCGGTTCGTATGTCTTTCACCATTTTGTAAGGATGAAGCACATAATTACGAATTTGCGAGCCCCATTCAATCTTTTTCTTGTTGCCTTCAATTTCGGCCTGGGCTTCTTTTTTCTTGCGGATTTCAATTTCGTAAAGCTGCGATTTCAGCATTTGTATTGCTTTGTCGCGGTTTTGCTGCTGCGAACGTGTTACCTGGCATTCGACCACAATCCCTGATGGCGCATGGTATAGCCTCACAGCAGTCTCAACTTTGTTAACATTTTGTCCGCCCGGACCGCTGCTGCGGAATGTGTCCCAGCTTAAATCCGCCTGGTTGAGCTGAATATCAATATTGTCGTCAACCACTGGATAAACATATACTGAGGCAAAAGAGGTGTGGCGACGGTTAGCTGAATCGAAAGGAGAGAGGCGTACCAGGCGGTGAACTCCGTTTTCGCCTTTCAGGTATCCGAATGCATGGTCACCCTCAATTTCTATAGATACAGATTTTATTCCTGCGCCATCGCCTTCATTTAAATCGAGTTCGCGTACTTTATAGTTATTGCGCTCAGCCCACCGCAGATACATGCGCATAAGCATCTGGGCCCAGTCCTGGCTTTCGGTTCCGCCTGCTCCCGAATTAATCTGAAGTATGGCGCTAAGTCCGTCTTCCTCGTTCCTGAGCATGTTTCGGAATTCGAGGTGGTCGAAAAGGGCTTTTGTTTTTGCGTGATGTTCTTCAACTTCTTCTTCAGTGGCTTCGTCTGCCTGATAAAACTCAAACAACACATTTAGGTCAGCCAGTGAAACTTCGGCATCGGCATATGCATTGGTCCAGCTTTTCTTTTCCTGAATTGATTTGAGAACGATTTCTGCTTTTTTGGGATCGTCCCAGAAACCGGGGGCAAGTGTTATTTTTTCTTCGTCGTCAATGAGTTCAAGCTTGGTTTCGACGTCAAAGGAACCTCCTCAGCGCTTCGAGTCGCTTTGATAGTTCTTTAAGTGTATCTATGTTTATCATACTGATAGATTTTGATTAGGAGTCAAGTAAATCGTTGTTTTTTAAAAGGGATGATACGAGAGCGGGCTCAAAACCACGTGATGCCGCGAAAAAGATTGCTTTCTGCCTGTTGGCAGGCGAAAGGCTGCCGAGTTGTCGCATTTTTTTCTGAAGTATTTCTTTCAGGTACGAAATGTAATCGTCTTCATCAATTGCAGCAAGCGCTTCCTGAATAAGAGTTGATGGGATTCCTCTCATCCGCAGTTCGGATGAAATTTTAATTTTTCCCCAGCCGTTAATCCTGAATTTCCCCCCGGCATAGTTGATTGCAAAACGTTTTTCGTTCAGAAATCCTTCTTCTGCAAGTTTACTGATAATATCATCAATGAAACTGCTTTCGGTATTCCAGTATTTTAGTTTCGAACGGATTTCGCTGTTGCAGCGGTCCTGAATGGCACAATAATCCGCTGCTTTCCGGTATGATTGTCCGAAATCAAGAGCGTTGTTTTCGCTGCGGTCGTACATATTGATTAATAAAACTCAACCAGTTCAATGTCAAATATCAATACTGAATTTGCCGGAATATTGGTTTTGTCAGTTGACCCATAGCCTAAAGCTGAAGGAATTAAAAGTTTTACTTTGCCTTTTACGCCTATCAGCTGAAGACCTTCCTGCCAACCTTTTATTACTGCTTTGAGTGCAAACGTGGCCGGGCTTCCTGATTTGGTTTCATCAAAAACAGTTCCGTCAGTAAGATACCCTTTGTAATTAGCAACTACTACAGAGTTGATATTAGGGTGATTGGCACCGCCTGGTTTTTCAATAATATAGTATAATCCCGAAGCGGTTGATTGTGCTGTGAGGTTGCTATCAGCCAGGTAGTCCTCAATTATTTTTTTATCGATCGGGCCGTAATCGGTTGTATCTGTATCACATGAAGCTATAATGATAAGCAAAAAAGCAAAAGCAAAAAGTTTACGAAGCATGGTTAAAATTATTTTTCTGCAAAGTTAAAGGATTGAAGCATACCGCTGTTGATTTTAAGGATTTTTAATATACAGTTGAGCTTCAGGTAGCTGGGTTGGGAACTTTATGTCTAATAAGTATGAGTTTGGAGAATTTCAATCCTGTGATTCTACATTTTATTATTTCCTTTACTTCAGATTTCAATGAAAGTAAAAATACATCTTATCAATTTATACCCTTAGTCGGAATTGATCTTTTAAAAATAAATATTCAGGGCTATAAAACCTTAATCGCAAACAAACGTTAATTTAAAGTTGAAAAATGCAAATCAGAAAATAACATTCAGTAAAACCAAACATATATATTATGCAGTCAGAACTAAAAACAATTGAAAATACCGACCAGGTTAAAAACAGCGCTTGTGGTTGCGGATCAGGTGGTTGCGGCTCACATTCCGGTAGCAAACAGGGTGAAGGCGATAATTCTGAAATGAACCCTGATTTGCCATCCAGGTTTCAGCTTTTACAGGAAGGTGACCGCGTGGTTGAATTCGGATCAGGAACCGGCAACGAATCTATTTCACTGGCCAGTATTGTGGGAAGTACAGGTAAAGTTATTGGTATTGATAAATCGGAGCAAAATATTGAAACAGCACGCGGAATGCTTGATTCTGTGAAGGTTAACAATGTTGAATTCAGGTTAGGCGATATCGAAGCGGCTCCGGTGTCCGACGAATATGCCGATGTTATTTATTCGACCTGCGTTTTCAATCTGCAAACCAACAAACAGAAAGTAGCTGACGAAATGTACCGGGTTGTTAAACACAACGGTTATGTGTGCGTATCGGATTTTGTGATTCTGGAGGATATCCCCGACGAACTCCGCAAGGAAGCCTCAGCCATAGCCGGTTGTATTGCCGGAGCTGAAAAAGTAGATGCTTTTATGAATTATTTCAGGAAAACCGGTTTTGCACAAGGTGGTATTGTTGAAGTGAACAAAGTGAAACTTCCTGATGAACTGTTAGAGAAATATCTTGATGCCGAAGGTATAAGAAAATACAATGATATTAACTCGGATGAAGGTATTTTCAGTGTAGTACTTGTAGTTGAAAAGCCTGAACATTGTACAGCCGAAACCTGCTGCCACAATGCAGATAAACACAAAAACTAGTATTTGTATCCCGACTCTTTGAGAGTAAAAAGATTTGGGAATAAAAAAATCCCGGAGTATCTGTCTGTCAATAAAACGACAGATTATCTCCGGGATATTTGCTTTTAGAATGTCAGGGATTTTTTGAAAAACTGATCCCGGACATGATTAATTATTTCTTCTCAAGCAGTTTGAAGAATTGATCAAGTTGAGGGAGAATAACAATACGGGTGCGGCGGTTAGATGCTTTACCTTCCTCTGAGCTGTTAGAGGCAATTGGCTGGTATTCGCTGCGTCCGGCTGCAATAATTGTTGAAGGATCAAGGCCGTACTGTGTTTGAAGCAGGCGAACGATAGTGGTCGAACGTTTAACACTTAAATCCCAGTTGTCAACCAGATCGCCGCGTTTGAAAGGTACGTTATCCGTATGACCTTCGACCATAAATTCCATGTTGGGCTGATTTTTCAGAACCAAAGCTACTTTTCCGAGTACTTCTTTTGCTTTGTCGGTTACAACATAACTTCCGCTTTTGAATAAAAGTTTGTCCGAAATATCAATGAACACAACTCCTTTATCCACCTTAATATTGATATCCTTGTCTTCCATATTGCCGATTGCACCTTTAAGATTCATGACGAGAGCCATGTTGAGTGAATCTTTTTGTGCAAGCGATGTTTGCAATCCCTGGATGTAAGCATCTTTCATACCAAGGTTTTCCATTGATTTTTTAATGCTTTCAGCTTGTGAACTTGAAATTACCGAAAGAGCTTCTAGCTGGTTCAGCACAACAGTGTTGTTGCTTTTCAGGTAGGTTTGTTCCTTGTTCATATCAGCAATTTGCCTGTTGAGGTCTTCGATCTGTTTAAGGTAATTGGCCTTGGCAGTTTCACAGGCATTAAGGTCACTTTGTTTCTTGGTATATTGTGTATTCAGTGTTTCGAAACTGGCAACCTGTGCCTTGTATTTTTTCTGGCTAACGCATGAGGAGCCCAGCATAATAACTGCTAGTCCTAAAGCTAAAAAGAGTTTAGTTTTCATAAGAATTGATTTTTATTTTAATTAATGAAATTCCATTCCGAATCATAGAAAGCCGCGAAGAACTTTTTCAAATTGATACAAAATCATATGTTTGTTTGTATAATGCAAATGTAGTTATTTTTCTTGATTATTGGTGTACTTTAACCCATAAAACATTGTGTTTTTTGCTTTTTTTAACTTATTCGGAAATGTTGCCGCACAACAAAAATAAGATTGAGATTAAGTCATATTGTTACCATTAATCTTGCATTCGCAATATCCTGGAAATTGAAGAAGCCGTTAAAGGGTATAGGTTGAATTAATTCCTTTTTTTGGTTTCGGAATAAATGCGCAATGGTTCTTAGTTTAAAATATGCGGTTCACTTCCGTTAAAGGTCCAAAATAGGGGGCTCCAAAAAAGCATCTAATGTGCTGATATGCAGATACATGATTGTTAATAAATCGTTTAATAACTTATTTTCGCTCTCCTAATGCTGGCTTTTTTTTGTAATAACTTGCACTATGATTAGGAGTATTTGTTTAAAATCCACCTTATGTGATTTTTTCAACATTTCCCTAACTCCCTAACTACTAACATTACTGAATGACCATGCAATACGTGTTTGTTTCATTGTCCGGTTATTCAATTAGATAGAGTATCCGGAATTTGAAGTACAAAAGTTAAAAAATAACAACGGAAATCAGGCTTGATTGAATTTATGCCCATTGAAAGAATTGTTTTGCTGAATCTTGCCCTATTCCTAGTCTGCCTGCCAGGCATATTACCAAAGTTAAAATAAAAAATTATAAGATGAAAAAATCTTTATATATCCGGATCTGTGCGAAGGCATTCGGAATGATTTTTCTACTGATGCCATTTTTGTTCAGCGCTTCTTCAATGGCAAGCGCGTCGTTACCAGGCGCCGGAATTAGCGCATATAGCCCTGCATTGCCAGTGGCAGGCAGATTTACTGATAATACAACTGTTTTTAAAAATATAGCTTCCGATAACGATTATTACGCCTTCGCAGGTTTCCCAAAATATTCGATCCCGAGTTCAGCTTTACATCCCAATCATATTTCGGAGAATGCTTTTCCTGCTCCTCCGGTAATACTATGCCCGGGAAACAAAGTTGCTGTTGCGGAGCCTGGTTTGTGCACAGCTCTGGTAAGTGGAATCTCTTTGGTTTATTCCGACCCTGATAACGATATCGTATCTGTGACATGGGCCATGGCTGGTGCTACAAATGCTAATTCGCCGGCAACGGGCATCAATAATCCGGTTTCTTATACATTTAATACCGGAATTACTACAATGTTTTACATTGTAACTGATGCTGCGAGTAATACAGTTACATGTAATTTTACAGTTACTGTAACCGATACACAGTTACCGGTATTGACCTGTCCCCAAAATATAAATGCCACATACGCCGAAGATAGTTGCAGTGCCAATGTTACGATTATTGCCCCTGCTGTTACTGATAATTGCGGAACAGCATCAGGTTTTGCTACTGGTAGCAGGAGCGACGGACTGGCGATGACTGCTCCATATCCTTCAGGAGTAACAACTATTACATGGACAGCAACCGATCTGAATGGAAATAGTACTTCCTGCATCCAAACAGTTTCAATAACCCCCGGTGTATTATTGGTGAACTATAATTTTACCGGGGCTACGGGATATCCGGTCAGCCCAAATCAAAGTGCATCCGGTATTGTATGTGAGGCGACTTCTTCCGAACCGTTTTTTGTCGATCTTGCTCAGGGTACACCAACCGGAGCACTGGCGTACGTTAATAATGTTATAGCGGCACCGGCCTTATACATGGATCCTTCAAACTTTACCAACCAGCGTTATTTTCAGTTTCATCTGAGTGGCGATAGCTTATATAAATACCGCAAGTTCAAACTTTATGTACAGGCCCGCAGAGGAAACCGTGCTGCTCAAACTATTAATTTTTCATATAGTACCGATCCTTTCAGCTATACAGTTAACGGATCCATGTCATTACTATCGTCAGGTATATGGTACGAAAAAGTAGTTGACTGGTCAACCGTCGACTTGATTAATAATCGTTCCGACCTATACATACGCTTATTTGCCAGCAATGGCGCAGGTGGAGCCGGCGACGGAAGATTATTCATTGATAACTTCCAGGTTCTTGGCTACGATGGACCGCTTGCCCGGCCCAATGCAGTTACCATCGATGAAAATATGAGTGTAGTAATTCCTGTAATGGATAACGACTATTATGGTTGTAACGGACCACTACCCGGAATACCGGTTTCTGTTATTTCAGTGCCATCACAAGGTAATGTGGTTTTAAATCCTGATGGCACTATGACCTACACCCCAAATCCAAATGTTAACGGGAGTGACAGTTTTATTTACCAGATATGCGATGCTTCCGGCAGTTGCGATACTGCTATTGTAGATATTACTATTTCGCCGGTAAGTTATGCACCAACAGTCAGCTGTCCGGGAAATATTACATCAGGATCTGATATAACAGTTTGCGGTGCCCAGGTTGACGATTTGGCCGCAACTATTTATGACCAGGATGGAAATATTGTATCATTGACCTGGGTTATGACAGGCGCAAATACAAGTTCCTCGCCACTCACCGGGATTAATTACCTTTCCAATTATGATTTTGTAACAGGAGTTTCAACAATTACCTATACGGTTGTGGATGCAGATGGTTTTTCAGATACCTGTAGTTTTACAGTTACTGTATACGATAGCGAGAACCCGTCAATGATCTGTCCGGATGACATTACCTTTATAATCCCGAATTGTGCATCAGTAACGGATACAATTACGCTTGCCCCTCCTGTACTTGTTGACGACAATTGTGGTATTTTCAGTTTAACAAATAACGCCCCGTTAAAGTTTCCTGTTGGAATAACATCTGTTATTTGGACAGTTGTTGATATAAACGGTAACTCATACGCTTGTGAGCAGCTTATTGAAGTAATTAAGCAGGCACCAATGATTGTTTCGGCATCCGGCACGCCGGTAAGTTGTTTCGGAGGTAATAATGGTACTGCCACTGTTTCGGTAGCAGGAGGAACACCGCCTTACACTTTTGAATGGAATACCTTGCCTGTTCAAACCACACAGACTATTATCAATCTCATTGCCGGAACCTATACAGTAGTTGTAACTGATTCCGACGGATGTTCCGACTCCGCTACAGTAGTGATATCCCAACCAGCTGATTCGCTGGTTCTTACTGTTACAGATGTTGTAAATGTTGACTGTTTCGGCGACGCAACGGGTTCTGTTACTGTTTTAGCTACTGGTGGAACACCACCCTACCAATACGGTATAAACGGTGGTATTTTGCAGTCGGGTGGAGTGTTTCCCAATCTGGTAGCAGCAACATATCTTTTTACTGCAATTGATGCAAATGGCTGTGCCGATACATTATCTGTTACTATTTCAGAGCCCGATTCAGCTCTTTTAGTTCAGGTAGTAGTAAATGATACAATTATTTGTGCAGGACAAACAACTGCCAGTGCTACAGCTGTGGCTCTGGGCGGTGTGCCTCCTTATTCGTATGTGTGGAGTACTGTTCCGGTGCAGACAACTCCTACTGCAACCGGTTTAATTGCCGGAACCTATACAGTGTCAGTAACTGATGGCAATGGATGTGGTCCTGTTACAGGAGTTGCTGTAATAATTGAACTTCCGCCACTCACCGTTACTCCTGCTGTTACCACGGCAATAACCTGTGCCGGCGATTCAGCAATAATAACACTTTCAGCAACTGGTGGTACGGCACCTTATACCTATGTTTTTAACGGAGTTATACAGCCTGGCGATAGTGTTTTTACCTCTATACCTGCCGGGAATGGATATGCGTGGAGCGTAACCGATAGTAATGGTTGTGGCCCTGTATCCGGCCTGTTTAATGTTACTGAACCTGATTCAGTAAACGGATCAGCGGTAGTTTTAATCCCTCCTCCATGTATTGGTGCTACAGCCACAGTTGTTGTATCAGCAACAGGCGGAACACTTCCTTATACATTTACTTTTAATGGTGTAACTCAAATTGGCAATGGCGTTTTTACAGGTGTTCCTGCCGGAACAGGATATGTTTGGAATGTTACTGATGCAAACGGTTGTGCACCAGATTCCGGCTTACTTGACATAACAGAGCCTCCAATACCTTCCGCATCGGCTTCAGTGACTATTCCGATAGCCTGTGCCGGCGGAGCCGCAACGGTTACTATTTTTGCTGATTTCGGAACCCCGCCATATACCTATACACTAAATGGTGTTACACAAGTTAACAACGGTATTTTTACAACAATTACGGCTGGAACAGGTTACGTGTGGAGCGTTATTGATGCTGCCGGATGCGGACCTTTAACCGGTACCATTGATGTAACAGAACCTCCGCTTTTAATCGTTATACCTTCTTACGTAAACATAGGCCCCTGCGGTAACGATACAGCAACTGTAACTTTACAGGCAATTGGAGGAACGCCTCCTTATACATATACTTTTAACGGTGTAACACAGGTTGGGAACGGTGTATTTACACCTATTCCTCCTGGAACAGGATATGCCTGGAGTGTTGATGATTCCTACAACTGTGGCCCTGTTGCCGGAACTTTGGATATAACAGGTGCTTCGCCTCTAACTGCAACGGCAAGTATTACCAGCCCGATACTTTGTGGTGGTGATTCTGCAACTGTAACCATACTTCCTACTGGTGGTACGGCTCCTTATACCTTCACTTTTAACGGTGTTACACAGGTAGGGAATGGCGTTTTCACAGGTATCCCAGCCGGAAATGCATATACATGGAGTGTTATAGATGTAAATGGCTGCGGACCAGTCAGCGATACCCTCAGTATTACTGAACCTCCGGTATTAAACGCTTCTGCAATTGTTTTACTCCCAATACCTTGTATTGGTGGAACAGCCATTGTATTTATAGCGGCAAGCGGAGGAACAGCTCCTTTGACATATACACTCAATGGTGTTACCCAAATAGGTAATGGTATTTTTACGGGTGTAACTGCCGGAACCCTTGCCTGGAGTGTTACCGATGCCAATGGATGTAGTAAAACAGGAAGCCTCCTGGTTATAGAGCCTCCTATTCCGGCTGCAACAGCTTTTGTTAGTGTTCCTATTCTATGCCCTGGTGGTACTGCAACGGTTACCATTTTAGCCGCAAGCGGAACCGAACCTTATACTTTTACATTTAACGGTGTTACTCAGGTTGGTAACGGTGTTTTTATAGGCATCCCGGCCGGTAGTGGTTACGCCTGGAGTGTAACTGACGCTAATGGCTGCGGTCCTGTTGCCGGTACTTTGAATGTAAATGAGCCCCCATTGCCTGTTATTAGTGCTAATGTAACAAGTCCGATTCTTTGCTTTGGAGGTACTGCAACAGTTACCATTTCATCTATTGGAGGAGTCAGGCCTTTTACTTATACGTTTAATGGATTAACACAGGTTGGAGATAGTATTTTTACGGGAATTCCTGCAGGAAGCGCCTATGCATGGAGTGTAACTGATGCTAATGGTTGCGGCCCTGTCATCGGAACTCTTGATGTTACCGAACCTGGATTATTTACAGCATCAGCCGGTGTAACCGCGCAAATACCGTGTACAGGCGGTACCGCCACCATTACAATTTTTGCAAACGGTGGAACAGCGCCATATACATTTACTTTTAACGGTGTTACACAAGTAGGTAACGGTGTGTTTACTGGTATCCCGGCTGGAACCGGATATGCCTGGAGCGTAAATGATGCAAATGGATGTGGTCCGGTTTCTTCAACCCTTGATGTTACAGAAACCAATACATTTTCGGCTAGTGCTATTGTACTGCTTCCTATTCCATGTATAGGAGGAACAGCTATTGTTGGTATTCAGGTAACCGGAGGAACAGCACCTTTCACTTATGTTTTTAATGGAGTAACACAGGTTGGTAACGGTATTTTTACCGGTATTCCGGCTGGTACCGGATATGCTTGGAGCGTAACTGATGCTGGTGGATGTCCTCCTGTAACCGGAACATTAGATGTTATAGCGCCTCCGATTCCTTCAGCAACTGCTTCAGTCACAAGCCCGATACTTTGTGCCGGAGGAACAGCAACAGTAACTATAAATGCTTTTAGCGGAACAGCTCCTTATACATATACTTTTAATGGTGTAACCCAGGTTGGGGATAGTGTTTTCAACGCTATTCCGGCAGGAACCGGATATGTGTGGAGTGTAACCGATGCCAGCGGATGCGGACCGGTAACCGGCACTATTGATATATCAGAACCAGCCATTCTTGCTGCATCTGTAACTCTTGTTAATGATCCGCCATGCAGCAGTGGAACTGCTACGGTAACCCTTACAGCAAACGGAGGCACTGCCCCTTACACCTATACCTTCAACGGTGTGACTCAAACCGGGAATGGTGTTTTCCCTTCAATACCAATAGGAACAGGCTATATATGGAGTGTAACCGATGCCAACGGATGCGGGCCGGTAACCAATACTCTTAATATAACCGGACCGCCTGCTATTATAGCTACTGCAATCATTCTTAATCCTGCTCCGTGCATTGGCGGAACAGCTTCGGTTATGATACTTGCCAGCGGCGGAACTGCGCCATATACTTATACTTTCGATGGTGTAACACAGGTTGGAAATGGAATTTTTACAGGTATACCTGCCGGAACAGGATATATATGGAGTGTAACTGATGCCAATGGCTGTGGACCGGTGACTGATACAATTGATGTAACAACTCCTGCAATTCCTACTGCAATTGCTTCTGTTACCAGTCCGATACTATGTGCCGGAGGTACTGCAACAGTTACCATAAATGCTTCCGATGGCACAGCTCCCTATACATATACTTTTAATGGATTAACGCAGGTTGGAAATGGAGTTTTTGCCGGTATCCCGGCTGGAACCGGGTATGCCTGGAGTGTGTTTGATGCTAACGGCTGCGGACCTGTGACCGGTTTTACAGATGTTGCGGAGCCTGATTCATTAAAAGTTATACCAACATATACAAACAATCCTCCTTGTGGTAATGATACTGCTACTGTTACCCTTTTAGCAACCGGCGGAACAGCTCCATATACTTATACCTTCAATGGCATAACCCAGGTTGGTAATGGTGTATTTACATTGATACTTCCTGGAAACGGTTATACCTGGAGCGTTAACGATGCCAACAGCTGCGGACCGGTTTCCGGTACTCTTGATATTACTGGCCCAACTCCAATCCTGATATCTGCAAGTGTTTCGACTCCCATACTTTGTGCCGGAGGTACAGCAACAGTTACTGTAGTAGCAAATGGCGGAACGGCACCATATACGTATACATTTAACGGGGTAACACAAACCGGGAATGGCGTTTTCACTTCCATACCTGCAGGTAATGGATATATTTACAGTGTAATTGATGCCAATGGTTGTGGCCCGGTTACTGATACTTTGGATGTTACAGAGTCAAACATTTTAACAGCTACTATTTCTGATCAAACTTTTGTGATCTGTACAGGAAGTGCTACTGGTTATATAACCGTTTCTGCTTCAGGTGGTACTCCAGGTTATACTTATTCGTGGAATACAGTTCCAGCGCAGGATTCGTCCACTGCAATAAATCTTCCGGCCGGTTCATATACTGTAACCGTTACTGATGCTAATGGTTGTGTTGTAAGCGAAACTGCTGTAATTACTGAAGTTGATCCGGTTCTATCCAATGCTGGTCCAGGTCAGATGTTATGCAATGCTGATGTAACCTTCCTGGTTGGGAATGCTCCTGAACCTGGAACCGGAAGCTGGGCATTTGTTTCGGGACCTAATGTACCCAACTTGTTCCCGCCTGTTGGAAGTGTAGCCGTTTCAACCGGTTTGATCCCGAGTCCGATACCTTATGTCTTCAGTTATACGATTTCAATTGGTGGCTGCCAGACAACAGACACAATGAGTGTGATTAATTATACTCCGCCCACAACCTCTTATGCAGGAATCGATCAGGAATTTTGCAGTGCAACAGGTGTTGTTTCAACAAATCTGCAGGCAAATACTCCTGTATACGGAAGTGGTACGTGGACACAACTCGCTGGTCCGAATACTGCAACGATTGCAAACACTTCTGACCCGAACACTGCTGTCTCAAACCTCATTTACGGAACATACGCTTTCGAGTGGACAATATCTAACGGTGTTTGCCAGGCAGATGCTGATGTTGTAAATATTTTCATAACACAACCAGCCCAGGTTTTTGCTGGTATTGACGATGGAATATGTGAAGGATCTGTTTATTCACTTAGCTCAGCTAACGCTTCTAACTACGCCAGTCTGTTATGGACATCTTCCGGCACAGGTATTTTCAGCGATCCGACTATTACGAATCCTGTATACACACCAAGCATAACTGATATAACTGATGGTTTGGTTGTTCTCACTCTTACTGCTACAGGTAATGAGAGTTGTCCTGCTGTTCTGGATGCAATGACTTTAACAATCGACCGTTCGCCGCTGGTAAATGCAGGTGAGGATGTTACAATATGCGGCAACTTCTCCTACACAATTACTGATGCAACAGCTCAGTTCTACAGTAGTATTTTATGGACTACCACAGGGATTGGCACCCTTACAAACAGTACTTCATTAAATCCTACTTACACTCCTGCAACAGGCGAAACCGGAGATATATTGCTTATCCTGAGTGCCGCTTCAGCCGGAATATGCCCTTCAGTTTCTGATACCATGGTACTGACAGTTAGTGATGACATCGCAGTAAATGCAGGACCTGATAACACTATCTGTGAAGGAGAAACCTACCAGGTAAGCGGTAGTTCCGCAACCAATGCGCCAAGCCTTGAGTGGACAACTTCCGGTTCCGGTATATTTAATGATCCAGGCATTCTGAATCCTGTTTATACGCCGAGCCCTAATGATATCTTTGATGGTTTTGTGTATCTCACGCTTACAGGTACAGGAAGTGCAAATTGTCCTTCGGTTACGGATGTAATGATGCTTGCAATTTCAGCAAAACCAGTGGCTGAAGCCGGTCCTGATGGAGCTATATGCCAATCATCTGCGTTCACTATTTCTCAGGCAATAGCACAGAACTATCTTTCAATAACCTGGACAACCACTGGAACAGGAACACTGACAGGCGAAAACACACTGAACCCGGTTTACACACCGGCATCCGGCGAATCCGGAACCATCAGTCTCACTTTGCTGACCGAAGGTTTGGGTTCCTGTGGAAATGTAACCGATGTGATGTTGCTGACCATTCAACCAGCTGCAACTGCTGATGCCGGTATTGATCTGGCTACGTGCGAATTGTCTCCTGTGTCCATTTCGGGGGCAAGTGTCACAAACAATACTTCAATTTTATGGACAACCAGTGGAAACGGTACATTCAGTGATCCGACCAGTATCAATCCGATTTATACGCCTGGTTTACTTGATGCTGCAATAGGTGAAGTAATGCTAACGCTTACTGCCGGGGCAAACAGCCCTTGCGCAGATGTGAGCGACCAGCTTTTACTTTCTATCAATAAAACGCCCGAAGCAAATGCAGGTCCTGATGCCGTTTCGTGTATTGGTGCAAGCCATACAATAACACAGGCGAGTGCTGCAAATTACAGTTCGCTGCAATGGAGCCTGTTGCCCGAATTGGCAGGAGTACTCACAAATGCTACAACCCTGAGCCCGACCTATACTCCGGCGGCGGGTTTCACTGGCATGGCTACACTTTCACTGCGTGTACAGGGAATAGGTTCGTGTGGCAACATAATTATTTCGGATGTGATGTATGTGTTTTTGAATACTGAGCTGGAAGCTGATGCCGGTCCTGATCAAACCATTTACCAGGGAACCGGAACGCAATTATCCGGATCGGTTACCGGAGGCTCAGGATTTTATGCCTGGAGCTGGCAGCCTGCTGATTTACTTGTAGATCCTTCAGTTTCAAATCCGGTTACACTTCCATTGAGTACTGCAACTACGTTTACATTAACGGTTATGGATCTTTCGACCGGATGCACTGATACAGATGATATGACAGTGTCAATCGGAACTGGCAGTAATTCAATACTAGCGCAGGCCGATTACGATACAACACTCGTGAATGTTCCGATAACTGTCAATGTGCTTTCAAACGATATAAATCCACAGGGCGATCCACTAATAGTGAGTTTATGTGGCTTCCCGACACACGGAATCGTTGTGCTGAATTCCGATAAAACCATCACTTACACTCCATACACGGATTACGAAGGAGATGATATGTTCTGTTACAGGATTTGCAATGCGCTTCAGCCTTCACTTTGTTCAGATACCATGGTTTATATCCGTGTTAAGAAACCTGACCTGAATGATATCTTTGTTTTCAACGGTGTTTCTCCTAACGGCGACGGCAACAATGATACATGGAAAATCAGGGGAATTGAGAAATATCCCGATAATACGATTATGATCTTTAACCGTTGGGGCGATAAGGTCATTGAGTTTGCCAATTATAACAATACCACACGCTCATGGAATGGAAGCAATGAAAATGGCGATCCGCTGCCTAACGGAACCTATTTTTACATACTTGATGTAAAAAATGTTGGTGTGCTGAAAGGCTGGATATATGTACGGGGTGAAAAATAAAATGATGATGAAAAGAGATGTTAGTCAGCAGATTAACATCACGATAATACAAAAAATAATAAGTGATAGCAATAGTATAGTTCATGGTAAAAGAGAAAGTTAGTAATGAAATTACTCAGCTGGGACAGACCTGGCAAATGAACTGTAAAAAATGATACAGATGAAAAAGCTAATCATACTATTTGTCTTGTTTGCATCCCTTTCGGGCTTTGCTCAACAGGACGCCCTTTTCAGCCAGTATATGTTCAACAAGCTGACATGTAATCCAGGTTATGCCGGCAGTCGCGAGGTGTTCAGTGCCGATATGGTTTACCGTCACCAATGGGTAGGTATCCCGGGTGCTCCACGAACACTCACTCTAAGCATGCATGCGCCATTACGAAATGATCATGTTGGATTGGGAGGATACGTGTACAGCGATCAGATAGGGCCTGTTGTTGATCAGGGCGCTCTGGCAACCTATGCCTACAGGATAAATCTTCCAAAAGGGAAGCTTTCTTTTGGAATACAGGCCGGACTTAAGTATTACAGTGTCAACTGGGCCAAAATTTTTGTCGAAGATCCTGATTTTTCTTTTGATGGGAATCTGCAGAATAAAATTACTCCTGATGCCAATTTCGGTATCTATTATTACTCTAACCATGCTTATGTTGGTGTTTCATCAAAGCAGCTTTTGCAAAACGAATATGGAATGGTAACTGTTGATGGAAAGAAGGCATATTCGAAATTACTGAGGCATTTTTATGGAATGGCCGGTCTGGCTATTCCTGTTTCCGATCAGGTTATTTTCCGCCCTTCGGCATTGGTTAAATATGTAAAAAATGCACCCTGGCAACTCGATCTTAATGCCAGTTTTCTGTTCAGCGACCTATTCTGGCTTGGTACCACTTATCGCACCAACGGCGACCTGGTATTTCTTACCGAGTTTAATATTGGCAGGAAATACCGTATAGGGTATTCCTACGATATCAACGTTAAGGAACTGATAAATTACAATTCAGGTTCGCACGAAATAAGGCTCGGCCTCGACCTTGACCTGTTAAAAAACAGGATGCTGACACCGAGGTATTTTTAGTTAATTTTTTTCATCTACTACCAAATGAACCGGGTATGAACAAGCGATTTATAGTTTTACTCTTAGTTTTTGCCTTCGCGGGTACCTTAGTCCAGGCTCAGATAAACCAGGCTGATAAACTTTTTAAAAGTTACAGCTATTCTATGGCTATTCCTCTGTATCTGAAAGTTGCCCAAAATCCTAAGGATGCCAATTATAATTATGCCGTGGTGAGACTGGCCGACTGTTACCGACTGGTTAACGATCAGCTGAATGCCAAAGCCTGGTATGCAAAAGCTGTTACACTTCCGAATACCGAAAGCGTAAACTGGTTCTATTATGGAGAAGCACTTCGTTGTGCTCAGGAATACGATCTGGCAAAAGAGGCATATCTCACATATGCTTCGTTGAATAAAGATGATTTACGTGGAGCCGATTTTGCTGCTTTTTGTGATGATATTCCACGGCTGAATGATATTCCTGCCAGCTTCGAAATTAAAAATGTACCTGTTCTTAATTCCGAAAGATCTGATTTCGGACCTGCTTTTTATAATGGTGGCGTTGTATTTGTTTCGGACAGGCGTCAGAATTTTATGGATAATAAAAAGTATGAATGGACTAGCTTTAACTACCTCGACCTCTTCTTCGCTACTCCACGTTACCTGGAGGAGTATTTCCAGGAAATGAATGAACCTAAAGCTTTTACAGGTAAGTTTAATCAAACTTATCATGATGGCCCGGCAGCGTTTGCACGCCACGACAGTTTGATCTATTTCACACGCACCGATAAAGGCAAAGAGGAAAAAGATGCTGATAATTTCCGTACCGACAGGCTCAAGATTTTCTGGTCGAAGTACAACGGTTCATGGTCGAAAACGGAAGCTTTCTTTTTAAATTCCGATAATTTTTCCGTAGGGCACCCGGTACTTACACCTGATGGGAATACCTTGTTTTTTGTGTCGGATATGCCCGAAAGCATGGGTGGAACCGATATCTTTACCTGCAAATGGAATGGCCGTGAATGGGATCAACCCGTAAATCTGGGACCCGAAGTTAACTCAACAGGTGACGAAATGTTCCCTTCAATCAGTGGCAATAACCTCTATTTTGCGTCGAATGGTATTGCAGGATTTGGTGGTCTCGATCTTTTCCGATCCACTATAACAGAGGGGAAATGGTCGAAAGCCGAAAACCTGGGGCAACCTATTAATTCATCATTCGATGATTTTGCAATGATCCTCGATCCACGCAGCAAGAAAGGTTTTTTCAGTTCGAACCGCCCCGGAGGTCTTGGAAGCGACGATATCTATGCTTGCAGACTTGTTGACAGCAAACCCAAGAAAAAGAGCGATCTCCTGGCTGCTGAAACTGATTCGATTACCACGACAATCATAGGTTTTGTAAAGGAAACACAAACACTGAAACCCATGCCGGGAAGCACTGTTTTTCTGCTCAACACTCAAACCGAGAAAGTACAGGTGCTTAAAACTGATGCCGATGGACGTTTCACAGCACTTGTGAGCAAAGGTGTTTTTTATGTTGTGAAAGCGATGGAGAATAATTACGTTTCCGACTGTATTAATTTCAAATTTGAAACTACTGATACATCCCGCTTTGTTGATACTCCCCGCGATTTGTTACTCGATAGGCTCGAGGTTAACAAGATTTTCTCGGTGAACAACCTGGATCATTCCATCGAAACTATTTACTACGATTTCGATAAGTGGTTTATCCGTTCCGATGCCGAAAAAGAACTTGACAGATTGGTGCAGCTGATGAAGGAAAATCCTGTAAGTGTGGAACTTGGTTCGCATACTGACAGTCGTGGAAGCCGCGAATATAATATTGATCTCTCGCAGAAAAGGGCCGAATCAGCCGTGCGTTACATTGTTCTTCAGGGCATAAACGCTTCGCGTATCTCCGCCAAGGGATATGGCGAATCGCAACTTATGAATGAGTGTTCCGATGGGGTTCCTTGTTCACCGGCAAAGCATCAGGCCAACAGACGTACCGAATTTAAAGTAACAGGATTTTTGGAATCAGAAGTAAACTCGGTTTACGATATGAGCAAATTTAAAGGTGATGAAGAAATTCCATCGTATTTATTTGACCGTGATTTCTTTATTAACTGCCTGCAGGAAAAGAAGATGGCAAAATATACCACCGAATCTACTGAGCAAATTATTAATACACCCGCAGTGGAAGAATCCAGGCAAATAATATCAAAACCTGAAGCCGAAGAAGAAGTGATTGTTAAGGAACCGAAACCAACCGTTGCTAAACAACCTGAAGTAAAAACCAGTACTGCCACCGGAGCCGTAACATACAGGGTTCAGCTAATGGCGCTTTCGCGCGAAAAATCGCTGCTCGACCGCGAATTCGAAGTACTGGAGGATGTTCAGATTTATATCGAAGACGGTTTGTATAAATACACATCAGGCGTATTTGATACACACGAAGAAGCGCTTGACTATCGCAGTGAAATGGTACAACTTGGCTATCGTGATGCTTTTGTTGTAACTTTTTCGAATGGTAAGCGGATTTATATAAGTTCTTCGTTCTGAGAAATATAAAGTATTCTTATAGGAAAATCGTGGGAAGGTTTCGAAATCATCCCGCGATTTTTTTCAGCTATGATTCAGTTAGTTTTTTAACCAGAGCAAGAACGCCGGTGCCTGCAGGTTCGTGGATTACAGTGAGATTTTTAACCCCGCTGAGCATTTCTGCATGTGGATCAATAAGATAAACTGGTGTTCCGGGTTTGATGTAATACACAAGACCGGCTGCCGGATAAACATTCAGTGATGTGCCGATTATAATAAAAATATCCGCCTGTGCCGAAAGCTCCATTGCCTTTTCGATCATTGGCACTGCTTCCCCAAACCATACAATGTGTGGCCGCAGCTGTGAGCCCTTTTCACACAAGTCACCTTTTTTTAATTCCCAGCCTTTTAATTCATAAATAAGGTCGTCGTCAATTGTACTTCTTACTTTTTTAAGTTCACCATGAAGGTGCAGCACATTTTGCGAGCCAGCCCGCTCGTGGAGGTCGTCAACATTTTGAGTAATAATACGGACATCAAATTTATTTTCCAGTTCAACCAAAGCAATGTGTCCGGCGTTAGGTTTCACTTCGTATAACTGCTTACGTCGCTGGTTGTAAAAATCAAGTACCAGTGCGGGATTACGCTGCCATGCTTCAAACGTGGCGACATCCTCAATGCGGTGCTCTTCCCATAATCCGTCGGAATCGCGAAAAGTTCGGATACCACTCTCGGCGCTTATTCCTGCACCGGTAAGGACAACTATTTTTCTCATTTAATACAGTTCTAATTATTGAAAAAGGGACAATATAAACATTGAACTCATGTTTTCTGCTTTAGCTTCTGTTTCACAAATGGGTAAAAAAAAGCACCCTTCATCCCTGAAGAGTGCTGTAAAATTAGTGCAAAACCTTTTTTAGTCCTCAAAAATATGCATGTTGTCGAGGGCATCCATCATTCCTTTTACCGAACCGGCTGATTCTTCTAAAAGTTTTTTCTCGTTCTTATCGAGTTTCAGTTCAATAACTTCCTCAATGCCTTGTGAGCCTAAGCGTACAGGCACCCCAAGGAAAACATCTTTCAGTCCGTATTCGCCATTAAGTTTGGTACAAACAGGGAAAATGCGTTTCTGGTCATCAACAATTGCTTCAACCATTTGTGCAGCAGCTGCTCCCGGGGCATACCATGCGGAGGTTCCCATCAGGTTAACCAGTTCGCCGCCACCTTTACGGGTGCGTTCAACAATTTTATCAATTTCTTCCTTGTTAAGCAATTCTGTAATAGGAATACCGCCTACTGAAGTATAACGTGGCAGTGGAACCATTGTGTCGCCATGTCCGCCAAGCAACATCGAGTGAACATCTTTTGGCGAAAGGTTCAGCGCTTCAGCAATAAAGCTGCGGTAACGACCGGTATCAAGAATTCCGGCCATTCCAAACACTTTACGCTCGTCCTTTAGTGCTGCTTTATAAGCACAATATGTCATCACATCAAGCGGATTCGATACAATGATAATGATAGCTTCGGGCGAATACTTAATTACCTTTTCGGTAACATCTTTTACAATAAGCGCATTGGTTTTAATTAAGTCATCACGGCTCATGCCCGGTTTGCGTGGCAGTCCTGAGGTTATTACTACAACTCCTGAGCCTTTGGTTTTAAGATAGTCGTTGGTAACTCCCACCACATGGGTGTTAAAGTTGTTGATTGACGAAGTTTGCCAGATATCGAGGGCTTTGCCTTCAGCAGTACCTTCTTTAATATCGACCAGCACGACCTCGCGTGCGAGATCTTTGTGTGCAACTACATTGGCAACAGTGGCGCCTACGTTTCCGGCTCCGATAACGGTTATTTTTTTCATTTTTTTATAATGTTTCTTTGTTTAATGAAAATTCAACGACAGCTAAATTAGTAAACATTTACTATTTTATATATTTCATGTGTGAAAATATTTAAATAAATGTTCGTTTGTGTGTTAAGTCTCATTAAATCAGCAATGTAGTATCAGTTATTTTTGTTTATTGCTTTCGTGATTTTGCGCATCTATAACTGCAATGGCTGTCATATCCACAATTTCGTTAACGCTTGATCCCATCTGAAGCACATGAATTGATTTATCGAGCCCCATTAATATTGGTCCGATTGCTTCGGCTCCGGCCAGTTCCTGGATAAGTTTATACGCGATATTCCCGGCGGTTAGGTATGGGAATATAAGCGTATTGGCAGGAGCTCCGGCCAGTTTGCTGAACGGGAAATGCTCGGTAAGCATCTCATTATTGATGGCAAAATTCGCCTGCATATCACCATCTACTATCAGGTCGGGATGATCGCGGTGAAGGATGGAAACTGCTTCGCGTACTTTAAGAGGAATATTGCCTTCAACTGATCCAAAGTTGGAATAAGAAAGCATTGCAATGCGTGGTTCAATGTTAAATGTCCTAACAGCTTCAGCTGTTTGCACAGCTATATCGGCAAGCGTTTCAGCTGAAGGATTCATATTTACGGTTGTGTCTGCAAAAAAGAATGGTCCTTTTTTTGTAAACATAATATACATGGCTGAGATAACACTGGCATTTTTCTTCTTGCCGATAATACGCAGCGCCGGACGTATAGTTTCGGGATAATTGGTTGTTAAACCGGAAATCATAGCATCGGCATATCCGTTTTCGACCATGCTGGGTGCGAAATAGTTACGATGGGTCATATAATCGAGTGCCAGCTGCGAATTTACTCCCCTTCGTTGCCTTTTATTAAAGTACTGGCTGGCGAATAATTCGCGCATTTCAAGTTGTTCCTTTTTGGTCGGATCAATTATTTCAACTCCGCTGAGCTCAAGGTCATATTGCTCAATCAAACCATCAATAATTCGTTTTTTACCTAATAAGATTGGTATTGCAATTCCTTCTTCCATTACAATTTCAGCGGCTTTCAGAACTTTATAATTTTCAGCTTCGGCATATACTACTCTTTTCGGATTGGCTTTTGCTCTTGCCTTTATTTGTTTTATCAAAGGATTGGTAAGGCCAAGCCGTTTATTGAGTTCTGCTTCATAAGCTGCCCAGTCGGTGATAGGTTTTCGGGCTACTCCTGTTTCCATGGCGGCTTTTGCAACAGCAGTGGCTACATAAATGATCAGTCGCGGATCGCTCGGTTTGGGTATGATATATTCGTTGCCAAATTTCAGGTTTTTAGTGTTGTACGCTATGTTAACTTCTTCCGGAACAGGCATTTTAGCCAATTCGGCAAGTGCAAAGGCTGCAGCCAGTTTCATTTCTTCATTAATGGCTCTTGCTCTAACATCCAACGCGCCACGGAACACATAAGGGAACCCGAGTACATTGTTCACCTGGTTAGGAAAATCACTTCGTCCGGTACCCATAATGATATCTGCGCGAGCTTCAGTTGCTTCGGTGTACGAAATTTCCGGAACAGGATTGGCAAGTGCAAAAACTATGGGATTTGGTGCCATTTTCATCAGCCAATCACGTTTTAAAGCACCTGCTACAGACAATCCAAGGAACATATCAGCGCCGTCAAGAGCCTGTTCGAGTGTGTCGATATCACGATCAGTTACAAATTCAGCTTTGTATTTATTCAGATCGGTTCGTTTGCGATTCATCACGCCCTTGCTATCGAGCATAATAATATTCTCCTTTTTTGCGCCCAGTTTTACATATAGCCTGGTACACGAAATAGCCGCTGCACCCGCACCGCTGATAACAATTTTCAGGTCTTCAATCTTTTTGCCGTTAAGCACCAGTGCATTTAGCAATCCGGCAGAAGTAATGATAGCCGTGCCGTGTTGATCGTCGTGCATCACCGGTATATCAAGTTCCGCTTTAAGCCGCTCTTCGATTTCGAAACATTCAGGCGCTTTAATATCCTCCAGGTTTATGCCTCCGAAGGTTGGCGCTATGGCTTTGGCTACAGCTACAAACTTTTCGATGTCCTTTTCATTCACTTCAATATCAAAAACATCGATATCGGCAAATATCTTAAAGAGCAACCCTTTCCCTTCCATAACAGGCTTACCGGCTTCAGGGCCTATATCCCCAAGTCCAAGTACTGCTGTGCCATTCGAAATAACGGCTACCAGATTGCCTTTGGCGGTATATTTATACACATCTTCAGGGTTTGCCTTTATTTCGAGACAAGGTTCAGCAACTCCGGGTGAGTAGGCAAGTGACAGATCGCGTTGAGTGCTGTGTGGCTTGGTGGGGACTACTTCAATTTTTCCCGGACGACCTTCGGAATGATAGGTGAGTGCGTTTTTCTGAATGGATGTTTTCATTTTTTCTTATGATTTGTTAATAGAGTTCAGTTGGCCACTGCGACCTTCAGATCTGTTTTAGTTTACTGAAATGTTTCTTTACGATGCTGTGAGGTTAACTTTTTGTTTATCAAAATAATAAACACAGCTTTTCGGTAATGCAAAGTAACAAATAAATGAAGGGTTCCGTTTATGTATTTCGGTTAAAATGTCGTTATAGGCACTATTTGAAATGTGTCTAAATTATTGTCGGCTTCCAGCTTAGCCGGCACTTCCATTTTCTGGCTGAATAATAGACTGATAGGCATGGATCACTCATTTGACGATGGTTTTATTATTACCCTTTAATTGCTACTTTTGCACTTTTTACATTTATCAGGAAAGCAGTTTTTGCTCAACTGTTAAATTTTTAACTAAATGAGTTTACTATGTATTCGTTTATCGAAGGAAAAATTGCTGATCTTAACCCTACAACTGCTGTGCTTTCATGCCAGGGTGTTGGATACTCCATCAATATTTCCTTAAATACATTTTCCCAGATCAGTGGGAAGGAATCGTGCCGTCTGCATACTCACCTGGTTGTGCGCGAGGATGCTCTTATACTTTATGGCTTTGCAGATACCGGCGAACGGCATGTTTTTCAGCAACTTATATCAGTATCGGGCGTGGGTCCGAATACTGCCCGGCTCATTCTGTCGGCTCTTACCTCATCGGAAGTAGCTGATGCCATTGCCACCGAAAATGTTAAAATACTTCAATCTATTAAAGGTATAGGAGGGAAATCAGCATTGCGGATTATTATTGACCTGAAGGATAAAATTATGAAAGATCTTCCTGCCGGTGAAAATTTACTTGCCTCGCACAATACTGGCAAACATGAAGCGTTATCTGCTTTAGTAATGCTGGGTTTTAATAAACCGATTGCTGAAAAAGCCCTTGACCAGGTAATTAAAGCAAACGGAGGTGCGTTACCGGTTGATCAACTCATTAAAAATGCGCTGAAAATACTCTGAGAATAGTTTTTCAGTCACATTACAATGATATTCCAGAACAATAATCTAATCAGCTAACCTTTACTTGTTGGCTTTGCACGAAAAAGAATTCAGCAGATTGAAGAAATATATCCGATACACATTCCGGCTTTCTTTTTTCACTATCCTTATTTCTCTTATTTGGGGAGTAAGTGCTTCGCGTGGCATTTATCCCCGTGACCTTGAACAGGGGCGCTTTATAGCTCCGCCCGACTCTGCAGGTCCCGATACTACTCTTCGTTTCCCGATTAAAGTAAACGAAAATCCATACGAAGTTACTCCTTCAGGTGGCTTATACCTCGATAATCCTTCGAATCTGAAACAGGACGTTATCTACGATCCTGTAAACAATGAATATACCATTACCAATAAAATAGGAAGCATCGATTATCTGAATCCTGCTTCCATGTCCTTTAATGAATACCGAAACTGGGATACCCGCCGCGCACTCGACAATTACTGGCGCGAACGCTCAAGCACTTCGGCTGCGGCAACCAGGCTTGGTGTCATCCCTCAATTAAAAGTCGGCGGCGAATTATTCGACCGGGTTTTTGGTGGTAATACTATCGATATCAGGCCACAGGGAAGTGCAGAGCTTATTTTCGGTGTAATTTCCAATCGCCGCGACGACCCTTTTATCAGCCAGAAGTTAAGGCGTACAACGAATTTCGATTTCGACATGCGCATACAGATGAGCATCCTGGCGAAAATCGGCGATAAAATTGAGTTCAATACCAATTACAATACCGAGGCAACTTTTGATTTCGAAAATAAACTCAAACTCAAATACGAAGGTAAAGAGGATGAAATTATCAAGCTTATTGAGGCCGGTGATGTTAATATGCCTATCAACAGTTCGCTGATCACAGGAAGCCAAAGTCTCTTCGGTCTTAAAACACAGCTTCAGTTCGGTAAAGCAACGGTAACCAGCGTTTTCTCGCAGCAACAAAGCCAGGTCGAAAATATTACCGTTCAGGGTGGAGCGCAAACCCAGGAATTTTCGACCCGTGCTCTTGACTACGAAGAAAACAGGCACTTCCTTCTGGCACAATATTTCCGCGATGAATATGGCAATGCCCTAGCTACGCTTCCTGTAGTTACTTCAAATATCGAAATTACGAAGATTGAAGTCTGGATAACCAATATTGGATCAGCAGTTACCGAAAACCGTAATATTGTTGCTTTCCAGGATTTGGGCGAAAGAAATCCTTACAACCAGAATATTCATCCATCCACACAACAACCTTATCCCGACAACGAAGCTAACGACCTGTTGTTTTTGCTCGATACCACCAAAGTCAGGGATAACGATAATGTGAGCAAATACCTTACCGAAGAGAAAGGGTTTGTATCAGGAATTGATTATATGCAGGTAACAAGCGCTCGAAAGCTCACCAGTTCCGAATTTATGTACAACAGCAGGTTAGGATTTATTTCGCTCAATTCATCAATAAATCCGGATCAGACACTTGCTGTCGCCTATCAGTATCAATTAATAGGCGACGATAAAATTTATCAGGTAGGGGAATTTTCTGATCAGGTGTCTCCGGCAGCCAATTGTATGATGGTGAAATTGCTGAAAAGCACAGCCACAAATACACGCGTCCCTTTGTGGAACCTGATGATGAAAAACGTTTACAATCTGGGAGCATACAATATTAACCGTGAGGATTTTCTGCTCAATATTCTTTATTCAGGAAACAGCAGCTCAGTACCAACAGGGTTCTTTACTACAGGCCCCGAAGGAATAAAAGGAATTCCACTTATCCAGATTTTTGGTTTTGATAACCTCGATCCGCAACTTAACCCGCCTCATGATGGCGTTTTCGACTTCATCGATAATGCAGCCCGTAACGGAGGTACTATTCAATCGTCGAATGGCAGGATATTTTTTCCTGTTCTCGAGCCTTTTGGTAAATACCTGCGTGATAAAATTAACGATAAAGCTTTCGCTGACAAGTATTGTTACGACTCACTTTATACCATGACGAAAACGGGTGCGCAACAATTTCCTGACAAAAACAAATACCTGATCGAAGGCGAATATAAATCGGAGTCGGGTTCCGAAATATCGCTTAACGCCATGAATGTTCCACAGGGTTCGGTAATGGTTACTGCCGGCGGTGTGCAGCTTATCGAAAATTCCGATTACACGGTTGATTATACACTGGGAAGGGTGAAGATTATAAATGAAGGTATACTTAATTCAGGTACACCTATTAATATTAAGCTCGAAAATAATTCGATGTTCAATGTTTTTAGCCAGACGTTGCTCGGAACTCATGTAGATTATAAAGTAAATAAAAACCTTTTGTTAGGTGGAACCATTCTGCATCTTTACGAAAGGCCGATTACGCAAAAAACCAATTACGGTGACGAACCCATTGCAAACACTATCTGGGGCGGAAGTATAAACTACCAGAAACAAACGGATTTTATCACAAAAATGGTTGATAAGCTTCCATTTTACAGCACAAAAACGCCTTCGAAACTCCGTTTGGATGCTGAGTTTGCACAGTTTATTCCTGGTCATTCCAGGGCTGTTGGTTCAGCCGGTACTTCCTATATTGATGATTTTGAAGGCGCCAAATCAACCATATCGCTTACCAATATTGCTTCCTGGTCAATTGCAAGTACGCCGCAGGGGCAAACTGCCCGCAATATGTTTCCCGAGGCGGCTCCCGGCACCGAGCTGGCTTATGGTTATAACAGGGCTTTATTAGCCTGGTACACCATCGACCCAACTATATTTTACAATAAAACCAGCAACAACAAGCCGCCCAATATTAATTCCAATGAGCTTTCGCGAAATTCAGTACGCGTTATTTACGAAAACGAATTATTTCCCAACAAGCAAAACGAATACAACCAGCCACTGAATATTAACATCTTTAATGTCTCCTATTTCCCTACCGAAAGAGGCCCATACAATTATGATGTTGAAGGTAAGATAAATTATTCAAGAGGAATTGATGCATCAGGTTCACTTCTGGCTCCCGACACCCGCTGGGGAGGTATTATGCGTAAAATGGAGACCTCCGATTTCGAGGCCTCCAATGTCGAATACATTACTTTCTGGCTGATGGATCCTTTTTCGGAATCCAATACTGAACTGGGACAAAGCGGTGGTGATCTGTATTTTAACCTTGGTGATATTTCGGAAGATATTTTGCGCGATGGACGCAAATCATACGAAAACGGACTGCCTACTTCTGAAACTCCGGTTGATGTGGACGAAACCATTTGGGGCAGGGTTCCAACCAAGCAGGCGCTTACCACTTCTTTCGACAGCAAGCCTGAATCGCGGCCTTTTCAGGATGTTGGGTATGATGGTCTGAGGACTGTTGATGAGAAGGAGTTCTTTTATGAAAACCTGCTACAACGGGTCATTGATAGATATGGCGCATCATCAGATGCTTATGCCAAAACAGAAGCCGACCCTTCTTCTGATAACTTCCATTCATTTATTGGCGACGATTACGACAGCGATCCTAAATACAGCAGTGTAGTTGAACGCTATAAGTTGTTTAACGGTCCCGATGGCAACTCCCCGGCTAATGAATCTAATAATTCCAACTCCATTGGCCAGCGTAATCCTAACCTCGAAGACCTCAATAACGATAATACGCTTAGCGACCAGGAAAGGTATTTCCAATATGTTGTTAAACTACGTCCCGAAAATATGAAAGTGGGCGAAAATTATATTACCCAGGTCTACGATTCGAAAGAGGAAAACCCGGTTAAACTCGATAACGGACGAACCGGTGGTGTTAAATGGTATCAGTTTAAAATACCTGTCCAGCAGCCTGATAAAGTTGTTGGAGGTATCCAGGATTTTAAATCGATACGTTTCATGCGTATGTTTTTTAAAGACTGGGATACAGCTGTTGTATGTAGGTTTGCTTCGCTTGAGCTCGAACGCGGCGAATGGAGAAAATATTATAACAGTCTGCTCACCCCGGGCGAGTATGTTCCCGATCCAAACCAGGATGGAACTACTTTCGATATTTCGGCCGTAAGCGTAGAGGAAAATTATTACAGGGATCATGTGCCTTACCGCACGCCACCGGGCATTGAGCGTGAAATTAATGTGGCTACCACCAATTATATGCAGATGAACGAACAGGCAATGGTTTTAAGAACCTGTAACCTGCTCGATGGCGATGCCAGGGGTGCCTATAAAACCACTGATTTCGATTTCCGCGATTATAAGAACTTACGGATGTATATCCACGCTGAAAAAGTACTCGCAGATCAGGAATTAGAGAAAGGTGATCTTACTGCATTTGTTCGTATAGGCTCTGATTTTACTTCCAACTATTACGAGTATGAAATCCCGATTACTTTTACCGATTGGGATCAGGGATGGTCGAACCAGGAAAATGATGCCGATAAGCGAAAAATATGGCCGCTCGAAAATGAAATGAGCATTGATCTGGCTAAATTTCTTGCTGTGAAAAAAGCCCGGAACGATGAGCTCAACCGTCCGGGATCAATGATTAGCATTACAGCGCCTTATACTATACCTGATGGCGAAAATAAGGTTACCATAGTCGGTTCACCGAGTATGAGTGATGTAGGTGCTATGATGGTGGGTGTGCGAAATCCAAAACGAAATCCGAAAAAACTAGACAATGATGACGGGCAGGCAAAATGTGCCGAAATCTGGATAAACGAGTTACGCCTTACCGATTTTAATGAACAATCGGGGTGGGCCGCCAACGCCAGGGTGGCTACTAACCTCGCCGATCTGGGAAGTTTAATGTTGTCGGGGGCCTACAGTTCGCCGGGATTCGGAAGCATCGAAAAGAAAGTTAACGAAAGGCAAAAAGAAGCAATCACACAGGTTGATATAGCCACCAACCTTGAGCTGGGGAAATTCCTTCCCGAGAAATCAGGTATCCGGATTCCTATGCATTATGATTATTCGCAAACCATTGCCAATCCACAGTACAATCCACTCGATCCGGATGTGTTATATTCGGATCAGACTGAAGATATGAACAAGACTGAGCGCGATTCGTTGCGGCAGCTTACCACCGATGTAATAAAAAGGCAAAACCTTAACTTTATGAACGTTCGTAAGGATAGGGTAGGAGCTGCAAAGAAACCGCAGCTTTGGGATATCGAAAACTTCGATCTTTCGTATGCATACTCCGAAGTAAACCGTCATAATAACGATATTGAGGCCGACAATCAAAAAACTTACCGTGGTGGGATCGGCTATAATTTTGCAATAAATCCAAAATCCGTAAAGCCATTTCAAAAAACTGTCAGGTCAAAATCACTGGCTATTATCCGCGACTTTAATTTCTACTACCTGCCTAAGCTGCTGTCGATCCGTACCGATATGTACCGCGATTATCAGCGAAGGTTGCTGCGTAATAAAAGCGCTGCGCTTATCATCCTGGAGCCAAACTATACCAAGCAATGGGACTGGAACCGCATTTACGACGTCAAATACGACTTTTCGCAATCGCTGAAATTTGATTACAGTGCGAATGTGAACTCTTATATCCTCGAGCCTCCAGGAGGGTACGAAAAACAAAACAGTAATTACGAGCAGTATCGCGATACAATCTGGAATTCTATTAAAAGTGGTGGAACTATTAACCGATTCAACCAGATGGCAAATATTAACTATGCCGTTCCTTTCAACAAAGTACCAGTATTGAATTGGGTAACCATGAATGTCCGCTATGGTGTAAAATACCGTTGGGAAGCATCACCGCGCTCATTACAGGCACGGTTTGGGAATTCCGTCGACAATATGCGCGATGTTCAGATTAATACCGGGCTGCGACTTACAACATTATATGATAAAGTTCCTCTATTGAAAAAAACACGGCTCGAACTTCAGAGTAAAGGTCAGGCTTCGCCCGGAAAAATGCCCGGTCAGATGGAACGGCCAAATGCTAAAGGAAAAGAAAAAGAAACAGAATTGGAGGATGGCAAGGAAAAACCGGAAACAGCCTCCGACAGTACCGAAAAACCAAAGCCACAGTACTTTAAAATTATCGGGCAATACACACTCGGCCTTTTGATGTCAGTAAAAGATGCTAACCTCACATACACAAGGTCAAACGGAATTTTGTTACCTGGCTTTACTCCCGAGCCAGGTCCGTTAGGAAATAACTGGGGAGCTGATGCTCCCGGATTAGGTTTCATCTTTGGCAGCCAGAAAGATATCAGGTACCAGGCAGCTTCATCCGGTTGGTTAACATCAGATACTTTGCTGAACAATCCCTATATTACAAGGGCCGTTGAGAATCTTACGTTCCGGTCAACTCTCGAGCCGGTGCGTAACTTAAAAATTGATGTTACTGCCGACAGGGCTTATTCTACTACCGAACAATCCTACTTTCAAGCAAACGGGTTAGGCGAATACCAGGAATCAAACTACCAGGAGCGGGGGAATTTTAGTATGTCCTACATCATATGGCCATCATCCTTTAAGAAGGACAACGATGATAATGAAAGCCCTGTTTTCGGTCAGATGCTCGATTACCGTTTATCAATGGCTCAGCGTATGGCTAAATTAAATCCTAATTATAACGGAGAAGTCGATTCGGTTGGATTCCCTGTTGGATATGGCCCAACCCAGCCTCAGGTGCTGATGGCTTCGTTTATGGCAGCTTATGGAGGTAAAGACCCTGAAAAGATCGAATTTAATGCTTTCCCTAAAATACCGTATCCTAACTGGCGGATAACATACAATGCCACTCAGGGCATACAGTCGTTACGTCAGTATTTCCAATCGTTTAATGTATCGCACGCATATCGTTCGTCTTATTCCATCGGGGGATTCCTTTCGGATAAAAATTACGTTGAAGTGGACGGTTTCTCTGCTGCACTTGACGCAGCCGAGAATTTTATCCCCGAGAAGCGAATGGATGTAGTTTCGGTTACCGAGCAGTTCGGGCCGTTCCTTGGGTTTGATGTAACCATGAAAAACAGTATGCTGGCCAGGCTGGAGTATAAAAAAACGCGTAACTTATCCTTAAGTTTTGCCAATAACCAGCTTACCGAAATGCGAAGCAATGAGTTTGTGATAGGTACAGGTTACAGGTTTAAGAGCGTACCGTTTAAAGTGCGTTCCCTGGCAACCGGGAAAACTGTAAATCTGAAGAGTGATCTGAATGTAAAACTCGATTTCTCGATCCGCGATAATAAAACAATACTCCGCCGTATCGAAGAAAGAGACAACCAGATATCGACTGGCACCAGGCAGATATCGATAAATGCTTCAGCAGATTATATGATCAGTCAAAAGCTTAATATCAGGCTATTCTTTGACCAGACTATCAGTAAACCACACGTTTCGGCGCAGATACCAACTTCAAATACCAATGCCGGAATTTCTCTCCGCTTCACTCTTGCACAATAAGTTTGGCTGAGTTTAAAGCGGGAGCTGGAATGCTTATTCCCATCATTATTCAGAATCATTCTAAGTTCAATTATTTTTTATTGCAGCTTGCTTACAATGCTTAATTTTGGCATCGAAAAACCATATAAAATGAATATTCCTGAAAATCTTTTTTATACCAGTGATCACGAGTGGATCAGGGTCGAAGGCAGTACCGGTTGGGTTGGTGTTACCGATTTTGCTCAACATCAATTAGGCGACATCGTATTTGTAGATGTAGCAGTTGTGGGCGAAACCTTAGCCGAAAACGAAACATTCGGAACTATCGAAGCAGTTAAAACTGTTTCGGATATGTTTATGCCAATTGAAGCGGAAGTGCTCGAATTCAACGATGCACTCAACAACGAACCGGAACTTATTAATAAAGATCCTTATGGCGAAGGCTGGATCATAAAGGTTACTATTGCTGATGTTTCAAAAATATCGGCATTGCTTAATGCAGAGCAGTATAAAGCACTTGTTGAAGCGTAAATCATATATTTGATTGCATTTTTAAAATGCAGCTTCAGTCTTGCACTCATTACTTCTTAACTTGTTTAAAGTATTATTGGCCTGTTCTTCACCTCTTTAATGGGTGAAAAGCATAAATAGTAGCTTTTAGCGATTGTAAAGAAGCAGTAAGTGATTTAGTAAGATCTTTTGCATTTTAATCACTGAAAGTAGATTTACACTGTTTTAGATCACTCCTGGTCTTATTTAATCAGTAGGGGATAGTATTTGTTTCATAGTCTGGTATGGACTAAAGGCACTTGGTTCAAGGTAAGAGAGCAAGAAAAATTACAATTCACTTGAATTTGACTAAATAAATGTTGTAACTTAGCAAGTTGTTACACAAAAACATAAGTATCACATAGATAATAACATAAGTTATGGAACTTAAGAAATCAGAAAAGGCAGATCTTGAATCCAGGAAAGGTATTTTCTTTCAGATTGGTCTCGTTTTCGCTATGGCCGTAATACTTGTAGCGTTCGAATGGAAAAGTTACGACGCACTTGATATTAGTACAATGGGTGATCAAAGGTCATTAAATGAGGTAGAAGAACTGGCGACTATAACTCAGCAGAATACACCACCTCCACCACCACCACCTCCTGCTCCATCAATGGTATTGAACATAGTTGAAAATACTGCCGAAATTGATGATGACATTTCCATTGATGCCGAAGCAGATGAAAATACATTGGTAGAAGAGTATAAAGCGCCTGTTATGAAACAGGTAGAAGAAGAGGTAGTAGAAGAGCAAGAGATTTTCATGGTTGTTGAAAATGCACCTGCATTCCCCGGAGGAGATGTTGCTCGTATGAAATTTCTTCAGGATAATATTAAATATCCTCAAATGGCACGTGAAAGTGGCATACAGGGAACTGTTTACGTTACTTTCGTTGTTGAACGTAACGGAAATGTTACCGATGTAAAAATACTCCGTGGTATTGGTGGAGGTTGCGACGAAGAAGCTGTGCGTGTTGTACAGAATATGCCCAAATGGGAGCCCGGAAAACAACGCGGCAAGCCAGTGCGTGTGCAATTTAACATGCCGATTAAATTTACTTTAGCAGGCTAAATTTTAAAAATACTTTAAAACCCATCCCCGACCGGATGGGTTTTTTTTATTAACACTTATTAACAATTCTTGCGTGATCTTAAAATGCCCGTAAATTTACCCGCTGTTCCCAACAAATTTACTTATAACTAAACCCAATCAACTTATGAAAAAAACAGTTGCCATCCTTCTTGTGCTTTTTGCGGTAGCTACAGTAAAGGCACAAAATCTGCAAGTACATTATGATTTCGGGAAAGACCGGAAATTCATAACCTCCACTGTCGAAATGTTTAAACCTGATAAATGGGGAAGTACCTTTTTCTTTATTGATATGAATTACGATGCCGATAACGGAAAAACAATCAGTCTCGCTTACTGGGAAATTGCGCGCGGAATCAAAATTGGGAAAAGCCCATTTGCCGCTCATATTGAGTATAACGGCGGTTTTGGACAATTTTATACTAATCCCGGCTATGGTGCATATTCAATTAACAATGCCTGGCTTGCAGGTTTAGATTATAGCCTGAATAACTCTGATTTCACCAAAGGCATTACCTTCCAGGTTTTGTATAAATACATAAAGGATAAAACTGACGCATCTTTTCAGTTAACCGCAGTTTGGTATATGCATATGCTCAAAAACAAAATTTCTTTTACAGGTTTTGCTGATTTCTGGGGTGAGGAAAACACCTTTATGGAAGGCGAAACAACAACTTCTACCGATTTTGTTTTCCTTACCGAACCTCAGATCTGGTATAACTTCACCGAAAATATTTCGATAGGATCCGAAATTGAAATAAGCTCTAATTTCTCAGGAAACAAAGGATTTATGGTAAATCCAACCCTTGCAGCTAAATGGAATTTTAAATAACATAAAGATCAACTGTTATGATAGAAACCCTGAATAATTATTTTGGCCTGAAGGCTAATAAAACCAATATCCGGACTGAAATTATTGCCGGTATTACCACCTTTGTAACGGCTATGTATATCATAGTTGTTAATCCATCAATAATTAGTGCAACAGGTCTGCCTTTTAATGCAGTCCTCACTGCTACTGTGATTTTGAGCGCATTTTGTACCCTGATGATGGGTTTATACGCAAACAACCCTATCCTGGTAGCTCCGGGCATGGGATTAAATGCATTCTTCACCTTTGCCGTAGTAATAGGAATGAAAATGCCAGTGGAAACAGCATTAGGCGCAGTTTTTTGGGCAGGTGTAATATTTTTTCTGCTCTCTGTATTCAATGTCCGGACTCTTATTGTAAAGTCGATTCCAAAACAAATCAGGTATGCCGTTGCTGCTGGAATAGGTTTGTTTATAACTCTTATTGGTTTTGCAGATGCAAAATTTATTGTATCAAAAGGCACGCCGGTATTAGGAATGGCTCCCCTGGATATGATTGCAGTTACTTTCGTAGTTGGTTTGATAATAACTTCAATTCTTGTTGCCAAGAATATTAAAGGTTCATTGATTATCGGGATCATAATAACTACAATTCTCAGCATCCCGATCGGCCGTTATTATGGCGATGCTTCCGCAATCAATTTTGGTGTGCCAACACTGGTTTCGTGGAAAGGTGTTTTTGCAGCTCCCGATTTTAGTCTTATAGGTAAACTCGATTTGATCGGTTCTTTAAAATGGGCAGTTTTCCCGGTAACCTTCGCGATTTTGTTCACTGACATGTTCGACAGCCTTTCCACGTTTGTGGGTGTTGCCGAGGCTGCTAACCTGATGGATAAGGATGGAGAACCACGCAACATTAAACAGTCACTTATTGTTGATGCCGTCGCAACGGGTCTTGCAGGAGTATTGGGAACTTCTTCGGGTACAGCATATATTGAGTCGGCGGCAGGTGTTCAGCAAGGAGGACGAACAGGGTTAACCGCAGTTGTTGCCGGACTGTTATTCATTCCATTTATGTTTTTGTCGCCTTTGCTCTCTGTTGTGCCAATGATAGCAACTGCTCCGGCATTAATACTTGTTGGAGTATTTATGCTGAAACCCATTCTGAAAATCAATTGGGTTACAATGGATGATGCAATCCCTGCTTTTCTGGCAATGGTATTGATTCCTTTCACATTTTCTATCACCCAGGGTATCATATGGGGTTTCCTGAGCTGGACGCTTATAAAAATAGCCATGGGTAAATACAAGGAAATTTCGGTTACACTCGTCGTTATCGATATCCTTTCAATTTTACTCTTGTTGTCAATGGTATAAGCCGTTTTAAATACAGAAAAGTCCGGTTATACTGATGGCCGGACTTTTTTTTGTTTTATCATAAGCTCAGAGTTATATGTATCAGGCTAACAGCAGACTTTTTTACATTCTAATTGTTTAATAGAATATACTCTTTACGTATGAATGTATTTAAGCCCGAGCTATTTCAGGGAAGTCTGAAAAAAAACAGTTACTTCGAAGGTTGGTATTTTAAGCATGTTTCGAAGGATCTTGACCAGGTTTATTCCTTTATTCCCGGTATTTCGCTGCATACCGATAATCCCCATGCTTTTATTCAGGTAATTAATGGATTAACAGGCGAAACGAATTATATTGAATACCCCGTTTCGGAGTTCAGTTTCAGTACAAAATATTTCAGGGTCGAAGTAGGTGGTTCGGTTTTTACGGCTGACAGCATGGTTCTGAATATTAATTCGCCTCAACTAAAAGTGGACGGCAGGCTTAGTTATTCAGGAAGTGTTAAATACCCGTCATCTGTTTTTGCGCCGGGTATTATGGGCTGGTATTCGTTCGTACCGTTTATGGAATGTAAACATGGAGTAGTTTCAGTTACACATCGTATTGACGGAACAATAACCATTGATAAAAAACAAATCGATTTTTCAGGTGGGAAAGGGTATATTGAAAAAGACTGGGGCAAGTCATTTCCCGAATCGTGGATTTGGTTACAGAGCAATAACTTTGAGAACTCCGATGCCTGCATCATGATGAGCATTGCCAAGATTCCCTGGTTAGGGAGTTTCTTTACCGGCTTCCTTGGATTCCTGTATTTCGGGGGTAAGTTCTTTCCTTTCAGCACCTATCATAAATCGGAGATTACCGATCTGGGGCTGGCGAATGAAAAGCTCACTGTAAGTTTCAGAAGTAAAAAATATCATTTAAAAATTATTGCTTCGCTAAAGCAATCCGGTATACTACTTGCCCCAAAATCGGGTAAAATGTCGCGCAGGATAAAGGAAAGTGTGGATTCGGAACTTGAAGTAGTGCTCACTGATTTGAAAGGCACTGTGCTTTTTCATGACCTGGCACACCGTGCCGGCCTTGAGGTAATAGAAGGGATTTTTGAGATTGTGAAGATAAAAACGAAGAAGCAGATCTAAATACTGCCTGCCTGTTTCTCCTGATCGGAAATTTCGGGATGGAAATAATTGAATACGATTTTCCCTTTAGCCACCCCTGCCACCTTTTGTAAATCAGGTAACGAGGCTTCTTTAATTCCTTTTACTGATCGGAATTTCCGGAGCAAAACCGTTGAAGTTGACTCACCAACTCCTGCAATTTCGGTAAGTTCGGTTTTGATGGTTCCTTTTTCGCGGCGCTTGCGGTGATGCGTAATTCCAAAGCGGTGAGCCTCGTCGCGCAACTGCTGGATGATACGCAGCGTCTCTGATTTTTTATCAATATACAACGGAAGCGAATCTCCGGGATAGTAAATTTCTTCCAGTTTCTTGGCAATTCCTATTACCGCAAGTTTCCCGTGCAAACCTAATTTGTTAATGCTTTCCATTGCCGAACTAAGCTGGCCTTTTCCACCGTCAACAATAATTAACTGTGGCAAGGGTTGGTTTTCCTCAATTACACGCTTATAACGGCGGTAAATTACCTCTTCCATCGATGCAAAATCGTTTGGACCTTCTACCGTATTGATATTAAAATGGCGGTATTCCTTTTTGTCGGGTTTACCTTTGGTAAACACAACCATGGCAGCTACCGGATAGGCTCCCTGTATATTTGAATTATCGAAACAATCAATCCTTACGGGGTGTTCTTTCAATCGGAGATCAACTTTCATCTGCTCCATGATGCGATTTGCATGGCGCTCAGGGTCAACATGCTCAAGCTGCTTGTGCTTTTCGATCATGTAGTATTTGGCGTTGCGTTCCGACAGTTCCAGCAGACTTTTCTTTTCGCCACGCAAAGGCTTAGTATACGTTACTCCCGGAAATTCAACATCAGGTTTGAAAGGAACAATAATTTCGGGCGAATCCGAATCGAAACGCTCGCGGAGTTCAGTAATAGCCAGTAATAGCAGTTCTTCGGGCGTTTCGTCAAGCTTTTTGCGTATTTCAACAGTATGTGCCTGTATGATACTGCCACTTATCACTTTCATGAAATTGATATAGGCAGCCGTTGGTTCATCCACATACGAGAAAACATCCACATTGTGAATGCTCGGACTTACAATTGTCGATTTACTCTGGTATCGGTCGAGAAGAACAATTTTTTCCTTCACAACATGCGCTTTTTCAAACTGATACGTAACCGAGTATTCTTTCATCATTCCTGCCAGGTGCTGGCGAACAGCTGAAATATTTCCCTTCAGAATGCTCCGTATTTCCGTAAGCGATTGACCGTAATCCTCCTCAGTCTGTAGGTTTTCGCAAGGTCCCAGGCAATTGTTGATATGGTATTCGAGGCACACTTTGTATTTACCGGTGCGGATGTTTGCAGCGCTCAGGTTAAGGCTGCACGTTCGTATCTGGTATAGCTGCCGGATAAGGTCGAGAAGTGTATGCATCATTTTGCCCGAAGCATATGGCCCGAAATAATCCGATCCGTCGTTCATCCGGTTTCGGGTTGAGAAAATACGCGGGAAAGCCTCCTTTTTGATGCATATCCAGGGATAGGTCTTATCATCCTTCAGCATCACATTATAGCGCGGCTGATACTTCTTTATCAGGTTGTTTTCGAGAAGCAAGGCATCCAGTTCGGTATCAACGACAACGATTTGGATATCAGCAATTTTCTGTACTAGAATTCTTACTTTACCAAACAGCGACTCATCGCGCCTGAAATAGGACGAAACTCTTTTCTTGAGATTTTTTGCCTTACCAACATACAGTATTTTCCCCTCCTTATCGTAATATTGATATACACCGGGACTGTCGGGCAGCTCGCGTATGATATTATCGATATGACTGGAACGGATAGCCATGTTGAGGGTTTAGGGTATAGGTTTTGGGGGTTAGGGATTGAATATGCATGCAGAGACGCAATGTTTGCGTCTCTATTCATGCATATGATTCCAGCCCAATGCTTCAATTTTAATCAGTGGCCCGTTATTACTTGCCAGGAAAGTGCCGGCATTCGGTTCGGTCATATGGCCAATGATGCTGATGCCTTCGATGGCTCGTACTTTTTCGAAATCATTCATGGCAATGGTAAACAGAAGCTCATAATCTTCGCCTCCATTCATGGCGGCTGTAACTGGTTGAATGTTAAATTCTTCGGCAGCAGTAATCGTCATGGCATCGAGAGGGATTTTATCTTCAAAAATCCTGCAGCCTAAGCCGGAATCTTCACACAGATGCAAAACTTCAGATGCAAGACCATCCGAGATATCAATCATGGAAGTTGGCTTTACACCTGCTTTCTTCAGAAGTTCGATAATGTCGGTTCGGGGCTCAGGTTTCAGTTGGCGTTCGAGTATGTAATCGTATCCCGATAATTCAGGTTGCATGTCAGGGTTAGCTTCATAGACTTTCTTCTCGCGTTCGAGCAGTAAAAGTCCCATATAAGCGCTGCCCAAGTCGCCGCTTACGCATATCAGGTCATTTTCTCTGGCAGTGCTTCTATACACAACATCCTGTTTATCAGCTTCTCCTGTTACAGTTAATGATAGAAACAAACCATGAACCGACGACGTGGTATCGCCACCTGCCAGGTCCACATGATACCGCTCACAGGCAAGTTTTATACCTGCGTAAATTTCGTCAAGCGCTTCCACAGGAAAACGGTTGCTGACTGATAACCCCACAAAAAGCTGTCGGGGTGTGCCATTCATGGCTACGATATCCGAAAAATTAACGGCTGCAGATTTGTACCCGAGATGCCTGAGAGGCATATACGACAGGTCGAAATGAACTCCTTCCACAAGCAGATCGGTGGAAACCAATGTAACCTTATCGCCATAGTCAATCACGGCTGCATCGTCGCCGATACCTTTAATGGTTGATGGCTGCTCATTTTTAAATGAATCGGTAAGGCGTTTTATAAGTCCGAATTCGCCTAAGGAGGAAAGTTCAGTGCGTTTTGCCTGTGTTGGTTCGATCATAAGGAATTAATTTTTGGCAAAATTAAGGTTTAATTTACCACGGAGAAACCTGGAACGTAGAGATTCGCTGAGTATAGTATTTTAAAACTGAATAAATTACCGGAGATACCTGGCAAATCTAACTTTCTGAATACAGTGAAAATTGAAAGATTCACAGAGTTTATATTGTCTCAGTGAACTTTTGTGCTCTCAGCGCATTAGTGGTTTTCTGCTTTTATTAGAAAAAAGATACCCGATTCAAATTGAAGAATAAAATTCGGTATTCATTTTCCGAAATTATAAAACAAATAATAATTCTGCTTGTTTTTTTAAGCAAAGAACAGGCAATTGAGGTATTGCAATACTTTTATTATTACTAACTTTGCCCGCTAAATTTATTTAAACCAAAGATAAATAAGAGCCTGAACACCACTACAAAATGGAAAAAGATCAGAACAACATACTTGAAGAAGTAACAAGCGGTGAATACAAATATGGCTTTTTTACCGATATTGAGATGGATACAGCTCCTGTGGGGCTGAATGAGGATACCGTGCGCTTTATTTCGGCTAAAAAGAATGAACCCGAATGGATGCTTGAATTCAGGCTGAGCGCTTACCGTCACTGGCTTACGCTTACTGAACCAACCTGGGCGCATATTCATCATCCGCCAATCAAATACCAGGATATTATTTACTATGCTGCACCGAAACGGAAGAAAGAACTAAAAAGCCTTGATGAAGTTGATCCTGAGTTGATTGAAACTTTCAATAAGCTTGGGATTTCGCTCGAGGAGCAGAAAAAACTCAGCGGTGTGGCTGTTGATGCTGTTATCGACAGCGTTTCGGTTAAAACCACTTTTACTGATACTCTTGCAAAATATGGTGTAATATTTTGCTCCTTCAGCGATGCGGTGCAAAACCACCCAGAGCTGGTAAAACAATATATGGGAAGCGTTGTGCCAAGTGACGATAATTACTTTGCAGCGCTTAATTCAGCTGTTTTCAGCGATGGTTCGTTTTGTTACATCCCGAAAGGCGTTCGTTGCCCGGTTGAACTTTCGACCTATTTCCGGATTAATGCTGCCAACACCGGACAGTTTGAGCGCACGTTAATTGTTGCCGACGAAGGCGCCTATGTTAGCTATATGGAAGGCTGTACTGCTCCTATGCGCGACGAAAACCAACTCCATGCCGCTATCGTCGAAATTGTGGCAATGAAGGATGCCGAAGTGAAATACAGCACTGTACAAAACTGGTATCCGGGCAACAAAAAAGGGGAAGGTGGCATCTACAATTTCGTTACGAAACGTGGTATCTGTAAGGGTAGTCATTCGAAAATATCGTGGACGCAGGTTGAAACGGGTTCGGCTATTACCTGGAAATATCCCAGTGTTGTTTTGATGGGTGATAATTCAGTAGGGGAATTTTACTCGGTGGCTGTCACCAATAATTTCCAGCAGGCTGATACCGGATCTAAAATGATTCATCTCGGCAAAAACACCAAAAGTACTATCATTTCGAAAGGAATTTCTGCCGGGCAAAGCAATAATAGCTACCGTGGACTGGTAAAAGTGATTAAAAGGGCCGAGAATGCGCGTAATTTCTCCCAATGCGATTCGTTGCTCCTGGGCGATAAATGCGGGGCTCACACTTATCCTTACATCAAAGCCGAAAACCATTCATCCATCATCGAACATGAAGCAACCACATCCAAAATTTCGGATGATCAGCTCTTTTACTGCAAACAGCGGGGCATAAGTTCCGAAAGTGCTATCGGACTGATTGTAAATGGTTATGCCAAAGAAGTTCTTATGCATTTACCCATGGAATTTGCCGTTGAAGCACAGAAATTGCTTGCCATTAGTCTGGAAGGAAGTGTTGGGTAGTTGGAAATGAGGGGAGACAAGGCCAGGGGTGAAATAGGACAAGGTGAAAAGGAGTGGGGAGACAAGGCAAAAGGCGAAATGGGACAAGGCGACAAGGAGAGGGGAGACAATGCGAGAGGCGAAATGGGACAAGGCGACAAGGAGAGAGGAGACAAGGCGAGAGGCGAAATAGGACAAGGAGACAAGGCAAGGGGCGACAAGGCGATTATAACCTTAAAAATTTGAAAGAGAGAAGCAATAATGCCATAACTCATGAACATTGAACCATTGAACGCCGCAGGCAATTGAACCTTGAACGCCGCAGGCAATTGAACCTTGAACGTTGAACGCAGCAGGCAATTTAACCCTAAATCCGAAACCCCTAAAATTAAATTTTTCTAAAGAATAAAATATGTTAAGTATCAGAAATCTGAGAGTTTCCATCAATGGAAAAGAGATTTTAAAAGGAATCAACCTCGAAGTACAAGCCGGAGAGGTGCATGCAATCATGGGCCCGAACGGCACCGGTAAAAGTACATTGGCATATGTTATCGCCGGCCGCGAAGGTTACGATATTACCGAAGGTGAAATCATCTTCAAAGGGCGCAATATTATGGATTTGTCAGCCGAAGAACGTGCCTGCGAAGGACTCTTTTTAGGATTTCAATACCCGGTGGAAATCCCGGGAGTGTCAATAACCAATTTTCTGCGCACGGCAATTAACGAGCAGCGCAAATATCGTGGTCTCGACCCGGTGCCAGCAACCGAATTCCTTGGCCGCATGGAGGAGAAAAAGAAATTGCTCGAACTTCAGGAAAAACTGGCAAGTCGTTCAGTTAACGAAGGATTTTCGGGTGGGGAAAAGAAAAAGAACGAGATTTTTCAAATGGCCATGCTTGAGCCATCACTGGCAATTCTCGACGAAACCGATTCGGGCCTTGATATAGATGCGTTGCGAATTGTGGCAACGGGGGTTAATAAACTGCGTCGTCCCGATAATGCAACTGTAGTTATTACACACTATCAGCGACTGCTCGAATATATCGTACCCGATGTGGTTCATGTGCTTTTCGATGGCAGGATTGTAAAATCAGGCGGCAAAGAACTTGCATTGCAACTGGAGGAAAAAGGTTACGAATGGATTAGAAATGAATCCTGATTTCAGGAAAAATAAAACAGAATTTACTTATGGATTCAGGAATAGTTCAAACCATTTACGATCTCAAAGAATATCTGAAAGGTGTTTTTGCTGACAACCAGCCCGAAATTACCCGGAACGATACCTACTTTGTAGCTCAGAAACGTGCAAAAGCGTTTGAGTCGTTCATTAAAACAGGGTTCCCTCATGCTGCGCTTGAGCGCTGGCGTGGTACTGACTTGTCGAGGGCACTCAACCACGAGTACCATGCTCTTACCCTGCCACCACCAGCGGATCTTGATATTGATAAAATATTCAAATGTGATGTTCCGCATTTCGAAACATTGCTAGTAACCCAGCTTAATGGTTGGTATGCCGACAGGAATAATCTCGTGCAGGTATTTCCTAACGGGTTGATTATTTGCAGTCTCGCCGTGGCTTTTACCAAATACCCTGAGCTAATCGAAGCTCATTATGGAAAGTATGCCGACGATAATAGTGAAGGCCTCACCGCCTTGAATACAGCTATGTCGCAGGATGGAATATTTATTTATGTGCCTGATAATGTTACCGTTGAGCAAAATGTTCAGATGGTTAACATCACTGATTTTAAACAAAATCTGTTTCTCAACACCAGAAATCTCGTAATCTTGGGCGAAAACAGTCACCTGCGCCTGGTACAATGCGACGATTCCATCAATCACGATGTTACCTTTATCAATACAGTTACCGAAGTTAAAATCGGTAGGAATTCAACACTCGACCACTATAAGCTTCAGAATAAAGACGATCATACCACTTTGATTAATAGTATGTTCTTTCATCAGGATGAAGGAAGCAGTTTGTCAACCAATGCAATTAGTCTGAATGGCGGCCTGATCCGGAATCTGTCGCATGTTACCATGAGCGGAAGTCACAGCAATAGTGAGGTTTATGGACTCTATCTGATGGATCGCTATCAGCATGTTGACAACCAGGTTTTCATAAATCATGCCGCTCCTGAATGCGAAAGCCGCGAGCTTTTTAAGGGAGTGCTCGACGATCATGCAAGTGGGGTTTTTAACGGTCATATAAAAGTTCACCGTGATGCACAGAAAACCAATGCATTTCAAACCAATAGAAATATCCTTCTCACTGATAAGGCCAGTATTGATACAAAACCGTTTCTCGAAATATATGCCGATGATGTAAAATGCAGTCACGGTGCGACAATCGGGCAACTGGATGCTGAAGCCTTATTCTACATTCGTTCGCGCGGAATCAGCGAATCAAATGCTAAAATATTACTGATGTATGCTTTTGCTGCTGAAGTAATCAATAAAATTTCAATTCCTGAATTACGTCAGCGAATGGACGATATGGTAAAAAAACGCCTCAGGGGAGAGCTTTCGCAGTGTGAACAATGTGTTTTGAACTGCAGCACCCATGAACATCAAAAAGTGGAATTTAACATTGACCTTTCAAAAATCTGATTCCTGACCGAAATGACCGAACTATCAGCTACAAAAATCCTATCTGTCAGGGGCGATTTCCCGATTTTATCGCGTAGTATTTATGGTAAGCCACTGGTTTATCTTGATAATGCTGCCACGACCCAGAAACCCGTAACTGTAATTGACGCCATCAGCAATTATTACCGTAACGACAATGCAAATGTGCATCGCGGTGTTCATTACCTGAGCCAGCATGCCACCGGCGCATTCGAAGATGTGAGAAAACAGGTTGCTGCTTTTGTGAATGCAGGAAGTCCCAGCGAAATTATATTTACCCGTGGAGCAACCGAAGCCATAAACCTGGTAGCCTGGTCGTTTTGTGAAACTTTTTTGAATTCCGGCGACGAAATTATTGTTTCCGCTCTCGATCATCACTCAAATATTGTTCCCTGGCAGGCGGCATGTGTACGTAAAGGTGCTCATCTTAAAGTTATTCCGGTAACACCCGAAGGCGAATTAAACCTCGAAGAATTCGAAAAGTTGCTTTCCAATCGTACCCGGATTGTTGCTATCAGTCATATTTCCAATACATTGGGAACTATTAACCCGATTGCTGAAATTGTAAAAATGGCTCATAACCTTGGAGTACCGGTTTTTGTTGATGGTGCCCAGGGATTATCGCATGGTCCTGTTGATGTGCAACAACTTGATTGTGACTTTTATGCATTTTCGGCTCATAAAATGTATGGACCGATGGGAATCGGCGGTTTGTATGGAAAGTCATCCTGGCTCAACAAAATGCAACCCTACCAGTTGGGAGGCGAAATGATTGATAAAGTTACTTTCGCAAAGACTACTTATAACGAAATTCCCTACAAATTCGAAGCCGGAACACCCAATGTGGCAGATGTAATGGGACTTGGCGCCGCTATCAGTTATCTGCAGGGGATTGGATGGGATTTTATTAAAGCTCAGGAAACTGATCTTCTGAATTATGCTACCGCCAGCTTACAGGGAATTGAAGGTGTTACAATTGTTGGTACATCAGCTCACAAAGCAGCAATTGTTTCGTTTCTGATCGACGGAATTCACTTTTTTGATGCCGGCACAATCCTCGATCATATGGGCATAGCTGTGCGCACCGGGAATCATTGTACTCAACCACTTATGGATTTTTTAGGAATTAATGGTACCTTGCGTGCTTCAATGGCTTTTTACAATACCCGCCAGGAAATTGACAGACTGGTTGCCGGTATTTACCAGGTAAAAACCCTTTTTGCATAATCCGCTTATAAACAGAACCATAAAAATGACAATTAACGAAACTATCGATCAGATAATTAATGAGTTCAACCAGTTCGACGACTGGATGGATAAATACAATTACCTGATTGAAATGGGAAGATCGGTCCCTTTGATCGATGAAACAAAAAAGACTGACTCTAACCTCATAGTAGGTTGCCAGTCGCGGGTTTGGCTTAGCTCCGAATACAAAGACGGACTGATTTATTTTACAGCCGACAGCGACGCCGTTATTACAAAAGGTATTGCTTTCCTTTTGATACGGGTATTTTCAGAACACACGCCTACAGAAATTATCGAAGCCGAAACTACTTTTCTGGATATGATCGGCCTGAAAGAACACCTCTCGCCAACACGCAGCAACGGACTGCTTTCGATGGTTAAACAGATTAAACTTTATGCTTTTGCTTACCAGGTGAAGGAGAAAAACAATAATTAATTTGACAATGTTTTAATTTGACAATTCGACAATTACTTCCCAGACTTTAAGCATACGATTCTGCTAAAGCAATTCATTGTCTCATTGTTGCATAGTCGAATTGTCTAATTGCCGAATTACCGAATTGTCGAATTAACAAATTGTCGAATTAACAAATTCATATATGCGCAAACAAATAGAAAAAGATATAATTTCCGAACGAATTGTTCAGGTTATAAAAACCATTTATGATCCTGAAATTCCGGTAAATATTTATGACCTGGGTCTGATTTACACAATTCTGGTGGATGATGATTTTGTGGCTCATGTTACTATGACACTTACCGCACCCAATTGCCCGGTTGCCGAAAGCCTTCCGATTGAAGTACATGAAACAGTAAAAAATGTAGAAGGAGTTACGGATGCAAAAGTTACCCTCACTTTTGAGCCACCCTGGGACCGCAACATGATCAGCGAGTCGGGAATGCTGGAACTTGGTTTTTTATAAAAAACTAATTAGTGTGTAAATGCCGGATTATCAAACAGATGATCCGGTTTTTTGGTTTTTATAGTTTCTTAAGGATAAAAATATCATAATTCAGTATGTATTTTAAAATTGTTTATATATTTGCAAACAAGAAAACAAGTACTAATATACTTAAATAATGAAATTACTCTTTACTCTGATTTTTCCAGTGCTATTTATTCTTGAGCCTGCAATAGCACAAACCTTTGAAATTGCTGGACAAATTCGGACCAGGGCCGAATACAGACATGGATACAAGTCTCTTATCGGTGATGATGTAGATCCGGCATTTATAATCTCACAGCGAACCAGGCTGAGTATGAATTATTCATCAAAACAATTTAATACTGTAATTTCTTTACAGGATGTACGTGTTTGGGGTGATGTAACAACTGCCAACAAATCGGATTTAAATGGGACGATGGTTCACCAGGCATGGGGTGAGCTTTTCCTGACTGAAAAATTATCTTTAAAAGCCGGCAGGCAGGCTATCAGTTATGACGATCAGCGTTTATTCAGCTCAGTTGAATGGCAACAGCAAGGCCGAAGTCATGATGCATTGGTAGTTAAGTATTCGCCCCTGAAAAATATTTCCATGCATATGGGGTTGGCCTATAATCAAAGTGCAGACAAGGACACAGGCAATTTCTATTCAGTTATTAATTATAAGGCACTGCAATATTTCTGGTCGCACTATGAAGGAGAAAAATTGGGAATTAGCTTACTTTTTGTAAACAACGGGTTTCCGCAAAATATTATAGAAAATGGAAAAACAGTACAAAAGACGAGATATAGCCAAACTTTTGGCCCTTACCTTACTTATAAAACAGGCAAACTGAAAGCAAATCTGGCAGGTTATCTGCAAATGGGAAAGACTTTTAAAAATATTGATAAGTCAGCGTATTTTGCAAGCAGCGAACTGGTATACTCCGCTACAAAACAACTGAGTGTTGGAGCAGGCGTACAATTTTTAAGCGGGAACAGCCAGGTTGATCCGGATTTGCAGGATCATGAATTCGCAACGCTTTACGGCACAGGCCATAAATTTAACGGATGGATGGATTATTTTTATGCAGGAAATTATCATCAGGGAGTAGGATTACTTGATATATATCTGCCGGTTGTTTATAAAAAGAATAAGCTTACAACTGAATTACAGTTACATTATTTCAGCGCTTCAGCTGATGTTAAAGATTCTGCGGATCCAACCCAGGCTATGAGTGCCGGTCTTGGAACCGAGGCTGATTTTATGCTCACCTATACCTTTTCTCCTGAAATAAGTATTTCTGGTGGATATTCGCAAATGTTTGGTACCGAGACACTTCAGGTACTAAAAGGTGGCAATCGTGAAAATACACAGAACTGGGCATGGGTAATGTTCTCCTTCAATCCATCATTTTTTAAATCGGAAAAATAATCCTCTTGCGATATGGTAAAGAAATTCATTTACAGCGTTTTACCGCCAGGACAATGGAAATTGCCTGTGGTTATTCTGTTGGGCATCTTTGTGGGTATGGGGATATATATAATAAAAATTTCCAATGCGGGCTCCTATCTAAGCGATGATCCCGAAACCTGTATCAACTGTCATGTTATGAACACGCAGTATGCATCGTGGCAACACAGTTCGCACCGCGAAGTGGCTAATTGTAACGATTGTCATGTGCCTCATAATAATGTTTTTAACAAATATTTTTTTAAGGCAAAAGATGGATTGAGGCATTCAACCATGTTCACTTTGCGACTTGAGCCGCAGGTAATTAAAATTAAAGAAGCCGGACGGAAAGTAGTTCATCAGAATTGCATCCGTTGTCACGAACCTTTGCTTCACGACCGCAGTATGCAGGCGGTTGTAAATTTCGACTATTTCCACACCCGTACCGATCGCGAATGCTGGGATTGCCACAGAGAAACTCCTCATGGCAAAGTAAATAGTTTATCGTCAGCGCCTTATGCAAGGGTTCCTCAACTCGAAAATCCGGTACCACAATGGCTGCGTAATTTTATGGACAAACAAAACAACAATTAATCTTATACCCCAATGGCAAACACAAAACGTAAACCAATCTTTTACTGGCTGCTTTTTACAGGTACAGTAATCATTGTATTCCTGCTCGGAATGCTTGCATCTTCCATCACAAACCGCAGGGCGGAAAAAGAATACGTGTATAAACCTATGGTAGAACTGAAACAAGGCGAGCCGCGAAATTCAGAATGGGGCAAAAACTTTCCGCGCGAATACCAGTCGTATATTCAGACTCTTGATACCAGTTTCCGAAGCAAATACAATGGAAACGCGGTAATTGATATGCTTGAAGTCGATCCAAAGATGGTTGTTTTATGGGCCGGATATGCTTTTTCGAAAGACTATAAACAAGGCCGCGGACATTATTATGCCATCGAGGATATTACCAATACACTTCGCACAGGTGCGCCTTCCGCAGGCAATCCCAGCCCACAGTCCAATACCTGCTGGAGTTGTAAAAGTCCGGATGTTACGCGCCTGCTTGGTAAAATGACCCCGGCTGAATTCTATAACGGAAGCTGGGATACTAAAGGACCGGAAATTGTAAACCCGATTGGCTGTGCCGATTGCCATGATACAAAAACCATGAATCTTGCTATCACTCGTCCGGCTCTTATCGAAGCATTTGAACGCCAGGGAAAAGACATTACCAAAGCAACCCATCAGGAAATGCGCTCACTCGTTTGCGCACAGTGCCATGTGGAATACTATTTTGACAAACATAAAATTGAAGGCACGGCATACCTGACTTTTCCATGGGATAAAGGATTTTCGGCCGAAAATATTGAAGAATATTATGATAGTTACGGATTTACCGATTGGACTCACAGCCTGAGCAGAGCGCCAATGCTTAAAGCGCAACATCCGGAATATGAAACCTATATGATGGGTATCCATGGTCAGCGTGGAGTTGCCTGTGCCGATTGCCATATGCCTTATAAGAGTGAAGGCGGTCAGAAATTTACCGATCATCATATTCAGAGTCCGTTAAACAATATTGCTAATTCGTGCCAGGTGTGTCATCGTGAAGACGAAGGAACTTTATTGGCCAATGTTTATGAGCGTCAGGATAAAATAATTGAAAACCGCGACAAACTTGAAGAGTTGCTTGTACGAGCACATGTGGAAGCTAAAAAAGCCTGGGATCTCGGAGCTACCGAAGCTGAAATGAAAGCGATACTTTCTGATATCCGAAAATCGCAATGGCGCTGGGATTTTGCTGCTGCCAGCCATGGAGCTTCATTTCATGCTCCTCTCGAAATAGGTCGTGTGATTTCCAACGGAATAACATACGCCCAGGAAGCACGTATAAAGCTATCGAGAGTTCTGGCTAGCAAAGGATTTAACCAGGAAGTTCCATATCCTGATATTACCACCAAAGCCAAAGCACAACAATATATTGGCCTTGATATGGCTAAATGGAATGCTGACAAAGAAGTTTTCAAAAAAACAACGCTGGTCGACTGGATGAATAAAGCAAAGGAAAGAGAAGCTAAATACTAGCTTATTAATGTTCAGTCTGTTAGCATAAAAGGAGCAGATTAGTATTCAAAAAACCGGATTCAAATAGTTGGATCCGGTTTTTTGTTAACAATCCATAAACATAATAATATACCTTTAACAACCACGTTTAAGCAGGAAAATCTTACTTTTACACACCAAATTACTGAATATGACACCCGCACAGGGCACACTGTTATCAAATATCGATTCCCCCGACGACCTGCGCAAACTCCCTATTGACGAGCTTCCACAAGTATGTAAGGATGTGCGTCAATTCATTCTTGAAGTAATTTCGCGCAATCCTGGTCATTTAGGTGCGAGTCTTGGGGTTATTGAGCTCACCACAGCTATACACTATGCCTTTAATACACCTGTTGATAAGCTGATTTGGGATGTTGGCCATCAGGCATACGCCCATAAAATACTCACCGGTCGCAAGGATATTTTTTATACTAACCGCTCACTGAATGGCATCAGCGGATTTCCCCGCATCAGCGAAAGCGAATACGATGCTTTTGGTACCGGGCATTCCTCCACCAGTATTTCGGCTGCTTTAGGAATGGCAGTTGCCGCTGAACTGCAGGGCAATAAGAACCAGAAACATATTGCTGTTATCGGCGATGGCTCCATGACCGCCGGTATGGCAATGGAAGCGCTGAACAATGCTGGTGTTTCAAAAGCTAATTTGTTGGTTATTCTTAACGATAACGGAATTGCCATTGATAAAAATGTAGGTGGACTTTCGAGATACCTTACAGATATTACCACATCGCGTGCTTATAACAAATTGAAGGACAAAGTTTGGTGGCTTATGGGCGGAAAAACCCGGTATGGCGCCAATTCGAGAGCTGTCGTAAAGCAGATCGGTAATGCCGTTAAAGCGTCGCTCTTAAAGGAAAGTAATCTTTTCGAAGCTTTCGGGTTCAGGTATTTTGGACCTGTTGACGGGCATGATGTTGTGAAACTGGTTCACCTGATGCGCGACCTTCAAAACATTCCGGGACCGAAATTACTTCATGTAATTACAGTTAAAGGAAAAGGGTACGAAAAAGCTGAACGAGATCAGACTTTGTTCCATGCACCTGGAATTTTCAACATGGAAACCGGTGAACTGAAAGAAACTCAGTGTAAAAACCAGCCTCCGAAATACCAGGTTGTTTTTGGGAAAACCATTATCGAACTGGCTGAAATGAATAAAAAAATTGTAGGTGTAACTCCTGCAATGCCTACAGGTTGCTCATTAAACCTGATGATGGCAAAAATGCCTCTCCGCGCTTTTGATGTGGGGATTGCCGAGCAACATGCCGTTACATTTTCGGCAGGTATGGCTGCAAGTGGAATGGTTCCATTTTGCAATATTTATTCCAGTTTTATGCAACGGGCGTATGATCAGGTAATTCATGATGTGGCTTTGCAGAATCTCCAGGTAGTTTTCTGCCTCGATCGTGGAGGTTTGGTAGGCGAAGATGGCGCTACACATCATGGAGTTTACGATCTGGCTTACCTGCGAGCGATTCCAAATATGACTATATGTTCACCTATGAACGAGGAAGAACTTCGAAATATGATGTTTACGGCACAACTCGATGGTATGGGGCCATTTGCCATCCGTTATCCACGCGGGCGCGGAGTAATGCCGAGTTGGAATACGCCATTTACAGAACTGCCGGTAGGAAAAGGTCGCAGAGTGCGCGAAGGGAAAGATGTTGCAATAATCTCAATCGGGCCAATCGGTAATACAACCCTGGAAGCCTGCACGCAGCTGGCTGAAAAAGGAATTAATGCAGCATTGTATGATATCCGGTTTTTGAAACCAATTGATAATGAGTTGCTTCATGATATTTTTAAATTATTCGATAAAATTATTACAGTTGAGGATGGTTCTATCCTTGGCGGATTAGGAAGTGCGGTTACTGAATTTGCAAGCGATAACAATTACCACAATTCAACTATTCACCGCTTAGGAGTTCCTGATAGGTTTATCGAGCAGGGAACTGTCGAAGAACTGCATCGCGAATGCGGAATTGATCTGGAAGGCATCATAGAAGCTGTTACAAAAATCACAGCATAAAAAAAGCAGAACTTATGCAGCTCTGCTCTTCATCGATTTTGTTTTTGGAAAATCTACGGCAGTGTAATATCAAATGTTATACCGCTCACGGTTATTGTTGCCTTATTGTCGCATTCGCCGTTTCCATAGTTTAATAAACGCATTGGCTCTGCTGCAGGAGTAACTTCAACAATTCCACTTACAAAATGGTAACAAGTCATTTTACTGATCAAAGGAGTAGTAATTAACGATGAAAAGGCCTGGCCGGTAATAGCAGTTCCGTTTGCAGAGCCGGTGATGGAGAAAACATTGTCAGAATAATCCGGAGTTGTTTCTCCTTCAATCATTTCGCTGTTATGCGAAGCCTGGTAAGTGATTGTGCCTTCGCCGCTGGCCAGAACTATCGATCCGTTTACTGTAACATCCCAGTTTGCGTGCCCGGCCTGATTGTGGCCTTTATAAACAAGGGTGCGTGTTCCGGTGATCTGATTATCATTTACAAAGAAATTTTCAAGGGTGGTATTCAATGCTGCGAGGGAGTCACCGATACCTTCGGTGTATGAAACAATTATTTTACCACGGCGATACAAACCATCTTCGCACAAACAATTAGTACTGCCGAAATCAAGAATCAGTTTATACGGTATTGCTGTAAGATCAAATGATATTATTATGCACCCTGCTCCCTGAAGTGAGGTGGTTTCTCCTGATTTGAGTTTGCCTTTCCCGGCCGACAATGCTTCAGATGTGTAATTCCCAATATCATTGAAAGTCCGTTCGGCAAGCAAAAGTCCCTGATCAACGGAAGTTGCTTTGGTTTGATCTTCTTTCGTATCATCTTTTTTACAAGCTGTAAATAAAATGATTGACGCCGAAAATAGCAGGGCAAGCAAGCTGAGATGTTTCGTTTTCATAGATTTATGATTTTTATGAATTTGGTTAGAGTATGATGGTGCATTAACGCTAGGGATTTTAAAATAGTATAAAACAATTGATATACGATTTACAAAGAACAAGAATTCATTACAGAACTGAACTTACTATTTCAGACTTCTCATATCAAGAAATTACGAGGCCCAACTATTTTAGTTCTATCTTATAAGCTGCTTTTACTACTATTCCTTACATTTACAGCGGCAATTCTACTTTATGCAAAATCTTTTCAGGAAAAAATCAATTGAAATGATCCTTCGTCATGCCGACGAAAGCAATCCTGATTTGATGAAACGCCGCCTTGGAGTAAGAGATCTTACCGCTATGGGAATTGCAGCCATTATCGGAGCCGGTATTTTCAGCACCATTGGCAATGCTGCAGCCAGTGGAGGTCCTGCCGTATCATTATTATTCGTTTTTACTGCCATAGCCTGCGGATTATCGGCCATGTGCTATGCCGAATTTGCCTCAGCCATACCCATCAGCGGAAGCGCATATACTTATGCTTACGCAAGTTTTGGCGAGCTCATTGCCTGGATTATCGGCTGGGATTTAATAATGGAATATGCCATCGGTAACATTGCAGTAGCTATCTCCTGGTCGGGATATTTTGTAGGTTTAATGCACGGGCTTCAGATTCATATCCCTGATTACCTGGCAATTGATTATCTCAGCGCATCAAAAGGATTTAAATTCGTAACAGAGCAGTTTCAGTCGGGTGTTGCATTGGCCGGAATAGATTCCAATATGCGCGAAGCATACAATGCGTGGATTTCGGCACCAATGATTGGAGGTATCAGGCTAATTGCTGATATACCTGCCCTGGGGATTGTTGTCTTTATTACCTGGTTGGTTTATAAAGGTATTTATGAATCAAAAATGGCGGGTAATATCATGGTGCTGATAAAAATCGGTATTTTATTACTGGTAATTGCCGTTGGTTCATTTTATGTTGATCCTGAAAACTGGAGTCCTTTTGCTCCCAATGGGATTGGCGGTGTATTGAAAGGAGTTTCGGGAGTTTTCTTTGCTTATATCGGATTCGATGCTATTTCCACAACAGCCGAGGAATGTAAAAATCCGCGCCGCGATTTACCGCGTTCCATGATTTATGCCCTGGTAATTACAACGGTGCTTTATGTTGCTATCAGCCTGGTACTTACCGGAATGGTGCCTTTCAGCCAGTTGGGCGTTTCGGACCCGTTGGCGTTTGCTTTCGAAAAGCTTCATCTAACAAAGTTATCCGGTATTATTGCCTTGGGTGCTGTTGTTGCTATGGCTGGTGTTCTGCTGGTTTTCCAGGTCGGGCAGCCCCGCATATGGATGAGCATGAGCCGCGACGGACTGTTGCCTCCGCGATTCTCGAAACTGCATAAAAAATACCGGACACCGGCTTTCGCCACCATCGTTACCGGGTTCCTGGTTGCTATTCCGGCATTGTTTATGAATTTGACTGAAGTAACCGATCTTACCAGTATCGGTACTTTGTTTGCGTTTATCCTGGTCTCGGGCGGAGTTTTGATTTTGCATCCTCGTGGCAATAACGATCCCAATAGACGGGGATTTAATGTGCCTTATGTTAACAGCCGCTGGTATTTACTACCGATCTGGGGTGTAATTCTGACAATAATATGGATATCAAATCCTGGTTTTTTTGCAGGTATTTTTAACGGAAGCAATCATCTTTCGAAAGGATTTCATAACCAATTGCCCATGTTCGTTTTTATGGCAGTTGCAATTTTAACTACCTTTTTTGCCGTTGCCCGGAAATGGTCGCTTATACCGGTTCTCGGACTGTTAACCAATCTTTACCTGATGAGTGAACTGGGAATTACCAATTGGTTTCGCTTCCTGATATGGCTGGCAATTGGGCTGGTGCTGTATTTCGCTTATGGGATGAGGCATAGTAAATTAAAAATTGGTAACAATTAAACAGGGCTGCAAAAATTTAACTTATGAGCAATAAAAACATCGTTTTTACAATTTTTATCTTGCTTTTTTATCTCTTCTCCTATGCACAGACAACAACTCGAAGCGTTGAGATTAAAATAACTAAGGACAGTTGTATTATTTGGGAATTACCAGAAGTCAATTTCATTGTTCAAATTCCAGCTGACTATAAGATTTCATTCCACTCTAGCGGAGGTTTTTATTTTCAAGCTCACAAATTTCAAGATGGAAATTTGATTGGAGAATTAACGTTTGGCCAATTAACCGGCAGTATTGACAAATTAGATTTAGTTGACATGCTTGCTGTTACTGATACAGAAGCTAGAAATCAATTTGACGAAATTAAACAAATTTATAGAACTCAATTTATTGGAATTGACAGCATTGGGAAAAATCTAACTATCCCTCAATTGAGAAATTATATGGAATTTAAAGACTTTAATCCAAACATGAATGGACAATTTCTTGGTTTTACAGTTCCTATAATACTTAGTGACAATAATAAATTTATGTTCTCTTCAATATTGCGGGTAGACCAAAAATTTAATGAAAAGAATATTGGGAATGAAATCGTTAAAGTTATTGAGTCAATAAAAATGATTGAAAAATAACTGCTACCAACTAACGCTATAGCAAATGTGGGTTTTTGAGCTGCTCTCAAGAGACAGCTTCGCTAAGTTGCGTGTTCGTTGAAATATTTGAAATCTTTATATACATTTGTGCTGGTTGACAGTTGAGCAACAATTTATTCCTGCACTTGCCATAATATCAGCCGATAACACGGGCGAATAATATCTGTAGCAGGAAAAAATGTGTGCTGACCGTATTGATGTTTAAAATGATCAGAGTATGACATGGCCAATAGTTGTAGCCCTTATTGTTTCAGGCGTGTTCGTTGGGTTTATTAACACCCTGGCTGGCGGCGGCACTATTATTTCGCTTTCGCTGTTTATGTTTTTAGGATTGCCTGCTAATATTGCAAACGGTACCAACCGTGTTGCTGTTATCCTTCAGAATATGACTTCGGTGTCAGAATTTCGGCGCAAAAAAGTCCTTGATTTCAAAAAAGCCAATAAACTTGCTATTCCCACAATGATAGGAGCCATTATTGGTGCACAGATTGCATCCGATATTAACGAGGAGATTTTCCGCAAGGCTGTTGGGGTGGTGATGATCGTGATGATGTATTTTATACTTACCAAACCTTCGCAATGGCTCAAAGGGACCGAAGCGTTGATGGAGAAACCGGTTTCATGGATTCAGATTGTAATTTTCTTTGCAATCGGGTTGTATGGTGGTTTCGTGCAGGTAGGAGTAGGGTATTTTATTCTTGCCGGGGTTGTACTTGGTGCCGGTTACGACCTGGTGAAAGCCAATGCGATAAAAGTGTGGATTGTACTTTTATATACGCCGCTGGCTCTCATCGTTTTTATTCTTAACGATCAGGTTCGCTGGGATTATGGGTTGACGCATGCCATCGGTAATATAATCGGGGCATTTATTGCATCAAGGTTCGCTGTTTCGTGGGGTGCAAATTTCGTACGATGGTTTATAATTGTGGTAATTGTGATTTTCGCTTCTGATTTGCTTGGATTAATAAATATAAGGGAAGTTGTGACTAATGCATTTCAGTGAGAGAAATCAGGAAAAAGGGAAATAGAAAATTAGAAAATGGTAAAATTGCTTTTCGGTTATGGAAACCCTTCAAGAGTTTTGAACCCTTGAAGGGTTAGATAAGCAATCATTCATAAAATAACGTTTCAGGTTTAGAAAACAACCAAAAAAATCTCAGAAATGAAAACAACAGTCTTTTTCGTACATATCTGCTTCCTGTTGATCACTTTATCAGCCAGTTCCCAGACTTCCGGCAAGTACGCACTTGTCATCCATGGAGGAGCCGGGAATATTACTCCAGCTAACCTGCCAGCTGAAAAAGCTAAACAGTTCGAGGTCAAACTTACTGAGGTTCTAAAACATGGAGACTCCATTTTGAAAGCTGGTGGAACCAGTCTCGATGCCGTTGAATCCTGTGTGCGGATGATGGAGGATTGCCCGCTTTTTAATGCAGGTAAAGGGGCCGTTTTTAATGCTGAAGGCAAAAACGAACTGGATGCAGCCATTATGGATGGGAAAACAGGACTGGCTGGAGCGGTTGCCGGAGTTACAATTATACGCAATCCAATTACTGCTGCAAGAGCAGTGATGGAAAAATCAAACCATGTGATGCTTAGTGGGAAAGGTGCCGAAATTTTTGCAACCGAACAGGGACTTGAGATTGTTTCGCCCGATTATTTTTTTACTCAATCTCGATGGGATGCTTTTCTGAAAGCAAAAACAATTAACGATTCCATTGAAAATATAGATAAAAAGCATGGAACTGTTGGTTGTGTAGCCGTTGATCAATATGGAAACCTGGCAGCTGCAACATCAACAGGTGGAATGACATACAAAAAATATGGCCGTATCGGCGATTCGCCAGTTATTGGTGCCGGAACTTATGCCGACAATAAAACCTGCGCAGTATCGGCTACAGGGCATGGCGAGTTTTTTATCCGCAATTTGGTAGCCTACGATATTGCTGCTATTATGAAATACAAAGGGCTTTCGGTTTCCGAAGCCGCCGAAGTAGTGGTGATGCACAAACTGAAAAAGCAGGGTGGCACAGGTGGAATAATAGCTGTTGATAGAAAAGGCAATATTGCCATGCCATTCAACACCTCCGGGATGTTTCGCGGATATGTGAAATCGGGAGGCGAGATGATGGTGGGGATTTTTAAAACAGATTGATTTGAAAATTTGAATATTAGTATTAGTTGGTTACTCACTCTTATTGCATAGATTTTAGATTGTTTTAGGTTTCAGTATGCTCTAATTTTAGATAAGGGAATTATTTAATTCATTGCAAAACGTAGATTCCAATTCTATAGTCTGATTCTTATTGCTGGAATCACAATCATTTTCATTTTATGAGTATAAAAATAGGCCAAAAGGCTAAGAGCCAGGTGTAGTTGCGAAGCTACTTTTGTCATATCCACATTTCTATATGTTTAAAACTCTCATTGAAACCAAAATCTTAAAACCATGAAAAAAATCAGTCTTATTGTTACACTTGTGGGAATTACCCTCTTTGCAAAATCTCAGGTAACAGGATCAGATCCGAAACTAGAGAAATTTATGGAAAAGGCCATGACCGTTGATAAATTCCTGGCTCTGCCCGACGACGATTTCTGGAAATACAGCAAAGCCGTAATGTATGAACGACAAGGCTTCGAAGACGGACATGGCATGTGGGTTTGGCCGCCGGCAATGAAAACCTTTCCAAAACGTGTTGGAATTCTGTCGTTTATGGTATTCGATCCCGGATTTTTCGAAGTTACCAGCAAGAGGTATGGCGGTCCCGATATTTCGCGAACCGTTACCACCTACAAAGGAGCGTCGTTAAAACTTGAAAACACTATTGCACTGGCACAGTTTTTATACGACGAAACTTTGCCTGAACTGAAAGAAAACTTCAAATACTTTGGATCCGAACTCCTTACACCAGAAGAATTTATCACTTCTGATGCTATCAGGGCAGCTTATAATAATTTCAGCTATGAGGAGAAAGGAGTGGCCAAATGGATGAGCAAGGAAGGTTCGTACCAAACAATTTCATGTCCAAACGGACAAAGAATGTACTATGCCGAAAGCTTTTCATCACCCGATTTTCTGGAAGCGATTGGCGTAAAAGCAAAGGATTTAGGATTAGATGCTGTTTGTATTTTAAAAATCCAAATGGGCATTGACGAAAAAGGAACCATCTCAATACAATCGATGAACTATGGCATGTATGGGCCAAATCCTGTTCCCAAAGATCCCGGAAAGAAATATGTGGCCATAAATCCAGCAACCGGATACCACGAAAACATAGTTTATTCAGCAAAAAAACTTGGTGCATTCGATCTCGATGCCCTGTTAAAAACAGAAGAAGGAATGAATGTGGTTGTAACTGCTCAAAGTAAAACGGCAATTATCAACAATTTCAATAATGTTGGCAAACTTATCAATAAACTGGTGTTGGGTGCCAATTACGAACTGAATATGTGGATAACAGGAGGCTGGAAACCGTTTAAGTACAAATAAAAACTTTAATTTATACGAAACCAATAAATCAAGCCTGTTATGAAAACATCTTTTTTTTCAATACTCAGTCTGTTTATTCTAACAGCTGTTTTAACTAGCTCATGCAAAAAAGACGAGGATCAGGTTTCTGGTTCAAACAATACTCACTCATACAGCTACACCGATGCGGCCGGGATTCTTGTGGCTTCAAAGAGCTATACTTATGATATCAATGGCGGTTATCTGAATGCCATTGAGGCTCATACTGCCAGCGCTTTGTTCCCGACTTCTGCCGGTTCATCTTCATACAATTACGCTGGAATTGTTAAAGTCCAGGGCAAAGAACTGACTCCGACAACCAATTATATCTACAGCTATGTTACAATGACCGATCCAATAAATATCGCAGGTGATGTAACGTGGGATATTGGCGGAGGTAATAACATCCCTGCTTTTAACTTTACCCAAAACAAAGGAATACCATATTTCAACGGATTGGCTGAATTGCCTGTAGTAGTTAGTAAGGGTTCGGGAGCCATAGTTGATTTTGGCGGCAGAGTTGGCTATGCTGATTCAGTGATAGTAATGCTATCAGGTGCAAATAGTTCTATTTATAAAACGGTGAGTGGTACGGCACCTAATGCGATTTTTCAACCTGAGGAACTTGCGGGTCTCAAGGCCACAAAAGCAGCAACTTTTACTGTTACACCTTTTAATCTCCGCGATACCTGGGTAAATGGGAAGCGGTTTTATTTCGTAAACGAAACAAGTTATTTCAAAGTGAATATTGAAATTATAAATTGACGAAGATAATTTCTTAAAATGAAATTGTTATCGTGGAATTCCTGTTTTCAACAAATTAATTTCGATGTGTACTTTCAAAGTTTTTTGATATTTTTTGATCTTATATTGGTTTCAAATACAAAGGCTGTCATCAGGTTGTGACGGCCTTTGCTTTATAAATTGGGGCATAAAAATCAGGCTTGATAGTACCAGTTTACCAGTTCAACTCTTGATTTGAGTTGCAGTTTCAGATAAATATTCTCGATGTGTTTTTTAACTGTAGCGCGGCTTATAAATAATTTGTCTGCAATTTCCTGGTTGCGAAAGCCTTTGGCCAGATGTTCGAGGATTTCTACTTCACGTTTAGTAAGTTGTTCGTCGGAACCGGGGATAAAACTGGTTTTTTCTTCAGGGCGGTACCCCGAAATCATCATTTTAAGAGATTTTGCAGCAATAGTAGCCGACATAGGAATGCCACCTTCCCTTATTTCGTCAAAAGCAATCAACATGCGCTCCAGTTTTTCATCTTTTAGCAAATAGCCGGTCGCCCCGGCCTTAATGGCATTAAAAATTTTATCCTCCGATTCAAAAACGGTGAGCATCAGTATTTTGATATCCGGAAAAAGTTGTTTAATCCTGAAGGTGGTTTCAATTCCGTCCATGTCCGGCATTTCGATGTCCATAAGCAGAAGGTCCGGCTTTTCGGTATGCTGTTGAAGCCATTCGATGGCTTTCCGGCCGCGATCAACAAAAAACATTACGCGTATTTCTTCAGCCAGGCTTAGTTTTTGAGTCAATTGCCTGCCAATGCTGAGATTATCATCAATTATTCCGATGTTCATTGCTGTAATTTTTGCAATGTTACTTCATTCCTAACCCTTTTCTATCAGCCTTTCAGCGTATTTTTATCCATTTTGAGCACTACTTTCGCTCCACCTTCCGAAACATTTTCAACAGCTAATTCTGCTTTCATACTTTCGGCACGTTGTCGCATGGATGAAAGACCGGTTCCTTCTTCACTTCCTGCGGATAATCCTCTTCCATTATCTGAAATAGTGATTGTTAAAGTAGTTTCATTACAAAGCATAACGGTTTTTAGTTCAGTAGCGCCAGAATGTTTTAAGGCATTATGAACTGCCTCCTGCAGGATACGAAAAATGTTCAGCCCTATGAGCGGATCTATCGTAAAATCGGGACTATCAGGCTTTGTGAAACTGCTTTGTAGCTGTTCGAAAGGTTCAGTAACACGGTTAAGCCATTTTTCATATTGCGAGGCAAGCGAATAGAGCGTCATGGTGCCCGGGTTTAGAGCCCAGATGGAGTCGCGCAACTGCTGCATGCTTTCGCGGGCAGCTATCTGAAGCTTTTCAAGGTTATGAGATGTTTTATCAGTCTTATTTCGCTTCAGCAACAAATCGGCGGTTTCGAGCCCTGAAATCATGTAGGTGAGCTGGCTTCCCAGGTTGTCGTGAAGCTCACGCGAAATGCGTGAACGCTCGAGCATAATTTTATGTTCGGCATCCATCCGGTTAAGTTTCCAGCGAAGCTGCATCAAAGCGAAATAACGGACAATTATAAAAATAACTGCGATAATCAGTAAAAGCGCCAGTATTCTGAACCATACCGTCTGGTAAAAGTAAGGTTTAACCAAAACAGGAATGGATCGCCGATAAGTTTTATATAAACCGGTTTCATCTTCAAGTTCTACTTCAAGAATATAATTTCCGGGAGGCATGTAATTGTAATTCAGTGTATTCTGTCCTGTCGGAAGTGTTTGCCAAACATCATCAAGCACTGCAATCCGATGCCTGAATTTCTGCTTTCCCAGCGGAACAATATCCGAAAGTGACAATTCTAATTGTATGCTGTGTTGGTCCGGTTCCAGCACGAGTGACTCAATAATTTTTGGTCCGTTACGGACAACAATTTTTGAAGCCTGAATAAAAATACTATCAAGGTCATTCGAATTAATAAGCAACATCCCTTTTTCACCTCCCACCATGGTGAGGTCCGCATCGCTGTAAAATGCAGATTGGTTAAAATCGTTGAATGGCAGGAAGTTTGCCTTGTTCAGCATAACCGACTCACCTGTAGACAAATTTAAGCGACATAATCCGTTTGATGTTGCCAATATAAAAGTGTGATCATCCGACTGCATAATCCCGAAAATATTATCAGGATTAGTTACCAGTTTTACAGGGTGGAACGTATTGTCACTTCCCTGAAAAATACAAAGCCCTGCACCCATGGTGGCAACCAGGTACTTTTGATCACCGATTTCATGAAGGTCGAAAATCACATTGCTGGGTAACGATTTGGATGAATTATCTTTAGTTGAAAAATATTTCTCCTGGCTGAGTTGAGCATTAAAAATCAGTAAACCAAATCCTCCTGCCATCAGAAACTGTCGGCGACTGTCTTCAATAGCAGTATAAATACTGTAATTATGAAAAACCGGCTGTATAAATCGTGTAAGTTTCATGGTTTTCTTATCTAGAATGTAAGCACTATTTTGAGTGCATAAAATAAAACGGTTGCCCGAAACCTCCTTAATTCCAAATACAAATAATGACCCGATTTGCTTATTGATTTCGGTAAGCTGCTTAAACTGTTTACTTAGCTTGTTAAATGTCCAGAAACCTGCTTTAAATACTGAAAGCAAGTAATCTTGCTCATTCAGTTTGACTATGGCATTTACTGAAAATCTGTCGTAACCTGCAGGCATATAAAGTTTTCTGTTTTCAACCGTGTTGTACTCCAGCGTTCCTTCGAGCAACCCTGAGGTGGTGCCGCAAAGAATTTTACGGGTATCTTTCTCGTAGCGGAAACACCAAAAATGCTGCGCTCCGGCTTGTTCGTTGGTTAAAAACCGGATTTTACTGCTGCCGGGAGTGAGATAACATAATCCGGTTCCATCGCCACCTGCCCAGCGAGTGCCGTTTGCCTCGGTAAAAAATGCCTGTGCTGTATTGGATGTAAATGAGTAAGGATTTCCAGGTTCGTTTTCGAAAAACTCCGGTGACTTTTCCTTTGCAGATTTCAGGAATGCAAACCGGCCTGCTGTCTGTATCCAGAATCCTCCGTTCTGATCAGGGTACAACCAGCGGTTTTCAATTGGATTGAGCTTAATCTGTATATCAAGTTTTGTAAAGGATTTATAACTGCCATCAAGCAGAAAAAGTCCTTCAGCTTTTGCAATTAGCCATGCCTGTTCTTTTTCCCACCAGCTTGCATCGAGAATCCCTTTGTCTTCAAAAAGAGTCGATTCAATATGGTTTTTTATTGAAATAAATTTCCGGTCAGAGCAAAAAGCATGGATTTCATCTTCGGCTGTAATCCTGAATTTCCTGATAATTTTATTTATTACAGAATCAACAACCATCAACGAGTCTGATTTAATGTTTAATATCAGAATTCCACCATGACTAAAGGAAAATAATTTACTATTATTTTTATTGATAAATAAGTCATTAACCCCGCCTATTGAATTCATCGGGTTGAAAACGATTGAAGTTTCATAAGTTGAAAGATCGAACCGGATTAGTGCATCCCTGGCTCCGACAAACAAGGCTTTCCCATCCGTTTTCAGTGTATTAATATAAGGATTGATTTTTTTGTGCGGCGATAATTCAACTTTTTGAAATGTGTATCCATCGTAACTGAATAAACCAATCGCTGTGCCGATATATAATTTCCCGTCGCTTGTTTTAACAATTGCCGTTACATTAGGGTCGGGCAATCCCTGGTCGATACCTATATTTTGCCATACAGGCTGCTGCGCCCGGACTTGAAGCCCCAGTCCAATGATAATGAGGAGTACTATGTATCTCAAACGGGTCAAAGCAGGTAAACCAATGTTATTCCATTAAAGACTTCTGTATAAGCAAAAATAATATTTAATTTCCAGCATGCGATTAAGAGAAACAGGATTCCGTAATTTAATTAGTTGAGATCAGGCAAGTAAAGGGGAGTGGACAAAATCAAAAAAGGCCGCCATATGAAAATGACAGCCTCTGAATACAAAGAAAATTAAGTAATATTAGTTGCTTTTTATAACCCGTTTTGAAATAATGCCTTTAGCATTCTGAAATTGAAATATATACATACCATCACTAAATGCACTCATGTCAATAGTTTGTGAGTTATATGAAATTTCTTTCTGAACTATTTTGCGGCCACTGAAATCACAAATGGTGATTGTCGTAGGTCCTGTAAACTCATCATGCTTTACGGTTACTTCGTTTCGGAAAGGATTCGGATAAATTGAGAAGGAATTCTGTTGGTTATCATCAATGCCAAGTGTTGAAAAAACAGTTACTCCTGAAATCGAAACACAGGCTGGGATATAGGAATAAGCAACTGTATAATTCCCGTTTGCAGCAGCTGTATAGGTTTGATTTGTTGCGCCTGCGATAGAATCGCCGTTCAGAAGCCATTGAATACTTCCGCTAAATACGGGTGATGCTGTGAGTACACCTCCTGAAACAGTTATTGATGGCTGAGGCGCCATATCAGGTTCTTCGGTAAATTTACCTAAATATAATCCTTTGTTTGCATCGCGGGGTTTGCAGCTGAAGGTTGGTATTGTGCCGCTAATTAATTTCCCGCCAACATAAAAAACACCCTCATTGTCGGTGGCTAATGATTTTACTTTCGATCCCATTTCAATACCGGAAACGAAAGCGAACGCATTTTTAAAAGTTCCGTCATAACCTATCTTTGTAATAAATGAATTCCCACTTGACGAACTGATTGTGTTGTTCCCTAATGCCAGATTTCCGGTAAATTCGCCCCCGCAAAAAACACCGCTTCCATCCGGATTATTAAGCATACTCCAGGCATGAGCATTGGTTGTTACTGACTTAAGCCAAACAGGCGTTCCGGTTTCATCTAATTTTAAAATACCATCCGTATAATTCGTTGTTCCAGGCACCGGATTTACAATTGTATCGGTTCCGGCGATTAACGTTGAGTTTACTTCAACACCAACATAAATTCCATCATCATTTCCGATGGTAATGGGTATAAAATTCTCAGCCGGGTTGCCAACGCCATTCACGTAAGTCGCCAACTGAAAAATAAGATTGTCGTTAGTGCGAAGCATCAGCAATGGAACCGAACCAGTTTCTAAAACCGGGTTAAGTGTGGTTGAACCATAGGTTAGAGTGCCACGCGAGACTGCGGTAAAAAGCATGTCGCCATTTGAAAACACGCCCGAACCTTTAAAATGGATCCCGTTAATAGCAGTGCTTGGGATAAAAGCATCAGCAGTCAGGGTTGAAACATACTGACCGGTGGTATCCAGTTTACTTACGGACAGGTTTCCGGTTTGAAAATAGATATGATTGTTGTGATACTGCAACATACAGGCAGTAGCATACCCTCCAAAGCTCACATTATTCGGAACATTCCAAAGCAGGCTTCCACTTGGGTTGAACTTGAGAATATAGTTGCGGTTTGCTATTCCATTAATTGTGACCCCATCAACAATAAGTGTTGTACCTCCCCAAAGGGCGCCAAGTAAATACAGATTATCATTTTCGCCCACCTGGATATTAAGGGGATAAAAGTTAACGCCGATGGGTTTTATATACTGTATTTCGCCCTGGGCATTAAACTTATACAGGAAGGTAGTGATGCCACCCAGATACGGATTGGCAGTCATGCCCTGGCATTGCTGCTGACCGTTGGCGCCATCGAGTGTGTATATATTGCCCTGCGAATCGCGTGCTATGGCCAGGGCGCCGTAAAAGCTATTTGCAACACCTGAATATCCGGCTGTGCTTACCCAGTCGAAACGCTGGGCTTGTGTAAAAACACTTGCTAACAGTAGCGTAATAGTAATTATTTTTTTCATGGTTTTCGGTTTTGATGTTTATTTATTGTTTTAATACTTTAAATGAATGCACTTTAGAGCCATCCTTTATTTGTACAAAATACATCCCTTGTGTCATTTTTGCAAAGTCAATTGATTCATTCAGATAGAAATCAGTTTCTGAAAAAACTGTTTGCCCCAGGCTATTCAGCACTTCCGCTTTTACCGGCCCTGTTACACCAGAGAATCCTTTAAAATAGATTGATCCTGAAGAAGGATTAGGATAAACCGACATTTCATTATCCTCAAAATGATCAGCGATTGATACATTATTTATAGCTCCAATAACCTGGGCAGTTAAAAACAGCAGGTTTTCGGAATTATCAGGATCAGGAGTTCCGGAACTTATAATAATGTCGCCATTGTCAGCCACTGCTGCCGCACTTGTGGCCGAAACCGGAATATCATTCTGATTTATTAAAGCAATACCTGCATTCCCAAAACCGGCAACTGGATTGCCGCTTAAATCATAGCAGCGAAGCACATTATAACTGTTTCCTGTCTGATTGTCGGATTTACTGCTCTGGTAGAAAAGGTTGCCCGAAACCAATAGTTTCGTTTTAACAGGGAAAATTTCAGTGATACCGATGTTAACGTTGAGCGATGGATCAATTTGCCCCAATGCATTAACGCGGTAAACAGATTCGGAATACGTAGCATTAATTGTGTCGCGGGTGGTAAATAGGGAAAGTATCGATCCGTTGTCCTGAACCGCAGAACTTGAATAGGTATAAACTCCGTCGTTGCTTTTTACACTTTTAATACTATGACCGGCAATACCGAACGAAGAATCAAATGCTCCGTCAGCCTTCATTTTGCTGAGCATCACAAAATTGTTTGGATAGTTTGTAAACGACTGGTTCACAATAATATCATCATTAGGGAGTACAATCAGGTCGTTAATAACCAGGTACGTTTCAAAAGTACCCAGCCATGACTGCGAATTATAGGAAACCACGCCAGAGTTGCCGAATGACATATCAGCGGTGCCATCGGCAGTAAACCTCCACAGGAAAACATGTGGCTCCAGAACACCGGATACGAAACGACTTTCTTTTCCACAAACAATAATTTTATCATCCGACTGCACGGCAACATGGTATATAAATTCCGAATTAGGCCTGTTTACATCAACTACGCCACCTGTACCGAAAGTCGCATCCAGGGTGCCATCCGCCTTTAAGCGGAAAATACGTTCGGTATTATAAAACTGGTCGCCGGCAACAATTATTTTTCCTGTACTTTGTAATGCGATGCCGTATGCCCGTGTGTACAAATTAATATCTGCATCGTCTTTTGATCGCACCATTCCATCGCCTCCGCCAAAATCCGTATCTGGTGTTCCATCGGTTTTATACCGGAGAATTACTGCCTGGTGGCCTTCGTTTGAGAAATTTGCTTCGGCGCAAACCAGGATTTTTTTATCCTGCTGAATTAGTACCTCTTTGGTTTCAAAGCCATTTTCGTTCCCATAAGCAGCATCCCACCCATTTCCGCTGAAAGCGTTATTAAGAGTGCCAGGCAACTGAGCAAATGTGCCGAAACTGACGGCAATGAATAAAATCAGGTAAAGTTTTTTCATCTGGAATAAATAAATTGTTACAGTAATTGTATTGTGAAAGTAGAATGTGGTAAGCAGTACGAAGCAAAATTATGCTGCTGATTGAAACAAAAAATCCGAAATGTGTGGTTGGAGCCGATTACTGTGTGGATGGGGTAATTATCAATTTATGCCTGAAATTGAGCAAAAAAGAGGGAAATACACTTATCTGTAAACTGTACACATATATCGGTTGTTTGTAAGTACAGAATGCCCGTTTATACATTAACTTGTTGTAGTCCGATAAATTAAGGTACATTTAGAAATTAAAAGACCGGATAATGATAGATTTAATAGTGATTGACGATGAACACAGTGCGATTAAAAGCCTGGAATGGGAGATAGAAAATTATTGTAAGAATGTAAAAATTGTAGCTTCATTCACTAACGCGGCCGCTGCAGCACTTTTTTTAAATAAAAACAAGGTGGATTGCGTTTTCCTGGATATCGAAATGCCCGAAATGGATGGCTTTCAGTTTCTGGAGCTTTTCCCTCAGCGTAATTTCACGGTGGTAATTACCACGGCTTTCGATCAGTATGCCATTAAAGCGATTAAGGAAAGTGCATTTGATTATTTGTTAAAACCTATTGATACTGATGATCTTATAAGGTGTTTTGATAAGATTGAACAACAGAAGAACAGCGTTTCGGTAAATGAAAAGCTGGAAAACTCCCTGGAGAAATTATTGCAGTCAGCCATTTTTTCACAGAAAAAAATAAGCATCAATAACGATGGGAAAATGATTTTCCTTAATCCCGACGACATAATTTATTGCGAAAGCGATGGCAATTACTGCACTATCTTTCTCGAAAACAAGGAGAAGATCGTTTTGAGTCAGAAGCTGAAATTTATGGAAGAAAAACTGGCTCAGCTTCAGTTTTTCAGGATTCACAATTCATACCTGATCAATCTGAACAAAGTAAAAGAGTTTCATAAAACCGATGAATATGTGGTGCTCTCGAACCAGGTAAAAATTCCGGTTTCGAGGCAAAAGAAATCTGATTTTTTGGATAAACTATGAGTTTCGATATGAATCTTGTTGCCCAGATAGTATGGGGGTTCGTGATTTCAGGACTCATCATTTATACCTTGTTGTGCTCGTTCATTTACATTCAAACAAAGCAAAAAGCATTTTTATACTACGGCATATATAATTTTCTTCTTTTCGTTTTTCTTCTAAAAAACAGTCCTTTAATATCACAGGATCTTGTTGAAGCTTATCTGAATAGCCGCTATTATGCCTTCAACTGGTTTATTCAAATTATATATAATTCTTTGCTGTTTTTCTTTTACAAAGAGTTACTCGATTTTAAAACCTATTTTCCAAAATACACCCGCTTGCTGATACGATTTTTGCATATTTTAATGGCATTTTCATGTGCATTGGTTATATTTTCAATAGCTTTCGGCAATCCGGCTTACTTCATCAAATTCTTTACTTTCGGATTTATTCCTTTGATTACAGTTGCTGTAATTTCCGCCTTGTATTTCACCTTAAAAACTCCATACAAGCTGAAGTATTTCATTATTGCAGGAGTTATTATTTACCAGGTATTTGCATACATAGCACTTGCAAAATCGGATGAAAATATTAAAGGTGATCATCCTATAATCTATTTTTACATAGGGATCATAATTGAATCCACTATTTTCATGCTGGGACTTGGCTATAAAGTAAAACTTTTATACCTGGAAAAAATAAATGTCCAGAATAAAATTATAGAGGAACAGCATGCCAACCAGGTACTTAAAGATACTTATCAGAAAGAACTGGAAATTCAGCTGGAAGAAAAAGTTGCCGAATTAAAAATTGCACTTCAAAAACACGAGGCTGAAAAATTGAATACACTAACACTTACATTCGAAAATGAAATCTCGCTTCTAAAACTTGATGCGCTGCGAAGCCAGATGAACCCGCATTTTATATTCAATGCGTTGAATTCGATAAAAGCTTATCTGATTGATAATAATAAGGAAAAGGCTGTTTATTACTTAAATAAATTCGCGAAACTGATCCGTAAAATACTCGAAAGTTCGCGCACCGACAGCGTTTCGCTCGATGAAGAACTGGAGACTATTGAGTTGTATATGAATATTGAAAATATCCGTTTTAACGATACCATTAACTTTAAAATACATTGTGCCGAAAATCTGAATACCGCCTCCGCCAAACTGCCGGGATTAATTTTACAGCCATTTATCGAAAACGCACTCTGGCACGGATTAATGCAAAAAATGGGCGAAAAGAATATTACCATTGAGGTTGCTGGGGTGGAAAATACAATCACTCTTTCCATTACTGACAATGGCATCGGACGGGAAAAAGCGAAAGAAAAAAGCGAGAAAAAGACCTTTAAAAAGGAATCGCTTGGGATACAATTTGCCCAGGAGCGATTGAATTATTTCAATAAGAAACATGAAACGAATTATACATTCTCCATTACCGATTTGCAGGACGAAAATCATGAAGCTGCCGGAACCAGGGTAGTGTTTATTTTTTCGAAAAACTGATCTCCTTGAGCATCAATTGCAGAGAAGTCATTTTTCGCGCTGTAAAAATTCCTACTTTTACCTGTTTTCAAATTGATCATAAATGACTTCAGAACCAGAAACACCCTACATCCGCCCTACATGGGACGAATATTTCATGGAGGTAGCCCGCACCATTGCCAAACGCGCCACATGCGACCGCGGGCGAAGCGGATGTGTAATTGCCCGAAATAAACAGATTCTTGTAACCGGCTATGTTGGTTCACCGGTTGGACTGCCGCATTGCGATGAAGTTGGTCATCTTTTCAAACAAGTTACTCACGAAGACGGAAAAGTAACCAACCATTGTGTGCGTACCGTTCATGCCGAGCAGAATGCCATTTGCCAGGCTGCCAGGCTTGGAATTTCTTTGGAAGGAAGCACGTTGTATTGCCGTATGACACCCTGCCGCACCTGTGCTATGCTTATAATCAACTGTGGAATCAAGCGGGTGGTCAGCGAGTTCAGATATCATTCCGGTTCCGAATCGGAAGGAATGTTTGTTGAAGCCGGTATTGAACTTGTTTATGTAAATGAAGAAGTGCTTCAATATGCCAAACAGCAGGTAGATAATATTGATCCGGCGGAAACGGGGAAGTAATCAGCAATTTACCCGGCAATCAACTTAACCGATGAAGCCTTAAAGTGTACCCAAATCTTTTTTCCTTGCGAGAGCTCCAGTTTCAGCGCTGATTCGCGGCTGATTTGAGCGTGTAAGGTTATCCCGATATCAATTACTACTTCCATTCCCGAGCGCGAAGGATACATATCGATTACCAAACCTTCGAAATTATTCAAAGCACTGCTCTCGAATGTTGTGGTTGAAAGCAAAATATCTTCGTTCCGGATAAGAATATATCCTGAATCCGTTTCAGATACATCGCCTATAAAAACCTCTACATTTTCTGCCGGTCTGGCTATGACATGGCCTTCATGCGTTGAAAGTACGACTTTATAAAAATTACGGATCCCTGCAAAATGCGCTACAAAACCATTCACCGGGTTGCCGAAAACTTCCTGTGGCGTTCCTGTTTGAACAATACTTCCCTGGTTCATGATGGCAATTCGATCGGCAAGCGAAACAGCTTCGTCGAAATCATGTGTTACATGAATTATAGTTTGCCCCAAACGGTTAATCTGCCTGAGCAAAGCACGAAGTTCGGATCTTAATTTGCTGTCGGTAGCCGATAAAGGTTCGTCAAGAAGCAACACTTTTGGTTTCTGTACCAATGCCCGGGCTAATGCCACCCGTTGTAATTCACCGCCCGAAAGAGTTGCAGGACGCCGGTTCAGCAATTTTGAAATCTGAAGTAACTCAGTAATTTCTCCAATGATTTTATCTTTCTCTGTTTTTGTTAAATGTTTGCCTTTCAGTGGATAAGCAATATTTTCTTTTACCGAAAGGTGCGGAAATACAGCCTGGTCCTGGAAAACAAGCCCGATACCGCGTTGCTGGATTTTTTCGTTTGCAATATCCTTTCCATCAAGGAGCAATGTACCGGTTTTTATGGAATTAAGCCCGGCAATGGCTTCAAGCAACAGCGATTTACCGGCACCCGATTCACCCAGCAAGATAAAATATTCGCCATCAGCCACGCTGAAACTTATTTCAGAAAGGCTGAACCCGGGGAAGGTACATGTTATGTTTCGCAGCTCAAGCATGTGGCGTGGCTTTTTGTTCCTTGTTTCGGGCTAGCATTCGCAGAGCTATAAAAACGGTTAACGATATCAGGATAAAAAGTACTGAAACCGGTCGTGCATATTTTAATCCGAATGCGCCAAAGCGTTCGTAAATCAATATCGGTGATATCATTGGATGATAGGCAACCATTATTACAGCGCCAAATTCGCTCATGCCGCGGGCAAACATCAGTATAAGTCCCGAAACAATACTCCGCCATGCTAATGGAAGCGAAATGGTGAAAAACACCCTTGCCGGCGATGCGCCTAAAGTGAGAGCCGCCTTTTCGAGCCTGACCGGAACACTTGTAAATCCGTCGCGTGCTGCGTTGATCAGGAAAGGGAGACTTACAAAAGCCATAGCTATTGCTATTCCGGCCGGGTGCCCTACAAAATTCAACCCGACAGCCGAACCCATTTGTCCCAGCACCGAATCGCGCGAAACAAATCCCAATATGGCAATACCTGCAGCCGAATGAGGAATTACAACCGGTAAATCGATGATCCCTGAAACAATACTTTTTAAGGGAAACTCTTTCCTGGCGAGCAAATATGCAAGAGGAATTGCCGCCAATGCAAATAGTACAGTTGCCGCAAACGAAACCCAAATCGTGAGTTTGATGCTTTCCTGAACCTCAACATCTTTAGCTGTCGCAAATAGATCTGAAGGGCTTGTTGAAACAAACATTCCAACCAGGGGCGCAACAATAAACATCAGGATAAGTGCAGCTGCAAGGGTTATTGTGAGTTGGAAAGGGGAGAATTGCTTCACTTTAATTTATTGGTTTAAAATATGACAAGGCGACAAGGAGAGGGGAGACAAGGAGAGGGATGAAAAAGAGAGGGGAGACAAGGAGAGGGGAGGCAAGGAGATGTAACGAATGAATTTTGGTTTGAAGTTGACAAAAAAGGAAGCGATCAATAGTAGAACTTCGTAATTCACACTTCATAACCCGACCATTTCTATTTCTTAACAAATGGTTTCAATTGAGCTGGCACTTTATCATAATTTGCAATTTTCATTGGAACAACTGATGGCTGCCCGTTACGTGCCATAATGGACTGGCCTTTATCTTTTTGCAGTAAAAACTCTGCAAATGCAATGGCGGCGGCTTTATTGGGAGCATTTCGCAAAATGGTGAAACTGTAAATCATAGGTTCGCCGGTCATGGTTTGTTTTTCGCCCGGTTTGCTTCCGTTGATTTCAACTTTGGCAAGGGAATATTGCGAAACAAATGCAGGGTTTTTCAGATTAATTGCATCGGGAAGAACAATGTAATTTAGCTTATGTTGCACAGCCACACTGCGATACAGAAAAATGTAGTCGATGGTGTTCGTCTCGATTAAAGCCAACAGATCGGTTTCTTTCGGTCGAATATAGGCTTTGTCTTTTGCAATGAATTTACTGTAAAGACCATTTTTTTTATAGTGCTTTTCAGCTAACTGAAGCGTCATTTCGGTCCGGTAGCCGCAAGGATCGCTGTTGGGATCGGAACGACCATAAGCAACATCGGATTTTAAAAGAATATCCATCCAATTCTTCTCATTGATCTGCTTTGCATAGCGCGACTTTTCGGAATAAACAACACAGAGTTCGTTGCTCGCAAATTTAATGTTATAGTCAGCATACTTGGGAATCAGCATTTTATCAATAACCGCATAATCGGCTGAAGCCATAATATCACATTGTTTATCCAGATCGGTGATTTTGCGTGCCGATGCTACCGAACCACCCGCTTCCATCATGATAGTTACTTTTGGATGAAGCTTTTTAAATTCATCAGCCACTTCTTTTAACGGAACAGAAAGACTTCCGGCATGAAAAATAACAAGGTTGCCGGATAATTGCAATCCGCTTTGGCTAAAGCCTGTTGCAGAAAGTAACAGAAATCCAAATAAATATGGAAAGATCAGTTTCAGAATCAGTGAACGTGAATGCATACCCGTTTTTTTTTGCAAAAGTATTGAATCGATATGTATGTAACTGCATGTCGATGCGAATTTTCTTGCTATGATTTTGATAGTGTGAAAAAAATCAGAAATTTAATTGGGCTAATTCGCTTTCGAGCCTTTTATATAATTCAGGAACGGTTGAATTGTTGTAAAAAATAATATCGGCCTGCTCAATGCATTTTCCGATATTTTGTTTTGCCGGATCGGTTGATTGCATTTCGCGTTCCTCGTTTTCGATAAAAGTAGAATATGAAATCCGGTCGGTTTCGGAATTGCGCATTACGATACGGTCGTAGCGTAACATCGGATCGGCATCTACCGCCAGTAGCAGGAAATTCCCTTTTTCGCGCAACGATTCCACTTCGCCGGGAGTCCGGATGCTTTCGATAATGCAGTTTTCGCCCGTTAGCAATGCCTGCTTATAAAGCTGATCGATAATATAAGAGGGCGAATGGTCGGCGCGTAATTTGTTGGCAACCAATACCATACTGTCGCGATTAACGGATAGCCCCTGTCGTTCAATCTCCTCAATTAAAAACCCCCTGACCGAAAAGTGTACAAATCCCTTTTCCTTTACAAGGTAATCAACTATGGTACCTTTTCCTGCGCCTAATGTTCCGGTAATTCCTATAATTAGCATGTGGTATTTATTATTGCTCAAAAATAGTGCAATTCATTGGATTATTCTGTTCAACTCTTTGATTGCTTTTTTTATTAAAAATAGTGGAAGCTCTAGTATAAACAAAATAATTTGAGGGAAAGTAATTAGCGTTGCTAGATGTATACTTATATTTGCAAAAAAGCAAGTATGAAAAATATTATTGTTATCCTTTTTATTTTGATTATTTCAGGTGTATCATATGCCAATATTATTATTGTTTCTGCAACAGGGTCAGGTGAATACAATTCAATACAGGAAGGGATTAACGCTTCTGTATCAGGGGATACAGTCTTAGTGATGCCGGGAGTTTATTTTGAATGTATTGATTTTAATGGAAAAAATATTGTTGTTGCGAGTAATTATTTACTTTCCGGTGATACTTCAATCATAAGTCAAACGGTTATTAACGGTAATCATCAGAATTCGCGGCTTGTAAGGTTTACAAATGGAGAAACCCGAGAAGCGCGTCTTGTAGGGTTTACAATAAAAAACGGATATGATGAAACTCTTGGGGCAAATCCAGAAGTTGTTGGAATTGGGATATATATTAACAATAGTTCGCCAACCATTGAACATAACAAGATAGAGAATAATGAGTTTGGTGAATGGTACAACTGTGGTGCCGGCATAGCTGTTAAAAAATCTTCTGCTGTGATCAGGTCCAATGAAATATACAGGAATGATTATGCTTTTTGGGGTGGGGGCATCTATATTGATAGTTCCGTTAATGTCGTAATCGAAAAAAATTATATAACAAACCATTTCCTTACTTCAGGGTATGGGGTGGCTGAAGGAGGGGGGATTTTTATTTTCAGATCAAGCAATATTATTATTGAAGACAATTTAATCGAGGAAAATTACCTTGATTGTGGAGATGGAGCAGCCATAACAGCATGGTCTTCGTCTAACCTGCTCTTAATTAATAACAAGATCTGTAATAACCGTTCATCAAATTACTCTAGTGAACTATGCATTCAAAGTAGTACTCAGGGTAAAATGATCGGGAATCTGATGTATAATAATAAATATTTGAATAATAGAGTGAGAATTGAGCTTGAAGGTTCTCAATTGGATGTAATAAACTCAACAATTATTAGTAATAACTACTATGCGATTAAATGTAGTAACAGCACATTGAAAGTTTTCAATTCGGTTCTTAATAATCCTGCGGATACAGTGGCTGGGAGTCAGATTATTCTAGATAACAGCATTTTACATATTGAAAATAGTAATCTTGAATCCGACACGGCAGGTGTTATTTTCAACTCGTCAAGTTCATGTTCCTTTAATGATTTAATCAGTTCTGATCCGATGTTCTCAGGCCTGGCAGGGAGTCCTTACAGTTTATCCTTTTATTCTCCTTGTATTGATAAAGGTTCAGTAGATACTACCGGATTCAATCTGCCGGTTTTTGATCTGGCTGGAGAGCCACGTATTGAGAACGGAAGAATTGATATGGGAGCTTACGAATATCCTTATTATCTTTCAGTAAACAAGCCTGTCAGAAACCTTGTTTTCACTATAATTCCCAATCCGGTCAAAAATAGTTTTACGATTCTTACCGATGATTACATTAAAGGAGAATTGTCTTATTGTGTCTTCAATATTCATGGACAAGTAGTTATGAACGGCAGTATTCAAACTGATACACAAATCCAGTCAAACAATTTGAAACCGGGTATTTATTTTATAGAAATCACTCAGAATCACGAAAAGGGTATGCAGCGATTAGTCAAACTTTAGGCGGTAGGAAAAAACGGGAGGTGATGTTTTATCTCTAACGTTTTTAATCTCGGTGAAAGGGCCAGCATTATATATATCCATTTTTCAATTCCTTAATCCATTTCCCGCCATCCACTTTAACAGGCTTATAGTTTAAAATCTTTTCAAGAAGCATTTCTTCGTTGCTTTCGGCTATCAGGTTTGTGCGATGCTCAGGCTTTACAAATCGTTGATCTACTGAGTGATCAAGAAACGAGAGTAGATGATCCCAGTAGCCAAGTACATTAAAAAGCGCGACCGGTTTGGTAATAAGGTCAAGCTGGTTCCAACTCATTACTTCAAAAAGTTCGTCCAGCGTCCCGATTCCGCCGGGCATAGCAATAAAAGCATCCGAAAGCTGGTCCATCACTGCTTTACGCTCAGCCATGGTTTCAACTACATGAAACTCAGTGATTGCTTTATGGGCCACTTCGCGTTCAATCAGAGTGTGTGGCATTACGCCAATCACTTTGCCGCCGGCCTGCATCATGGTATCGGCAATTACATGCATAAGTCCCACGTTACTGCCGCCGTAAACGAGTGTAATTCCTTTTTCAACAAAAAGAAGCCCCAGGGCGCGTGCTTTTACTGAATATTCCTCACGACTTCCTGCACTGGACCCGCAAAAAACGCAGATTGATTTTATTGTATCCATTATTTACAAGTTTGTTATTTCCATAGTGAAAACCTCTGAAATTTTCTCTTTCAATACTATTTTCACTTCTTCAATATCCATTTTCATACCCAATTCCGCCTGCAACGAAGTTACTTTTTTATCGGTAAATCCGCACGGATTGATAAGGCTAAAGTACGACAAATCGGTGTTTACATTAAATGCAAATCCGTGCATACTTACACCCCGGCTTACGCGAACGCCAATGGCACATATTTTTCGCGTTTTCCCCGGCATATCAATATCGAGCCACACACCTGTTGCTCCCGGGAGACGGTACCCCTGGAGCCCGTAATGTTGCAGGCAAAGTATGATTGAGTCTTCGAGTTTTGATATATAATCTCTTATTCCTTTGGCAAAATAGTCCAGGTTCAGAACCGGATAACCTACAATTTGGCCGGGACCGTGATAGGTGATATCGCCACCGCGGTTGGTGTGGATAAATTCTGCATTTTTAGCCTGTAGCTGTATATAATTCGCCAGCAGATTATCTTCCGAACCACTTTTGCCCAATGTAAAAACATGAGGATGCTCGACAAAAAGTAAGTAGTTATTCGTTGCTTTTTGCTGGTTATCAGGTTGTTTCTGGAGTTCAAGTTTCTGAGCAATTATTTCATTCAGAAGTTTTTCCTGGTAATTCCAGGCTTGCTGATACGGCATTACTCCAAGGTCAATCGCAACGACGCGATGCCTTGCGTCCTGAATTGATATTGGATTTGATTTTTCTATTTTTATGATACCAGGCATCGCGGTAACGTCCTGTTGTAACCCACCGTTTGCAGAGACGCGAGGCATCGCGGTAACGTTCTGTTGTAAACCCTCGTTTGCAGAGACGTGAGGCATCGCGTCTCTACGTTGGGTTACAACATGATTCTCTGCATGGTAACTGCTTCTTACCAATGGTTTGCTTTCCACAAATGCGAATCCTTTATCCAAACCTGCCACGCGGTATTTTTCGAAAACATCAGGATGCACATATTCGGAAACCGGCAAATGAGCCGAAGTCGGCTGCAGATATTGTCCGATTGTAAAAATTTCGCAATTCACTTTTCGAAGATCATCCATGGTTGCCAGCACTTCAGCCTCTGTTTCGCCTAAGCCAACCATAATTCCTGATTTTGCACGAAGTCCGGAAGCTGCTATTTGTCTCAGCACTTCCAGGCTGCGGTCGTATTGCGCGGCACTTCTGATTTGAGGTGTCAGCCGCCGAACCGTTTCGAGGTTATGCGAAATAATATCGGGTTTCGATTCAATAACCATGTGGAGGTGATCCTTATCTCCGCCAAAGTCAGGGATAAGAGTTTCGATAGTGGTTTCCGGATTCAATTCCTTTACCTTTCGCACTGTATTGGCCCATATTTCCGATCCTCCATCCGGCAGATCATCGCGGTCAACCGAAGTAATTACTACATGTTTCAGTTTCAGATGTTTAACGGATTGCGCTATTTTTTCAGGTTCATCTATATCAACTGGAAGAGGTTTTCCGGTTTTGGTGGCACAGAATTTACAGCTCCGGGTGCAGATGTCGCCAAGGATCATAAAAGTTGCCGTGCCTGCATTCCAGCATTCGCCCATATTCGGGCATTTGCCGCTCGAACAAATCGTATGCAATCCTTTTTCTTCCAGTATTCCTTTTACCTTCAGGTAGTTATCTCCTTTAGGCAGCTGTATCTTGAGCCAGTCGGGTTTTCGTATTGGTTTTTCTGATTGGTCAGACATAATTAAACTTTGTAGCGGCAAAATTACCTTTTTTCACGGTTCAGTAGAATTACCTCTTCAGATTGCATAAACCCTGTTGCCTGAAAAGGATTAAATTGTACTTTTGATTCCTGAAACCGAACCATTACTTCGGTTAATGAATTGATAAATAACGAATTGGAGCTCATAGATGAACAATTTATATCCACTGAAGTTTAAACCCATTTTTAAGGAGAAAATATGGGGCGGAAACAAAATAAAAACCGTTTTTCGAATGGATTACTCGCCTCTGCCTAATTGTGGCGAAGCATGGGTTTTATCAGGTCATGGTGAGGAAATAAGCGAAGTATCCAATGGTTTTCTGGCTGAAAATCAACTGGATGAACTCATCGAAGTTTACATGGGCGATCTGGTTGGCGAAGCTGTTTATGAAAAATATGGCAATAAATTCCCGCTGCTAATTAAAATCCTGAATTCAAGCGACTGGCTTTCCATACAGGTGCATCCTGATGATAAACTTGCCGAAAGCCGCCACAACGACCTTGGGAAAACCGAAATGTGGTACATAGCCGATGCCGAACCTGGTGCTGAACTAATCAGTGGTTTTAACCGCGAAATGACATCAGAACTCTATCTTTCGAACCTGAACAACGGCACGCTGAAAGAAATCATGAATTATGAAAAGGTACAAAAGGGTGATGTGTATTACATCCCTGCAGGCCGGGTTCATGCATTAGGACCGGGATTATTGCTTTTCGAAATTCAGCAAACCAGCGATCTTACTTACCGTATTTATGATTTTGATCGCGTTGACGACAAAGGAAATCCACGTCAGCTGCATACTGAACAGGCACTGGATGCATTGGATTTTACACAGCACGATACCTACCGGACAGAGTACAAGCCCGGATTTAACAAAACCGTTCCTGTAGTTGAAAGTACCTATTTCAACACAAGCCTTATTCATTTTGGCATACCTGTTGTTAAGGATTACAGCGGAATCGATTCATTTGTGATCCTGCAATGTGCCGAAGGCAAATGTACTGTTGAATACGAAGGAGGTGCTGAAAGCCTGCAAGCCGGTGAAGTGCTATTGATTCCTGCTATTATGGAAAAAATACAAATTGTTCCGCTTATGGAAACCAAAATTCTAGAAGTGCATTATCCACAGAAATAATAAAAACTTTCAAACCTCAAATCAAACCTTAATCATGAAAAACATCTTTTTTGCTGCTTTACTTCTCTTTATCGGAACTACCTTACTGGCTCAGGAAACCGGTGCCGACAAAGTGCTTTTCAAACTTCCCAATGTTAGTGTTACGGATATGAAAGGCGCTAAAATCAATACCGATAAACTGTTTAATGATGGTAAGCCTATGATTATCAGCTTCTGGGCAACCTGGTGCAAGCCATGTATAAAAGAGCTTACTACCATTGCCGATGTGTACGAAGAATGGCAGGAAGAAACCGGTGTAAAACTTTATGCTGTTTCAATTGATGATTCACGTTCGACTGCACAGGTAAAAACACTTGTAAACGGCAAGAGCTGGGAGTATGAAATATTACTCGATCAGAACGGTGATTTCAAACGTGCCATGAACGTAAATGCGGTTCCGCATACTTTTGTTGTAAACGGAAAGGGCGAAATAGTATGGCAACATACCAGTTTCAGCGAAGGTGCCGAACTCGATCTTATCAATGTTGTTCGCAAACTGAATGCCGGCGAGCCAATTTCGCACTAAATGTTCGCTTCGCGGATCATGCTAATTATAAGCAATTGAACCTCAATACAATTTCCCTCCGGATAAAGCATGTAATCAATGTATTGCATTTTTGTCCGGAGGTTTTATTTTCAAAAGAAATATGTAGATTTGCTGATCGTTTTGCTCACCTACAAATCAAAACCCTGACATTTTGAAAACACAATTTTTTACTTACACAACGATACTGGTTGTGGTTGCTTTTTTTGTTCCAAATCTGCTTTCGGCACAAAATAATTCACTGGGAAGCCAGGTAAACGGTAATTTCCAGATGGATGCCCAATATTACAACGTCGATTCAGCCATTGGCGCTAATGGGGTACCCGAAAAAATGTTGATGAACAGCTGGACCAATATCACATATTCTGCTGGTAATTTTAATGCCGGTCTGCGTTATGAAACGTATCTCAACCCGATTAACGGCTACGACCCGCGTTACAAAGGCACCGGAATTCCTTACTGGTTTGTCGATTACAAAACCGGTCAGTTTCAGATAACGGCCGGTCATATTTACGAACAATTCGGTAATGGTACTATTTTCCGTACTTACGAGGAGCATAACCTTGGTTATGATAATTCGCTGAATGGCATCAGGGTAAAATTCAATCCGGTAAAAGGAGTCGAATTAAAAGGGATTTACGGAACGCAGCGTTATTTCTGGGATAAAGGCCCGGGTATTGTTCGTGGAGGTGATGCCGAATTTAATATTAACGACCTTGTTGCATCCATGGAAAACAGCAAACTCCGCCTACAGATCGGCGGAAGTTTCGTAAGCAAATACCAGGCTGACGAAGAAATTTACAACGGAAACCAGGAAAAACTTATTCTGCCACTCAACGTCGCAGCAGGATCAGGAAGGATAAATATTGGCTACGGGAATTTCGGACTTAACGCCGAATATGCTCAAAAAATGAACGATCCCAACGCCATGAATAATTTTATTTATAAAAAAGGCGAATCACTGCTGCTAACCGCTTCATACAACCAGAAAGGACTTGGAATTATTGTTCAGGCCAAGCGGCTGGATAATATGAGTTACAAATCGAAACGCACCGAAAATGGCAGCGTGCTGGATATCAATTATCTGCCTGCCATCACAAAGCAGCACACCTATACACTCGCCGCAGTATACCCATACGCTACGCAGCCTAATAACGAAATGGGCCTGGAGGCGCAGGTAAATTACAAAATCAAGAAGAATACTATTCTTGGAGGTAAATATGGTACTGATATCAGCATCAACTTTTCAGGAATAAATTCAATTGTAAAGGATCAGGTTAATGATTTAACTTTATTGGATGAGTCGGGGACACTGGGATATACATCACCGTTTTTTAAGATCGGAGATGTTAAATACTTCCGCGATTTCAATATCGAGATCGGACATAAATTCAGCCAAAGCTTCAAACTATTGTTCACTTACGTTTATGAAGATTATAACATTGATGTTATTGAAGGACATACCGGCGAGCCTTTGGTTCATGCCGATATTTTTGTTGCTGATATGACATATAAAATTACTCCGACCAAAGCGATACGCCTCGAAACCCAGGCTTTGATTACTAAAGAAGATGAAGGTGACTGGTTTATGGGATTGCTTGAATATACGGTTGCTCCCAAATGGTTTATAAGTGTTGCTGACCAGTGGAATTATGGCAACGATGATACCGGAAGACGCTTTCATTATCCTTTGGTAGCCTTAGCGTATAACAATGACGCCAACCGGATACAGCTATCGTATGGCAAACAACGCGAAGGAATTGTATGTGTCGGAGGCGTTTGCCGCAACGTTCCGGCTTCCAATGGCTTTACACTTTCGATTACAACAAGTTTCTAAAAAAAGTAAAATCATGACAAGGTTAAATTATCTGAAATCCGCCATACTTGCAGTAAGTGTCTCATTTGTAATTGCTTCGTGCGATAAAATTGATGAGCCTTACGTAATCCACAATAAACCTGTTGATACATCAGCATGCCCTGTTCCGGAATTTCCTGTTGTAACTGCACATTATAAACGGGCGCTTCTCGAGGACTATACCGGCCGTAAATGCGTGAATTGCCCCGGGGCTGCAATAACAGCCCGCGATCTGAAGGAACAATATGAGGATTCGCTGGTTGTTATGGCTGTGCATGCAGGCTATTTTGCCGAAATCAAAAGTTCTGAAATAGGAACCATCTGGGGATACGAATTCCGCACAGAGGCAGGAACGGCATGGGACGAGTTCTTTAAAGTAGGCGCCTTAGGAAATCCTAACGGAATGGTGAGCCGTAAAGGATATCCGGCCAGTCAGCAGGTTTTACCTCCGGGAGCCTGGGCCAACGCAGTTAAAAATACTATAGCCGAGGCACCTTTGATGGACTTGCAGTTAATTACCGAATACAATGCCGCTGAGGATAAACTTTGCATACATGCCAAAACAAGTTTTCTTCAACCCATTTCAGGACGATCGCTGAACCTTATCCTTCTGATCATTGAGGATAATATTGTACAGGCGCAAAAGAACAATAATTCTGCAATTGGTCCAACTCCCGATATACTTGATTATAACCATATGCACGTTATGCGTGGCGCTGTAAACGGAACATGGGGGACACCAATCCTTCTGAAGGAAAACACCTCTTCACAACCGGTTGTGAAATCATTTCCAATGAAATTTGAAAGTTTCAATGTTAATACCATGGTTCCCGAAAACTGCCATGTTATTGCCTTTGTTTATGATGTTGAAACAAAGGAAGTGCTGCAGGCAGCAGAAGCCGTCGTAACAGAATAGAGATTCAATTATCACATACTCAAAATAGCCCGTAGGTTTGGCTTTCGGGCTATTTTTATGTAGGTTATATAAAATTGTATTTATTTCAACCCATATTTAGCAGCTATTTCTTTACGTTTTTCCCGGGCATCAGGCAAATGAACAAGGCCAAATTTTTCAGCTAATGCACTTATTTCTTTGCTTTTTTTCTCTGATCCACTTGGATATCCGTTTTCAGGGGTTAATTCATGAAAAACGCGTTCGAGGTAATCCTCAAAAGGTTGGTTGAAATACATATCCACAAACCGCAGGGGTTTTTCAGAAGCATTCCAGAAGGTGTGAGTTATCATCCTGGGACGCAGGTGCCATCCACCAGCATTTACTTCCACTACTTCATCACCAACCAGAACACTGGCAGTGCCCTCGATAACATACATGATCTCATCAAGTTCGAGGTGATGATGCGGAGCAGGACCCATCAGTCTTGGCGCAACTGCACATTCAACGCTCGAGAACAATCCATTTGTCATGGAAGTACGCATCCATACACGTATATCCATTCCCCCTTTGTGGTCTAATGGAGTCAAGCCTGGCAGAAGAACTGGTTTCAAAGGATCAATAGATGGTATTTCAGGAGTTGCTCCGATGGACAAAGGAGACAGGGCGCTGAATGCTGCAAACAGGCCGGTGGTCATTAAAAAATTACGTCGCTCCATATTTCTGTGATTTTAAATGGTTGAAAAATGCGTTAACTTTCAATGAGTGAATACTTTATTTGTGGCGAAAGGAGAAGATTCCTTTTTGTGTACAGCCGTTTGCAAGAATTATTTTATCCTGGTGAATTTCAGGGTTTGTGAAAATGATGGGAAATTGACTTTTAGATAGTGTATCCCGTTGCTTAATCCTGAAATATCTACCTGTTTATTAATTTCATTTGTGTTTCCGGAGCCATTTTGTACAATCTGGCCTTTTGCATCACAGATAGTAAACTCATAATGTTCGCTGGCTTGTTTATCCGAAAAACTTAGGGTAATGATATCCGTAGCTGGATTTGGGTATGCCGTAATATAGTTTTCGGTCAGCTCATTTTCAATTATTCCAACATTTAGATATTCCAGCCGCAATAACGCAAACTCAGTAAATCCGCCTGCAATGTTGGTTGACTGACCGCCCACTAATAATTTGCCATCGGGTTGCAAAGCCATTTCGAAAATGGTGCTTTGATCGGCTCCCATCACAACAGTCATTTTGCCGTCGGTATTAAAGGTGTTGTCCAGGTTGCCTTCACTGTTATATTTAGCTATGGCGAAGTGAAATAAGCCACCGTTTCCTGTTTCATATCCATGCCCCCCGAGATAAATACTGCCAGTATTATCAACATCCAGTGCATACGCTTTATCCTGAAAGTTATTAAAATCAGTGATGGAGTATCCGCTTGTTCCAAACGTATTATCCAGGGTTCCGTTACTGTTGTATCTTATAACCAAAAAATCCCCGGCCGTATATCCGCCTATCAGAATTTTGCCGTTGGCCAGCAATATAACTTCTTCTGCATAATCATCAGCAATGCCGCTGATGGTAAGAGTTGTTTTCCCTGCAGTTCCAAAAGTTCCGTCGGGCGAACCATCTGAATTAAGCCGAAGTAAGGCGATTGAACTGTTTCCATTACTGTTTTTTGCAGCACCGGCAATAATTATTTTGCCATCATTTTGCAATGTGGCATTCCTTCCAAAGTCGTTGTAATTATTAAAATTGACTGTAGTTTTACCACCGTCGCCGAATGTGGGATCTATACTTCCATCGGCATTAAATCGTGCAGCTGAAAAATCGAAGCTGCTGGTATTATATGCTTCCCCGATTGCAATTATTTTTCCGTCGGGTTGTTGCAAAACCTTTTGAAAGGAAGAGCCGTTTCCTGGCCCGAATGACAAGGTAACTTTACCATCGTCGCTGAATTGAGTATCATAATCGCCGTTTGGTAATAAGCGTGCCAACGCGGCATTACCATTGGATGAACCAGCCAGAAGTATTTTGTTGTCGGATTGCAATAACACAGAATAGCAGTATTCATACGCCGATCCGAAATCAATTTGCTTCTTGCCGGTGGTATTAAACGAGATATCCAATGTTCCATCAGCATTATGTTTTGAGATAAGAATTGCCTGTGTTGTATTGCCATTTTCGCCGACAGAAATAATTTTGCCATCAGGTAAAAGGATCATAGCGTGGCAATAAGAGGAAAAACTTCCAAATGAAGTATATGCTTTTCCGTTAGTTCCAAAGGTGTTATCGGGCGATTGAGCAAAAGTTCGGATATTTAAAAAGATTGCTACCGCGAAAATGCTAAGAAGTAGATTTTGATAGATTTTCATTTTTAAAGTTTTAGTTGTTTATGATATGTTTAACTGGTAATTGTGTAATGAGAAGAGAGTGATAGCTGGCAGGTATCGAATTAAATGCAATAAATTGTGTGCGTGAGTATTCGGATTCAGGGCCAGGTTTCATATGATTTAGCCTGGCTTAAGTAAGCAGAAATGCAGGAAATGATCGGGAATACTATTCAGTAATTGTACACAAGATTTTGGGAAATCCTGATATAGAGATTCACTATATAGAGGAGGCAGTTAATCGTCATGAATAAATCCATGAGTTATATATGTAACATTATGAATATAACAACTATAGTTGTCAGAAGTTCAATGATCGCTTTCAATCTCAATTGACAATACAAATGGTAATTTCATCTGTTATTAAATTGATTTTGAAAGGTCTGTTGGATTTACACTGATCTTACTCATTTTTACTTTATAGTATTCTTGTTCTAAAGGTTCGCCGTACTATAATTGTAGGTTGGTGAGAAATGTTTCTCATTCTTATTTTTCAAATCAGAATACATTGAATAGGGTATACTCTTTTAGGACGACAGATATCTCAAATTCTTTATTCGATAACCTTAATCGAAAATAAACAAGATTGTGTTTTTGAGTTGTAAAAATGCTGCTCCAATCAGGTTTTTATTATTATAGGTAAATAAACATCATGGTATGACCTTATTAACTGATTCTGATTATTAGTGGAGTAATGGAATTCATTCTGTTGGGTTTTTCCCACTTAAAAAAGTTACGGCATAAGTAAAAAAACTCGGCCATTTACAATCGTTAAAAATAAAACTATATATTTGCATATATGCATATGATATTTGGATTGTTTTTCAATAATGATTCTTAATCTGCATTTAATTTACTGTTTGAATAGCTTATGAGATTCTCATTTTGTTAACCATTAATTTATTTTGAAATGAAAAAAGCACTTGCCATCTGTTTGACATTGTTTTCTTTAGTTTCCTTTGCACAGGACCCACAGGACACCCCGCGCTGCCCGGATGCAGAGCCTCCTTACCTTAACCGCATGCCCGGATTTTACGTCACCGATTGCAAAAACAGCGAATATAATGATGCAGAGTTTGTATATTGGGTTGATGGGAAAGCAAATAAAATCAATAAAAGTGGTAAATACTATCATGTTTTTTATTACAAAAAAGAAGGTGAAACCCGGAAATTCAGTAGTGCTCAGATAAACCAGAATTACAACAATGCCATTTTAAAAGTAAAAGGTAAAGCTCTGGATAAGAAAAATACTGTATTCACTGCCAGTATAAATGGGAAGGAAGTTTATATCCAGGTCCATACTGCTGAAAATTCGACTGATGCAGGAAGTTACAATATAGAAGTTGTGGAAGTGGAAGTAATGCAACAGGATATTGTTATTAACATGGAAGAAGCTATCGAAAAAGACGGTAAGATAGCTCTTTACGGAATATTGTTCGATGTTGGGAAATCGGTTATCAAGCCTGAATCAGTTGAAGCACTGAAACAAATCATCGATTATCTGAATAATAATCCAGCTGTTAAAGTTATAGTTGTTGGTCACACCGATAATACCGGAACCTATGCAGGCAACATTACTCTTTCAAAAGCCCGTGCCGAAAGCGTTAAAAACTACCTGGTCGCCAACGGTAAAATTGCTGGTACCCGTTTAATGTCCGAAGGAGCCGGACAATTTTGTCCTGTTACTACCAATTCCACTGACGAAGGCCGGAAACTGAACCGCAGGGTTGAAATCGTAAAACAATAAATATGAAACCAGCAATACTATTTTTACTGATGGTAATCGTCTATCAGTCATTTGGCCAGCAATTACCGGAAGGAGTTTCTATAGATAGCAATGCCTGTAACTATGCGCCGGGTCTTAGCAGCTATTATTTCAATAAATCCAATGAAATGGTTGGTATGATTCTGCCGGATGCGTGCAATTACAGCGGAGTTGAAGAGGATGGCATTAACAAATATTTTATTGCCGATTTCTACAACGATAATAAAAAAGATACGTTTGCCACGAATGACCAAGCTTTTGCATGGATGATCACTACCATGGAGGATTATTACAAACCTGCAATCATCGATAAATGGCAGGAACTTGAGGTTCAGACTCCTAAAGTGAGTGTAAAATATCCCTTTGACTGGACCTTTAAAACTGGCAAATACGAAGGTGTTTTTAAAAGCAAAATCCAGAATGAAAACAAAGTCACGCTGATGCGCAAAGTTCCGGGTGGGATGTCCGAAGTCTGTTTCATAATCCGGACTCCAAATACCGACAAACTCTCAACAGCAAAAGTGATGGAAATGGCTGCCCAGATGAATCGTGCCATCGACATTAAAAGTTCGCCGTCAGCTGAATATGAGATTGGCGGAAAATCCTTCAAAACAGCTCAAAATCAGTTTATGTCGTTAATGGATCAATATCATTTCTGGTACGCCGATGAAAAGGAGATCATTTACATCAACTACAACCTTCTGAAAGACGAACGTATCCGGTATCCCGAAGTGATGAAAGCCATTGTTGAAAGTTTAAGTTGGTAATCAATTCTTTTGTTTAGCGTTAACTGCTTTGCAAAATATTGCAAATCAGTACTGTTATGCTGTCGGCTGATACCAATACACTTTTTGTATCGAATAAATCCCAAATCAAAATTCGTAAAACCAGAATCTATGAAATCTATTCTACTGTTTTTAATCCTGGCTGTTGCATCATTTGCCTTTGGTCAGGAATTGCCAACCGGAGTTACTACAAAATCCTTCGATTGCACTTATGCTACAGGCCAATCATCCAATTACTATTATAAAGGTGATGAAATGATCGGGTTGGTGGAACCAAGTTCCTGTAATTATTCCGAAACCCAGGGTGGCAGGGTAAATCCGCTTTGCTATGCAGAGTTTTACATGACGCAGAAAAGGGATACTTTTTCTACGAAGAAAGCGGCAACAGCCTGGCTAATAACAGCCATTGAGGATTATTATAAACCATTTGAAATTACCAAATGGCAGAAACTTAAAGTTCAGCCACCTAAAGTAAGCCTAAAATATCCGTGGGACTGGGAGTATAAACTCGCCAAAAACGATGGTATTTTTAAGAGTAAGAGCCTGAGCGAAAACAAAGTTTCACTCTGGGTGAAGGATGAATGGAGCAGCTCCGAGATTTTTACAATTACCCGCACACCTAATACGGCCAAACTAACAACGGCGCAGCTGATGGATATGAGCAGCAAGATGAACGGAGCAATCAATCTGAAGACCAGTCCGCCTAAAGATTATGTTATAGGAGGAAAAACTTTTAAGAGCAGCCGGAATGAATTTATGATGCAGATGGATCAGTACCATTTCTGGTATGCCGATGATCAGGAGATCATTTATGTAAATTATAATCTTCTGAAAAATGAAAGGGTTTGGTATCCCGATGTGATGATAGAAATTCTCGAAAGTATAACCTGGTAAGCCTTCACCGCATGGAAACAAATAAAATCCTGAGGATTCTCTTCGTTATTTATCTCACATTTTTCAGTGTTCAGTTTGCTTTAGCCCAGGTGGAAGTAGAGGAAGAGGAAGAAGAACAGACCGAATTGGAGAAACGAATGGAGAAAAAAGAGCAGGAAATGGAGAATTTCATGAATGCTTTCGAAAAGAGCGTTGTCGAAAAGGAAGAAGGTGATTTTGGCGATCCGGCCAACGACTCCATTGATCCGACTCCTGGCAGTGCAGTAGCCTTTAAAAAGTTAATCGACAAAACCGTTGCAGGGCTTGAGCGAAGCCTGCCTCCCGGCACAGTGGCCCAATGCAAAGCTCAGCGCGATGCGCTGCAGACAGGTGGTAAACTAGGCGAACTAGCCATTGTTAACCTGCTACAGGAAAACACGTTCAGTTCGGTGCTGCTGTCGGGCTATGCAGTGCAGGCTGATAATGCTGACGAAAACGCCATCAGTTGCTTTGGCAGTGTACTGAATATCTGTGGCCATCCGGCCAAAAGCATTCCCATCCTCGAATATTCGGCTTCGGTGAAGCAAAACCTCAACACATACAGCAACCTGGGCGATGCGTACCGGCGCATGGGTAAAATGGGCCAGGCTGAATCGTGGCTCAAAAAAGCAATAGCCATAGAGCCTTACGAAATTGATGCTAACCTGCTTCTCGGTCAAATGGCCATGCAGCGGGGTCAGGACCGTAAGGCGATTGATTACTTTACACATTCGTTGCAGGGAGGCTATACCTCTGGTGCAGAAACCTATTTAAAGGAATTGAAAAAGAAGCTTAATGAGGATGTTGACATTGGCGAAATACTCATGAAAAAGCATACTAGGGAGCCTTTAAGCCAGGATCTTCAAATTACCTGCATCGAATTACCTGCAAACGTGATGACGATTAAATCGCAATGGATGCCCAAATACCGTTTGCGCATGGATGCTATTGATTATTATATTGAAACGCTGCAAAGTAAGTCGGAAGATGATGTGAAAACCATGATATCCGAACTGAGAAATCAAATGGACAGGAGAACAGTGCCAAATCAGAAGGGACTGGTTGTTTCCTGCAAAAAGAGTTACCTCATCGTGTCGGCCATGTATAATCAACTAACCGATACTATTCGTGCCCTTACCATGGCGTACGATTCAACCATAGCCAAACTGGACGGCGAATTGCAGAAGAATATGGATGATTTGCGAAAAGGAATGAATAAAGCTATTGACGATTGCAGTGAAACAAATAATCCTACGATTTGCCAGGAAGAAGTCCGTTCAACCTATTGCATGATAGCTACTTCACAACTTACTGACTATTTGGTTTCATACTCCAGCATTTACGAAAATTATTGTACGAAAACTTTCAAACAGCTTACGTTGTATTATAACCATGCGTACAGATGGGCATACACCGCTTACCTCCCCGATCAGCGAGAATTTGGTATACAGGCTATGATTTCGATGCCTGTATCCGGATTTGTTCGTGAAATAACTTCCAGGGCAAGTGATCTGGCCAAAGTTGATGCTTCTTCCTGGTGCCCTCCGGTTGAAGAAGTTGCTGAGGATGATTCCGTTGATGAAAATGATAGTATTCCATCAACAACGGTAAGAATACTTCCGGTTTTTCCGGGGGATAATGTGTGTACCGAAATAAGAGTACCCTTGATAATGGGTAGTTTTCAGGTTGATTGTAAAAGTTATAGCTTAGAAATTGATGTAGGAGTAGGTCTCAGTATATCCAGGGAATCGGACACTGAAACACCAGCAGTTGAAAGCCTCTGGCCGGAAACAAACAGGACTACAATTAAAGTGGGTGCCGGCTTGCCTACCACCATTGAAGGAACCGGAACCGGACTAAAGGTTGACGCTTCGGTATACGCAACCGTTGAAGATAATATGACCGTTTCGGATGTGGGATTAATGCAGGAAACAGGTTTGACAGTGGGAGGCATAGGTCTGGGAACTCAGCGAGGATTAAAGTTAGGAATAACATCCGGAGCCACGTATTTGAATTCAGATAAGGGGAATTCTAAAATTTTTGATTGGAAGGATTAACACAATCAAATTTGCATAATCGAACACCAGAAATTATTAACAGATAAGGTTGTGAAAATAAAAGAGGCTGCCCCTTACCGGAACAGCCTCTTTTCGTGAATTGACAAAGTCAATTATCTAACAACTATTTTCTTCACAACCTGCTTACCGCCGGCTGTAATGGTTGCAAAGTACATTCCTTCGGTTAATCCCGAAAGATCGAGTTTATATGCTTTGGATGTATCAATATGATTGATGGTAAGAACTGTTTTTCCAAGGGCATCGGTAAGTATCAGATCAGCTGTTCCTGTGAATCCGCCAAATGAAACCGAAGCAAAATCAGAAGCAGGATTTGGATAAATGCTTACTTCCTGATTCCTGATGTCGTTCACATCAGTACAGTATTCAACCCATACGTAATCATCCTTCACAAGTGTATCGCTGAAAGCGCCGTTCGAAACTACCAGTGTAACATTATACAAACCAGTAGTTGCATATGTTACAACCGGGCTTGATTCGTTACTGGATTCCGGAACGCCACCTTCGAAAGTCCAATTCCACGAAGTAGTTCCAGGTGTTGAATAATCACTGAAAGTTACAGAGCCGCCGTCGCAGATATTGATAGGGCTACCCATAAAGTTAGCGGTATAAGGCGAAGCAAGAATTCCGAAGAAGTCAATGATCCTGCGCATATATTCATTTTTGGTTGAAGGAGTATCGCCATTTGCCAGGCCACCGAATTCGAAAGCTGAAGCAATAGTGCGATACGTTCCTGCATCGTAGGCGACGGCAGTGATATAAACCGGCATTGCATTTTTGAACAGATTAAATGCCGGAGCAGTAGCTGATATATGATCAATATATTCGTTGTCGCCGGAGTAAGCAAATGTAAGGCCTTCAGTAAATTGACCTGTCTGCCCGCTTTCGCTGTTCAAATCGTTACTACCATCCATAACTCCATTGGCTTTAAACCTGGGGTGAACCGCTGTTTTAGGATCATAATACCAGGTGTCGCCACCTTCCATGTATAAACGTCCGCCACCATCAACAAAAGCAGCCAGTGCTTGTCCTTCATTGGTTGTAAGAACATGTTTCTTCGTGCTGACTCCCAGGCAGATAAATAGAGTTGTATAATTGCTAAGGTCAGCAGGCATAGAGGTTTTATATTCGGCAAATACATTATTGGCAATCAATGCCGACTGAATTGCCGGACCTGAATTGTGGTTTGCATCGAGGTCGATAACGGCAACCGGAATTTGTCCGACAACAAGGTTGAAAACGTCAAGTGCATGTAATCCAAGATCAGCAGTCATCAGGAACGTTACCGGAACAACTTGTCCTTCAGGTGCATCAGCACTTGCTTCAAGCGTAAAGTTGCGCGAAATGGATTCTCCTGTTGCCAGGCTGCCATAATTCTGAGCCGGTGACGAAAGTAGTGTAAGGTAAGGATCGTTGAACGAAATTTGTCCTTCAACATTGGTTAAAGGCGCTGTGCCTAAATTTTTAATAACCACTGATACGTCGAAAGTTTCGCCAGGTTCAGCTTTTCCGTTACCGTTACCTGTCTGCGAATCGTCAATAGCAAATGAGAAATATTTCAGTATTCCTGCATGAGCGGTTATGCTGAAATTACCTGCCCATACATCGCTACCCGAAACTGCTGTGAAATGGAAAGGAACAACATGCATATCAGGAATATCTGAAGAAACTTCGAAACTGAAACTGTTTATCAAAGCAACCGTGTCGTGAGCAGGAATAACGGTGTATATATCAGTTGAATCGAGCAGTGTAATGTATGAATCAGAAGTTGTAACGGTAACGGTTACGTTGTCAGCATTTAACACGCCAATATTGGTAAAAGCAACATCCATAAATACGGTTTCGCCGAAATCGGCCTGACCATTGTTATTGAATGCGGCATCTGTAATTATATTGCTGTTGTAAATAAGGTAAGGGCCATTATTCGGGATAATTGCCAGGTCGGCAATATACGGAACATGGTTGAACGCTGTTATTACGAGTTGAACCGTATCCGGCGACTGAAATGCATCGAAATTCAGGCTAACCATGCCGTTGTTAACAAAATCAGCTGTAATTAATTGATTGTCGAGGCTTAATGCAACCAAAGCACCTTCAACCGGCGAATTCACAACCAGAGAAGTACTTCCCAGGAAAATCTGGTTTTCATGCGTTGCAGTGGTAGCTGAAGGATTGGCAGTGCGAACCATAACCGAAGGATCGCCGAAAAGGGTCCACGTATCAGTCATTTCATCTCCGCCAGAACCATAGGATTCATTCATTTTTATACAACCGTTCATCGAAATCCCTCCAAACGTGCGTTTGATATTGGTTGGATAGGTTTCAACAAGTATATCATTCATTTCGTCCTGACCGTCCATTGGTGGATTCCAGCTCTGGTTGATGGTTGACATAAGTGTGGCTACAGCCCCGGTTGGTCCATTGGCATTTTTAGCTCTCAGCCAGGCTTCGGCAAAACAGGTGCCACTCACAAAGTTACCGTTAACACAGGCAACACTGAAAATAAACGGCCACATGTGATTGTTGGTAAGCGTGTTAACGTTACTGCTCGAAAATCCTGTAGTACTCCAGGCATTATCGCTGCCATGTCCAACATAATTCATAATGGAAAGCCCTGCATTTACTAAGGTGGAAACATTAGCCTGCGAAGGATTACCCGGAAGGTCTTCGCCGCCCTGCGATCCGTCATACAGTTCAGCTATTGATTCAAAAGTATAGCCAACCAAATCGGCACGGATATTACGCATGTGTTCGTAATCCATTTCATTATCATCACCTGGGCCTTGATCAGAAGCCATACCAACTCCTTTATCAAACCAGTTTGTGGTTGTTAGCGGCTGCTTTTCGTATTCAATAGTTCGTTCAACCATTGTAACAACATGATCCACATTTTCTGCTGAAAAACGTCCTACAAAAATATCGGGATTGTGGTCGTTGCCTGCCAGGTAGCCATATGCATTATCCGAAGGACCACCAAGGCTTCCGGTGGTGTTGGTAGGAACCTGAGGGCCATCGCCGACGAGTAAAAGGAATGTCAATCCATTGGTATTGGAATAGTTTTCAACAAAGGATTTAATAGCTGCAGATGTTGCACCAACAGTTGCTATATCAACCATTTCAGTTTTTATACCCATGCTGTTTTTCCAGTCAACAAAGGGCTGCATAGCCTGCAGGTAGTTTGCATGACTGATAACCAACATACGGCCATAATCATTCACCGGAGTATAATCAAACGAAGTTGTATTCAGGAAAACCCTTTTGTATGCCTGGTTAAAATCTGCGTCGATGTGCGTAGGCATCTGGCTGCGACTTATAACATTATAACCATTGTTATTGGCAACTTTCAATTTCAGAGTTATGTCAGTATAAACTCTCAGAATTTTGGTAACCGGGTTATATTGAAACGGATAAGCAATAACTGTTTGTCCGCGGTAATCGCGAAGGATAAAAGGATCGCGCAAACCCGATTCGCTGCCGGGGAAGAATTTATCCTCGTTGTATGGCCTTCCATACTCAAATGGTATCGAAGCAGGATCAATATCACGGGTAAAATTTCCTTTCGAGGGCGCTATTTCCATGTTTGTATATTCAACAAACGATGATGCTACCATTTCGATTTCCATCATAGCCATGTCAGGAATTATAACTGAAGTGGTCATTTTGGGTAAATCGGGGGCATTCTTGTCCAGCATCGGAGTTGAATTTCCGACTGAAATGGTAAACGCATTGCCACGGGAGGTTTTTACTTCGTTAAGGTAAAAACCATCGAGTTTGAAATGGATCACTGAAGTAGAAATATCAGACGAAACAAGTTCGACAGTAGCTGCAACAGGTTGTTGCGATCGGATAGGTTTCCAGTCGCCGGCTAATGATGTTGCTGCTAAGCAGATCAGAAGCACTAAAACAATTGAGAGTTTTTTCATTTATATAACGGTTGAGTTGTTGCGAATTAGTTGTTTTTAACCACTTTAGCCATCTGCACATTGTCGTTGCTGAAAATCTTGCAGTAATATACTCCTGAAGGAAGCTGGCTGCCATTGAAAGCTGTTTTATGATTGCCTGAGGCTTTTGCACTTTCTTCAATTACACTTACTTCATTGCCAAGTGAATTGTAAAGTACAATTTTAATCTGCCCGGCTGATTTAAGGTTATATTCGAGGTTAAGTGTTCCGTTAAACGGATTTGGGTAAACCATGAAATCATTTTCAGCTATTATATTTTTTCCGGTAAATCCAAACAATACTGAGTTGGAAGCATCTGACTGACAACCTGCTGTGCTGCTCGAAATTACATAATATGTTTCGGTACTTGCAGGGAAATAAGTTTGAGCATTTGCTCCGGCAATAGCTCCCTGGCTGTTGTACCACTGGTTTCCTGTTATGGCTGACGAAACCAGGTGATCAGTTTCAACGGTTACAACAGGTGTTTCCGGGGTTTGTTCCACATTTACTGTAACACTGGCATCGGCGGAAGAAAAGGAGCTGGTTACATGTACATTATAGGTTGTAGTTTCAAGCGGCGAAGCAATCGGGTTATAAACACTGGCATTATTGAGTGTTGAGGCCGGTGTCCAGTTATAGCTGTAAACGCCTGTACCTCCTGAAGCAAAAATATAAAGTTGCGACTGGCTGCCTTCGCAAATGGCTGGTGGATTGGCTAATGCGTTTATTGATATCGGTCCGGCTGCAGTTTGGCTGAACGGTGGGAATTCGATATAATCGATCCATGCAGCATCAAGTCCGGCTACGGTGGCATCATCTTTTTCATAAGCCCAGCTGAAACGGTGGAACCCAACAGGAATCGGATAACTTACTTTTGCCCATTCTTTGGTACCGCTCCAGCTTCCGAGTTCAACATCGTCAACATAAAATTTAAGGAAATCGTAACCGCTCTCCGAAGATACTTTCCGGAAGAAAGAAATGGTATCGCTTGACAGCACCTGGCCTTCAATATACATTTCACTTTTCTGCGAATTGTTAACATTACCCGAAACAGCTCCAAAAGCGCCTTCGTATCTGGTCGATGGGCTGATGACCCAAGGTTTTGAGCCTTTCATACGCCAGTTGTATTTAAGGAAGTTGCCAGTTTCAAAGTCTTCGTACTGTGGTCCGACTGCCGGTGATAAACTTGAAACTGAGTTATAAGCTCCAGCTGTGGCTGTAATGTAAAATGAAAATGTGGTGCCATTCGGTGCATCCGCACTTACAGTTATGCTGAAAGTAGAATTGCCTGTTTCTCCGGGAGCCAGTGCCCCGAGAGTATTAACCGGTGAATTGCTGGTAATATAATCACCGAAAACAAACAGCTGAGTGATTACTTCTGATGAAGTACAATGTCCTTCGTTGCCCGTAGGAACCGAAATATATATGGTTTCACCCGGATCAATCTGTCCGTTTCCGTTGCCTGAAGTAACGTCGTCGATAGTTACAGTGCCGTTAACGAGTTTGGGGGCATAGACTGTTACATTGAACCCTGAGGTGAAAATGCTCGTATCGGCCTGCGTAGTAATGGTAAAGTATGCGTTATGCATATCTGGAATGTACTCATTAACCTGAATGGTAAGCGCGTCGGTGGCTGAAGCTGATCCGTTGCTGGCTATTAACGGCCATGTGTAGGAATTTACCGGAAGGGTAACATACAAATCATTTGTACTGATAGTTGATACTGCGTTCACCGCATCAGTATTACCATAATTATCATAGGTCAGATCAACTGTAAGAGGTTCGTTGAATTCGGGAACCTGGTTGTTGTTTCCTCCGTTATCTTTAACGAGATATTGGTCAAGCACTAAATACGGCCCTACGGGCGAAGCTACCAGAACACTGTCGATAAAAGGCTCGCGGTTTTGTTTTGTAATAACAATATCAGCATAACCAGGCTCAGTAAACGGAAGCAATTGTACAACAGCATTTCCATTTTCATCAGCTTCGGCAACGCCATGAAGGACATTGTTTTTGCTTATTGCTACATAGGCATAAGGTTCGGTCTGGATTTCGAAAGCCGGTGTCCCTAATGGAAGTAATGGCTGGTAATCAACTGTAAGAGCCGGAGGAACCGAGAAATAAACCATGGTTGAAGGATCGCCCATGAGGCAATAAATTTCCCAGTAGTATTGTTTCATGCCTGAATTGGATTCCTGTACGGCAAGGTTTCCGGCAAATACCATTTGATCCATTGTGCTGTACCATTCGGTAACCGGTTCGCCATGATCGTGGAAAGTGCGGTCGTAGGCACCTAAACCGGTAGTTTCGTAAGTAGGATTAGTCATAATTTGTCCGTTTCCGACTCCCCACCAGTAATCCTCGTCCCAGTAACTGTTATTGGAAGCTCCGATATAACCCAGGGCGCCTTTGTTTTCAGCTCTCAGAAGGGCTTCGCCAAAAGTGTGCTGATTGTAAGTATTTGTCTGGCAGCAGTTACCAACCATCAGGCAGTATTTATCGGCATTGGTCATGTTTGCTACATCCGAAATAGAGAAAGAGGGGTTAGCCCATCCGTCGGGACTTCCATGAGCCGTGTAATTAGCGTAAGAAACGCCATTGCTGATATCGTTCTGAATGTTCTGCGAATAATTGCCTCCTGATGGTTCCGGCTGCAGATAAGTGTGTGAAACTAAATTGTGCGCCTCGTTAAAATAATAGGTGGTACCATAGTTTATCTGACCGTTGCCCCAGGTTAATTCGTGGGTGGCATCATCGCCGGCTATCATTACAACTTCGTTCAGATAGGTTGGGTCGGGCATGAGGTATTGCTCATACTGAAGGGTTTTGTCAATTTGTGGCTGTAATTCAGCTACATTATTTGCAGAAAAACGGCCATAATAAACTTCGGGCAGGTAATCGCCCGTATATTCGCAATAATACAGATCCGAAACATGGGATCCGCAATTGTAAGCCGGAATCTGTGCCACATCACCAACAAAAAGAACGAAAGTAGGAGCCGGATCGGTAGCGGTTGATGAAGTGTAAATATTTTGAAGATAAGCTTTAATCGAATTGAAAGTGTTGCCGACAGCGGCGTTATTAGTATATGCTTCAATTACTTTATAACCGCGTTTGGTCTTCCAGTCAATAAATGGTTGTAATGCAGCCTGAAACATTGGATCGGAAATAATGACATATTTTACCGGGAATTTCGAAATGGTATCTAGCATGGCATCGCCGGCATTATAGTTAAGTATATCTCTGTAAACGCTGTTGAAATAAGGCGAGCGGGTTTTCGCTTTGTTTTCGTCAGTTTTCGCTTTGTCCGCACCCTGGAAGCTGATTTCAACAACCAGGTTAATATATACTTTTATTGTATTTGTTACAGGATTGTATTCAACTGGCGAAATAACCAGGTTAGCAAGCTGAACGCTGCGCAGGTATCCTGCAACCTCAATGCGGGCAAGGGCTTCGCCATAAAAACTGTTGGTTTCGTACAACTGCTGGTTGTAAGCGAATGGTTCGTTTTTAGTATTGCTTTTCGATTGCGGAGGTTGGGCAGGGAAAAGTTTCTGTGAGATTCCGAAATCCGAAAGTTTATATTCCTTTACATCGAAGCTGATAATATTTACAACAGGTGTTGCTCCTGCCGGAATTTCGATCAATTTGCTTACAACCGGAAGTTGAGGCGCTCCTAACACATTGCTTTTTGAATACGAAGGTGCCAGCAATTCAACGAATTCGCCTTTCTCGGTATTCAGCCACAGCGTATTAAAACTGCTTACCACATTCGAAACCTGCATACGGTTAAACGTGTTTTCAATCACAATGGTGCTGTTACTGCCCGAAGGGTTTATTGTAATCTCATTGGCGGCATTCATGCTCAGCCCATTGAACAATAGCACAACCAAAAGCCAACAGGCTAAACGTTGATGTAAAAATTTCTTCATCAGGAATTTTGCTTAATGGATTAATATTTAGGCAACAAAGATATTTATTTATGCGTATCCTTTGAGAAAAAATTGCCATTATTCGCCTCCGAAAGGAATATTTTTTCTAAAGCATCAGCGGCAGATTTTTATAATTCTTTGTGGGAGGTGTTAAATAAGGAAAAGTACTAAAACCGTTGCCGGAATTTATTATATCAAGCAGGTTTTCTGAGCATTACCGATATCCGTTTAACCGGTAGCCACGCCGAAGCACTTCCTATGAGTGCTATTGTAATAAAAACATATAAAAAATCAGTAAGCATCATTTCAACCGGATAAGCATCCATTATAAACGATCCGCCTCCCTGCAATTTTACCAAACCGAATTTAAGTTGCACGAAGCAAACCAGTAATCCGAGTATAAGCCCGGCAATTGCACCGGTTAATGTAATAAGCAAGCCTTCGAGAAAGAAAATCTGCTTGATGGTAGCATCGCGTGCCCCAAGGCTTCGAAGTATTCCAATGTCCTTCTGCTTGTCAAGGATGAGCATGGTCAAAGAACCAACTACGTTGAATGATGCAACAATGAGAATAAATGTAAGAATCAGAAAAACAGCCCATTTCTCTGTTTTCATAATTTTATAGAGAACTTCCTGTTGCTGAAAACGGTTCTGAACCCTGAATTCCGGTCCAACCATAGTAGCAATTTTTTGCTGGATGCTTTCGGAGTCAGCTCCTTTGGCAAGCCGTATTTCGATGCTGGTAACTTCGTCGGAATAATCCAGAAGCCTTCGCGCAAAACGTAGGGGAACAAGCATATATTTATCGTCAAAATCCTGCTGAACAGAGAAAATTCCTATCGGTTGGATCAATTCGCTGTAAAAAGATTCCTGTGGTAAACCGGTAATGTTGCCTTTGCGTTTTGGGATATAAACGGAGATAAGGTTGTCGGGCGCATTCATGTCAATGTCCAGAAAATAGGCAATTCCATAACCGGGAACAGCAAAATCGAGGCTGTCGTCCTGCAGAGTCATTTCGCCGGTTACCAGCAGCGAATCGAGCGGACTGTTATGCTGGTACAGTGAATCAACTCCTTTGATTGTGGCAAGGTATTGCTGTTTTTTATAATAAAGCAAAGCATTTTCCTCAACTACTTCGGTGTAACTGATAACACCCGGCAACGAACGGATCTGGTCCTCATTCACCTGATTATTATGGAAAGTTTTCCCTTGAATGATTGTTATTTCAATATCAGGATCGAATACCGAAAACAAAGATTTGACTACCGATTCGAAACCGTTAAAAACACTGAGTACGATTATAAGAGCTGCTGTTCCCACGGCCACGCCAACCATCGAAATGCCCGAAATCAAATTAATGATGTTGTGCGATTTCTTTGAAATAAGGTACCTGCGTGCTATAAAAAACGGGAGGTTCAAGCTTGTGCTTATTTTATGAACATGAATTACCCTGAATAATTGACAGTTTTATTTTTTACTTCCAGGCTTTCACTACCAGTCCGGTTCCTGTTTTATGATCCGCAGTTGCGTCAATGTAATTTAATACAAGGCAAACCGGGAAAGTAACCAGGTAATAGAATGGCAACAGAATAAAAAATAATTTGGTTTTTCCTAAAGCCAGGATAGGGTATTTCATTGAAAGCCGCCAGCTGAACTGCCCGGGTTTGCCATATTGATAGCGGGCTTCGGTGCGGCTGAAGCCGGCAAGTTTAAGTTTTTCCTGTATCTCATTGATGTTGTACCCATCGCGAACATGTTCTTCGATAAAAGATTCCTCGTCATGATCATGTACATCGCTTCCGCCCTGATCCGAAGGGGTCGAGATAAGTACCATGCCACCTGGTTTGAGCGAAGCATGAAAGTTTTTAAACACCTGAACATCTTCAAGTATGTGCTCCATTACATCAACGGAAAGCACCAAATTGTATGCCGATGCATCGGTAAAAGCGGTGAGGTCAGCGTAAGCAAAAGTCACATTCTTTCTGCCGATCTGTTGGAAGAAATTATTACAATCAGCAATTTGTTCCTCTTTTACATCAACTCCCCTGATTTTCCAGCCGGCGTTTTTCGACGACATATAAAAATCATATTGCCCGAATCCCGATCCTGCATCAAGTATCAATGTATCTTTCGGTGCTGTGGCTGCCCACTTTTTAATTTCGCGCCTGATGTGCCACGATCGCAAAAGAAGCAGGTCGAGCAAGCGGTAAAATACTTTTCGTAAAAACGGGGTGCTGTTGAAAACGCTGCCGAGCGAACGTTTAATAGGATCGTATTGCATGTTTATTTCAGGATATTTATTTTAATTTTTATCAATGAGAAAGGACGCGGGGCAACTATTTGAGAAACGAAACGGAGATAAGTTGATGTAAAGTTTTTCGATTATGAGTTTTCCCGGCTTCCGACTTCGGTCTTCTAACTTTTTTTCAATAGGTTATCAATATTTTCGATGTAATCGAGCGAATCGTCGATAAAAAAATCGAGCTCAGGAATGGATCGTACCTGGTTGCGGATGCGGTTTCCGAGTTTAAGCCTGATTTCATTACGGTGTTCTTTTATCTGAGCCAGAAGCTCCTGTTTTTCCGTTTTCCCGAAAAGGCTGAGGTAAATTTTCGCAAGAAAAAGATCGGGCGAAATATAAACCTTGGTAACGGTGATCATATTGCCGGGGAACTTATCACGGCCCATAGCCTGAAATATTTCTCCCATATCCTTCTGTATCAGTCGTGCAATTTTATGCTGGCGTGTTGTTTCCATGCGGCAAAGGTACTGATTTTATAAATAATACCTTATATATTGCCCGGGAAGCATACAAACGAAATATTACCAATCAAACTCATTTAATGTTAATTTTGCGCAAATATTCAAGTAACAACCGGGTTGTCTCTTTAAATACTTTTTTCGTGAGAAGATTCTTAAAACTAATGCGTTATGCTAAGCCTTACTGGGTTTATGCGGTTATTAACGTCATTTTCAATATTATCGTCATACTTTTTTCGCTGATTTCGTTCGGTGCACTAATTCCTATTCTGCAGATACTTTTTAAAATGTCGAAACCGGTTACTTCGGCTCCTCCCTTTGCATTCAACCAGGATGCTATCATGCAGAATATTAATTTTTACATCAGTGATCTGATTGCAAAATATAGTGAAATTACGGTTTTGGCTTACATATGCATTTTACTGGTCGCGCTGTATTTCCTTAAAAATCTGTTCCGGTATTTTGCCATGTATTTTATTGCGGTATTGCGAAACGGGGTGGTAAAAGACTTGCGTAATGCGATATACTTGAAAGCATTGATTTTGCCGCTATCGTATTTTAACGAGCAGCGCAAAGGCGATATTATTCAGCGTATTACCGGCGATGTTCAGGAAGTGGAATGGAGTATACTGCAAATGATTGAGATCATTTTCCGGCAGCCAGTTACATTACTGGCGTACCTTATTTTCCTGTTCATTCTTAGCCCGCAGCTTACTGTTTTTGTGTTGATTGTGTTGCCGATTTCAGGATTTCTGATCGGAAGGATTGGCAGATCGCTCCGACGTACTTCCGATAAAGTACAGACCAAAATGGGTAGCCTGGTATCGCTGATCGAGGAAACGATTTCTGGTCTCAGGATAATAAAAGCATTTAATGCCATTGAATTCAGCTATAATAATTTTGCCAAAACAAATGCCGAATATGCCAAAGTGGCAACCCGGATGATTCGTAAACGTGACCTGGCTTCGCCGCTCAGCGAATTTCTCGGGATTATGGTTACGGCAATTATCTTATGGTATGGCGGACGACTTATTCTTTCGGACGATCATTCGCTCGACGCTACACTTTTCCTTGTTTACCTGGGAGTATTCTCACAGCTGTTGCCGCCGGCAAAAGATATCTCGCAGGCAGCCGCATATATTCAAAAAGGTGCTTCCTCACTCGAGCGAATCGACCACATTCTTGAGGCCGAGGAAGTTATAGTTGAAAAAGCCAATCCGATTCATATCAGCGACCTCGAACATAGCATCGAATACCGTAATGTGGCTTTCAGTTACAATACGGAGCCGGTGCTGAAAAATATCAACCTCATAATTCCTAAAGGCAGAACTGTGGCACTGGTTGGACCTTCGGGAGGCGGGAAATCGACCATGGTTGATCTGCTGCCCCGGTTTTACGATATCACCGGCGGACAGTTGCTGATTGATGGAAATGATGTGCGTGATATCGCAATCAGTGATGTAAGAGGATTAATGGGAATTGTAAACCAGGAAACCATTCTTTTCAATGGATCCGTTTACGATAATATTTCCTTCGGAATGAAAGAGGTTACGCTCGAAAAAGTGATTTCGGCGGCTAAAGTTGCCAATGCTCACGAATTTATCGAAAGACTGGATAAAGGATATGATACCAATATTGGCGACCGCGGACTCAAGCTTTCGGGTGGTCAGCGCCAGCGCATCAGCATTGCCCGGGCTGTTTTAAAAAATCCTCCTGTTCTGATACTGGACGAAGCTACTTCGGCACTCGATACCGAAAGCGAACGCCTTGTTCAGGATGCATTAGTGAAGCTGATGGAAAACCGCACCTCAGTGGTAATTGCTCACAGACTTTCGACCATACAGCACGCCGACGAAATTATTGTTTTAAACGCCGGGCAAATTGTTCAGCGTGGCAACCACCACGAACTGATTGCTGTTGAAGGAATTTATAAGAAACTTTGTGAAATGCAGTCGTTTACTTAGGATGGGTTTTAGGTGTTGGGTTTTGAGATTAGGGAATTTTAGAATGAGATGATTGTTGATTAAATCATTCCTTTTTTATTGAGGATTACTGCGCTAATATTTAAATCATGACGAATCCACTGAGTGAAAAAATAAAAAATCTTGCGGCAAAGTTTGCCCCCGAAATCATTGGAATACGCAGACATTTACACGCCAATCCCGAGCTGTCGGAAAAGGAATTTAATACTGCTGATTTTATCTGTAAAACGCTTGATAGTTTTGGAATTTCCTGTGTTAGAAATGTAGGCGGTAACGGAATTGTAGCAATAATTGAAGGACAGCAGCCTCAGATTTCTACTCTGGCACTTCGGGCTGATATGGATGCTTTGCCAATCAATGAGTTGAACAACTGCGATTACAAATCGCAGAACCCCGGCATAATGCATGCCTGCGGACACGATGTGCACATGGCTTCTTTGTTAGGTGCTTCGAAAATCCTGAATGAAGTTCGGAATGATTTTGAAGGTACTTTAAGGATTATTTTCCAGCCTTCAGAAGAGAAATTTCCCGGTGGAGCATTGGCAATGATCAATGACGGCGTATTGAAAAACCCTGAACCGGCAAGGATTTACGGACAGCATGTATTGCCCACTCTCGAAGTAGGAAAAGTAGGTTTTAAACCCGGTCGTTATATGGCTTCAACTGATGAAGTTTACCTGACTGTTAAAGGCAGGGGAGGTCATGCCGCTACTCCCGAACTCAACATCGACCCAGTGCTTATTGCTTCACATATCATTGTTGCGTTGCAGCAAGTGGTAAGCCGTGCGGCATCGCCAGGTATTCCGACGGTTCTTTCGTTCGGGCGGGTTATTGCCGATGGTCGCACCAATATTATTCCGTCAGAAGTGAAGATCGACGGCACTTTCCGTACATTCGATGAGAATTGGCGCGCAAAAGCGCACGTAAAAATCACATCCATAGCCAAAGGAATTGCTGAAAGTATGGGCGGTTCGTGCGAAGTGTTTATCGATAAGGGATATCCTTTCCTGGTAAATGACGAACTTGCAACATCCGAAGCCAAAGCACTGGCGCAGCAGTATCTCGGGCCTGAAAATGTGGTAGATCTCGATCAACGGATGACAGCCGAGGACTTTGCCTATTATTCTCATATAATTCCGGCCTGTTTTTATCGTTTGGGAGTAAAAAATCCATCCTGGTCAACCATTCGCAACCTGCATACACCCGAATTTGATGCCGACGAACGCAGCCTCGAAACAGGAATGGGACTGATGGCGTGGCTGGCGGTTAACCACGTAAGCCCGATGCAATGAAAGTAAACGGCAAGTATTTTCGAACTATCTGGATGGATAATGAAACTGGTGAAGTGAGTATGATTGACCAGAATGCTTTACCCTTCTCATTTGAAATTTTTATAGCACAGAATTACCGCGATACATGTCACGCCATTGTCACCATGATTACACGTGGTGCAGGAGCCATTGGTGCTGCGGCTGGTTTTGCAATGGCTCAGGCTTTTATCGAAGGATCTGCAAAAATGGGAAGTGAGTCTCAGGAATTTCTGGTATTTGTTGAATCATCCCGGAAAGAAATTGAAGCAACTCGTCCAACTGCCCGTAACCTTTTTTATGCTACCGAAAGAGTTTATAACGCTGGTTTAAAAAGTGTTGAAAACGCAGTTTGCGAAGCACAACGACTTGCTGATCAGAATATCGCAGATGCCAAACAAATTGGAGAATATGGAAGCATTCTTATTCAGAACGGCAGTCGCATTTTAACCCATTGCAATGCCGGCTGGCTTGGTTTTGTTGATTATGGAAGCGCATTGGCACCTTTGTATATTGCAAAGGAGCAAGGCAAGGAGTTTTTTGTGTATGCCGATGAAACCCGTCCCCGCAACCAGGGCGCCAGGCTTACAGCCTGGGAACTTCAAAATGAAGGCATCCCGCATAAAATAGTTCCCGATAATGCCGGTGCTTACCTGATGAGCCAGGGAATGATTGATTTTGTGATCACCGGTGCCGACCGGATTGCTTCTAACGGAGATACGGCCAACAAAATAGGAACACTTGAAAAAGCTATTGTCGCGAAGGAATTCGGAATTCCGTTCTATGTAGCTGTGCCTTTTTCGACCATCGATTTCTCGCTTTCTGACGGAACGCAAATTCCCATCGAAGAACGGAACGAAGACGAAGTGCTGACATATTCAGGTCCTGATTCAGAAGGTATTATGCGTAATATCCGCATGGCATCGCCCGGATCGCATGCATTGAATCCTGCATTTGATGTAACCCCGGCGAGGTATATAACAGGCTTTATCACAGAAAAAGGAATAATCAGCACTGAAATGCTCGTAAATTATAAATCACACTGAGAAAACAGGGTATGAGGAAAATAGTACTTTATATCGCTGTCAGCCTCGACGGGAAGATTGCCAGACCTGATGGGAGTGTTGACTGGCTGGAAAAGATTCCAAATCCAGACAATCTGGACTACGGATATTCTGATTTTTACAAGTCATTCGACACAACACTGCAGGGATATAATACATATCAGACGATACTGAATTTTGGCATTCCATTACCTTACCCTGATAAAAAAAATTATGTTTTTACTACGAAACCAGATCTCGAAAATACTGAATATGTTGACTTTGTTTCTGGTGATATCATTTCATTTATCCAAAATTTGAAGAGCGAAGAAGGGAAAGATATCTGGTTAATTGGTGGGGGAAAATTAAATACTGCACTTTTTAACGCCGGTCTTATAGATGAATTCCAGGTTTTTGTTATGCCTGTTGTTGTTGGTGAAGGGATTCCCTTATTTGATTTGATGCCCAATGAAACAATACTCAGACTGATTGGAAATAAGGCATTTCCCAGCGGTGTTGTTGCACTCAAATATATTATAACATAAAATCAGACGGCTAATTTTTCAGACTAATAAAATCCTGTTATGGAAACTCTTAATTCATGCAACTGGCCAGGAAACGATCCTTTAATGATTGAATACCACGATAACGAATGGGGCGTTCCATTGCACGACGACCGCAAATTGTTTGAGTTTATGATTCTCGATGCTTTCCAGGCAGGGTTAAGCTGGAAGACAATCCTACATCGCCGTGAAGGTTTCCGGGCGGCATTTGATAATTTTGATGCTGAAAAAATCGCTAAATACAGCGAAGATAAAATTCAACAACTGATGCAGGATACCCGGATTATCCGCAACCAGCTGAAAATAAGGTCAACAGTAACCAATGCAAATGCATTTTTAAAAGTACAGAAAGAATTCGGCACTTTCGATAAATACATCTGGCAGTTTACCGGCGGAACAACAATATACAACAACTGGACTGAATTAAAACAACTCCCGGCAAAATCAGCCGAATCGGATGCCATGAGTAAGGATTTAATCAAAAGAGGTTTTAAATTTGTCGGTTCAACCATTTGTTATGCATTTATGCAGGCAGCTGGGATGGTTAATGATCATATGGTTTATTGTAGCAATCATCCCGCAAGTAAATAATTTGACTGACAATAATATTGATTCAACAAATAACAGAAAGCGAAAAGCACCAACCGGTACACAAGCGATTTAGTTTACAATGATTCCAAAAGAAACCAGTATTCCTGAATATAAATACAGAGTTAAAGATTATTCTCTTGTAACTCCCTGGTTTCGCGAAACCATTGTGCGTCCGTTACTTGCGTTTGTCCCATGGCAAATTCCTGCAAATTACATCACATTAGTTTCCAACTTATTTATGTTTGCCGCTCTGTTTTTGTCGATATTTCAAGGCGGAAACCGCTACGTTTTTTTTGTCGTACCACTTCTTATTTTGGGTTATGTAATTGGCGATCATCTGGATGGAATGCAGGCAAAACGCACCGGTACAAGTTCGGCATTAGGAGAGTTTTTCGACCATTTCCTGGATATTTTCAACAATGGCATTCTGGTTATGATAGTTTGCAGCCTGATGAATGTTACTCCCTGGATATTTATTATTTGTTTAACTGTTAGTTATATAGCTCATTCAGCTATTTTCTTTGAACAACTTAAAACCGGTTGGCTGGTTTTCGAAAAATTTGGCGCTCTCGAAGCTGTAATCCTTATACTCTTTATAATTTCTTCATTTTATTTTGTGCCGGTTCAACAATTTTTTTTATCCCCGGTTGTCATGCATATAACTTACTTTGAGCTGTTTATGCTGGTGAGTGCCGGAATAGCCTTAGTTACCTGGATAAAAACACTACTGCGGATTAAAGTTATAAACACGAAGTATATCACCTTTTGTATTGCCATGATCATAGTAATGGCGGTTTTAATCCCGGTCGGAAACCGCATGGCTGCTTTTGCGATAATCACTTTGCTAAGTATTATTTATATAGGGAATAATCAGCGCAGCCACTTAACCGGACTACCCGAAAAATGGCCCGATTTTATTGCACCAATCTTGCTGGCTATATCTTTTTATTTGGAATTGTATTTTGAAATTACCACTTCTGTCGTAATAATCTATCTCGCAATAAGGGTGTTATGGATTGCCTACTCAACCATCAGCATTTTACGTCAATATTGGGTATGGCGGAATCCGGAAGTAAAACCGTCAGCTATAGCAAGTGAATCAGAATTGGATCAGGAAGTATTGATTATTTCTTCGAAAAATCATTAAAAATACTTTGCAGCATTGTCTTCGCTTCATTTTGCTCTTTTGAAGTAATAGTTCCGCGTTTCTCGAAAAAATCATTTGCAATAGGATCATAACCTATTGACATGCCTGGTCTTAACATTACAATTCCACTGCTGTATGTATAATAGGCAAAATGATCGGCTCCGCCGGAGGCAAATAAGTCGTTACCAAAAGTGAAGTTATCTCCTTTTAGATTCATCTGGTTAAGAACCGTCTTGGCAATATCGAGCTGGCTGCCAAAAGTATGTATTACCGTATCCTGTTTTGCTAAAGCTCCTCCAAGCCATAACATAGGTATCCGAAACCGGTCAGGTTCCGATTCGGATAAATTGCCCGGAAAACGTGTACCATGATCGGCAATAATTACGACAAGCGTATTGTCCCACCATTTTTTCTGCTTGGCTTGTTTTATAAAATTTCCGATGCTTTCGTCTGTATAATGAATGGAATTCAGGAACATGATTTCATCGCCGCTGCCTTTCAGGTAAGGTTTGGTTGGAATTTCAAATGGTTCGTGGCTGGTTAACGTAAACAGGATGTTGCAGAAACGGGATGCCGTATCGGGTGTTTCGTCCAGAAGTTTTTGCATAACAATATGATCCCAGGCGCCCCATTTCGAATTGTATGTTTTGGAATCAAAATCATCCATAGAGATTATTTTATCAAAACCCGCGGCCACCAGGTACGAACGGTAATTGGCAAAATCGATGGAACCACCAAAAAAATACGAGCTTTTGTATCCTTCTTTTTTCAGTTCATGAGTTATAAAGTTCAGTTTTTCAGTTTTCTGTGGATATTTTATTACACTCGACCCTGGAAGCGAAGGGTATCCGCTGATTACGGCAGTCATAGCCTTGTCGCTCCTGTTGCCATTGGCGTAAAAATTATCGAACAAAATACCTTCCTTCACCAGTTTATTAAATTCTTGAGTTGGCCCTTCCAAACCTCCAAGCGAAGAGATACATGTTGCTGTATAACTTTCAATAATAAGGATTATAATATTCGGATTGTCGGTATTGAGAATCTTTGAGGTTTGACCGGGGCGATGCATCTCAGTGAAAAGCTTTTCAGTAAGTTTTTCGTCGAGCAAACGATATTTTGCCCTCTTTTCATCATCTTCGGTAATGGAATAACTTAAATTCCACAATGGATTTATGGCCGCATGATTGGCAAATTGTTTTTGCGAAAAGTACGCTGAGCTTATGCTGATAGGCGCCAGACCAACACTACCGCGGATTGGAAGAATCAGCAACACAAATAAGAAAATAGCTAATACAGCTGAAACTGGTTTTGCTTTCAATAACCTGACTTTTGATCCGATTAACGAATAATAGATCCTGCATATCGCATAGATAAGTCCTGAAATTATAAGCGTAATTAATATGATCTGCCATATTTTCACTGAGGCTGTCATGGCCTGGGTATTATCCATGTATAGCAAGGGTGTGGTATCGAGTCTGAATCCCCAGTATTTATATAACTGAATATCAATAACAAGGAGTAGTGTTGCCAATCCAATAACTACATAAGTATAGATGTTAAATACTCTTGATACAAATTTAATGATTCCAAAAGCCGAAATAATTAGCAGAAAAGTTGGGAAAACCATCAGGTAAGCTGCCATTGAAGCATCCAGGCGGAAACCATGCATAAAAGTGCCAAATATTTCACCCATAGTGAGGTTCCTGGTAAATTCGTAATGAACCATCAGAAACGCCATTCTTCCAATTATAAAAAAGCTAAACCAGAAAAGGAAATTGGCAAAATAGAGTTTAATTCGTTCCTTCATAAATCAATTTTGATGTTTTGGGGTGCAAAATTGCTCAAAAAACCAATACGATCATTTAATTAACAATGTGGCTGTTTTAATCCTTAGTTCTATATTTTTGCACTAATTTTAACAATCTTGAGGTCAATGAATAAACTAACAGCCACTATATGAAAATTGTTTATCTCGGTATGACTGCCGATATTATGCATCCCGGCTTAATAAACATTATAAATGAAGCTTCAAAACACGGTGAAGTCCTGGTTGGTTTGCTTACTGATCAGGCAATAGCTCATTATAAACGAATGCCCTATCTCACCTACGAACAGCGGAAACTGATTGTCGAGAACGTGAAAAATGTGTCGAGAGTGGTGCCGCAGGAAGAATGGAGTTATGTGCCAAACCTGTTGAAATACAAACCTGATTGTATAATTCATGGCGACGACTGGCTCGAAGGGCCACTGAAGGATATCAGGGAAGATGTTATACAAGCCATGGCGCAGATCGGCGGAAGCATTATTGAAATACCTTATACCAAAGGGATTAACTCGAGTTCGCTCGATCACGATATTAAAGTTATTGGCACCACACCTGATGTGCGCCTGAAATCTTTGCGAAGATTGATTCACGCCAAACCAATTGTAAGGATACTGGAAGCCCATAACGGCTTATGCGGTTTAATAATTGAGAATCTTGCAATTCAAAAAGGAAACCGATTGTTGTCGTTCGACGGAATATGGTCGAGTAGTTTAACCGACTCAACAAGTAAGGGAAAGCCTGATATTGAAGCGGTTGACCTTACAACCCGAATGCAGGAGCTGAATAACATTCTGGAGTGTACCACCAAACCTATTATTTATGATGGTGACACCGGCGGCAAACCGGAACATTTTGCTTTTACGGTACGCACACTTGAGAGAAATGGCATTTCAGCTATTATCATCGAAGACAAAGTCGGATTGAAGAAAAATTCACTTTTTGGAACTGAAGTTACACAGCAACAAGCAACCATCGAAGAGTTTTGTGAAAAAATCCGAACCGGTAAAAGGGCAGCAATAACTGAGGATTTTATGATTATCGCCCGTATTGAAAGCCTTATCTGTGGCGGAACTATCAGCAATGCCCTTGAACGAGCTTTCGCCTATATCGATGCCGGTGCCGATGGAATCATGATTCATAGCAAAGACAAGAGTGGCAGCGATATAAAGGAATTTTGTCATTTGCTGCGTGAGAAAGACAGTGCAATACCGATTGTAGTTGTTCCCACCACGTATAATTCTATTTACGAAGAAGAACTTCAGCGTTGGGGCGCAAATATTGTGATATACGCAAATCATATGTTACGTGCTGCCTATCCGGCAATGGTAAATGCGGCTACTTCAATCCTGACGCACGAACGCTCCACCGAAGCAGGTGAAATCTGTATGCCGATAAAGCAAATTTTAGAGTTAATTCCTGGCACAAAATAGGACTATGTTAGATGTAAAAAAGATTGTTGGTTTGCTTTTTGAAAAAGAAGTGAAATTTTTTGCCGGTGTGCCGGATTCGCTTCTTAAAGATTTCTGTGCCTGCATAACTGATACCGTTTCGCCCCAAAACAATATAGTGGCTGCCAACGAAGGCGCTGCTGTTGCTATGGCAGCAGGGAATTTCCTGGCAACTAGCAATATTCCGCTGGTTTATATGCAGAACTCCGGACTCGGAAATGCCATAAATCCTTTGTTGTCATTAGTCGATGATGAAGTTTACAGCATCCCGATGATACTGTTTATTGGCTGGCGTGGCGAACCTGGTGTTAAAGATGAGCCTCAGCATAAAAAGCAGGGAAAAGTAACTATGGCTTTGTTGGAGTCAATGCAGATTCCTGCAATCATTCTGGATCAGGACGATGCTATTGCGGCTGAACAACTGGCCCAGGTTGTATCACAGGCAAAACTGACCAATACTCCGCGCGCGGTTGTTATCCGTAAAGATACTTTCGCAAGCTACGAACAGCAAATGAAAATAACGAATCAATTTCCACTAAGTCGTGAAGAAGCGGTAAAACTTTTTGTTGATACTGTTAACCACGAAGATATTGCAGTAACTACAACCGGTAAACTTTCGAGGGAATTATTTGAATACCGCGAAATCACAGCAACGGGTCATGCTAATGATTTCCTTACTGTTGGTTCCATGGGTCACAGCAGCAGCATTGCTTTGGGGATAGCTATTGCCAAACCTGAGCGTACAATCTGGTGCCTCGATGGCGACGGGGCAATTATCATGCATCTGGGATCTGTAACCACTATTGGAAGCATAGCTCCTGTAAATTTCCGACATATCGTTTTTAACAACGGCATGCACGAATCGGTTGGAGTGCAGGCAACCTGCGCGTTTGGACTCGATTTTTCGGAAATTGCAAAAGGCTGCCGCTATAAAGCTTATTGGAAAGCGGAAAATGCAGAGGAATTTATCTCCGCCATTCAGAAAGCCCAAAATTGTGAAGGCCCGGTTTTAATTGAAGTATTGATAAATGCCAAATCGCGGAAAGACCTTGGCCGGCCAACCATTTCTCCCGTCATGAATAAAATTGATTTTATCTCGAACTTATCAGCAGAATAATGGAAACCATAAAGCGAAATATTCTTTTAAATCCAGGTCCGGCAACCACATCCGATACGGTAAAACAGGCGATGGTAGTCCCGGATATTTGTCCTCGTGAGACTGAGTTCTGCGATATAATGAACTCAATAAAACTCGATCTGCCAAAGGTAGTGAATGGTAAGGATGATTATGTCGCCGTACTTTTTGCTTCCTCAGGTACAGGAGGAGTTGAGTCAGCCATAACTTCCGCGGTGCCTAAAGATGGCAAATTACTGATTGTTGAAAATGGATCCTATGGCACCCGGATGTGTAAAATTGCTGAAAGGTATTCTATCCCATATATTTCATATTCAATAGCGTACGGCGATTATCCTGATGTAAAAGCGATTGAATCATTGATTAGAAGTGATAGGAAAATCACTCATCTTGCAGTTATCGATCACGAAACAACCACAGGAATGCGCAATCCGGTTCAGGCTATTTGTGACCTGGCCCACGAAAATACTATTGAGGTAATTATAGATTGCATGAGTTCGTATGCAGGACTGGAGATCGATTTGCAGCAATGGAAAGCTGAATACATTATTTCGTCTTCGAATAAGTGCATACAAGGAATGGCGGGATTGAGTTTTGTGATTTTCAAAAAAGCATTACTCGGGAAGATAAAAGGTAATTCCCGCTCCTTTTACTTTGATCTTTTCGAGCAATATTCAGGCTTTCAAAAGTCAGGACAGATGCAGTTTACGCCGCCGGTTCAGGTTGTGTATGCATTGCGAAAGGCAATTGATGAATTTTTCGCTGAAACTCTGCAGGGAAGGCAGGCCCGTTACCGGCAAAACTATGAAAACCTTTTCAATGGGCTTGAAAATATGGGATTCCGCTTCCTGTTGCCAGAAGAACAACAGTCGGGTATTTTATTGGCAGTGCTCGAACCCAAAAATCCGGAATATAGTTTTGATGCTATGCATGACTTTCTTTACCAACGGAATTACACTATTTATCCTGGCAAAGGAGCCAAAGAAGCTACTTTCCGGCTTTCTGTTTTAGGCGATCTTCACAAAGATGATATTGAAGGATTCCTAAAAACACTTGGCGAATATCTGTTACAAGCTGGCATTAAAAAACTTGTTTACTAGCTTAACAATTAAAATTTAAACTTTCGCAGGGCGCTCTTTATGGTAACTACAGCAGTAATTATGGCAGCCGGTTTGGGAACCCGTTTCGGGGATATGACCACTGAAATCCCGAAAGGTTTCATTAATGCAGGTAACAAACCTATGATTATCCGTTCCGTTGAAACCCTGCTGGCTTCAGGAATTATACGGATAATTATCGGTACAGGTTTTAAAAAAGAAATGTACGAAAACCTTGCCCAAAAATATCCCGGGATTGAATGTGTTTACAGTCCTGTATATGCCACCACAAATAGCATGTATACCTTGTGGAATTGCAGGCAGGCAATAGGAGAGGATGATTTTTTAGTGTTGGAATCCGATCTGGTTTTTGAAAAAAAAGCAATTGACGAAATGCTCGGGGATCATCACTCTAACAGTATGCTTTGTGCTGATGTAACTAAGTTTCAGGATTCGTATTACCTGGAATACAATCACAATCAGGAACTTGTAAATTGTTCAGTAGATGAGAATGATTTAAACGTATGCGGCGAAATGGTAGGCATACACAAATTAAGCAATTCTTTTTACAAAGAACTCTGTTCCTATTATTCCAAAATTGTTGAAGTAAAACCCAAAATGGGTTATGAATTTGCTTTGCTGCATTTGGCGCAAACCTTCGAGCCAATTCATGTGCTTAAAATTCCTGATCTGCTCTGGTACGAAATTGATGATTACGAAGACTTGAAGTTTGCAGAGAAAAATATTGTTGAAAAACTGCACAGCTAACCTCCCAAAAACTTGCATGCTTTAACAGAATGATTGAGCGATAAGCAGGCATCACCATTTGACATCTAATCTCTATGGTATGCTTCCTGATCTTGACCTCTGATAAAAATAAATGTGCCTATTTTTTAACCTTATACCATTAATAAAATGTGTTTTTAATTATCAATGTTCTGATAGTTGCCGACACATGATACTTAATATGATTACTTCAGGTATACTTTGCTCCGCTTCATTCTTTTATAATCTTCCCTTTCCTGAGTAATGTATTATTGTTCCTCACTTCGAAAATATAAATTCCCTTAGCAAGCTGCGAGGTATTTACAGTAGTTGAATAGGTAAATTTCCTCTGTACTATTTCCCTTGACGAAATGTCAAATAAAATGATTTCACAAAGTTCATTCTTACTATTGCTGACAGTAATTTCATTGGAGAACGGGTTTGGAAAAACCTCAATAGTATTCCCACTGATTAAAGGTTCGTCAATACCAACGGGGTCTCCGGTCGGGTTACGTTTGTAATATATCTCGTTGTTCCCATCGCGGGTATCCTGCCAAACTATATGAACCCTATTCCCGGATACGGCTACTGAAGGATAAAACGAAAATGCTAAGTCATTCGTAATCCGGGTATCAGTTTCCCAGTTTATTCCGCCATCAGCCGAACGATTGTAATATATCTCATAATTCCCATCCCGCATATCGAACCATACAAGATGAACTACCGAACCGGAAACTGCAATGTTTGGATACATTGAAATATCACTGGCATTTGTCAGGCGCGTATCTGCTCCCCAGTTCAATCCTCCGTCTGCTGAACGTTTATAGTATGTCTCAAAATTCCCGTCGCGGTCGTCGTGCCATACCAGATGTACTACTGAGCCGGATACTGTTATACAAGGGTACCTTGAAACATGACTGTTATTTGTCAGCCTGGTTTCCATTCCCCAGTTAAGGCCTCCATCCGTCGAGCGCTTGTAATATATTTCCCAATTCCCGCTCCCGTTGCGATCGTCGTACCAGGTAACATGAACATCCAGCCCGGATACAGCTACGGTTGGATTCCACGAATTAGCAGGGTCATTTGTCAAACGCATATCTGCATTCCAGGTTACGCCTCCATTTGTTGAAACTTTATAGTAAATCTCAGAGTTTCCCTGTCGCTCATCTTCCCAAACCACGCGCACTACCGATCCACTTAATGCTACAGAGGGATTCCACGAATCAGAAGTATTGGTAGTAAGTCTTTGATCTGCTTCCCAGCTTTCGCCCCCGTTTAGTGAGCGTTTATAGTAAATTTCATAATAGCCGTTCTGCTCTTGTTGCCATACAATATGTACATCCGAACCTGATACTGTAATACAAGGATCGTATGAATAAACTGAATTTGTCAGTTGGATATCTGCTCCCCAGGTTAGCCCTCCGTCAGTTGAGCGTTTATAGAATATCTCATAATTCCCGTCGCGCTGATCATCCCACACTACATGCACCGTGTCGCCACTTGCGGCTGTACACCATGCATTATTTAAAGAAGTATTGGATGTTGAAGAATTATTGGTAAGCCTCACATCAGGCTGCCATTGAGCTTGTGAAACAAAAGTTCCCAGCAAAAAGATTGAAACAATTAGTAAATGCTTTTTCATAGAATAGATTTTTTCAGTTAATCGTAAAAGTTAGGACCAATAATCAATACAAATATACATATAAAGATACATATATGTATTTAATTGACACAATATGATTTCAATTATGAAATTGTAAATTATTGATAGAGAATTTGTCCGTTTCCCGATATATACTTGATCGGATCTCTTTGTGAGGAAATAAGGATAAATTAACCGGATAACTATTAAAATCCCAAGACTGATCTGATGCGAAATTGATGATTACGAAGATTTGAAGTTTGCTAAGAAAAATGTAACCGGGAAGTTGAACCAGGAGTAGAAATTCTGTTTAACCAAGGGCACTTTCGAAAGCTGAAAAATGTCAGGAATTCATAGGGTTATGTCCTTGCTAAAAGGAAACCACCGAATAATTATTGCTAAATCAATTCCCGATAAAAAATATTTTTTCCTGTTCCTATTAAATGAGTTCTTTATAGTTTGTTCTCATTTTTTTTAAATAGTTTGATATTAAGGATGTAACCTAGCTTTTCCTTAAAGCCGATGAAAGCAGATTATAATAGATTAAATAAGTGAAATGGGTTTAAGATGCTCTTAATAAGGTCTTTGTGTGTTCCGATTGCCTTGCGGGGAGCCATTTTCAGAGCATCAAAAAAATAGTAACTATCTTTGCAGAGAAAATTATACTGATTATTTGAAACAGAAATTAAATGAAAGAACTGAAAAAGAAACTCACCGAAAAAGGAATTGATTTACCCTCAGATATATACACCTTATTAACTGAATGCAGGAATTACACCTTGTTTAATAATACCACCGAATTGATGGAAGCTTCCCTTGGTTCGTCCGGAAATACAACGTTTGAGGTAAATTACGACATTCCCGGTAAGGGAATCTATACCGAAGCCATTATACATAAAGTTAAAAACGGAGTATCGGCCAATTTTACCGATCCGTATATGCGCCGTCGTGATCCGGAAACCATGGTTATTGCCGACGAAAAACCGACTGATAAAGTTCGCTTCGCTGATAAATTCGGATATCCGTTCAACGATTTAAAAACTGAAACTTTCGATTGGCTGAAAAAGCAGGATTTGTCTGTGTTTTTCTTTTTCGCCGGCCGCGATGGGATTGGTTCAGGTGGTATTGCGGTAGTGCCTGCAAATGCAGCTTTTTTCTCGCTTGGATTGGCTATGCTTCAAAAGATGCTTTCGGTTGATGAATTGCCTGAGGGCTTCCTGATTGAAAGTATTCTGTATGTTGCGCCTACTTTCCGCCATACACATTTTAACGGGAAACAGGTTGTGGTGCACAACCGGACCGAAAAAATTCACGAAGTATACGCGTATAATCTGTATCCCGGCCCAAGTGCAAAGAAAGGATTATATGGCGTATTGCTTGATAAAGGCGAGAAAGAGGGTTGGATAACAGCGCATTGCTCAGCCGTTCAGGTTTCGAGTCCGTATGATAATATCACCACTTTTATGCATGAAGGTGCCAGTGGTGGAGGCAAGAGTGAAATGCTCGGTCATATTGTACGCGAACAGGAAGGCCAGGTGCTCATTGGAGAGAATATGATTTCAGGCGAAAAGCGCCAGATTTCCATTCCTTTGTTCTGCACATTCAGCCCGGTGGCTGATGATATGGCGCTTTGTCATCCGTCGTTGCAAAAAAACAACGGAAAACTGTCCATCCTCGATGGCGAAAACGCCTGGTTTATACGGGTTGATGGCGTTAAAGATTATGGTGATGATCCTTTCCTCGAAAAACTTTCAATAAAAGTTAAAAAGCCCCTGTTATTTCTCAATATTGAAACTAAACCGGAATGTACCGCCCTCATTTGGGACCATGTGGAAGATGCTCCCGGTAAAAAATGTGCCAATCCCCGTATTGTTATCCCGCGCGAAATTGTTCCCGGCATCGTAAACGGACAGGTATCTGTTGATGTCCGAAGTTTTGGAGTGCGCACACCGCCATCGTCACGGGAAAATCCTTCGTACGGCATCATTGGTATTTTTCATGTGCTTCCACCTGCCCTGGCATGGTTGTGGAGATTAGTGGCTCCACGTGGGTTTGCCAATCCGAGCATCATAAGCAGCGGAAGTATGGAAAGCGAAGGAGTAGGTTCGTACTGGCCTTTTGCAACAGGCGAACTGATTCCGCACGCCAATATGCTCCTCGACCAGATTATAAACACGCCCCGTACACGCTATACATTAACGCCAAACCAACATATCGGAGTTTGGAAAGTAGGTTTCAAACCACAGCTTTTTATGCGCGAATACCTTACCCGGCGCGGAAATGCAAAACTACGTAGCGATCAATATCAGCCAGCACGGTCGCCATTGTTGGGATATGAACTCAATTATATTACCATTGAAGGTGCTAAAATTCCATCACGTTTCCTGAAAGTATATAAACAACCCGAAGTTGGTGAAGATGGCTATGATGCAGGTGCATTGATTCTTTTGGATTTCTTTAAAAAGGAACTGGCAAAATACAACAAAGCACCTTTATCAAAAACTGGTAAGGATATTATTGATATCTGTTTTTCGGGTGGAAGCGTTCAGGAATACATTGATATCATTCCGATGGATTACCAGTATTCTTTTACTAAATCGGATGATGAAATGAACGGCGAATATATGGCGGGTTAAAACCCGACAAGCTTTGTCATTCCTTTATTCCGGTGGGTTGGTGAACAGGTAGGCTTGCACCATTCGCATTTCCCAGTATGTAAATTGGTTGCCTTTTGTTGCCATGGCTTCTGATATAGAAGCCGTTCCGGCAGTTTTAAAATAGTCAATGGCAATCTGTAGTTTTTCCGGCGACATAAGCTTCAAAATGTCGATATCTCCGCTGGCAACAAATCGGGCGAGATGTCCTCCGATTGTAGAAGTGGTGAGAGAGCGCTCTTTCGCAATCTCATCAATCGTCTTTCCCTCTTTAAACATTGCTAGGCTAAGCTTCTGTGTTTGGCCTTTTTCTGGTTTTGGCTTCTGTGCCCGCTCATCCATCGGAAATTCGGAAGCAGATATTTCCGGCAATTCCACCTCCAGATGTGAGCATATTATAGCAAGCAATTCGTCACCGTATTTTATTACTTTTTTCTTCCCGAAACCACTGATATCCTTTAGTTGTTTAAGCGTAACAGGCATTTTTTCAGCCAGTTCATACAAGGTTTTCTGCGGAAGCACCATGTAAAGAGGTAAATCTTCTTCATCCGCCTTCGCATTGCGCCAGGCTTTAATTTCCTGTAATAATGATACATTAGCTGAACCTGATGCCGGATTATAAACAGGAACTTTTACTTCTTTTTTCAAATGTATTTTTTCAATGGATGCTTTTGCTTTGGCATCGAGGTAGATTTTTACCGAGAAACCGGATACACACGATTTAAAACAAGCTGTTTTTATAAAAGCTTCCTGATAAAGGTTCTCCATGCCTTCCCTGAGTGTCTTTTTGATTTCTTTATTATCGGTTTCAATATCAGTATTTTGCAAAATATGGCAAAAGTGTTCTTCTGTCTTTTCAGCAAAATAAGTACATGCTTTTTTTATCCTTTCCTGAAGAGCATCGTTGCTTTCAATCATCGGCTGCTCAATGAGCAACTGGCCAATCTGAGGATTGAATTTGTTAACGATTCCTATCAGTTCCGACGAGAGTTTGTCGCTCATTGTATTAAACACTTCTGCAAAAGCAGGAAGCAAAACATTCGAATTCTCCTTTATGTGTTTCTGGATGTAATGAAGCCTCCGCTGAATAACCGAAAAATCGAGCAACTCCAAAAGCAAGGTTTGCTGGTATGCAATACGCGATGCAATAAGCTCTCTTTCACCAGGTTGATTCATTTCAGCATTGGCTGAAAATCCTTTTACACTCACATCGCTCTTAATACATTCATGCGAAATGCGTGAACTCAGCACCATGCCTTCCATGGTTTTACAGCGGCTGAGCGCGACATACACCTGGCCGTGAGCAAAGGCAGCGTTGGCATCGATAATGGCACGTTCAAATGTTAGGCCCTGGCTTTTGTGAATGGTAATGGCCCAGGCCAATTTCAACGGGAACTGGATAAAACTTCCAACAGGCGTTTCGGTAATTTCCTTGGTTTCCTCGTTTATAGTATATTTATTGTTCTGCCATTCAGCCTGTTGCACAGGAATTGTATCATAATCGCTTTCGCATTTTACAAAAATGATATCATCCTCGATCCGCACAATTTTGCCTATTTTGCCGTTATAAAAAAGCTTCTCGCGCGAAATATCGTTTTTAACAAACATTACCTGAGCTCCCACTTTAAGTACCAGTTCAAAATCAGTTGGGTAGCTGTATTCGGGAAATTCACCTTTTACTTCAGCGGTAAAATTATATGATGTGCCTTTTAGTTGTTTTAGTTTATTCTCATTAATAGCCTGCGACTGGTAATTATGTGTCGTAAGCGAAATATAACCTTCGTCGTTTCCTGGATTGAAATCGGGAATGTAGCGCTGATTCAGGGCGTCGAGGGCTTGTTTGTCTATTTCGTTGTCGCGGACTTTATTCAGCAGATTGATAAAAATCTGGTCGCTCTGACGGTAAATATGCCGCAATTCAATGGTAGTAAAATCGGTTTTCTGCAATGCGCGGCTTCCGAAAAAGAAAATGGTATCATAATACGGTCGCAGCAATTCCCATTCATCGTCCTTGGCAACCGGCGCAAGTTGCTGCAAATCGCCGATCATAAGCAACTGAACACCGCCAAAAGGTTTGCCTCTGTCCCTGAACCTGCGTAAAACTTCATCAATTGAATCGAGTAAATCGGCACGAACCATACTTATTTCGTCAATTACCAGCAGATCGAGGCTTTTGATAATGTTTATTTTCTCTTTACTGAAACGTTGCGACCGGTCGAAAGTCTTGTTCTGATCGTTGCCGCGGTTTTGGTCCTGCTGTTGTGCCTGCCCCGGAATATGCGGACCGAAATGCATCTGGAAAAACGAATGTATTGTCACTCCTCCTGCGTTAATGGCGGCTACACCTGTTGGCGCAAGCACAATCATGCGTTTGGGTGAAATCAGCTTCAGATTACGCAAAAAAGTAGTTTTCCCGGTTCCGGCTTTACCGGTTACGAACAGGTTTTTATTAGTCTGCTGAACAAAGTCAAAAGCAAGCTGTAACTGGGGATTGGGGATTTCCTGGATCATTCTGCTTTTTTTACGCTTCGGGTAGTAGTTAGAAATATATTATAACCTGAGATATTCAAGCGACCCTATTCTTTAAAATAAATAATTGATACCTTAACCGGATCGGAATCTGTTGGTGCGAAAATAATAATTATTTCCGGAATTTGTAGGGGTTAGTTAGCAAGATATTACTTTGTTGTGCTTAAGTTGAGTTAAAAACAAAACCGCCATAATGCCTTTTGATAAGCAATATGACGGTTTTGTGTACTAAAAGGAACCAGCTAAAAATGATTGGTTATTTCCTGTTAACGGATATCCTCCTTGTTTCTATTCCATCAGAAGTTTCAATCCGGACAAGATATACCCCGGATTTGCAATTCTCAGGAAGACTTATGGTTTTATTGTCATAAAGCTGATCAAGCACTAACTTACCTGTAGCATCAAAAACCAATACACGCAATATAGATGCACCGTTACCTGCAATTGTAAAGTTCCCGTCGCCTGGATTTGGATAGATGTTTAGCTGAGCTTTAGTTTGAATGTTCAGCCCTGTTAGAACCTGCGAAGCAAGCACATCGCGGCAAATGGTGTCCGAACATTTCACAGTAGTGCCCGGTAAGTATGTGTCAACAATCAGGCAGACAAGATAAATGCCTGGTGCTGAAAAATTATGCACCGGGTTTTGTAACGAACTTACATTATTCGCTCCCGATGCCGGATCGCCGAAATTCCAACTCCAGCCGGAATAAACCATCCCGGATCCAAGCGTTGATAAATCGTTGAATGAAACAACCAGGTTGCCTGTAGCCGAGAACCATGCTTGCAGGCTGTCGCATGGATCTGCACTAGCTTGCTGTACTATCACATCTTTACAAATAGTATCCTGGCATGTCAACCCATCGCTGGTTACCACCGAAATATATAAACACGCGATATAAACTCCCGGTGCGGTATATACATGGGTCGGGTTCTGTAAGGTTGATGTATTATTGATACCGGATGCCGGATCGCCAAAATCCCACGACCATGATGAAATTGAAGCTCCTGATGGCAACAGTGATTGATCTGTAAAATTCCCTGTGAGCCCGCTCGAAGTAAATGTATAATAAGCTACTACGCTGTCGCAGGGATTCGAAGTGCCCTGTATCAGCAAATCTTTACAGATAGTATCCTGGCAGGTTAGCCCATCGGGAGTAACCACTGAAATATACAAACAAACAAAGTACCATCCTGCTGAAGGAAACAGATGTGATGGATTCTGTAAATTTGATGTATTATTTGCCCCGGATCCCGGATCTCCGAAATTCCATGTCCAGGATGAAATTGCTGCGCCAGATGGAACTATCGACTGATCAGTAAAATTGCCTGTCAAGCCTGTGGTTGTATAAGCGAAATTAGCAGTGACGCTATCACATGGGCTCGCCTGCGGCACAAAAACATCCATACAAATGGTGTCGTAACACGGAACTGTTCCTAAAACTCCGGCAGAGATATACAGGCAAACCAGGTGCCAGCCCGGACTTGTAAATGTATGTATAGGATTTTGTAGTGTTGAGGTATTATTAGTTCCCGAAGCCGGATCGCCAAAGTCCCACGACCATCCCCATATCGGCATACTGGAAGGAGATGTGGATAAATCAGTAAATTGAAGTGTTGATCCGGTAGCTGAATATGAAAATGCTGCCAGAAGACTGTCGCAAGGGGTAACCGGCGGAATATAGATATCCATGCATAAAGTATCATAACAGTAACCGGTTGAGGGCTGTCCGGCTGTTATGTATAGGCATGCCAGGTACCATCCCGGCAAAGGGTATGTATGACTGGGATTCTGCAGATTTGAAGTATTGTTTATACCTGAGGCCGGGTCGCCGAAATTCCACGACCATGAAGTAATAGGATAATTTACGCTGCTGGTGGAAAGATCGGTAAATTGAGCGACAAGCCCGGGAGCAGTTGTGTGGGTAAATCCTGCCTGGGTACTGTCGCAAGGATTTGATGGACAAGGCAGCCGTGTTTGAAGGCATATATTGTCAATACGGATATCGGAACCATAAAGTCCAAATGTTTCGTTAATAATAACAAATGCAGTAAAATTACCTGTTGCTTTAACAGTACCAGGACAGCGGTAGTAAGCCGGGAATTGTGTTGTAATAACATATGAATCCAAAATCTGAGCCTGAGAAGCTGTAAATGCTCCCGAAAGCAATTGAGCCTGGGTTACCGAAGCAGTAATAGCTGCAATAGTAACCTTTGAATTTCCGTTGCCATTGGGCGATTCAATGCAGTAGCATAAATCATAACAGGTATCTTTATGCATTACTACCGATTGAATTACTCCTGAATTGCTGTTGTTGGTTGCCGGCATAGCAAGGCAGGTAGAAATACACCCTGAATTGATGGGAAGCACCATAGCATTTACATTCCCATACTGAGACCAGAATGAAAGACCTGAAGAGAAATCACTATTGAACAGGTGATTATTAGGGCACACCTGTGCCTCAGTTTTTATGTTTACAAAAATTAGTGTAAACAGGACCAGTAGAAGTGAGTAGATTTTGTTTTTCATAGAGCAGATTTTAGATATGAAAATATTAACATATATTAACAAAAATTGTTCAGCCTGACAAATTAGTCTTTTCAATGGTGTGAAAAGGATAATGCTGCCCTTGTGGCAGTAAAACTAAATACCTGTATAATATTGGTAATAGTATCAGGCTCCGGAAATTTTACTCAGCTTTTGCAGGCAAATAATAATCTCCCGCCGGCAGCAAATGATTCAGGTTCGCAACGCCCAGAACCACAATTGCCGTTACAATTGATGTATGTTCCTGGTATTCAGGTATACTCTTGTTATACAAATCGCGTTCGGTATGCCATATTTCGCCATAACTGAAGTTGTAGCCTTTGGTATCTTCGGTTCCGAAAGTAAGTGTCGGCACGCCTTCAACGGCAAACGGTCCGCTGTCGGTTCCCCATGCGGCTTTGGGTTTCGATCGGGGCTCACCTTTTTTGAGGGTGAAAGGGAAATCAGGATTTATCCCGTTCAGCGGCTCGCTTATTTTTTCAAAATCATCCATCCAGGCTTCGGGCACACTCAGGCTGTTGGCAACGGTAGGGCCTCCGTCGCGGTTAAACATATTCGAAATTCTGGTAAGTTTTTCCGGATTTCGGTTCACCCAGCTTTTGGAACCCAGCAAACCGAATTCTTCACCTGCCCAGAGGCAAACCAGGATGGTACGTTTTGGCTTTCCGCCGGCTTTCATAATCATGCGTGCTGCTTCCATGGCCGGGCTTGAGCCCGAGCCATCATCCACACCTCCGGTTCCAACATCATATGCATCCAGATGCCCACCCATGATAACATATTCATTGGGGTATTTGGTGCCGGGAATAATCCCAATCACATTGTAATATTTTATGGGTCCGGGTTTAAAATGATTGCGGATATCAAATTCGAGGAAGAAATTTCGGCGCTCTTTTGCCATGCGTTCAATGAGGTCGTATTGATGTTCGTCGAGTTTTATGTCAGGAACAGTCGGCAGGGTTTCAAAAGTCATGCTGTCGATATTTTTGCGGTCGTAAAGCGCCTGAATCGGAGTTTTAGCCGATTGAATAATTCCCAGGATTCCGGCATCTTTCATCTGTTTGTAGAAAAGAGCAGGTTCATCATTCAGTTTGATCAGCTCTTTTTTCGGAATGCTGTCCCCTGAATTTTCGTTTTCAGCTTCAATTTCGCGGTTTTTCTTACGGATTTCGATATTGGCAGCAATCAGCGAATCTCTGCGATGGGTTGCCTTTCCCGAAAAATCAATCGGCCAGCCTTCATTTTTACCGGTTATTAATACCCAGGCACCTTTCAGTCGGCCTTTCATTCGGTTAAATTCTTCCTGGGTTTTAGGTTCCAGCAACACATGACCGGTTTGAGCGCCTTTAGTGCCCGAAGTGTACGAAGGCGTTGCAAAATGCAAGTCCATTCCGTTTTCGCCCAGCAATTTACCAAACCACGGACCGCGGTTAAAGCCAACAGGCAAAGTTCCGGCTTCGTCCATCTGCACCTGCATTCCCCATTCCCTGAATTTCGATGCTGCCCACTCAGCAGCATTTTCATACGCATCCGAACCAATCGGCCGGCCACCAAAGCGGTTGCAAAGCACGTCGAGGTGTTGCATGGTTTGGTTATCGGTTTTGCCAATTTCGATGATTTTGTTTACAACATCTTTCTGGGCAAAAGTGTCAGTTGCATAAAGCGCAAGGCTGAATGAGAGTATAAGTATCGAAAGTTTTAACATCAGAGTCTCCCGCAGGGATTTGAATTGTAAATTGACGTGGACAGTTTTAACATTGCAAATGAAACGGTTTTTTCAATTGAAAACTATAAGATTTGCGAATTTGTCAAAATGAGTTCTTGCAATATGCCTTAAAAAAAAAGAATTTCCGGATCAAGCCTTTTAAAACTGGATAAGAATCATACATTTATCAGGTAATATTATTCCTCTGAATTTATTTTGAATAATATTTAATATATTTAAATACAGCTATTTACAGGCGTTAACATAAACCAAAGAATATTTTTTCTCACAATATTTTAAACAGCAAGTAACTTTTTTAACCCGATTCCGATTAACTGTTGTATGACGAAGGACGATTTCATTATCTGCGCAAAGCAATTTACTCCAAATCTTTTGAGATTTTCGAAGCGGGTAGCAGGCAGCGCAATTGAATCGGAGGATATCGTGCAGGAATGTTTCGAAGTACTTTGGAAAAACCGGGACAAGGTGGAAATGAAGTCAGCTAAGTCGTATTTGTTCTCTGTAGCGCACAAAAAAATAATCGATACGTTCCGCGCAGATGTTAAAATGGAGAATTTCGAATCTACATTTGACCTGATTGGTAAACAGGATGACACAGATGATCAGCAGTTGGTGCAACTTGCCATAAATCAAATTCCCGCTTTGTACAAAGAACTGCTTACCCTCCGCGACCTTGAATCATACAGCTACAAAGAAATTGAAGAAATCACACATTTAACCGAAGCCCAGGTAAAAGTGTATTTGTTCCGGGCAAGGAAAGCCATTAAAGAAAAGATTTTAGAATTGGAAGTATTATGAACCTCAAAATAACCATAGCTAATTACGAAGAAATCATGTTCCGGCTGGTGGAAGATGATTTTGATATACTAACCAGAATTGATTTACTTCAACAGATTGAAGCTGACGAACTGTTTAAATTTGAATGGGAGTCGTGGCAAAAAACCAAGTTTGCCGATCCTCTCGAAAATTATTCGGATGAAAGCCGTGAACTGACTGAAAAAATCATCCTGATTGCCGAGCCAAAATCAGATGGTAAAGAACGATTTTTCTATTATTGGGCAGCAGCAGCATCAATTATTTTGTTGATAGGAACATTGTTTTTATTGACTGCTGATTTTACCTCCAGCCCAAAACCGGAAGTTGCAGTAACTGTTAAAAAATCACCTGTTCCTCCAGAAACTGTAGTTCCACCAGTTCAAAACCAGGCTGCTCCAATTGAAGTTTCAGTGCAGAAGCCATTCCAAAATCAAAAAAAGGAGAGTATAATCATACCTGTTAGTGACGATTTCAACGCAATTGCTCCGGTTGAAACTACATTAGCCGAAATCCCGCTTTTGCTTGATTCCGTGCCGGTTAAAACCAATGAGCTGGCAAAAGCACCGGAGAAAAAGCCGCGCTACACCATCACAATCGAAACTTCGGATATTGGAGCTAACAATTTAAATAACAACGATGTGGCTCAAAATCAAAAAGTGAACCTTAAAAAAGTATTTACCAATTCCAAAATGCTGCTTAGCCGGAAACCAAACGGGGAGCCTGACAAAATCTATATCATTGGCGATGAGAACAGCTATGTATGTATAAATATTAATTACTGATAAAATGAAAAATCTACACAAATTCTTAGTTTTAGTTATTGGGCTTTCAGCCTTCACATCGGTAGCACAAAAGGCTGATTCCGTTATTGTAATCTATGAGAACCAAAAGACGGTAATTCCTTTACCGACATTCGGCAGTCAGACTTCGGTTAACTATTCTGATACAAATAAGGTAGTTGAAATTGGTGTTTGGTTAAGGAAACCGGGCGAAACTTCACCTTTTTCACAACTGTACTCGAATGATGTGAATTCCGGAAAGTCTAAAAACAAGTCAAAGTGGTTTTCTGAAGTTGAAGCCGGATATATAAAAGGATTTACTTCTGGATCTGGTACTTATGGTACAAATTACACAACTAATGGACTTCCAGTCACACTTACTGAAAACTTTTCAGTGAGTGATAGCAGAGGTTATCAAATAAGGCTTTCGGTTCTGGAGGGAGAATTTTACTTAAGTAAGAAATCTTCCATTATTTCTGGGTTTAAACTAGGATTTTCACAATCTTATCTCGATGGACAATCATTCTCTGTTTTAAATGATTCCTCAGGAAATCTGATAAGTGCTACTCAAAATAATTATAAATTCAGGATAAACAGCTTTCAGTTCCTATATCAATTTGGGTACAGCTATCATTTTAATTTAGGGAAACTACCAGCGCGAATAAACGTTGGGAATAGCATGGGTATATTGAGAACCAACAAGAGAACCAATAATTTACAATCTAATGGTGGAGGGTTATACGCAAGTTTGCTGCAACCTTATTTAGGAATGGAGATTTGGAAAATAGGAATACTTTTTTCTGCAGATTTTGCAGTGCCCTATAACAGCTATTACATTTTACATAGTAACCTGGACGGCAATATCAGTATTGCACTGACGTATCGTATTTTTTAGTGAGTGATTTTATTAGAGAGCAATTAATTGATGCATAGGAACTTAAATGAGTAAATAAATGAAAGCAATCAGTATAATTTTAAGTTTGATAATTGGGATTACATCAGCGACAATGGCCCAGGAAGCGGATTCGATAGTTATTACTTTTGATAATCAGCATACTACAATTCCGTTACCGGCATTTGGCAAACAAACCACTATTAAAATGGCTGATTCAATACAGATGATTGAAATTAGTGTTTCGCGACGGGGAATTAGTGATATTTCAAAGCTGGCTCTTTATCCTGCAAATACTGGTAATTCGCAAAAGACAAAAGTTAAGGCCAAATGGTTTTCGCAGGTGGAAGCAGGATATACTTTAAGTGTTCCTTACTACTATTCTCCTACTAGCTCTTCTTATGCTTATCGCGAAGGGGGCATTCTTCAGGGCTATAAAATTGGGCTTTCGGTTAGGGAAAAGACAAGACACATCAATAATAAAACAGCTTTCATAACCGGATTTAAACTTGAATATGAACAATCATTCAGGAATGTGGATGTTCAGGTAACAGGTGATAGCCCTGTTTATAGAAGTAGTTTCTATCAGATGATATTTCCCTTTGCTGGTAAACGCCAAATTACGGCATTTGGGTTGCCTGCTTATGTTAGTTATGGAGCAAACTTTATTTTCGGTTATTCTTTTATTACCAGAAAGAATGATTTTAACACTGAATCAATATATGATAATGGACTGCTCTTTTTAGAACCATTTTTAGGAATCGAATTCAGCAAAGTGGGTTTTCGAATTGCCAGCAGCAGGAATTTAGCCCCGGATATGAGTTTTTATAATCCTGTAAAAGCGGTTAACAGTATTTCACTAACATATAGAATTCGTTAATAATCCGGAATCTAATCGGATATCCCAATCATGCAAATTATTTTAAATGCTAATACAAGGAGAGCGAATTTGGAACAACCCAAATTCGCTCTTCTGATTAATTTGTTGTGTGATGTTGCTACGAAAACCACCGCATAAAAAACTTCAACGCTTTCATTTTATCCCGGTAAGGCGCATACCTCACCGGTAAATCGAGCCAGTTATAGCGGGTGGTTATTCCTTTTTCGTAGGTAAACGTATCAAACGAATGTTGCCCGTGATAGGCTCCCACGCCGCTGAATCCAACACCACCGAAGGGCAAACGGTGGTTGGCGAAATGAACCAGGGTATCGTTTATTGTTCCTCCGCCGAATGAATGCTTATCGATGATGCGGTTGATAAATTTTACATGATTCGAAAATACATACAATGCAAGCGGTTTCTCGTAGGAATTGATTATGGTATCCAGTTCTGATTCGGTTTTGTAAGAAATAATCGGGAGTATAGGTCCGAAAATTTCATGCTTCATGATATGGCTTTCCCGGTCGGGGTTGTCGAGCAGCGTTGGAGCAAAATACAGGTCGTGGGAATCGGTTTCACCACCGAACAAGATTTTTTCGCCTGCAATGCCATGCTTCAAAACCTGGAAATTATGATGGTTGATAATCCTGGCGTAATCGGGCGATTGCTGCGCGTTTTCGCCGTAGGTAGCGACGATCTCTTTTTTGCAATGATCAACAAATTCATCCTTAATACTTTTGTGAACCAAAATATAATCAGGCGCAATGCAGGTTTGTCCGCAGTTGATAAACTTGCCCCATACAATTCGTTTTGCTGCCAGTTTAATTACGGCTGTTTCATCCACTATGCATGGATTTTTACCGCCTAGTTCGAGGGTTGCGGGCGTTAAATGTTCGGCGGCAGCTTTGGCCACTATTTTGCCTACGGCAATACTTCCGGTAAAGAAAATATAATCCCAGCGTTCGCGAAGGAGTTTGGCTGCAACAGCAACTTCACCTTCAATTACAGTAACATGGCCGGGATCAAAAACCGCGGCAATAATTTCGGATACCACCCTACTGGTATGTGCCGAGTGTTCCGAAGGCTTTATTACAACTGTATTCCCGGCAGCTATGGCGCCTATCAAAGGCGAAAAAACCAGTTGAAAAGGATAATTCCAGGGTGCGATGATCAGCACAGTGCCGTATGGCTCCCTGTAAATCCGGCTGGTGGATGGGAAATTGACCAGCACCGGTATCACGCAGCGCGACTTTGTCCATGAATTCAGTTTGCGAATAGCCAGCTTAAGTTCATTTATAACTATGCCTGTTTCGGTCATCACCGTTTCGAATTCAGGCTTACGGAAATCGTTGTACATGGCTTTCGCGATCTCTTTTTCGCGTTTCACCAACTCTTCAAGCAGGCGTTTCAGACAAGCTTTGCGAAAGGCAATATCTTTTGTCTTTTTACTTTTAAAAAAATCTTTCTGACGATCAACTATAGCCTGAACTTCCATTTCTTATTGCTTGATTGGTATTTTACTCATTCCTCTTTCGGAAATTGCCATTATTGTAAGTGAAGGATTTACTCCCGGATTGGCCGAAATCATTGAGCCATCAAAAACATACATATTTTCGTACCCGAAAACCCTGTTGCTGCTGTCAATAACGCCTTCTTCGGGTGATCTCCCCATGCAGGCACCGCCTAAGATGTGAGCTGTTGAAGGAATTCCTGCAAAAACTTCGTTTACCATAATCTGAGGTTTTGCACTGATAATTTTTGAGAAAATATGCGCTACCCTATGTGCTTCCGGTATAAACGGGGTGGGCGCTTTTCCTTGTTCGAGCTGTGTTTTCATACCGTAAAATCCCAGCCGCAACTTAAGCGTACTATCCAGGTGCTGCATAAAAAGAAGTACTGTACTGCTTCGTCCGAAATCGCGGACAAAAAACACTTTCAACCAGGTTAAAGGCGCGGTAAATGGCAGAATGACAAGTTTCAGTACCCGTAAAACGGGGTTTTTCTCGCTCACCATGGGTAACATGGTAATTCGCCAGAATCCTGATCCTTCACCGTATCGGCAAGGTTCGAGGTGGCTGTTTTCGTCCATTTCGAGAATGGAGCCAATTGCAATTCCCTTGTGCAGTTCAAGGTTTTTATCGGTAGTAGTGGTGTAAATCAGGGCTTCATTATTGGTCCGGATCATATCACCAACTCTGGAGCTTAACCCTGGAAGCATAGTTTTTTTAAGTTTCAGCAAAAGCGGAACGGTTCCAACAACACCCCCGGCAAATACAACTCCTTTGGCTGTTACGGTATGAGTGGAAGTGAAGTAAGACGTCGATTTTCGAAAACCAACCTGGTAGCCTTTTTCGCCTTTTTCGCCAAGTGGTTTAACTGAACATACTTTGTTTTCAGCAAGTATGGTTACTCCAAGCTGTTGTGCGAGGTGAAGGTAATTTTTGTCCAGGGTGTTTTTAGCGTTATGCCGGCAGCCGGTCATGCAGGCACCGCAGTTTATACAACCTGTGCGGTCGGGACCTTTGCCTTCAAAATATGGATCTTTTACAGTAACGTCAGGTTCGCCGAAGTAAACGGCAGCAATAGTTGGCGCAAAGTGCTCCGCTTTCCCGATTTGTACCGCCAGTTTTTGCATGGCACGATCACTTTCGGCCAGCACCGGGTTTTCCGTCGCTCCCAGCATTTGCCAGGCAGTATCGTAAAAAGGTGACAGTTCTTCTTCCCAGTTTTCGAGTCCGGCCCATGAACCCTGCCCAAAGAACGGTGATTTTGGTTTTGGAAGTGTGTTGGCATAAACCAGAGAACCACCTCCAACACCTACGCCGCTCAGAGCGCTGATATGCCTTAAAAAATTCAGCTTCTGGATACCAAAGCATTTTAACCACGGTATCCATAGCCATCTGCGAAGGTTCCAGTTTGTTTTGGCAAAATCAGTGCTTTCAAACCACTTCCCTTTTTCAATAACCAGTACTGAATATCCTTTTTCGGCCAGGCGAAGTGCAGAAACTGATCCGCCAAATCCTGAACCGATAATTACAAAATCGTAGTTTTCTTTTAATTCCATGAATTGTTGAATAATTTGTGCTATGTGCTGAGTGCTATGTGCTTGGTGCTTGATGCTGAGAGGACAAACTTTGTTTGTTCAATTGTTCAAATGTTCAAATGTTCTATTGTTTCAATGTTTTATTTTCGTTGCTTGAGACGCTAGCATCGCGTCTGTACGCCCGAAAAAAATTATTCCTTCGCCATTTCAATCAGCGTTTCCCCGGCAAGCCTGTAAACCGTCCAATCCTCCAGCGTTTTTGCGCCCAATCCTTTATAAAAACAAATAGAAGGTTCGTTCCAGTCGAGGCATGCCCACTCCAGGCGGCCGCAATCCCTGTCAACAGCTAATTTTGCAATGTGTTTTAACATGCTTTTGCCAAATCCTTTTCCCCTCATTTCAGGTATAATATACAAGTCCTCGAGGTAAATGCCAACTTGCCCTAAAAAGGTAGAATAGTTATGGAAGAATAAAGCAAAACCAACCGGCTCGCCACCATATTCGCCAATGATCACTTCGGCCATTTTTTGTTTAAATAAGGTTTTGCGCAGTTTCTGCTCGGTAGCAACTACCTCGTGGCTAAGTTTTTCGTATTCTCCAAGTCCTTTAATAAACTGGAGGATAAGTTTAACATCGGCTTCTTCGGCCGGGCGGATTATAAATTTTTCAGAAGATAAGTTTTCAGGTTCTTTCATCATTACAATGATAATTTAAAAGTAGAAATTTAATTCTAGAAGTTTTTACTCTTTCCGAATCCTTTAAGGGTTTGAAGCCCTTTAAGGGTTTAAATGTCGCAGACCCAGGCCTTGCTGTTTTGCTTTTTCCTTTCGTTAGCTCTGCATTCACAAAGTTAACCGATATTCTTTCAATCCGTATCTTTGCAGAAATTTTCAACTACCAATGGATCAACTTCCCCTCAAAGCCTGGCTTCCGATTACCCGCGACGAAATGCTTGCCCGTGGCTGGGATGAAGTGGATGTTGTGATAATTTCGGGCGATGCTTATGTGGATCACCCTGCTTTTGGAACAGCCGTGATTGCCAGGGTTATTGAAAATGCAGGTTTCACCGTTGCCATTGTACCTCAACCCAACTGGAAAGACGATCTGCGCGATTTCCGTAAATTCGGAAAACCAAGGCTTTGCTTTGCCGTTGCTGCCGGTAATATGGACAGCATGGTAAATCATTATACCGCCGGAAAGCGCCTTCGTTCCGATGATGCTTACACTCCGGGTGGAAAAGCAGGATTTCGTCCTGATTATGCAACCGTAGTATATTCACAAATCCTCAAGAAAATTTATCCTGATGTTCCTGTTATAATCGGTGGTATCGAAGCCAGTATGCGGCGACTTGCCCATTACGATTACTGGTCGGATACGCTGAAACCTTCCATCCTTATTGAAAGCGGTGCCGATCTGCTGGTTTACGGAATGGCTGAAAAAGGAATCGTTGAGGTTTTGAAAAGGCTGAATGAAAATCCTGAAGTGGGCTGGATCACCGATATCCCACAAACCGGTTTTGTTGTGCCCGAAGCTGCTGTTAAGGATTTTGATAATAAGATAAATTCCATCACACTTCCATCCTACACGGCTTGCCTGAAAGATAAAAAAGCATTTGGCGAATCCTTTAAACATATAGAACAGGAAAGCAATAAAGCTTCCGCAAAAAGACTTATTCAACATTCGGGTGAAAAAGCGGTTATCATCAATCCGCCTTTCCCATTAATGACATCTAAAGAACTGGATGCCGTTTATGCTTTGCCTTACACCCGGCTTCCGCATCCGAAATATAAAAAGCGTGGCACCGTTCCGGCTTATGAAATGATCCGCCATTCGGTTACCATGCACCGGGGTTGTTTTGGCGGTTGCGCCTTTTGTACATTAAGCGCTCACCAGGGAAAATTTATTTCGAGCCGTTCGGAGAAATCGATTCTTAACGAAGTGAAAGCCATTACCGAAATGCCCGACTTCAGCGGAAATGTTTCTGATCTTGGCGGTTCCTCAGCCAATATGTATAAGATGCAGGGTTTTGACCTGGATATGTGCGAGAAATGCAAACGGCCTTCGTGTATTTTCCCTTCCATCTGCAACAACCTGAATACGGATCATAAACCGCTTACAAGCCTTTACAAACAGGCAGCGGCGATTAAAGGAATTAAAAAGATCTATATCGGAAGCGGGATTCGTTACGATATGCTTATTGGTCGCAGCGCTGAAGATGATAAACGCTTCGGATTAACGGATTATACCCGAAACCTGGTTAAAAACCATGTTTCAGGCAGGCTTAAAGTAGCGCCGGAACATACAAGTGATCATATTTTGAAAATCATGCGGAAGCCTTCGTTCAAACTGTTTCATCTGTTCAAACAGACCTTTGATAAACTAAATCGCGAAGAGGGATTGAAGCAGCAAATAATTCCTTATTTCATTTCGAGCCACCCGGGCAGCGATCTTACCGATATGGCGCACCTGGCCTGTGAAACACGCGAGCTTGGTTTTCAACTTGAACAGGTTCAGGATTTTACACCAACTCCTTTAACTTTGGCCAGCGCTATTTATTATTCCGGAATTCATCCTTACACCGGTGAACAGGTATTTACAGCGCGAAACAAACAGGAAAAGGAAGATCAGCGTAAGTTTTTCTTCTGGTATAAACCCGAAAATCGTCAATGGATAAGGCAAACGCTGGCTAAAATGGGTGAGGCGGGACTTGCTGACCGGTTGCTTAGTGGGAAGGGACGCTAGATATATGTTATTTGAATGCCTGAAGGGGGAGGGGCGACAAGGCGATCCTGGCATAAAATTATTTAATGTTAGTTTTCTGTCGCTGCGCTTTTGATTATTCTATCTTGATTTTTCTGGTCATTACATTTCAAACAAATCCCCCGGTGAACACACATCATCCCTCCACAAATATTGCATTTCCACCTTGCCGATTCCTTTTTCTCAAAATCTTCTAACCCAAACTCCTTGATATAATATAGGTTTTCGATCATGCTCATATGATACTTAAGCCTGTATCGTTTGTCCAGCTGTTTTAAGCGGGCACATGGAAATTTCGCGCATTCATAACAGAATTTCGAATCTGTCTTTTCCAGAAGTTCACAATTTGCAATGATACAATTTGCACAGGATTTTGATTTATGCCCTTTGGTGCTCCAACACCCATAGCAAATGTTTTTATCCCGAAGGTATGCCAGGCAGATTCCACAATTCATGCCACAGGGAGCAATAAGTTGAGCGCTCATTTTCATTTCCAGATTAATCCAACTACTTTTTCAATCGGGATTCCGCTTTTAGCAGAAATCTGGGCAGGTGTTAATCCTCTGTTATGCATGTTATTCACAAAAACGTCCAAAGGTTCGCCGATTTCAATCAGGTGATTGTCTGGGTCAAAAAAGCGAAAAGTCTGCTGTCCCCAGGGTTCTTCATGTATAGGATGTAAAAACCGTATTCCGGCATTTTCCAGAGTTAGAAACAGTTCGTCAATGTGCTCATCTTCAAAATACAGTTCAAACCGGTTTGAGTCATTTTCGGTTTTCAATGTATTGGTTATGAGATGATCTTTGCCTATTTCCCAAAGAGTGATTCCGTTACTTAGTACTACATTTTTTCCGAAATCGAGTTCAATAGTGAAATTCAGAAATTGCGTATAGAATGTTTTCGATACCGAGATATCATTTACAAAAAGGACAGTGGAATGGAAATTCATAAGTACTTTTTTTGCCTTAATTCCGATTAAAATACTAGCAAATAAACACTTGGTTTACAATGTTAAAGATATTTATTGAATCGGGAAATTTTGAAATACTATATGTTGTGATTTCTATTTTCCCGGAATAATTAAAACCGGAACATGGCTATGTTTAACCACCCCGGAACACACACTTCCCATAAATGCCCTGTAAAGAAATCCATGGCTATGTGCACCCATCACAATTAGTTCAGCATTAAAACTGCCGGCATTCTCCAGAATCGTTTCAATAACCGGTCCGTGCGAGAGCTCATAATGTGCTTCAATACCCTGGCTTTGCAAATATTCAGCCATTGCAGCTAATTCCTGGCTCATCCGCTGAATTTCTTCCTTGTTTTCAGCCGGAATCACAGGCGGGGCTATTTCATTTCCAATGTAGGAAGGAATAGGGGCAACAACATGTAAAACTCGGATCTGGCTTTTAAAGGCTTTTGCCAGTGTTGCAGCATAATCAAGGGCTACATTAGCAAGATCCGAAAGGTCAACAGCAACTAATATTTTGTCCATTGGTTAAATTTTTTATACTCTTATTTTTTTTCTATTCTACAAATATACTGAATATCTTCAACTAATGCAAGCCTGTAAGATATGAAGATGACTGCAATACAGAAATATTCTATTTTACTACCAGCTTTGTTGAGTATATTGATGATTTGCCAATGAATTGAATAATATAAAATCCGGGCTTTAATGTGCTGATATCTAACAGTGTACTTACTGAATCAGTGATGTTGCCTTTCAAAAATTCCTTCCCGTTAATATCCGTGATTGCATATGTTGTGAAAGTACTATTGCTCTGCTGGTTTACAATTGAAATTACATCACTTGCAGGGTTGGGCCATACAGCAAACGGAATTGGGGTTACTGTTTCATTTGTGCCTTCGAGTAAACAGACTTTGGGATATATGGCAGTTGAAATGATGAAATCCGGTCCGCCGTTGGGTGTCCATAAAGTTTTTGCTGATTCCCAATCATTGTTGCTCTGCTGTATCCATGTTGTATTTACTGGTAATTTCCCTGTACTGGTTGACCAAAAACACACTGTATCGCCTTGAATTACAGGTAGCATAATCCCCATCGAAAAGGGAGTAGCTGTTGAAACCGGGTTTTTAAAATCAAAGTTTGTAACCTTTGCATTTGCAACATCATTCACAAGGGTTGAAAGTAAAATAGTGTCAGTAGCCAAAACAGTTCCAGGTTTCCCTGTTGAGGCATCTGCGTTCCATATCCTGACAAGTATTTTTTCATTATTTCCGGCAGCTTGCCGGGCTTTGCTGAATTCGCATATCATACCAGTTATCACCAGGTTGGTTTGCGTATTTTCGAAAAAATCGCAGATGGCTTTATCTCCATAAGAATTATTTCCGGTTACATAACCTTTGCCGGCAATCATGTAATAAGTAAGTGGTTCAGGAAGCGGAAACCGGAGCGTATCGCAATTATCATAACTGACATATACCCTGATGTAATCCTTTTTCTCCAAAGCAAACCCATTGCTGCCATCGGAAATGGAGAGTTTTACCGTGTATATTCCTGTTGACTGATAAATATGCATCGGATTCTGTAAAAGGCTGCTGTCGCCATCGCCAAATGTCCATTTCCAGGAGGTTGGATTGCCGGTCGATTGGTCAATAAATGTTACAGTGAGTGGTGCGCTACCTTCAGTTACATCGGCAGTAAAAATTGCTTCGAGGCTTTTAAATGTAGGGGAGGAGGTAGGTTTTGAAACGGGAATCAGATGATCCAGACGCGGCTGTTGCGCGAATGCAGTAAACACTATTACCGAAAGTAGTATTGATAGAATTAGTTTCATAAAACCGGGATTTTAACAAAGGTATTGTTCCTGGTTTAGAAATCAAATTTCATGCCGGTTTTGAACCCGAGCGTAAGTTCGTCGGTTGGTTGATTGTCCTTGGTTAGCACCGGTTTGAAATACCAGAGACTTGTCGGCGAAAATGTAAAACTTAGCCTCTTCAGAAGTCGGTAATTTAAATCAATGCCGGTCGCAAAGTTTACATACACATCATTGTATTCAGGCTTACTGGTTTGAACGCTGGTTATCTGCGCGTTGTACTGTCCTTTGATTGAATTTTCAGTTGAAGAAATAATATCGGGGTCGTTCAACCGTATGCCGAAACCTGCCCCGGCAGAAATCCAGGTTGAGAATTTACCGGCGCTGAAAAGCTTTCGGCCTAATCCCAGATTATAAGTGAAATATTGATGTTTTTCAGTTCCCTCGTATTGCGATTCCATTTTATCAACTCTGTATCCAAGGGTATCAAGCTGTCCGTCGGCTCCGGTTCCCATAACAGGCGTGTTGATATTATAATTCATATCGAATACCAGTTGCTCCTCGTTGTAGGCCATACCTAAACTGGTATTATACCTCACTTTTTCCTTATTGTAACTGGCAGTAACATTTACGTTGTGAAAAAGTGAAGTACCGTCGCCGTTATCAATATTTTCGGGCAGGTAATACATTCCCAGGGCAAAATGATTACTGCTTTTACTGTCCTGCGGATCTTTGGGAGTATAATATTTAACAGGCGCAGTAATAATTGCGTTATCAGGTTGTTTCTGCATTAGTGAAACGGGAGAATTTTCTCCTTCAACAGCTAATTCTTCAGCAGCAAGTATAATTTCCAGAAGTGCTATTTCCTTTGAGATTGAATATGCGGTATCTATTTCAATGATAGCAATATCCTGATTGATAGTAATTTCATTTTCGGATGGGAGAAACTCTGACTTAGTTTCAAAAGGAGCAGATACTGCAACTGCTGATGAAGGTGTGTTAGTTCTGTTAGAAACGGTATTGATGTGTTGGTTTTGATTTTGAATCTGAGCAGGTTGGGGAGTTATGTTTTGGTTCTGAGGAGCAGTTTTAGCTTCAGGTTGTTCCTCGATGGCAAGAGCAGGAACTGGTGTATTATTTTGATTAGTATCTATAACCCGTGATACTGCAAAAAACAGAAGCAATGCGGCTGCTGTCGAAAGCGCAATACGTACACCGGTTTTAATGTAAGCCGCGCGGTTCAGACGGAAGAGAATGGTGTTCCAGGTTCCGGCATTTGGCGAATGAACCGGAAGATTGGCGAGTTTTTCACGGAAGCCTGCTTCAGCATCCAGCATATCAAGTTTGTCCGAAAGGCGCTGCCACGAACCCGGATTGGGAGAGTGCGTTGGCAGCTGTTCGCTGAATCTGTTGCTGGTTGGTTTTTTAGTTTCGTCCATGTTTAATCCATCAATGCTGAAAGCCTGTTTTTGAGCATTTTCTTTGCATGATGCAACTGCGATTTGGAGGTTCCGGGAGAAATGCCAAGCATTTTGGCGGTTTCTTCGTGAGTATATCCTTCCACTTCGGTAAGCAGGAAAACGGTTCTGTATCCATCGGGTAACGAGAGAATAACTTTTTCAAGGTATTCGCTGTCGAGCGTATCTGGAATCAGGATCATTTCATCGCTTTTTGCTTCATCCATGTCGGCAAAAGCCAGGTTTCGGTTTTTCGAAAGCTGCCGGAGCGAAGTGCGTACAACAATGGTTTTAATCCATGCACCCAACGTTGAATCGAACCTGTACTGCCCGATATCGCGGAATACCTGTATAAAGGCATCCTGAAGGGCATCGTGGGCATCGTCGCGGTTGTTAACAATGCGGTAAGCAATGGTGAACATGGCATCGCAATACTTATGGTAGAGGTCGCGTTGGGCAATACGGTCGTTGCGGGTGCACCCAAGCACTAATTCCCGCTCCAATTCGCTTTTGCCGGTAAAAAGTCTAACAACGTTCCTCAAAACAGTATTGGTTTAGCCTGTCACAAAGTTACTTTAATTTGTTTCAGCTACCACTTTTGCTTTACTGCTTCGCTTTCTTCAGCTTTTTGATACTAAAGGGAAGCATCAGCTTAAAATGGTTGCATCAATTTGATATTTATATCCTTGCAGGGGTGATCTAAAAAAATCCTCCTGCATATCAGTAAGGATTTTTTAGGAAACACCTATTCATTTAACGCATTGCTTTTCATTTCATTGTGCAGGTTCAACAGCAATTTTACATAATTGCGATTTCGCAAATACTAACCTGCAATCAATCAGGAATTGGCAAATATCTGATTCCGGGCTTAAAAAAGGCTGTAAGTCAGAGATGCATTTAAGTTCTGGTTCCATAAGGTGGTACTTACTTTTTCAGGATCGCCTTCAATTACTTCATAAGTGTAATTTGTTTTATCGAGAGTTAATGTGCCGTTGAAAAAGAGGCGAAGCCTGAGCCGTTCTGAGAAGTAATAGTATGCATTAAATTGCGGGCCGGTATAGGTGTAAAAATTATCCTGAAGATCTTCCTCACTATCTTTCGTATCTCCATCCATTTCTTTGTCCCATCCGCTTAGAATCCACCAATTAAAAGTGAGCCAGGTGCGGGAATTAGGATAATAGCCAAAGCCATAGTCAGCAGCAAGTATTACTGATGGGCGTGTCCACAAATAATATTTAGTTTCATCCGCGATGTCCGGTTCTTTTTCAGTTTCAACCCCACTTTGCATGCCAACTCCGATTTTAACCGATGAAGAATATTGCCAGGTCAGGCTTTTAGGTTTTTCATAATTGAATCCTGCCACTATATTGAAACCTCCTGACGATTTATTGAATTTATATTCATTTGGTTCGTTTTCCGGCATAATGTATTCATTATACGAGCTTCTGTATTGATAGCGATAATTTGCTTCCAGACCTGTAAACAGTCGTTTTCCGCTGTTTCTTATCGGATTATTGGCAAAATCCCAGTTATCATTCAACGAAGTGAAATAAGCTGCATCTGATGTACCTGCTATCCCGTTTTTTTGAAGAAATGCATCGATTGCTGTTATTTCGGCTATCTTCCTTAATCTGTTGTCGAAAAATCGTTTGTATTTCAATAAAGTGATTTCTCTGGCAAGTGCAAGCACATCTTCGTCGGAAGCCACTTTATTCGCACGATTAAGAGTTTGCAGGTCTTCGAGGATAAACATCGCAAGTCTTGCATCCTGAACCTGTTCAATACGACCTATTCCAACAAGAAAAGCTCCTGTTAAGTTCAAGTTCAGGTATTTGTCCTCTTCCTTACTTTTGTCAGAAATTGTATCAGCCCTCATAGTTTCATTGCGGTACATTTGATTGTTATGTACTCCAGATAAAGTGCCATTCACTTCAAAATACTGCATTTTTTTAGAATATACCCTTCTCAAGCCTTGGATATAAAGATTCTCAACGTGGCTGACAGTACTTGATTTGTAGTTTGTTTGAATAACATCTCTCTTGAGTTTTGAGGAATAAGAATTAATATCTGCATTAAGCGAAATATGCTTTTCAGCCTGAATTCCCGGAGAATTTTTATAGAAAGAATATCCTGCTCCAATTCCTGAATTTAATGAAAATGATCCCAAATTTTTAGATTCAGCATCATTACCAGTAGATTTTAATATCGAAAGCCTGCTGGCTAAATTGAAGCTAAGATCCAGCGTCTGGTAGAGATAATTCGGGTTTTTGTAATCTGATAATCTGAAAGTTGTGTCCTGAGCATTTAAGGATTCAAGTGCCAACATCGAAATCAGCATCATAATAGTCGCAATGATACGGGTGCTTTTCATAAAATAAAATTTTAATGTTTATAATTGGTTTGAAAGTGGTTTGCGACAATACTCATAGGATTTGATACAAAATGAAAGACAAATCTCAGTTCCAATAAAACTATTTTCAGGATTCAAAATTCTATCATTTTTTACCAAAAACTGTACCATAATACATCGTTGGAAATTATATATTTTCAAAGGTTATGTTTATGCAAGTAAGGTTGTAATGGCGGCTTATTTTAACAGATTTTATGATTCTTTCACCGAGCGGGCAACCGGTTTCACATATTTCATCAACATTTTGAATATTGATTCAGAATAAAATTCCATCTTTGTTAAGTCATAATATAAATTCTGATATACTGTTTGTTTAACCTCAAACCACAAGAACCAATACCTATAGTAATATGAAAAACCGTTTCCGTATTTTGTTTGCTAGCATGTTAACATCGTTGCTGTTAGCTGTCTTTATCTTTTCGGGCTCCGGAACTTTGGCGCAAAAAGCAAAAACAAAGAAAGAGTCCTCAAAACAGGAAGTTAAATCCGACACTTTAAAATCTTCCTCATTCGGCGGATTAAAATGGCGTTCCATCGGCCCGGCATTTACCTCGGGACGAATTGCCGATTTTGCCGTAAACCCGAATAATCACAGCGAATGGTTTGTGGCAGTTGCATCAGGCCATGTATGGAAAACCACCAATAACGGAACCACTTTTGAACCGGTTTTCGATGGCCAGAAGTCGTATTCGATTGGAGTTGTCGAAATTGATCCTAACAATGCCAGCGTAGTTTGGGTTGGTACCGGCGAAAATAACCATCAGCGTGCTTTAGGTTACGGCGATGGAGTTTATAAAAGTATCGACGGAGGGAAATCATGGAAAAGCATGGGCCTGAAGGAATCGCGGCATATCGGAGGCATAGTTATTAACCCTAAAAACAGCAATATCGTTTATGTGGCTGCCGAAGGTTCCGTTTGGGGACCGGGTGGTGATCGTGGACTTTATAAAAGCACTGATGGCGGAAAAAACTGGAAGAAAGTTCTTGAAATCAGCGAAAATACGGGTGTAAATAACGTAATTATGGATCCCCGTAATCCGGATGTAATGTATGCAAGCAGCGAACAGCGCCGCAGGCATGTTTTTACAAAAATCGGAGGAGGTCCCGAAACTGCCATTTACAAATCAACTGATGGAGGCGAAACCTGGGATAAGATGAAAAGCGGTCTGCCTGGCGCTGATATGGGAGGAATCGGGTTGGCAATTTCGCCGGTGAATCCTGATTATATTTTTGCCATTATCGAAGCCGCTGATGATGCCGGTGGTTTTTACCGGAGCACCAACCGTGGCGCTACATGGCAGAAAATGAGCGATCATACCGCACAAGGACAGTATTACAACGAAATTTATTGCGATCCGAAGGATGTTGATAAAGTTTATTCGGTTGAAACAATTTCGCATTTTACAGAGGATGGCGGTAAAACATGGAAAGCACTGAGTAACAACAAAAGGCACGTCGATGACCATGCTTTATGGATCGATCCTGAAGATACGCGGCATTTCCTTATCGGGGGTGACGGTGGCATTTACGAAACTTTCGATGCAGGTAAGGAATATGTATTTAAATCGAATCTGCCGGTCACACAGTTTTACCGTGTCCAGGTTGATAATTCCGAACCGTTCTATTATGTTTACGGTGGCACGCAGGACAACAATAGTATGGGCGGCCCGTCAAGAAATATAACAGGATCAGGAGTCGTAAGCGACGAGTGGTTCCCAACCAATGGCGGTGATGGTTTTTGGTCTCAGATTGACCCGGTTGACCCAAATATTGTATATGCCGAATCTCAATATGGAGGAATGGTCCGCTTCGACCGCAAAAGTCAGGAAGCTATCGACATCAGGCCCGAGCCGCGCAAAGATGAACTTACCTACCGCTGGAACTGGAATTCTCCGCTTATTCTTAGCCCTCATTCGCATACCCGCCTCTATTGTGCAGCTAATAAAGTATTCCGCAGCGACGATCGCGGCAACACCTGGCAGGTAATCAGCGAGGATCTTACAGCGCAAATCGATCGTAACACCTGGCCGGTGATGGGCAAATACTGGAGCTACGATGCTGTTGCAAAGGACAAATCCACTTCATTATATGGTACTATTGTTTCGATGGACGAATCTCCTCTAAAGGAAAACCTTTTATATGTTGGTACTGATGATGGCGTGATTCAGGTTACTGCAGATGCCGGAAAAACCTGGAATAAAACCGACAAATTCCCTGGATTGCCTGATAATACGTATGTAAGCGATCTTATGGCTTCCCGTTTCGATGAGAATGTAGTGTTTGCTTCATTCGATAATATTTTGCGCGACGATTTCAAACCATACATTTTTAAAAGCTCCGATAAAGGCCGCACCTGGACCTCTATAGCCGCTAATCTGCCTGTTAATGAAACGGTTCACAGCATTCAACAGGATTTTGTAAATCCTGATCTGTTGTTTGTTGGTACTGAATTCAGTTTCTATTTCAGTAATGACGGTGGAAAAATATGGGTTAAACTGTCTAACGGAATGCCTTCGATTCCCGTTCGCGATATTGCTATCCAGAAAAGAGAAAGCGACCTGGCTATAGCTACTTTCGGCCGAGGTTTCTACATCATGGACGATTATTCTCCTTTGCGCACCGTAAACAAGGATATGCTTGAAAAAGATGCTCATATTTTCCCGGTAAAAGATGCGCTGATTTACATTCTGTCCGATACAAAATACGGGCAGGGATCAACCTATTTTATTGCAAAAAACCCTGACTTTGGTGCTGTTTTCACTTATTATCTGAAAGATGCACCCAAAACATTAAAAAGCCTGCGTCAGGACCGTGAATCGAAACTTTTCGAAAAAGGCGAACGCATTCCGCAGCCAACTTCTCAGGAACTTCGTGCCGAGCGCGAAGAAGTGGCGGCATATCTCACTTTTACTATTACTGACGAAAACGGTAACGAAATTTGCCGGATCAATAAAGCTCCGTCAACCGGCATTAATCGCATTAACTGGGATCTTCGTTATCAGGACCTGAGCCCTGTGGATGGAAAAGAAAAATATGATCCGTTTGCTGCTTCAAACAGTGGAATTCCTGTAATGCCGGGTAAATACAAAGTTAGTCTTTCAATTACTGTCCGTGATACAGTAAAACTGCTTGCTGGTCCGGTTGAATTTAATGCTGTTGCACTAAAAAATACGACTTTGCCTGCTGCTGACAGAGCTGCTGTAGTTGCATTTCAGAAAAAAGTGGCTGAGCTTACCCGCGTGATGCGTGGCACTGATCAATATGCCGAAGATTTGCTGAAACGTACTTATGCGCTTCAGGCTGCTCTAAATGCTGTGCCGGGAGCCAATACCGAATTACGTGCACGTATCAGCAATGTTTCGAAACAACTGGAGGATGTGATGCTGAAATTCAATAACAAGAGCGATAGCCCGAGCGATGAGGAGAATCCACCGGCACCGGTTACACTTTACAACCGTCTCTGGAAAATGGCCTGGGCACACTGGGGATCAACAGGTGCTCCGACGCAAACCCAGCAGGATGCTTATACGATTCTAATGGCTGAATTTCCGCCGGTATATGACCAGATTAAACGTATAGGAGAAACCGACCTGCCACAACTTGAAAAAGAAGTTGAGAAACTCGGTGCTCCCGCAACACCAGGCCGACTTCCGGTGTGGAAAAAATAGCAGAGTGCTGCACAATCTTCAAACCACTAACCTCATTTTTCAAAAAAAAACACCCTCATTAGCAGGGTGTTTTTTTTTGCGTGTCTGCACACCTACAAGGAGTCTGCACAAGCAATTGCATGTTTGCAAGGCCAACGGCCTCAAGTGATACTCCCCTTATCTCTTATAAAATCCGGAAATCGAATTTACAACCCTTTCAATATCCTCAACAGATAAATCATAATAAAACGGAAGCCGTAAAAGGCAATCAGCATAATGTTCTGCATGGGGCAGAGGCAATCCAGTGTATTTATCTTTAAAATAAGGACTCAGATGCAATGGAAGGTAATGAAAAACTGCCTGTATTCCTTGTTTGTTTAAATGCTTGATCAGCTTTTCCCGCTGTAAATCATCGTTTGTAACAAGATAGAACAGATGCCCGTTATGCATTGCATATTCAGGAATTACCGGAAGTGTAATATCTCCCGAATCCTGCAAAGGTTTAAGTAATTCGAAATAGGAATTAAAAATGTGCTTTCTTTTTTGCTGAATATCATCAAGCATTTCCAGTTGGCCAAACAAATATGCAGCTGCCAGATCAGATGGGAGAAAGGAAGAGCCAACATCAACCCAGCCGTATTTATCAACTTCGCCCCGGTAAAAAGCAGCACGGTTAGTGCCTTTTTCCCAGATGATCTCAGCACGTGGTGCTATAGCGGTATCGTTAACAACCAGCATTCCTCCTTCGCCGCAGCTAACATTCTTGGTTTCGTGAAACGAAAAAGCAGACATATGACCTATGCTTCCAAGCGGCTGATTTTTGTAAAAGGAATCGATGGAATGTGCAGCATCTTCGATAACCAGCAAATTATAACGCGATGCCAGTTGCATAACATCATCCATGTTACAGGCAATGCCTGCGTAATGTACAACAACTATTGCTTTCGTTTTGCCGGTAATCAGGATTTCGATTTTTGATGTGTCAATATTTGGATTTTCCGGATTGCTGTCGGCAAACACAAGTTTAGCCCCACGAAGTACAAATGCATTTGCCGTTGAAACAAATGTATAGGATGGCAAAATCACCTCATCTCCGGGTTCAATCCGGGCAAGTAAGGCTGTCATTTCGAGTGCATCGGTACAGGAAGTGGTAAGCAACACTTTTCCGAAACCATAACGCTGTCTGAAAAAATCGTGGCATTTTTGTGTAAACTGCCCGTTTCCCGATATTTTACCGGAAGCACCTGCAGCAGCTACGTGATAAGCCTCGCGACCTGTGAAATGCGGCTTATTGAAAGGGATTTTTATGGAATTCGCAGGAAGCATGATTCGTGGCAGTTAGGGGTCAATCTGTATGCGGCTGTTCATGATGTGCTATATTTTCATACTTTTGAATTCGCAAACAGTAACAGATTATTCCGGTTCAAAAATACACATTTGCTGTGAATGATTGATGCCAGGTCCGTTTTAACTTTTTTACATGTATCCAATCCCTGATATTAAGAAGATCGCAAGCCTGCCGATGTTTTTCATCCTTGGACGACCGCGTTCAGGCACCACTCTGCTTCGTACTTTGTTCGATGCTCATCCTAATGTAGCTACTCCCATTGAGTGTGCTTTTATTATGAATATGAGCCAGAAATATGAAAAAATTAAGAATTGGTCGCGCCAGGATTTACTGGAGTTTCACGAAGATGTTCAGAAGCACATCAAATTCGATACCTGGAATATTGATCTGGAAAAGATGAAGCATGATTTGCTGCATTGTGAAGGAGAGAATACATTTCAAACGGTTTGTAAAGTTGTTTATTACGATTATGTTTCGTTGTTCCCGAAAGAGGAGATTAGATGGATCGGCGACAAAAATCCGGTTTATGCCACTTATACTCCGCTGATGCTCAGGCTTTTCCCTGATGCTAAGTTTATTCATCTTGTGCGTGATCCCCGGGATAATATCATATCGTTAAAAAATGTTGATTTCGAGGGGCCTTTTACTGCTTTGCTGGCTTACCGCTGGCAGCATTCGGCACGTAAACTTTATTATATCAAGAAAAAGTACCCTTCCCAGTTCTATACAATCCGCTACGAGGACCTTGTTAAAGATCCTCAGAAATACTACCGCGAAATGTGCGACTTCCTTTCACTGCCTTATTATGACCATGTTTTTGAATTCTATAAAAAAACAGATGAGGCAATGAAACTCTTCAAAACTGAAAAACTGATGAAATACCATAAAAGTCTGTTTCTGCCTATTAATACGAGCAAAGTTGACCTTTGGAAAACACAGTTGCCAGACAGAGATATCAGAATTACCGAATTTGTTGGAGGCCGATGGACAAAAATTTATGGTTATGAACGCAAATACAAATGGCCCGGGTTTAAAGCCATGTTTGTTTCCATTCCCTGGTTGGTTTATGGTAGTGGCCTTTATCTGCTTCGCGATTTTATCGACCTGCTGCCATTCAATCTCAAAGTTAAAATTAAGAACCGTGGACCAGTTCTGGCGCGTACTTTTGTAAAATTCAGGAACCCCGATTCCTAGTTCATAACCAATGGCCCGGCGAAGTTTTTTAAAGGATATCAGCAGTGTTTTTGCGAGCAACCTGCTGGCTATTGTAAGTGCTTTACTTATCGATATTGTACTTTCGCGACAGCTGGGACCCGAAGGCCGGGGTTTATATGCATCCATTCTTGTTGTTCCCCTCATCGTTACAAGTTTTGTAATGCTGGGTATCAGGCGTTCGGCTGTTTACCATCTGGGTAAAAAAGTTTTTGATGCTGATCGCACTGTCTCCGGTATAATGAGCCTGTTGGTTATCACGAGTATTTTAGCTGTTCTTATTAGTGGAATTGCTTTTCTGATACTGCTTCCAAAAGGACTCACCTGGATAATGGCAATCCTGGCTTTGATGTCAATTCCGGTAAAACTTATACTTATTTATTCGGGCGGAATTTATATTGGTAACGAGGATTTTAAACGATCAAATCTCCAGGTGTGGCTTCCACTGGTTTATGATTTGCTTGGCATCCTGCTGTTTGTTGCGCTCTTAAAATGGTCGGTAAGCGGTGCCTTGCTGGCTTTATTCCTGGCGAACATGCTTGTGTCGGCAATGTCGCTGCGGTATTTGTCAAAAACTTTCAAAATCAGGATATCGTGGGATAAGGAAGTTATTTCCGGTCTGGCCAAAATTGGGATAGCATATGCAGTTGCGGTAGTGATTATGCAACTCAACTATCGGGTTGATATCCTGCTTTTGCAGGAATTATCTACGATGAAAGAAGTTGGATATTATTCCCTGGGAGTTGCTATCAGCGATAAATTATGGCAGCTGCCTTCGGCAATTGGTTTGGTGGTAATGAGTCGCAGTGCCAATGTCGAAGATACAAGCCGGCTCGATCGCGATGTTGCCAAACTGGTAAGGGTATCCTTTCTGATTGTACTTTTGTCGGCCATTATTCTTTGGTTCGTAATCCCATATTTGCTTCCGTTGTTTTACGGGATAAAATTTGCGCCCAGCATTGGCGTTGTGCGATTGATGCTTCCCGGAATAATTATGTTCGTGATCGTACGTATTTTAAGCGGGAGGTTTGCCGGATCAGGTCAGCCAAAGCTACTCATAGGACTTTTTGTTCCGGTATTGCTGGTAAATATTATCCTGAATCTTTTTTGGATACCTGAATACGGAAGTTTAGGTGCAGCAATGGCCACCAATGTCAGTTATACGCTGGGAGCAATTGGGATGTTGATTCTTTTTTCTGTAAAAATGAAAATACCCTTTACGGAACTGATTATTTACAAACGCAGCGATTTCGATTTTATCACAAAAATAGCAACCCGTTTCCGGAAAAAATGACGACAGGCTTTTCCATCGAAAAAGTGAAAAACACACCCATGTTTTTCATACTGGGCCGCCCCCGTACCGGTTCCACGTTGCTGCGCACTTTATTCGATGCCCATCCTCAGGTTATTATTCCACAGGAATGGCCAATGCTGCTTTTGCTCCATTTCCGATTTGAGAAAGTAAAATATTGGGATAAGCAAAAACTGGAAGAATTTTACCAGAGTTTGTTTCAGCCATTAAAGATTCCTTTCTGGTCAATACGTAACTGGCCGGGAATCGATCTTGACCTACTGCACAGTAACCTGCTGCTTTGCGAAGGGGAGCAAACACTCGAAACACTGCTTAAAGTCGTTTATTTTCATTACAATTCGTTTTTCGAAAAAAAGGAGATAGTCTTAATTGGCGATAAAAATCCTGCCATCTCCAATCACCCGGAATTACTGGCAAAACTGTTTCCAACCGCAAAATTTATTCACCTTGTCCGCGATTACCGCGACAACCTGGTTTCTTTGCTCGAAGTGGATTTCGAAATGCCTAATATTACCTTACTTATTTACCGGTGGAAATACTCCTACCGTGTTATAGAAAAAGCTGCTGCCCGGCATCCTGAGCGTTTTTATACGATCAGATATGAAGATCTGGCGAAGCAACCGGAAAGCAGGTTTGGGCAGCTTTGTAGTTTCCTTGGAATACCGGAAGATCCTTCCATTTTCGGTTTTCATACCCGAAAGGAAGAGCTTGAGAATTCGTTTCCACCTGAAATACTGCATCGGTATTTTGCCAGCCTGATGCAGCCCATTGACGATCGAAAAGTTGGTGTTTACAAACAAAAACTTACGGCCAAACAAATCCGTATAGCCGATCTTGTAGCCGGACAAATAGCTGAAAAGGCCGGATATCAGCGGGATTTCACTAAGTTTACAGTTATGGATTATTTGTGGATAACCCCGGCTATACTGTATACACAGGGACTATATTTAATCGGGCGAATGGTAAAGATACTGCCATTTAAATGGATGCTTTGGCTGATAAATAAACCTTCGTTTATTGTGGGTGTTTATACCCGGTTTTTCGGAGCAAGAACGAAACGTTGAGGTGTCAGATGACACATCCTTACCTGAAGTACATTCTGCTTCCCTTAACACCCCTTCTATGAAGATAAATCTGGTTTTCGAGGAAATAATTCTCTATCCTTTGGGCAATACCCGATTCATAATCTTCGGGTTCCAGCAACAAGTATCCATCGCCTGATTCTTCATCAAGGAAAGCCCTTGCGGCTTGTTGTATTTTTTTTCCTTTGGTTTCGAATAATTCACGAGTAAGATAATATTGCTGGTTCTCAGTATTTTCCTGCCCTTCACAAAGAGCATAACCTAAACTGTTTACGTACTCTATTGCTTTAGGATTATTGCGAAGAACTTTAATATTTGAGGTATTCCAGTTGAGGTAATAAAATCCTACTTCGAGCAGGCACAGCGATGCAAGAACCGGAACAATAGTATTTATATAGGTTTCGTCCCACAGAAAAAGGCCTGATTCGGAAGTGCGCGCGTCCCAGTCCATGTTTTTATCGTTCAAAAGACCAATTTTAACACCCTTATATTCAACTATATAGTAGAAATTTTCGAAATTATTAATGCTTTCGAACCACTTTTGCTGCATTTCAGGAGTAATCTCATCGCGGAATTCCATAAAGCGACGCACTTCTTCCGAATTGCGCTTTTCACGCACAAATTCAATATCCTCAGCTCTAAGGCGGGATAGGGTTATGCCGTATTTACAGATTTTCATAATGCTCGTAATTAGTCACATTTAAACTAGGATGTTGAAAGTGTAAAATCATTCAGATATCCGGATAACAACTCTTTAACTCAGAATTTTTTTGATCGAATAGGGCGGTTTTTTATTCTGAACCTGGTAAATCCTTGTCAGGTATTCACCTATCAATCCGAGGCAAAGCATGATAATGCTCGTCGAAAACAGAATTGCAACGATCAGGGAAGTATATCCGAGAGGTACATCATTCACCATTTTGTTGATGATAAAGCGTATGCCCGCTATAAAACTCAGTACCGACAGGAAAAAGCCTCCGTAAGTCATAATGCGCAATGGAACGGCAGTGTAATAAATTACTATGTTGGCTGAAAGTTTAAACAGTTTCCATGTGGAATACCCCGAACGATGAACCGACCGTTTTTGGTGCTCAACTTCTGTGAAGGCGATATTACTTGTATACCACAGCAGCAACTCATCAATATACATAAAATGCTGCTGATGTTTCAGGATGTTGGAAGCGAGATTTTTAGTCAGAAGTCTGAACGAAGAGCCTTCGCCAGGCGACTGTAGAAGGATTCGGGATGATTTTTTTATAAAATAACTCCCCAGGTTACGCACCAGCGAATGCTTTTTCTTGCCGAAATAGCCATAAACGAGGTCAGCATCTTTATCAAGATATACGTTTATCAGCTTGGTTATTTCCTCAGGAGGAATCTGCAAATCGTCGTCAATAGTGATAATAAGTTCACCTTTTGCATGTTCGAGACCACAGAAAACGGCGTTGTGCTGTCCGAAATTCTTTGCAAGTTTTATTGCCGTGACCGTTTCAGGAAATTGTTTTTTCAAATTAACGAGTACTTCCCAGCTTTTATCCTGGCTGAAGTCATCAACGAAAATCATTTCGAAACTATAACCCGCCTTCGTAAAAACAGCAGCAGTGCGGTCGTACAATCCAACCAGGGTTTGTTCGCTGTTAAAAACTGGCACTACAATGCTATATTCCGGGGTCATTTAATGTTAGTTTATGGAATGTGTACGAAGATTAAATTTCTTTTGTAACTCGCTATTTTAATGAATACTTAAATGCTGAACTTTGGTTGTAATAAACAGTCAGTGGAGCCATTTATTTTACTCTTTTATTACTATAACCTCACTCCACACTCATAACCATTCACTATTCACTCTTCACTTTTCACTCTTCACTCAGCCTCCCCCCAGTACCATGTTGCTCCCGGTAACCCATTTGGATGCATCCGAAAGAAGGTATAGTATCGCATTGCTGACATCCGATGGTTCGCCGAAACCAAGTGGCATCATTTTTTCGAATTTCTCGAGTACTTCGTTACTGATGGTTTTCCCGGCATCATCAACCATAGGCGTGCGAACAAAGGAGGGAGAAACACAATTGGAGCGGATTCCTTTTGCCGCCAGTTCGATGGATAAAACCCTCGAATAGGCTTCGATGGCAGCTTTACTACTTCCATAAAGTGCGCCGCCGTAATAGGGGTATTTTGTAGTGATTGACGATAGAAAAACAATGGAAGCACTGGCTGCAACCTTCTTTTTCCTTAGTAAGGCTGCCGTAAGCAAAACAGGTGCCATGTAATTTACGCGCATTACTTCCGAAATATCGTTGGCGCCAATAAATTTTGCCGGCAGATGACCTGTAACTCCGGCTGAATGTACAATTCCATTCAATACAGGAAGTTTTTCAGCTAAAGCTCCAAATGAATCAAAATCAAGCAGGTCAGCTGCAAAGTGAATGTGCCCATCTCCTTGCAGGGCTTCAAATGTCTCTATCAGCCTTTCTTCATTGCGGCCTGTGATAACAACAGTTGCACCAGCCTTACTCAGGTCAATGGCAGATTGTTTCCCGATTCCGGATGAAGCACCTGTTATTAGAATGGTTTTCCCTTGAAGTGAAAATTGTTCAGACATTTAATGAGGGAGTTAGGAGTTAGGCTTTGGGTGTTAGTGGGTTAGCCCATTGCTCTTTGCGTTGACCTTTCAGTAATCAATCAGTTCAGGGCAAACCACTTTATCCATCTCAATGGCAACACTACCCCATGATAAACCTACGCCAAAACCACAGGTCAGCAGCTGGACTTTTCGAGTGGTAATCTGCTCACGAAGCTGGTGTACAATCGTCAGCGGAATGGATGCCGAACTGGTATTTCCGAAATTACGGATAGTGTATGGCGTTTTCTCTTTTTCTATTTTCATCATTTTGCGGATGGTTTCATTCATCAGCAAATTGGCCTGGTGCATCACAAAGTAGTCGAAATCTGCGGTTGTTTTCGATATTTCCTGCATCAGTTTTTTAGCATTGGGTACAACTTCGCGTAAAGCAAAATTGAAAACATCAATGCCGTTGAGTGCTATCTGAAATCGTGTACGGTAAATGCCCGTTCCGTATTTTTTGTAGTCGAAGGATTTCTTGCTGATAAAATTGCGAAGTCCGCCATCAGGAATAATTATAGCGTCATATCCCGATCCGTCCGACTCGAGATTGAAATGAATTGGGGCAGCATTATCGTTAAGTTCAAATGCGGTTGCCGTGGCTGCATCGCCAAACAAAGGATAAGTGCTCTTATCGCGGTACGAAGCAGTTAACGTTGATATATCGCCCACACAAAGCAGCGATTTTTTAATGCGTGTGGCCGACATCATGCTGGCAATGGCCGAAATGCCATACACCCAGCCTGAGCATCCCAGCCCGATATCGTAAGCTACACAGCTATGCGGTAACCCAAGCCGGTCCTGAATTATTCCGGCTGTGGAAGGAATAATATAATCACGCGACTGGCTGATAAAAATAAGTAATTCAATTTCGTTTTTATTCCATCCCAGGTCGGCAATAATTTTTTCGGAAGCGGCATAGCAAAGATCGGAAGTGGTAGTTCCCGGTTCGGCAACACGTCGTTTTTCGACACCTACGGTTTTAACTATCATTTCGCGGTCCTTCATCGAAACCCATTTGTAATCGAGGTTCGAAACTTCCTTACGTGGCGCTGCCGCAGCAATACCTGCTAACCGTACACCGGGAATGGAGAAAAGTGCCATTACATTCTGCTTTTTACAATTTCGAAAATATCGTTCACCGTTTTCGATTTCTGAATATCTTCGGCATTAATCGATACATTGTACTCAGTTTTAATCAGTGCAATAAGTATGAGGGCATTAATCGAATTCCATTCGAATGCTTCGCGGAAATTACTTTCCGGTTTCAATTTTCCGGGTTCCAGGTCTTCGAATTCTGCTTCAATGTTTTTAATGAAATCTTCAATCATTGGTAGTGGGGATTTAAAAAATTGTGTATGATCGTTAAGGGGCAAATTTAGACAAAAATATCCGTTAAAGCGATTAGCGGCCGCTTTGTTTTGTATAATAAGTTGTCGCTTTGCCTACTTAACACTAATGGCAGTAGCGAAGAAATTTTTATGGAAGGTATTTCCTCATAATGGTCTATTACCTGTGCTTTATAAGGAATCAATGTTTCGGATCGTTTGTAAGGTGTTTTATTTGATAATAGTAAATTTGGTCACCGCTTCTTGATTATGATCCTGGATTTTAAGGATATAACTTCCATCTGGTAAATGGCGGAAATCTAATTCACCGTTATCACTTACACTCATCGTAGAATATACCTTCCGGCCTGAAATATCATATATTTCAATTTGTGATCCGGATGCAAACAGCGATTGTGAGTTAAGTTTAAATAGTCCTTTGCCGGGATTGGGATAAATTGAAATACCTGCTTCTGACTCCTTCTTTTCCTTTACGGGAGTATATAAATTTCCCAATCCTGTATCGCATTTTCTTACGCTGTATTGAATGGATAATGGTTTGTCAGTAATTATGTGAGTGTAATAAATAAAAGCACTGTCACTGAAAACAACCGGTTCCGGATCTGTACGGATTTCAACTGTACTGTCGCTCACACGGCGCATAAAATTATCATCAGGATCAGCTGAAGCAATCCATATCTCAGCAGGCATTCCATCTTTTCCTGAACCAGACTGGGCAGCCATGAACGAAATATAGGATTTGCCTCCGCAGGTGAATGGTTCGGGGGAAGTAATATACACATACGGCTCAGGAAGCGGGCTGTCAAATTGCTTATACAAAACCCAGAAATCAGGACTTATTTCCCTGAAAATTTTTAATGTTTTGAATCCGTTAGTCCTGTACATAAACAACCTGCTGTCGCTTGCCGGATCGTGCCACATAAACGGCGCGCCGATAGTGTCTTGTGATATTAAGGTTAAAAAGGGCAGGTTGCTGGCAGTTTCAACAAATCCGGGATGCCGCGACTTGTCGGTAGCGCAGCAGATTTGTTGGTTGTCGCGTGCAAAAAAACCAAGTGTAATGTCAGGATAATAATAGCTTTTAAACAGATTCGTATTGCTTATCCAGTGTATCCCAACATCATCATACGTTTCGAAAAGAAAACGAGCTGTACTATCATTATAGTTGGCTGTTGCCATTGTATAAACGGCATTAGGATGAGCAAGGAGGGTAAAACAATGCCAGCCCCCTAGTATCATAGTTGCAACACCCGGATAACGGATTCCCCAGATTGCTTTTACATATACAATCTGTGTGCCCTGACTGCTAAGCATCCATTCGGGGCCGTTTACGCTTTCAGATCCGTTGGGTGATAAATTCCCGGTAACATAAGTTCCCTTACCATCGGATGGTTTAAAAAGTCGCGTAACCGGGTCTAAGCCGCTTACCCAAAGGTCGTTGCTGTCGGATTTCCAACACACCAGGTTTAGTTCCGGATTGTATTCAGGATCAAATATGCTTGCCTGGGGGTGCACCGCCAATATGTCATTAACTATGAATTGACTATATGTTTCAAGAAAGCTGGCACATGCCAGAAAGGTTACTAAAAAGTATTTTATCATCAAGCAGAAATTGGTAAGTGCCGGGGTAAATTCACGGTAAAAATAGTTAAAATGATTATAAAAAAATGGATTAATGGGCATAAAAATCACTTCTTGAGAACCTGAATTTGGCTGTTTGCAAAAATATCTTAGTATTTTTTTTATGAGTTTTCATTTTTAAATAGTACCGAATATTGTCTCCTTTACCTGATTCTAGTGAAAAATACCTAATCACTTTCTATCAGGAATTTATATTTTACTTATTTTTTTTGTTGGTATTAAAACAAATTGTTAAATCGCACTATGTTTCATTTTATCTTTGAAATTGTCAACTTAAAGTATTTTCTTCTGTATAAATGAAGAATAGACATGGAATAAAGAAAATGAAACTTCTTTTAATAAATCCTGTTAATCAGCGCCGCAAAGGATTGCGGATGCGTAATCTTTCAACATATCCGCCGCTTAATCTTGCCATTATTGCTGGTTTAACTCCAACAACCTGGGATGTTAAAATTCTTGACGAGAACTTTGAAACTTTTCAATTTGAAGAAGCTGATCTGGTTGGGTTTACTTCATTTACTTCTACCTGTGCGCGTGCATACGAGCTGGCTGCTATCTTCCGGCAGAGGAATATTAAAACTGTAATGGGCGGAATTCATGCCTCAATGCTCCCCGAAGAAGCACTGAATTATATGGATTCGGTAGTAGTTGGAGAAGCTGAAAGCATCTGGCACCAGGTAATAGAAGATGCTGAAAATAATTCACTTCAAAAGATTTATAAAGGCGAACTCGTGGAATTGGGTGGCAAACCTATGCCCCGTCACGATTTGCTTAGTAAAGAGTATTCGTTTTCTTCTATTCAGACCACTCGCGGCTGCCCCATGCAATGCGATTTCTGCTCAGTATCCACTTTCAACGGTTGCCAGTACCGGTTTCGGCCCATCCACGAAGTACTTGACGAACTGGAACATATGCCTACAAAACTGGTTTTTTTCTGCGATGATAATATTATCGGCTATGGGAAAAAAGGGCAGGAGCGTGCAATCGCTCTTTTTAAAGGCATAGTGGAAAGAGGTATCAAGATGGAGTGGGCCGGGCAGGTTTCCCTCAATTTCGCCGATAATGAGGAGGTTTTAAAATGGGCAGCGCTTAGTGGTTGCCGCATAGTTCTCATTGGAATTGAATCCGAAAAGGCTGAACAATTAAAAGAAGCAGGCAAAAAACTTAATCTGCATATGGGTGTGGATGCTTACGCTAAAGTGTTTAAAAAAATCCACCGCTATGGAATAAATGTACTCGGCGCTTTTATCTTTGGACTCGATAGCGACACCAAACAATCCTTGTACGACCGTGCTGAATATATCCTAAAATCGAGTGTTGATGCCTGGCAAACAACCATACTCACGCCGCTTCCCGGAACAGGGCTTTATAACAGGCTGAAAGCCGAAAACCGGATTGTTAATACCAATTATCCAGCCGATTGGAGCCATTACGATTTTTCGGAACCGGTAATTGTTCCCAAAAATATGTCAACTCAGGAACTTGCTGTAACCATAAAGGATATCTGGTTGAAACTGTATAACCGGAAAACAGTGCGTAAGAAATTCCGTCGCTCGCTATGGAACCTAAGAAGTATGAAAAAAGCCATGTGGGGATATGTTTCAAATTACAATTATTATTGCCTCTTCTTTGAAAAGGAAATCCTTTCAGGCGATCCACGCTATTCGCATTGGCTCGTTTCCGAAAAAGCTGCCCGCAAAAAAGATTCCTGAAACTTTTAGCCCCGACTTTTTTACCTTTGACGAAATTAACAAAGGCCTTTTCTGAATTTCCGCATGAAGCAACGATTAATTTACCTCGATAATATTAAGGTTTTCCTCATAGCCTATGTCATAACCGGCCATATTGCCGCAAGTTATGGTGCTATAGGTGGCGGAAGGTGGAGCTACATTGAACAGGGAAACGATTTTCTTACAAAAGTGGTTTTATCTCTTTTTGTATTGGTCGCATATTCATTCCTGATGGGGATGTTTATTTTTATTGCAGGCTATTTTACTTATCCTTCAATAAAAAGCAAAGGCGTCTCACGTTTTGTTAAGGACCGGATTGTCAGGCTTTCCATTCCATTGATACTATATTACTTTATTCTGGGGCCTGTTGCACGATTTATTACCAAACTGGCGAAAGGAGAAGACCTGACGTTCTCGCAGTTTATTAGTGATTCATACCAATCAGGCGTTTATGGTCATCTTGGTGTGATGTGGTTCATTGTCCTGATCCTGCTTTTTTCGCTTGCTTACGCGTTATTTTATCAGTTTTTCCCTGATGGGTTGTACAAGCCGAAAAATGAATTATTTCCGAAGGCATCGCGAATTTTGTTATTCGTAATAATAGTAGGTGCTGCCAGTTATTTAACAAGGATCATTTTCCCGATGGGCGGCGATTTTACCGGTAGCCGGCCATTGGGTTCCATGGTGTTTTTCGGCACTTCATTTTTCCTGGGAACAGCAGCAGCAAGGTATCAGTGGCTCGATAAGCTGACATGGGAAAATTCGAAACCGTGGGTAATAACGGCCATAGTGGCGATGGTTATTCCTGTTATCCTGCTTTTAATATTTAAGAAAAACCTTCACTTCCGCCTGATTGCGCAGCCCGGATCAGTGGCTTCCCTGTTTTATGCCTATTGGGAAGTTATTAAAACCCTGGGAACCGGAATGGCAGCTATTGTGATATTCAGGAAATGGTTAAATACTCCAGGAGAATTTGCCAATGCGCTGGGGCGAAGCGTTTTGCTGTCCTATTTCCTGCATCCGCTTGTTTGCGCTTTGTTCTTTTATGCATTAGCCGCAACGGGTCTGCATCCCTTAGTAAAATTTTCAATTGTGGCACCGGGCGCATTGGTTTCAACTTTCGGAATAGCCTGGTTGCTGTTGCAAATACCCGTCGTTCGTAAAATCATGTAAACAGATATTTTCGGGCGGATAAACCAGAATGGTAAAACTATAAATACATCTTCTCAACTAAAGGTCTGTACTTGTTATAAAGTGCTTGCCGGTTAAGCGTTCCATCTTCACTCAGGAACCCGTTTTCAGCCGTCCACAGCGCATCAGTAAGTTCAAATTTTACTATCTGATCGTATTTCGGGCAAGTCAAATTATAGCTGGCAATTTCCTTCTCAACTTCAACTTTAATTATATCATAGTCAATTGGCCTGAGATTGTTATAGTTTTCCGGAATTATGATTGCCGTCAGAAAAGGTTTATTGTGGCCGTATACCCATATTTTGCCAATGTGTGCAAAGGCTTCGATTTGCAATTCGATTGGCCTTGGATCAGTATACAGCCCTGAGGTAAGCTTGAAAATCTCTTTTTTAGTACCTGTAAGAGTCAAAAATCCTTCTGCATCCATTTCCCCAATATCACCGGTATGAAGCCAGCCCTCACTGTCAATTGGCGATTCATCAGTTTGAAAATAACCTTTCATTACCCCGCCGCTTTTCACAAGCACTTCACCGTCCGAGGCTATCTTTACTTCAACTCCAGGCATTAACCTGCCAACACTCTGACTTTTAAACGCATTTTTCAGATTGTACGAAACCAACGGCCCGGCTTCGGTAAGGCCATAGCCTTCATACGTATTAATTCCTGCAGCCCACAGAATATTCAGTACTTCAGGTTGCAATGCAGCGCCTCCGCAAAGCATTACTTTTATATTTCCACCCAAAAAATTACGTAATCCTTTAAAAACCAAACGGAAGAGAACTTCCTTAATAAAAAGCGTTTTCTTCGTAGGTCCGGCTTTTTCTTTTGCCGCCAGTCGCAAAGCAATACGCGCCAGCCAGCCGTTGATCCCTTTCGCTTTTTGGATTTCGTTTTTTGTATTTTCAACAATTCGCTCCAGTACCAGCGGAACAGCCAGCATAACATCCGGTTTTTTTTGTTTGAGTATTCCGGCAAGTGAAGCAATACCTTCGCTGTAACTAACTTTTATGCCCAGGTACTGGAAACTGTAATTCACCGTCCGCTCAAAACTATGCGCCAGCGGCAAAAAACTGATGCTGTGCGTGCATCCGTCAAAATGATGCGACTTGCAATAATACACCAGGTTGAAAACATGGTTGGCATGCGAAAGTACAACTCCTTTCAAAGGTGTATTCGAACCAGAAAGGTATATTATTGATGCCGGATCGTCAGGTTTTACCGATGCTTTTATAACGTCAAGTTCATGGCGGTTCTCATTGCCCTGTTGAAGAAATTCCTCATAGGAAACAGCACCTTCAGCCGGGTCAAAACTCACAATCAGTTGAAGCTCACATTTTGGGAGTTGCCTGATTTTTCGTAAGACCGATTTATTCGAAATAAATGCTATCCGTGCCTTGGTTTCATCTAGAACAGATGATAATTTAACAACGTCAACTCCCGGGTATAAAGGCACATGCACTGCTCCTGCCTGCAAAATACCCATATCCGCGAAATTAAATTCAGCCCGGTTGTGTGTAATACTTAAGATGGGTTCGCCTTTTGATATTCCGAAATTCAGAAGAGCATAACTTGTAAGGTCAGCATAGTTGCGGTAGTCCGAAACTGAATAATCTCGCCACTCTCCTTTATTGACCGAAGCGAACATCACCTGCCCCGGCGGACGGGAAGAAATAACTTCCAGCAAGTCGAAAATCCGCGTTGGCTGAGTGTTTGCAGGCATATCAGTAAGTTATTTGCCTTGTGCCTTGTTATAAAGTTCGCGGTAGTAATCAGCCTTTGCCTTATCTCCTCTTCCTTCGAAATACCTGGTAAGTACGGCGGTAACTTTAGTGTTATCTGGTTTTATTACGGCAGCTTTTTCGAGCCATATCACTGCATTGGCCGAGTCCTGGCGTGCGAGGTAAAATGATGCATTGCTCACATATGGCATCAAAACATTGGGTTTGTTCTTTATAATCCTTTCGTTTGTGATAATGGCTGAATCAATTTGACCGGTTTTGTTGTAACAGGTCGCGAGATTCGAAAGGGTTTTCAGATCAGTGGTATCAATAGCAGCAGCCCTTCGGAAATTATCAAGCGCATTGCCGAAATCTTCCTTCTGAAAATATATATAACCAAGGTTGTACCAACCGGCGGCATAAGTAGGTTTTTCCTTTACTGCCCGGCTGAAGTACTGCATCGCTTTTTCGTTGTCATTCTTCATCATGGTGTACATCTCGCCTAAACTGCTCCATGCTTCGAAATAACCGGGATAAACTTTTACCGTTTGTTCAAGCAAACCAATAATTTTATCGACCTGCGACTGAATATTTTCGCGGTTCCCATTGGAATTTAGCTGTTCAATCAGCTCAGTTTTTAGTGTTGTGGCATATATAAAATTTGCTTTCGCCGAATTCCCTAAATATTTGATATCATTCGAAAAAAGGCTGAGCTGCGAATTCCAGTCCTTGTTGCGGTCAATGGTTTTGGCTGTAAAAGGAATGAGGATAACCAGTAAAGCAAGCGCCACTTTCCACTGTTGCTTGCCGGTATCCGGCTTGTCAGCAGGGACTTTCAGCAGTTTAAACAGGAAGAATATTACTGCAATGCTAAATCCAAGCGAAGCAATATAAAGGAACCTCTCTGCAATTATGCCGGCAGGTGGTTTTACAATATTGGCATACATCGAAATTACGATAAGGTAGAAAAATATTGCAAAGGAAAGGATATGCCTTTCCCGCAGTTTCATCACAGCAAATACAAGTAAACCTGCGTGTATAACAATGGAAAGGATAACCCAGATATTGCCGAAACCTACTACAGGAATTGTGTTGTAACCATAGTAAAACAGCAGTGGATGCGGGAAAACCAGGAGTTTCAGGTACAGCAGCAGACCATACATGCCGGTTGAAATATGAAGCAGAATATTTTTCTCAAATGCCAGCGGGTTTTCGAAAAAAAGCATTGGTCGGCTTATTGCAGGAAGGTATAATTTCACGAAAAGTACTGCTGCAATAGAAATTACAATCATGGAACCTGTTATCATTACCAGGTTTTTGACATTTGCTTTCGTGAAAAAGAAAATCGTAAAGGGGATAGCAGCCAGGAGCGGAAGGGTAGAAGGCTTTGTGAAAATACTCAGCAAAAACCAAATGGCTCCGCTTGCCAGAGGCAGGTAGGATTCTTTTCCGACATAGATCATAAAACTCCGTAAAGCAAGCAACCCGAAAAGAAAACTTAGAATTTCTTCCCTGTTTTTTAAACTGGCAACCACTTCGGTATGAACCGGATGCGCAGCCCAAAGCATTACAATAAAAAATGGAAACCAGGTCGAATAATTCGCCATCAGCTTGCGCAGAATGGAAAAGAGAATCAGGAGCGTGAGCGCATAAAGCAGAATATTAATCAGGTGGCTGGTGCCCGGATCTTCCCCGAAAAACTGGTGCTCAACAGCAAACATGGCTTTGGTAAGCGGACGGTAACCGAAATTCATGTTTCCACCTTCTTCGGCATTCAGGTTGATATACCGCGAACTCAAAATAAGTGGAATTGCCTTAATTCCTTTGTTGACCATCGGGTTGTTGTAAGTTACATACAGGTCATCAAGCGAATAGCCGTTTTTCGTGGTATTTCCGTAAAGCACAAAAGCAAATACAAACAAAATGACTTTGAGCCAGAAAGTGGTTTTCGAATACCACTTTGGTAATATTTCCGTTTCAGCGACCTTACGCACTGATGCAGTCTTTTTTATAGGTTCCGGTGCTTTATGAGGTGTTTTTTTCATTTCTGAATAAGTTATTTCAAAGGCTTTGCTTGCCAGCTCGCAAATTTACAATTTACAATGGGAAAGAACCGGCCATATTTTGTGCAATTTGGTTATTACATTTTCGCGCAGATTGCATCTGTTTATTTATATCGGTTTGCCGAAAAATCTCCTTGCTGATAACGTTGTAAAATTTTGTATCGCTGTATTTTTCCACTCGATGTTTTCGGGAATTCATTCGAACGTAAAATTACCAGTTCGTCAACAGGAATACCCAGTGTTTTACGGAAAAGAGCCCGCAATGTCTGTAACGTTTCAGTAGCTTTCGATTCAGGGATTCCTGCCGCGAAAATGATGATTTTGTCTTTACCTGCTTTATGATCGGTGATGCCGCCAAAAGCGACTTTCCCGTAACTTATCTCGTCAAGCGAGCAAGCCAGGTTTTCGAGGTCGTTGGCAAAGTAATTTTTGCCATTCATGAAAATGATATCCTTGAAACGACCGCTGATGTACAAATTACCTTCGAAGAAGAAACCGATATCGCCTGTACGCAACCATTCACCGCAGAAAGTGTTCGCAGTAGCTTCCGGATTTTTGAAGTATCCCCGGGTAATTGAAGGTCCTTTAATCTGTATATTCCCGGCATTTCCTTCAGCAAGTTCCCGGTCTGATTCATCAGTTATGCGAATTGAAATGTCATTTAAAGCAATTCCTACTCCAGAAATGTGCCTTCCTTTTCGTGAAGCGGCAGGCGAATTAAGTTTGATGGCTTTCCGGTTACGATCCAGCTCGTCACTGTCGAAACACGTAATAACTGATGGTTGCATCAGGGGCGTAAAAGAAATTGCCAAAGTGGCTTCTGCCATACCATAAACAGGCATCATGGCTTCCTGGGGGAAATGGAATTTCTTAACGGCAGCTGTAAATTCCTCCATTATTTTAACCGAAATGGGTTCGGCACCATTCAACATCGCTTTCATCTGGGAGAAATCCCATTCAGGCAAATTGGTTTTTCGTTTCAGATGGCGTAAAACCAATGCCAGACCGAAATTTGGACAACCAGTCACCGAAATTCCTGCATTACTCATTGTCTCGAGCCATAATGAAGGATTCTTTATAAAATCAATTGTTTCGATGTGGTACTGCGAATGTGTAAAGAAAATCGGCGTAAGATGATATCCAATTAAACCCATGTCGTGGTATAGTGGCATCCAGTTACCGGTATTATCCTGATGATTCAGATTAAGCCCGGTCGCAATTGAATTCATATTAACTTTAAGGTTCTGATGTGTAAGCAGGATTCCCTTTGGTTCGCCGGTACTCCCGGATGAGAATTGGATAAAAGCCAGATCGTCAGGAGATGGCTTTATTATTTCTCCTTTATCGGATTTCGGAAGCTTAGAAAACAGTTTGGTGCAACCGGAAAATTCTTTTCCACCCCCAATGATAGGCTTACTGGAAATAACAAGCGGATTGTCTAACTGGTAAAAAACATTCTTCATTTTAACAGCTGCCGGGCTTTCGTCAGCCAGTGAAACAGGTGGCTGTAAAATGGTCGGTATTATCCCGCAAAGGAAGCAAGCCCAAAGACAGTTTATTGTTTCGCGGTTTGATTCGGTTGCAATCATTGCTTTATCACCAGCTTTATATCCCGATTCCTGAAGCCCGAATGCCAATGATTCGGCTTCTTTCAGCAGTTCGGGATAAAGTTGACGGTCCGTTGTGCCATCCTCCCGAACGTAATAAATGCCAAGGTCTGGAAACGCCTTGGCAGCATGCCGGAGGAAATCAGGAAGTGTTAATCCGCTCATATCAAGGGGTGATTTTTGGCAAAAATACAAGTAATAATTTTTATATTCTGATACAGGAATTATTTAATCAGGAACCGGAATTTATAATCTGCTCCATATCATTTGTAAGCCTTACAAACTGTTCAACACTTAGTTGTTCAGCTCTTTTGCCAGCAAATTCGCCATCATAAATACCCAGTGGTTTCAAAGCATTGTGTAAGGTTTTACGGCGCTGGTTGAAGGCTGTTTTTACTACCTGCAGAAGCATTTTTTCGCTGCAACCAAGGTCAGTGGTGGAGTTTCTCTGCAAACGAATGACTGCCGATTGTACTTTTGGCGGTGGAATAAATACAGTTGGTTCTACAGTAAAAAGATATTCAATATCATACCAGGCCTGTAGTAATACACTAAGTATTCCATAGTCTTTTTTTCCGGGAGGCGCGGCTATCCGCACTGCAACTTCCTTCTGAAACATGCCAACGGACTCAATAACCTGGTCGTGGTTTTCGAGAACGCGGAACAAAATCTGGCTCGAAATATTGTATGGAAAATTGCCGATAACTGAAAACTGCCCGGTAAAGAGACTTGCAAAATCTATTTTCAATAAATCAGCTTCTATAAGGCCTTCTCCCAACTGAGGGTAATTAGTACGCAGGAAAGCCGCCGACTCACGGTCAATCTCAACAGCTACAAACTTTTCAAAATTCTGTTTCAGAAGGTATTTGGTCAGTACTCCGGTTCCGGGCCCGACTTCGAGCACTTGTTTTGCTGATGGCGACAAACTTTCAGCAATCCGGGCAGCAATACTTTCATCTTTTAGAAAATGCTGGCCGAGATGTTTTTTTGCTCTTACTTCGTACAAGGGGGAGGGGTTTTGAAGGGTTTGAAGGTTTTCTGGTTTCTCTGGTTTAGCTTCGCTGAGCTCGCTGCGCTCGGTTCAAGTTTCAGGTTTCAGTTTCAAGAATATAAGGTTCAAGCGTTCAATGTTCAAGGGTTCAAAAGTTCGGGAGGATTGAGCATTTTGGATTTGCCCTTGGAATTTGAGATTTGGAATTTGGGCCTTGGAATTTGGGACTTGGAATTTGGGGCTCAATTCACCTGGTCATTCCTCAACGCCCTGAACTGCTTACGTGCTTCAACCACATATAAGCTTCCGGGGTATTGTGTAAGTATGCTTTCGTAAAGTTTCATCGCTTTACTTCTGTCGTTTAATTTGTTTTCATATATACCTGCAAGATAGAATGTTGCATCATCAGCCAGCAGGTCATAAGGATATTTTTCAATAATTTCGGTGTAGTATTTTGCAGCATCCTGATAGTTTCCGTTCTTGGAATTTATTTCCGCTTTTTTAAACAAAACATTATCTACAATCGAATGCATCGGGAATTTTTCAGTTATCGAATCGAGCATGGTAAGCGCTTCTGTGTCACGGTTTCGGAACTCAAGCAGGTCGGCACGTCCATACATGCATAAAGGTTCGGTAAGACTGTCTTCTTCAATGTTATCGCTGATCATAAGCGACAGTTCCAGCGCATCGTTAGCAATAAGTTTCGATGTGGCAGCTTTTAAAATATCAAGTTGTGCCCTGGCCCAGTCGAATTCGCAGATGTAAAACGATAGTTTAGCATTACGGAATTTTGCTTCATGACCCAAAGGTTCATTCTTAAAACTCTTTTCAACCTGCGAATACAGCAAGGTTGATTCCCATTGCTCGTCGCTGAAAAGGTAAATGTCGGCCAGTTCAAGTTTGCATTGTGCCTGGTCGGCAAGTGTTATTTTCGGAATGCTGATAGCTTCTGAAAGGAGTTCTGTCGATTGTTCGATCTCACCAAGATAGAAAGCCTGGAGATGAGCAAGATTGAGTATAAGTGGAATGGTAAACGGGTTTTTCCCTAATTCGTCGAGCAGGAGAGTGTACTCCTGCTTCATGAGCATCAATTTCGTTTTATCCGTTGAAAACGAATTTTTATATTGCCTGAATTCCGTATTGATAAGTTCAATCCGGCTGCGCATGACCAGCTCATTATTGGCATTTTTCTTAATGATATATTTATACCCGTCCATAGCGGCATCAAGGCTTTCGTTGCTCACACAGAGTGCTGCAAGGTCAAAAACACGCTGACCGCTTTCGCCGTATCTTTTATCCAGTGCTTTTGCCTGGATGAGCGCAAACGGAAAATCTTTTTGTTGAATGGAATGCCAGAGCAGAAGCTCATTGTACAATATATCGTCAGGATTTTGTTGTGTCTTTTTTAACAAAACAGAACGGTACATATCATTTTTCGAATTATCGACATCATCGCTGAGCCAGGCCTGAAGCCGGTTTTGAACCATACTCATCTGTTGCGGATTGGTAGTGAGCAAATTCAGGTATTCGTCAATCATCAGTTCTGTGCTGCCCAGGGCTTCATACGTATATGCCAGTTCAAAGGCGAAGGCAGAGGGATCTTTAAGCAGCTCGCGCCCGCGAAGATAAGTGCGGACCATATACTCAGTTTCCCTGCGGTTACTGAAAGCATACGTAAGATTATAAATCTGCATTTTATCCGGCTGAAGGTCTTTCAGACAGTTCTCATAAAGCTTGCGGCCTTTGGCTATATCGCCCTGCATTATATTCAGGTATCCCAGGTCAACCTGGTAGCGCGGATCGTAAGGATTAAGTTTCTGCTGTTTTTTAATTGCTTTTTCGGCCTTGTCAAATTCCTTAAGTTCAAAAAGTGTATTGATATAATACAAGTAGTTGAACTGGCTTGGATTTCGGTTGAAAAGCGGTTCGAAAGTTGCTAACGCTTTATCCAGCTCCCGGTTATTATAATACTGAGCACCAAGTTGTTCCTCCGTTTGCTGAGCCACAAGCCGTGCAGGGCTAAATGCCATGAGTAAGCCAGTTAGTATCAGCAAAAGAAAGGTATTCAGCTTCATGGGTTAAATTATTTGATTGAAATAGCTATGAGACCTGGACTGGATTTGTAATATAGCTGAGCGGGATTTGTATATTCTGAGCGGGATTTGCAATCCCGCTCCACAGAGTTCGGGATTTATAATCCCGATTAATTACAATGGGGCTTGATGTACATAATCTCATTTAATTAACAAACAATTTTGAAATTTGTAATCCACACTTGAAAAAATTTAAGTTTGGAATTAAAAATCCCGACTATTTAATCCATTCAAATCCAGTGTAAGGAACCAACGCTTTCGGAATCCTGATTCCTTCCGGTGTCTGATTGTTTTCGAGTAAAGCGGCAACTATTCGTGGCAATGCCAGAGCGCTTCCGTTTAAGGTATGAGCGAGGCGTGTTTTACCGGTACTGTCCTTAAAACGCAGTTTCATACGGTTTGCCTGAAACGATTCGAAGTTTGATACAGAACTGACTTCGAGCCAGCGTTTTTGTGCCGCCGAAAATACTTCAAAATCATAGGTCAGGGCAGAGGTAAAACTCATATCACCGCCACAAAGCCGCAGAACGCGGAAAGGTAATTCGAGTTTACGCACAAGGCCTGCAACATGTTCACGCATTTCTTCAAGAGCAGCATAACTATTGTCAGGATGCTGAATCTGAACTATTTCTACCTTGTCGAACTGGTGAAGGCGGTTCAATCCTCTTACGTCTTTGCCGTACGAACCTGCTTCGCGACGGAAACACTGCGAGTAAGCAACGTTTTTTAACGGCAGATCGGATTCTTTAAGCAGCAAGTCGCGGTATATATTAGTAACCGGAACTTCAGCAGTTGGGATCATATAGAAATTATCAATCCCGACGTAGTACATCTGGCTGTCTTTATCCGGCAACTGGCCTGTAGCATAAGCCGAAGCTTCATTAACCATCAGCGGCGGCTGTATTTCAAGGTAACCTGCGTTTGCACCTTCGTTAACAAAGAAATTGATAAGCGCGCGCTGTAACCTGGCACCCTGACCTTTATATACAGGGAAACCGGCTCCGGTAAGTTTTACACCAAGTTCAAAATCGATAATATCGTATTTTGATGTCAGTTCCCAGTGAGGAACAGCATCTTCGCCAAGTACCGGTATTTCGCCTTCGCTGTAAATAGTTACATTGTGTTCCGGAAGATAACCTTGCGGAGTTTCAGGGTGTGGAAGGTTAGGCAGGGTGACCAGTAAATCATTTTGGTCCTTTTGCAGCGCATCAAGTTTTTCAGTGAGATCACGGGCGGCTGTTTTAAGATCGGCTGAACGGGCTTTCAGTTCGTTGGCTTCCTGCTGGCGGCCGGCTTTAAAAAGGTTTCCGACTTCACGGGCTATCTGGTTCGATTCTGCCAGGTTGTCGTCGAGCAGTTTCTGGGTTTCGCGTCTGTTTAAATCAGCCTCAAGTATCTTTTTGATGGTTTCGCGGGCATCAACACGTTTAATTGCGAGGCGTTCAATGACGAGTTCGGTATTTTCGCGCAAAAGGGATAATTCGAGCATTTTGTAAGATCTTTATAATTAGGGTTTCAAGTTTCATGTTTCAAGTTTCTGGTTCCGAAGTTCCAGATCCGAAAATTCAGGGTTGTAAGTTCCAGATTCCGAATCGGTGGTTCGCGGCACTGGGCACCCGGCACTTTTTCGACTACAAAAATAAAAAATCTCCTGACTTGAACGATCAGGAGACTTCATATAAGTGTGTTGAACAGCAGTAAAAACTGCCAATGCGCTTATTCGCCCTGAATAGGATGAACCGAAACGTATGATTTGTCGTTCGCGCGTTTCTTGAACTGAACCAGTCCGTCGCAAAGGGCGAAAATGGTATGATCTTTTCCAAGTCCTACGTTGAGTCCTGGGTTGTGAACTGTGCCACGCTGTCTGATGATGATATTACCGGCCTGGGCGAATTGTCCGCCATAGATTTTCACACCGAGACGTTTGGAATGTGATTCGCGTCCGTTTTGTGAACTACCGGCACCTTTTTTGTGAGCCATATCTTTTGAATATTATGAGTTACACTTAAAATTATGCGTTTATCGCTTCTATTTTTACCTGGGTCAGATCCTGGCGGTGGCCGGTTTCCTTCTGGTATCCTTTACGGCGTTTTTTCTTGAAGATTTTTACCTTATCACCACGTAAATGAGCTACTATGGTTGCCGAAACTTTTGCGCCTTCTACAAGCGGTGTTCCTATGGTTACTGTGCCTTCGTTATCCAAAAGCAATACTTCGCTGAATTCTACTGATGAACCTGCTTCTCCTTTGAGACGGTTCACATAAAACTTCTGATCTTTTGCAACTTTAAACTGTTGCCCGGCTATATCTACTATCGCGTACATTTTCAACAATTATGTTTTTTGTCCGTTAAAATGGAGCGCAAAATTACAAAAATATTGATACGAAAACGCATGTACATCAAAATTTTACAACTTTTTTTTGTAAACTTTGCAATATCAGGATAAAAACATTGATTGGCAAATGTTTCGGGGGTTATTTTTTTGGGGATGCCGATCAGTGTACCATTGATTCTGATTTCTTAAGCATCGTCCTTAAAGGATTAAAGTTCCAAATACCAAATACAACATCCCACATTCCACATTCCACTCCCCACATTTTTCTTTCCTATTCCATTTTCCTGTGTAATTTTATCACTTAAATAGTTAGGCTATGCTACTTCAGAATACTTTCGAAATTTTTTGCGCCGGCAAATTTATTTCAACGGCCCGAATTCACCAGGTTGTAAATCCTTACGACAGCCATCAGGTTGCAAACACGTTTCTGGCCGGCGAAGCTGAACTGGAAACAGCAATCCGATCAGCTGACAAAGTTAAAGAAGAACTTGCGGCTATGCCTTCATTCGTTAAATATTCAATTCTAAAACAGATCAGCGACGAATTGTCTGCTCTCCGGCAGCAATATGCAGAACTTATTACATTTGAATCGGGTAAACCTATCCGGTATGCACTGGCCGAAGTTGACAGATCCATTCAGACTTTTAGTGTGGCTGCTGAAGAATGTAAACGCCTGCCAAAAGAATACCTGAGTATCGACTGGACTTCTGCAGGTGCAGGTAAGGAAGGTTTTGTAAAATATTTTCCGGTAGGAATAGTCGCCGGGATTTCGCCGTTTAATTTCCCGCTTAACCTGGCAGTTCATAAAATTGCTCCGGCTATTGCTGCCGGTTGCCCCATCATTCTGAAACCTTCGAGTCTCACGCCATTGTCAACACTTATGCTTGCGCAGATTATCAGCCGCACACAATTGCCTGAAGGCGCAATTTCGATCTTGCCAATGGACAGGCAAACGGGGAATAAACTAGTGACTGACTTACGCATCAGCCTGCTTTCATTTACAGGTTCGCCCGAAGTGGGATGGAAAATGAAGCGTGAAGCAGGAAATAAAAAGGTTGTCCTCGAATTAGGCGGCAATGCCGGTGTTATTATTTCGAAAGGAACTGATCTGGAGATAGCTGCAGCTAAATGTGTCGCAGGTGGATTCGCTTATGCCGGTCAGGTTTGCATCCATACTCAACGGATTTACATTATAAGGGAGTTGTTCAAGGCTTTTTCGGATTTGTTTATTGAGAAAGTTAAGAAACTGAAAGCGGGTGATCCTTTAGATCCTGAAACGGATATGGCTATTATGATAGACGAAGCCAATGCAATCCGTGTCGAAAACTGGGTGGATGAAGCGGTGACTGGGGGAGCAACAATCATGGCTGGTGGAAAACGTGACAAGAGTTTTATGCCGCCTACGGTATTAACAGGTACAAACGAAAACATGCAGGTTTGTTCCGGTGAAGTATTCGGGCCGGTTGTTGTACTTGAACCTGTCGATACATTTTCACAAGCTGTAAGCCATGTGAACGCCGGCCGCTTTGGTTTGCAGGCCGGGGTGTTTACTGACAGTATCAGCGAAATGAATGAAGCTTTTAATAAACTGAAGGTCGGAGGTGTAATAATTAATGATGTACCTACTTTCAGGGTCGACCATATGCCGTATGGCGGTGTTAAAGACTCCGGATCAGGTCGTGAAGGAGTGAAATATGCGATTATGGATATGATGGAACCACGGCTTTTGATAAAGAATTGCTGATTTATTGTAATTTTACCGTCTCAAAACTTTTATTTCCTTTAGTAGGAATTTATATCATAGCTTGTAAACAGGATCGATGGCCGACAAAGATGCGCATTATTTAAAAGGTATTAAGGAAGGCGACCGCGTTGTTTTCGAACAATTATTCAGGGAGTATTATCCTGTGCTTTGTAGTTATGCTCGCCGTTATACTCCCGACAAATCGACTGCTGAAGAAGTCGTTCAGGATTTCTTTTGTAAATTGTGGGACAAGCACAACGAAATTCAAATCAATACTGCTATTTTCAGCTACCTGCGTAAATCAGTTGTAAATCATTGCCTCAATCATACACGTAAAGTTGAGAATGAGCGCAAATTTGTCGATTATGGTGATAACATGGAAGAAATTCATGGTACAACTGATCATGATTCAAATAATGAACTCAGCGAACATGTAAACAGGGCATTGGCTGAGTTACCCGAAAAACGTCGCGAGATATTTGAACTCAGTCGTTTCGAAGGGCTTAAATACCACGAAATAGCAGAAAAACTCAACATAAATGTGAAGACAGTCGAGACCCAAATGACTCGTTCTTTAGAGTTTATGCGCAAGTATCTGAAAGAATTTATTACAATTATAGCGCTGATAATGAGCGCGATAACAAATCTTTAAAAAAATATTTTAAAAGCTTGTAGGGGTAAAAGCGTTTTGAAGTGTCTATATAGTGTCAAATTACCTTTAGTGATGTTAAAAAACCGTTCAATAGAATTAGAAATAACCCGTTACCTTGCAGGTGAATGCACTCCTGCCGAGCAACAGGTTATTGCCGGTTTTTTACTTACTGACCCGGAATATCAGCAGGCTTTCCAATCTCTTAAGCAAATCTGGGACTTACCCGCTTTTCAACCCGTTTCCGATACTTATAATGTTGATGCTGCATGGTTGAATGTGAGCAAACATATTAATGATAATCCTCTTACAGTTGTTCATCATACTGCCGGCAGGAAACCTGTTTCATTACGTATTCTTAAATATGCCGCCAGTATTGCCGCAGCTTTGGTTGTTGCATTGTCAGTTTTTCTTATTTCACGCGATTCGAAATCAGTAATGAAAAGCATTGCCTCCGGTAATGCAATCTCGTCACCTGTAGTTCTTTCCGATGGTTCGCAGATAGTCTTAAACAAAGGTTCAGAAGTAAAATTTCCTGAAAAATTTGGTAGTGACGGCAGAGAGGTTTACTTTTGGGGTGAAGCTTTTTTCGAAATAGCTTCAGATCCTGCCAGGCCTTTTGTTATTGAAGCCGGTGATGCACGCATCAAAATTCTGGGAACTTCTTTCAATGTGAAAGCATATCCCGGTACCGGATTAACTGAAGTGGTGGTGAACACAGGAACAGTTCTTTTTTATCATGTGGATAATAACGACATTATATTAGGACAGGTAATACTGCATAAAGGTGATAAAGGTGTTTACAACAGCAATACCCGTAACCTGTCCAAAATGCTTAATGACGATCCTAATTATATCAGCTGGGAAACCGGCAAACTGGTATTCAACGAAACATCCCTCGATAAAGTGATGGAAGTTGTAGGTAAAAAATATGGCGTAAATTTCCAGATGGATAATGCTGAACTTTCCAGCTTAAAACTGACTGCTACCTTCGATAACGAATCTCTGGATTCAGTGCTCGAAGTATTGAGTCTGGTTCACAAACTTCATTTTACTCATAGCGGAACAGATTACCTGGTTAAAAAATAACAGGTTAATCAACAACCGATTTATGCCCGGCAAAACCAAATATCCGGTATTTCTTTTTTCGTTTATCCTTTTCATCCTTTTGCAGGGCTATTCAGCTATTGCTCAATCGCAACCTTACCTCGACAAAAAAGTTTCCTTCACCTTTTCCGATATGTCGCTCTCTAATGTGCTGCGCGCAATCGGCAACAAAACCGGGGTCAAATTTTCGTATAATCCAGATATCATTCAGCCCGGAAAGCGAATAAATATGCGATTCAATAACACTCCATTGCGCGATGTGTTAAAGCAGCTTCTCAATGATCCTTCTATTGCGTATCGTGAAATCGGTAACCAGATCGTGCTTTATCGTGGCGATCCCTCACAGTTTCCTCTTGAGCCAAATCAGCAGTTGATACAGGGCAAACCTGTAATTGTTATTCCCGCAAAGAAAATCCCGGATACAGTTTACGTTTATCAGCTTGATACCTTAATAATAAACCGCACCGATACAATTTTCAGGAGCATTTCCATAACCCGTTACGATACCATCCGGATTATGGATACAGTTTATATCGAGAAACCCAGAACTACACAGAGTGCCGGAAAGAGTTTAAAAGATAATTTTAACAATAACTCTGTTACTCATCGTAAATTCATAGAGGATAATGGCTTCTATACTGGTTTATACGTTGAAATATTGCCTGGTGATGTTACTTACAAAAATACATCAACAGGATCTGCTGATTACACCTCACTTATGCAAAACTCCGTTTCGGCGCAATCGTTTAAATTTTCAACCGGTGTGATTGCCGGGTACGATTATCATCTCTTTGGCGTAAAAGCCGGAGTTGGATATACCCGCCTGGGCGAAAAGTTTGCTCATTCGTTTTCAGTCGAGTCGGGTGGGTTCTTTAAGACCGATACCGTCGAACAGTATTATACCCTTACGGGAGTGGATACTTCCTGGTTTTATATTACTGACTCGACATGGATACCAAAGGATTCGGAAAATTTTTCTTACAGCAAGGCCAATTCCTATAATTATATCGATATTCCTGTTTCGGTTAAGCTGAGGTTTCTGCGAAAAAAAACATATGAGATTTATGCTTTGGGCGGCGTAAATGCAAATTTCCTTGTTTCGGTTGACGCAATACATATCAATCCCGGCGATAAAACTACAGTAACAGATGTATCCGAAAATGACCTCAGGAAAGTTCTGTTTTCATGGCATACAGGAATTGGTGCATCGATTAAAATTACTCCCCGTTCAGGTTTGATAGCCGAAGCATGTTATCGCAGTCAGACAGGAAGTCAGTATAAGGACGACTTCCCGGTTGATAAACGCTATGGGAATTTCAGTATTAAAATAGCCGGATATTTAAAATTCTGATGCGATACTTGGTTCATCTGATTCGTTTATCAGCTTGAAATATTCTTTATTCACAGGCAATTTTTCAGTGGTTATTCGTTAACTTTTTAGCCTAAAACATTTTTAAAGCATAAAAAGGCTAATTTTACGGTGATTTTTTAAACTTTATATTTGATAAGCCCGTTTATATAATCTGTGATTTTAAAACGTCAGGATGTTTGTTGGCGGACTCTTAAACGCAATTTAAAACAAGTGAGTATGCAATCAATCAGCACGGTATTCCGAACCGGTGTTGCTATATGTGTAGCAGTGCTCTCCTTGTTATTTCCCGCTCAGGGGCAGGTTTATGTCGGGGGTGTGCTTACGGCGAGCACAACTTATTCGCCTGATAATAATCCCTATATCGTAACACAGGATTTAATAGTAAGTTCCGGCGTTACGCTTACTATACTTCCCGGAGTTGAAATGCTTTTTGAATATGGTACAGGCATTATAAGTAATGGAATATTGATAGCTAAAGGGTCTCCGGACCAGAAAATCAGTTTTTTACCCAAAAATCCCCAGACACTTACAGGGCAATGGAACGGAATCTCTTTCGATTCGAATAAGACATTAATGGGCACCGACAGCTTGTATATTTCCGGTTCTGTTCTTTCGGATGCAATTATCAGCAATGCTTCCCGTTCGGTTATACTCAACAAAGGATCAGCGCTGCTTATCGAAGCGGTTGATATCAGAAATTGTTCATTTGGAATTTATCTGAATGAATCGGGTTACACTACGATCAGGAACAGCAAATTCACAAATTGCGATTTTGGCATTTTTATTGCCAGCGGTTTCCGGAATCCCGAAAATAAAATTTATGGAAATACAATTTATGGGAGCAGCGACGTAGGTATCTTTATTAACAACGATGCTCTGTATTCGCATCATAATCAAATTCATAACAATTCTATTAAAGCATGTGGTATCGGATTGCATATCGGTAATTACAGTAACAATGGTGACGCCAATAATGTGATTTGGCATAATATTTTTCACAGCAACAAAGATGCTATCAGGCTATTTCACCATTCGAACAGTATCAGTAACAACTATTTCGTTTTAAACCGCAATGGTATTATCTGCTGGCAATCGGACAATAACTCCATTACCCGCAACCTGTTTTCGCGAAACAAACTCAATGCAGTTACTCTTTCGGCGGGTTCATCCTATAACAATATTTCATACAATAGCATGAATTACTGCAGCGGAGGGGTGAAAATAACTTCTGATAGTTCTCGTGTGTCGCTATATAACAGTTTCCTTTACAATACACTTTTTCAAAATACGGATTGGTCCTTTCAAATAATGAACGCACCGCAGGGCGCTGTGCAGTTTAACAATTTAATTTTCAACGGGGAATATCAATCCTTCCTGAATCAATCCGACAGCCTTGTACATGGCGAATACAACTTTTGGGGTACAGTTTCTGAAAGTGCAATCGACAGTATAATATACGATTTCGCAGATGATAACGCTTTAGGCGAAGTATTATATGATCCTATTCTCAACAATATTTTAACCACAGCACCGGTTCCGCCTCCGCATAATGTTATAAAACAGTTGATTGGCGACGATGTGGTTGTAAGCTGGGATGAGCTGGGAATAGCAGATATTAATGGGTATATAGTCTATTATGGATCTAATGATGGAATTGTTTATGCGAATTCCATTCATAATGATATGAATACCGCCATTAACCTGGGGAGTATTCCTGTTACCGATTCAGTGTCAGTAACAGCAATTGATTTTTCTGCTGACGGGCTATATGACCAGACCGAAGGGTTTGAAAGCGATTTTGCTTTTGCAAAACTATACCCATATGCAGGACCGGATACTGCTATCTGTTTCAATAATTCATATGCAATCAGCAATGCAACTGCTGTTGGGTCTGGCATACTTACATGGTCAACTTCGGGTGACGGAGCATTTAACAATTCGCATATTCTGAATCCGGTTTATTTTCCCGGCCCTCAGGATAATCTTAACGGTTCTGTATCGCTTTTTCTCACTTCAGAAGAAGCAGAATCAAGTTTTACGGATGCAGCGCTGATAACCTTTCACGATGCTCCCGAAGCTTTTGCCGGGAATGATACTATTATCGTCATGGATTCTGCTTTAAGACTGGAATCAGCCTATGCATTGAGTTATGATTTTGTAAAATGGACTTCCTCGGGTGACGGGACATTTGATTTGAATACACTTGATAATCCTACCTATACTCCGGGTCAGGCTGACAAAGATGCTGGTAGCGTGATACTCACCTTAACGGCATTCTCAAATTGTGGCTCAGCAACTGATCAAATCCTGCTTGTTATAAATCAAGGCTATTTTATCGAAGGGCGTATTCATGCCGGTACTGATATGGCTGTACAAAGCAATTTGCTATTATATAAGCAATCGGGCGGGCAAGTTAAACCTTTCAGATCAGGGACTATTTCTGCTGACGGTTATTTCAAGATAGAAGCTTTATTTGAAGGCACTTATTTTTTATATGCCATTCCTGATAAAGAAGTTTCCCCCGGATTTTTACCGACTTATTATTTCAATGATATTCATTGGGCAAATGCACATAAGCTGGAATTAATTGCCAATACGTATGATGTTGATATTGATCTTGTTCCTGCGCCACTGCAGCTGCCTGTCGGAGATGGCTCAATATTTGGGATCTGCACATCAGTTGCTGGCAGCACCGAAAGTTGTGGCGAAGTGACTGTTTTACTGCTGGATAGTGGGAAGAAAAATGTACTCGATTGGTTTACAGTGCGAAAAGGGTTGGATTTCAGGTTTAAAAATTTACCCTTTGGTGATTATATTCTGGCAGGGGAAAAGGCTGGAACTCCTTTTTTTTATTCGCAGAGCATAAATCTTAGCCCTGCAAATCCTATATTTGAAAATATCGAACTTATCTGCACCCCGGAAGGTTTCAGATTTGCAATGCCTGAAAATCCGGGACTCATTTCTGGAACTATTGGCCCAACTGTGTTTCCAAATCCCTTTACTGATCATATAACCTTTAACGGACTGCCCGGTAATGGTACTTATAATGTGCATATTATTAATTCACAGGGACTTGTTGAAAAATATTCAATAGAAATTGGTGATATTCAAAATAATACTTTATTTTTGCTAAACAGGTCTTCCGGATTCTATATACTGGAACTATGGAAAGACAATGTTTGCCTACTACGATATAAGCTGATTAAACTCTAGGTTGCTATTTTTTACCTGGTTAAGAATTTGCGTTTTTTTACTAGGATGGCTGGTGGTTTCTCGCACGGACAAGGGAAAATAGTTACTGTTTACTGATTGTTACTTATAAACATCTCCCTGAAAAGGAATGTAATTGATTCGGATACTATCCGGACAGGATGTTCTGTGCTTAAGCAATAATTTATCTTTTTGCAAGTACAAGATATATAGGTGATTGTAAAAAAAAAGATCTTTTTTTTTAAAAGCTTGTAAGGGTAAAATCGTTTTGAGGTGTCTATAATTTACTTGAGGTTTTTTTATAAAGGCATTTTTTTTAAAAGGAATTAATTTGGTTAAAACTTCATATAATGAGATATGTATGGAAGTATACATATTTAGGCTTTTGATCTTTTTTCGAAACAGAATTGCTGTTTCGGAAAGAGGTTTTTGCGTTTAGTGGAATAAATAAGACAATTACCATATTACTAACTAAATCAATTATTAATAACTAATCCGATAAACTGAGACAAAAAACAGAAAAGGAACAATTAACCCAAGAAAATGCGCTTTTGTGATAGCGCAGAAATCAGACTAATCACTACCTATTCAATTATTTTTAACAAAACAAAAACAAACAATGAGAAAATTCCTTACACTCATGTTCCTGCTCGTTTTCGCAGCATGGAATTCGTATGGACAAGTTGCCTCATCGTATGCATTCAGCGCGAAATCTGGAACGTACACACCTATTACCGGTGGTACAGTCTGGCAAACCGGTGCATGGGACGATGCAACAGCTTCAATTCCTGTTGGCTTTAATTTTACAGCCAATGGAAGTACATTTTCAGCTTTAACCATTAGTACTAATGGTTATCTGCACACTGGTACAGGATCTTTGGGATATGCCCCGATTTCGACAACCACCGCAGCTGGAGTTGTATTTGCACCAATGGGTCGTGACCTTCAGGGGCTCGCAACTTCTGAAATCCGTTACGAAACAACGGGTTCTGCTCCGGATCGCGTATTTACAGCGCAATGGAAAAATGCAAAACGTTATGGTACATCCTATGCTGACGAAAGCCTAAATTTTCAGGTTAAGTTTTATGAAACCTCAAACAAAATTGAATTTGTTTTTGGTGTATGTACTGGTTCTGCCTATGCTACCCCAACTCATCCTCAGGTAGGTTTAAGAGGTTCAGTAAATACTGATTTCTTCAACCGCACTTCAACTCTCGGCTGGAATAGCTCAACTGCAGGTTTGTCAAATACAGCAACTATGACACTCACAAGTGCCTACGCTCCTGCCAATGGCCTTACCTATGCTTTTGAAGTTAGTCCTCCTGTTATTGTTCCGGGAATCGCTGGTGGTGTTACCCCTGCCAGTGGTGCAACAGGTGTTGTGAATAATACACAACTCATCTGGACAGCACCAGTTACCGGTGGTTTAGTTCAGGGATATAAAGTTTATCTTGGTACTGACAATCCTCCGACCAATGTGGCTAACGGTACTGTAACTGTTAATACTAATTATACTCCTGCAGCTCCACTAGGCTTGTTAACAACCTATTACTGGAAAATTGTTCCTTTTAATATTATAGGTGATGCTGCAAGTGTTCCTACATGGTCATTCACCACTTTTGCAGGTTTTGGTTCACTACAAGGTGTTGTTAAAAACTACAACGGTGTTCCTGTTGCAGGTGCAACTGTTGCAGCAATTGGTGCATCAAGTTTCAATACAACATCTGATGCAGGTGGTTTTTATCAGTTCCTGAGTCTTCCGGCTGCAACTTATACCGTAGGTGCTCAGGCTGCTACCTATAACACCACCTCCATTCCGGGAGTTGTTGTTAGTGCTTCGGTTACCACCACCCAGGATATCGTTCTGTTGCAACCCAGCATGAACATAGCTCCGG
>CAYQTT010000007.1:0-230490 GCA_964420555.1 uncultured Lentimicrobiaceae bacterium | reverse complement strand
AGAAACAAGAAACAAGAAACAAGAAACAAGAAACAAGAAACAAGAAACAAGAAACAAGAAACCCTCCCAACCCTTAACATATAAACTAATTTTTAACTCAACAATTATGGCAAACAACGAAGCCTGGGGATCCAGGGTCGGACTGGTACTCGCAATGGCTGGCAACGCGGTAGGACTTGGTAATTTTCTGCGTTTCCCTATGCAGGCAGTTCAAAATGGCGGAGGTGCATTTATTATACCTTACCTGGTTTGTTTTCTTTTAATGGGTATTCCCTTGCTTTTTGTTGAGTGGACTACAGGTCGTTACGGAGGCCAGTTCGGTCATCATACCACACCTTTTGCATTTCATAAAATGAATAATCGCTGGATTTGGAAATACATCGGTGTCTTCGGAATATTTTCTAATTTATCCATTGCTGCATATTACTGCTACATCGAAAGCTGGACCTTATCCTACACTTTTCATTCTGCAGTTGGAACTTTCAACGGTTTAACACAACATGGGGTTGCTGATTTTTTTACCAATTACCTGGATATTTCCACGAGTACTACCGGCATTCCTTACGAAGCAGTAGTATTTTATGTGCTTTGTTTAGCACTGAATATATACATTCTGAGCCGTGGATTAAGCGGAGGTGTCGAAAAAGCTGCTAAAATCATGATGCCGCTGCTCTTGATTTTCGGCGCTTTCCTGGCTATAAGGGGTATTACACTTAAGGCCGGTGAGAGTGGCGCTTTGTTTGATGGCGTTGTTGGTCTCAATTTTTTGTGGACTCCTCAATATGATACTCTTACGAATCCTAAAGTATGGCTTGCTGCAGCCGGACAAATATTTTTTACACTTTCCCTCGGGCAAGGTTCGGTTCAATGTTACGCTTCGTATGTGAAGAAAAAGGATGATATTGTTCTGAACTCAATGTCAGCAGGTTGGATGAACGAATTTGTTGAAGTAGTGCTGGGTAGCGCCATTATCATTCCTATTGCTATCGGTTACTTTGGACTTGATAAAGTGGTGGAACTTACTCAGCTTGGCGGACTAGGACTTGGATTTCGCGTTATGCCTTTCCTTTTCGAACAATGGGGGCCTATACTTTCGGTACTGGCGGGTGTTTCATTTTTTGGGTTGTTGTTTTTTGCAGGTATTACCAGTTCACTGGCAATGGGTACACCATGCATGTCCTTTTTGATGGATGAGTTCAAATGGCGTCGCGGTTCTTCAGCAGTAGCTTTTGGAGTAGCTGTGCTGGTACTTGGACTGCCTACGGTTTTGTTTTTCCAGCAGGGAGTTTTCGATGAATACGATTATTGGGCTGGAACAGTTTCGCTGGTGGTATTTGCTATGCTTGAAATTATCTTGTTTTCCTGGGTGTTCGGCCTTAAAAAAGGGTGGGCTGAACTCAATTCCGGAGCCGATATAAGGATACCATCGGTATATAAATTCATACTGAAATTTGTTACACCTATCATGCTGATTGCTGTTTTCTTTGGTTCGCTGGTGCGCCCGTCGAACGACGACTGGAGCAAAATAAGCATACGCGGCTGGGCATTGCACAACGAAAGTATCCTTGGTCAGATGTTACACATCAATATCGGGCCAAATCATACCTATTTCAGCGATGCCTTTTATTCCGAAAAATCGGGAGTGGTAGATTCGCTTTACATTTTGAGGGAACGTAATTTTATCAGGGTTACTGACACAACTACTGATGTACCATCATCAGCAAGTTTCGAATACAAAAGTAAAAATACACTGAGTGTGAATATTGGCGACCAGGTTTCGAAAGGAGATGTGTTGTTTACAGGCGGTATTACCAACAAAGTGTTTTTTGTTGATATATCACGATTCCTGCTTACGTTAATTTTTGTACTTATCGGGTTCACAGTTTATTATGCATACCGCAAACGGGTGCGCGAGAACCGGATTTAAATTTTACCAGCTGGCATTGACCGGAACATATTTTCTTTAAATTTACTGACAAAATATGGATAAACAGGCATTTGTAATTTTGGTTACAACCGAAATGAGTATCACAGCGTTGATGCTATACTTTTTTTTAAAGGTACTATTTTCGAAGCCCAAAGCTGAACCTGATTCATACACCGAAGATTAACAGCAACAGTATGAAAACTGAAAGTCAGGAGTTTAAAAAAAGTCTGGGATTTATTGATTCCACAGCTTTGGTTGCAGGATCAATGATCGGATCAGGAATATTTATTGTAAGTGCTGATATAGCCCGCAATCTGGGCTCGCCCGGCTGGATGCTTATCGTATGGGTTATCACCGGTTTAATGACAATTTTTGCGGCATTAAGTTATGGCGAACTGGCTTCAATGATGCCTAAAGCCGGCGGACAGTACGTTTATCTGCGCGAAGCATTCAATCCCATGGCTGGTTTTTTGTACGGATGGACTTTTTTTACCGTTATTCAAACCGGTACCATCGCTGCTGTGGGTATGGCTTTCGCGAAATTTGCCGGTGTGCTGATTCCCTGGTTTTCGGAGAGCAATGTGCTTCTGAATCTTGGTATTATAAAAATTAATACCGTTCATTTACTTGCAATTAGTTCTATTTTGGTTCTTACTTTCAATAACCTGATGGGGATACAAAATGGCAAGTGGGTTCAAAATATTTTTACTTTCCTGAAAGTAGGCTTATTAATAGGATTTATTATACTTGGCCTTTTTATGGCGAAAAATCCTGAAGCCGTCGCACTAAATAAAAGCTATTTCTGGGATCCGGTTGCTTTGGACGGGCAGCCGATAGCTGGCTGGGCTTTAATAGCAGCAATCGGAGTAGCAATGGTAGGTTCGCTTTTTTCGTCGGATGCGTGGAATAACATCACTTTTGCTGCCGGCGAAGTGAAAAACCCGAAACGTAATATTCCACTAAGCCTGGTAACCGGGGTAGCTCTGGTTACAGTGTTGTATATTCTGGCAAATTTCGCATATCTCAATGCGCTTCCTTTACGAGGTACTCCTGGTGTAAATGAGGTTTTTGAAAGCGGCATTCAATTTGCAGCCAACGATCGCCTGGGATCTGCTTCCATGCATGGATTGTTCGGTGCCATGGCGGCACTGCTAATGGCTGCTTTTGTAGTTATTTCCACTTTTGGATGCAATAATGGGCTTATCCTTTCGGGGGCAAGGGTTTATTATGCCATGGCTAAAGATAACCTCTTTTTTAAAAGTGCTGGAAAACTAAATAAAAATTCAGTGCCTGCTGCCGGATTAAAAGTTCAGGCTCTGTGGGCATCGCTGCTTTGTCTTTCAGGAACCTATTCGAATCTGCTCGATTATGTTGTGTTCGCTGTGTTGATATTTTATGTGCTGACTATTGCCGGCATTTTCGTATTGCGCCGCAAACAACCTGATGCTGAAAGACCTTACAAAACATTCGGTTATCCTGTAATACCGGTTCTGTATATTGCTGCCGCTTCGCTTATTATGTTTGTGCTTCTTGTTTACAAACCTGAATATACATGGCCGGGATTGGTGATTGTGCTTATTGGTTTTCCCGTTTATTATGTTTGGAAGAAATGGGGATTCAAAGAAGAATCTGAATAACTGTTATTCTTGTTGTTGATTTGATTGTATTGCTGTAATTAGCATCGCTCATTGTTATAAAGGTTTTATGTCGCAAAATGCAAGATATTATTTTGTTTTCAACAGGTCCGAACGTATCGGTATTCTGGTTGTAATAGCTATCATCGCCATAGTATTGGCATGGCCTTTTATGGTTAAAGTGGTTACCCGTGACAATGGTAAAGAGTTTGAACGTTTTGTGAATGAAATTATGCTGCTGGAAAAAAGCGTTAAATTTTCAGTCGATTCGTTAAATGAAGCTCGGATGCTCGATTTTCAGCAGATGGACCGATCGATGGCCGGAATAAAAATCGTCCCCTTTACTTTTGACCCCAATAACCTGCCTTCTGCGCAGTGGAGTAAACTTGGGCTCAAGGACTGGCAGATAAAAGTGATAAAAAAATACGAGGCTAAAGGCGGTAAATTTTATGATAAGTCCGATTTCAAAAAAATGTTCTGCATTTCACCATCCGAATACGAAATTCTGGAGCCGTACATCTCCATTCAGTTGCAAAAACCCGTTTATGCCGAAACCAAAACGGAAATACCAGCCCGGAAACCCAGAGTAATCGTAGAACTGAACTCAGCAGACAGCATTACATTGCTTTCCCTTTATGGTATTGGCCCTTCGTATGCCCGCCGGATTATAAAATACCGTACTATGCTTGGCGGCTTTTACAGTAAAACACAACTGCTCGAAGTTTTTGGTTTCGACCAGGGAAAACTGGATAAAATTGAAGATTATTGCAGCGTAAATGCAACAGAAATCAAAAAGATCAACATTAATAAAATTCGCACCGAAGAACTGAAAAAACATCCCTACCTCGACTATTATACAGCCAAAGCCATTGTTGACCAGCGTATTCTAGTCGGAAAGTTCACATCGCTAACGCAAATAAGTGAAATACCGCTGATCCATGCTGAACTGTTTGATAAACTTAAAAATTACCTGGTACTCGATTAACACATAAACTAATAAGTGCTGAAAATAATTACAATGCTCCATCGCTTTATACTTTTCCTTTTCTTGCTTTTGCTGCTGCCGGTTTTAGCTAAAGCCAACATCGAAGCAGCCCCTTTGCTTAAGCGGCTAAACAGTGTATCCGGCATTGCGAAAGCTGATCTTCTCAACGAAATATCAGTTGCTTTTCGCAGAACCGACAGGTATACCTCTCTCGATTATGCAAGGCAGGCTTTTGAACTTTCAACGACCGAAAATTATATGAAGGGTAAAGCGGTGGCAAAGAAAAACGAAGGCATTTGCTGGTTTTTTATGGGTAGCAATGATTCAGCGGCTTTGTGTTACCAGCAGGCGCTTCAATCATTTAAAATAATCAATGATAAGCAAGGTATATCAGCGTGTTACAACAACCTGGGACTCATAGCCCAGGAAACCGGAAAGTATGATGAAGCTTTACGCCTGTACCAACTGTCAATTGATATGGATATTGAATGTGGCGATAGATCGGGTGCAGCCGATACAAAGGGTAATCTGGTTGATATTTATATTTATCAGGGGAATTCGAAAAAAGCGCTAAGCCTGTCCAATGAAATTATTTCGGAATGCAGCAATAACCGGGATAAAGATTGTGTTATGCGATCCCTGATTAACCGTGCATCTATTTATGATAATCTGCAAAAGTATGATGCTGCAATAATCGATCTAAAATATGCCATTGCTTTAGCCCGCGAATTGGGAGATAGCTATGCCGAAGCAATGGCGCTGAGTAATTTCGGGCATGCAATCTGGCAAAAAGGCAATCCGGAAGAGGCATTGAAAATACTGAACAATGTGCTTGATATGTCATCTGAAACCAACGAGGGGTATGATGTGCTGAATACTCTTTGGATTATGTCTGAAATTTATTCCTCTCAAAAAGAGTATGCGAGATCAAATGAAATTTTACTCGGAATCTTAAAAAGATATGAAGAAATGGACAATAAACGAAAGGTTGCTAAGGTAATGACTTCACTTGGCCGAAATTTGACTGAGCTTAACGAAATTGACAAAGCAAAGGGATATTTTGAAAAAAGTCTTGAAATTACAGTAGAAATTGATGCTCCCTACGAATTGATCGAAAATTACCGGAACCTGGCTCATGTTCAGGCCATTCTTCATAATTTCGATGCTGCCGACAGTTTGCAGGATTTATTTGCACAAACTTACATGAAAATCGATAATTCCGATTCAACCGAGAATAACCATGGGTTGAATTCACTAAATGGGGACGGGCTAAATACTACCGTTTCATCCACAATTAATTGGATTATTGCCTTGTTGTTGATTGTTGTTTTAGGAATGGTCTCGGTGATTGCCTATAGAGGGAAAAGGGAAGAATAATTTCGCGTTACTTTTTTTTTCAAAAAAGTCATTCCTCAATTGGGTTTTGGATCCTTGTAAATATAATTCACTTTTCCGGCACTAGTGGCATCTGATTTATCCGTTGATTCTTCAGAAAGAGGTGTCTGGTCGGTTACAGCAGGTTCCTCTTCAATGTATTCCATTTCTTCATCTTCTTCATCCCATTGATATACTTTGCGTTGAGGGCCTGCTTCGCGGTATCCGAAAGCAATTAGTATGCCTGCAACTCCGCCCAGCAGATGAGATTCCCACGAAATGTTTTTCTCCGGAAAGAAATCAGGAATTATTCCCCACACAAGTCCGCCATAAAGAAATACTACCAAAAGCGAAAATGCCATCATACGTGGCTCGCGGCGTAAAATACCGCTTGTAAAATGAAATGTTGCAAGTGCATATACTACTCCAGATGCACCAATATGTATGCCTGTATCTTTAGCAAATATCCAAACCCAAATGCCTGTTACCAGCCAGCATAAAATAAAAATAGTACTTGCTTTTTTGCCGTAATAATAAAATAATCCTGCGGTTAGCACAAATAAAGGCACCGTATTCGCCGAAAGGTGAGCCCAATCACCATGCAACAAGGGTGAAAATAAAATGCCCCTTAGTCCGGAAAAAGTTTGCGGAAGAAGTCCTAAATCGGCAAAGGAAATATGAAGACCGGCCTCGATAAGTTTTATCAGCCAGATAATAACCACTAAAACCGCGGGAAATACCAGGCTACGGTAAAAACGCTTTTTTTCTTCCACATCCATACGCAAAGGTAGTGAATTGTGTTTGCTGATTCGCGAAGCAGGATTTTTTGATTCACTTTTAACTTTCACTGTCATTGCGAACGAACCAACACTTTACGCTCTTCACTCTTCACTTTTCACTCTTCACTTTTCTAACTTTTCGGCTTCCTGATCGTAAAAACCCTATTTATAGTAAAGCCCAGAAAAATATCACCTTCTGTCCATTTTCCTTTTGTTTCGGTAATAAAAGCACGTTCAAACATAGGCTGAGCATTGGTAAGCCTGAACTGGAAAACATGTCCTCCTGTTTCGATATCAACGCCTAGTGATAAGCAGTTGTTATATTTTGATGTTACACCAGGTTCCACTTCATACGAATTTATGAATCCCGGAATCTGGTAGAAATATTCTGCATTTATCGTCGTGCGTTGTGTGATTTTGAGCCTGCCGCCAATACCTACCGAAAGCAGGTCATTATGATCATCTCTTGTATTAACAAGGTTTTTATGGATATAAGTTGGCGAAAGCTGAAGTGAAAATGCGTTGGAAAATTTGCGCGCTATAAGTAACTGTGAAACATACGACATTCGCGACGAAAAATAATTTGTTCTGGAGGTATCTGCCCACTTTAGCGAATTTAACATAGCACCACCATAAAATGACATCGATAATGGCATGTTTTTGGCACCGGTGCTTTGTCTTAAAATTTTCGCTTTCACGGAACCATCAAATGTTTTTTCATACGAACTGCGGCCAATTCCGACACTAAGCCAGTTATTTATACCATATTCCAGTCCAAGCCGAACAGTTGAAACATCCAAACCCCACATATTGTATGCTCCCTGGTTTAGGCTTCCAAAGTTATGTTCAACCAGAAATTGTAAAGTGCCGTTTGCAGGGCTTTCAACTGATTGCCCAAGTACTATTCGGGTTGTTTTAAATGTAGCATAGGTATAGTTGGTTTTTGGAGTTTCGTCCTTAAGCATATCCATTAAATCCTGTGCATACAGGTGAAATGACACAATAGTGAATAATAATATCAGGACAGGCGTTTTTATTGGTATCATAATTTCAGTTTTTCCGGTGTATGTATTAGTTTTTAAATACTATTTAATGATCACACTTTTGTTAAATTTAATGTCGGTTCCATCAAACCCTGTGCAGAATCCTTTAATTTTAACCGGAACATCTGGTGATAATTGTGCGGTTTCATCAGCAAATTTCTGGAGCATTTCGCATCGGACAGATTTATCACCGAACATACTGTCAATCTCCATAACAAATACAGCATAAACTAACGAATCGGATTTGTCAGTACGATTCATAACACCCGAAAGTTCAATTACCTTTCCGTTGTATAGTGAATCAGCAGTTTTCATATCCGAAGTGTAGGCTTTCCAGAGTTGCTCAGCTGACATTGAATATGCAGGTGTTGTATTCTCGATATCCTCATGAGGTTTGTTAACATAAAATTTCCATACCAGTGCAGCAGTAATTAGTCCTAATCCTGCAAGTATCAATGCAATACGAAGTAAATTTTTCATGGTTAAGTGTGTTTGGGTTAATGATTTGGTTAATTGTTTGGCATTCCCTGGTTTATCCACACATCAATTTTGGTGAGTTCACAGGTTGGAAGTTTACTCCCGTTCTGCGGCATTTGGGAGTAGCCTGATTGGTGGTTAACCGCTCCACGGATGCGCGAAATATTTGCCTTAACACTCGAGTAATTATCAGTGATAATGTTTCCTGAAGGCGATCCGCTGCTGTGGCACGAATTGCAGTTTGATGCAAATACAGGCGCTACAGATTTGGAGTATGTTACATTTGAAGTGTCACAACTTGAACTTCCCGGATAAAGGTCTTCTTCATTATCGTAATAACAGCTGCTTATTGAAAAACCTAGAAGTAAAGTTAAAGCCAGAAATGCTGATTTTCTTGATTTCATATATTTGTATGTGATTTTTATAGGGTGTGATGGATAAATTTTTGTTGTGTCACTAGTTTCATTCCGGCGCTCTGATTGTCTCTTTCTGTCGGATGAAAGTATTTACTTGATTATATCAAGGTTTAAAACCTTTCTTTCCTTTCTATGCCGTAATATCCGAAAGTGAAGTTTTTTAGGATATCATGGTCATAAATACGGTGTTGCGAACATTAGATTATATTGATTCTATTGGTTTCAGGGTTTATTCCGGCATTCCGTTACTGATCCATTTCTTTATTTTAACAATATTGCAGTCATTAAGTTTATTGCCATTCTGGGGCATAGCTGAAAATCCCTGCAAATGTTCAATAGAGCCTAAAAACCGGCCGCTTTCAACAGCTGACTTTATTGAAGTGTAATCAGTAAGTGAAATCCCTCCAGAAGGATCAGCCCCGCTATGACATCCTTTGCAATAGGTATCTGTTATTGGTATAATGCTTTTGCTAAAAGTTACATTAATAGTGTCGCAGTCTTCGCTACATGTTGTTTGATCGGCCCCTTGCAAAATCCAGATAGTAATAGCATCTATCTGCGAACTGCTAAGCGCTTCCTGTGGTTTTGGAGGCATTGCACTTTCAAGTATCCGGTTTGCAGTTATTACTTTGTGGAGTTTGCTCTGCGTAGGTTTACCCGGTTCAACTAAACTGAGGAGGTTTTCGTAGCTATTAAGTGCAATTAGTTCATTATTTCCGCTGTGACAGCCCGACATTGTACAACTTGATTGTATTACGGGTAAAACCTGTGTTTCAAAACAAACCTCAGGTACCCCAGGTAAAAGTTCGGATTCGTGTTTACAGGAGGATAAAAAAAATGATGTGATTAAAGAAATAGAAAATGCCAGCTTTAAGAATTTCATTGTACTAAACTTTGAGTTATAAGTAAATCGTTTTTTGTGAAATGTGTTTTAATTCTGTCAACTAACAAAGATATCCATTTTTTTTTGTTTTGAATGTGATAAATATCACCTTGCTGGTTAGAATACCTAATTATGATTTTTAAAAGTTAAATGATCTTAACTTCCGGGCAGATTTGTGATATTTATAGATTATTCATGTAATTTTGAAAATTCAACTTAAACTTAATTTTTTCATGAAACCTTCATCTATCATACTCATACTTTTTTCACTGCTTTTTGCTCATCTAAATTCTTCTGCACAGTTAAAACAAAAGTCGGTCGATCCTAAGGAGACAACCCTTAAGTTTAATACATTGATGCAACTTATTAATTATTACTATGTTGAAGAAGTTGATCAGCCTCAGCTAACTGAAGATGCAATTGTAGCTGTTTTAAAGGAGCTCGATCCCCATTCAGTTTATATTTCAAAGAAAGATGTTGATAAAACCAATGAACCGCTAGTTGGCAATTTCGAAGGCGTGGGTATTCAGTTTCAGCTTTATAAGGACACAATTCTTGTGATTTCACCGGTTCCTGGCGGACCATCGGAAAAACTAGGGATTCTTGCCGGTGATAAGATTATTAAGATTAATAATGAAGATGCTTTTGGTAAGAAAGTGAATAACCAGTATGTACTTGACCGCTTGCGCGGACCCAAAGGCAGCAAGGTTGACGTTGCCATATACCGGAAAGGCCGTAAGGATTTGATTGATTTCTCTATTACACGCGATAAAATTCCTTTAAACAGTATTGATGCATCATACATGCTTACTGAGGATATCGGGTATATCAAACTTTCGCGCTTTGCCGCTACATCCGCTGATGAATTTGTGGATGCAGCAAAAGATTTACAGAAACAAGGCATGAAAAATCTAGTATTCGACCTTCGTGGAAATACCGGTGGATATCTCAATATTGCATTCGACCTGGCTGATCAGTTCCTGCCTTCGGGCAAACTGGTGGTTTATACCAAAGGACTCCGTGCTCCGAAACAGGATTTTATCGCTACTTCCGATGGTACTTTCGAAACGGGTAAATTGGTGATTCTGATTGATGAAGGTTCAGCTTCAGCTTCCGAAATTGTAGCTGGTGCCGTTCAGGATTGGGACCGCGGATTATTGCTTGGCCGCCGTTCGTTTGGGAAAGGTTTGGTGCAGCGTCCATACATGTTGCCCGACAGTTCAATGGTACGCATTACAACTGCCCGCTATTACACCCCTTCAGGACGATGTATTCAGAAATCGTATGAGGATGGTAAAGAGGATTACCAGGATGAAGTTTATAACCGCTATAAACATGGCGAACTGGTTCATGCCGATAGCATCAAATTTCCTGATTCGCTGAGGTATTATACTCATAATAAAAGAGTTGTTTACGGAGGAGGTGGCGTAATGCCCGACTACTTTATTCCAATCGATACTACGTTTATATCCGATTACTATACTGATATTTTCCGCAAAGGTCTGCTGAATGAATTTACTGTCCAGTACATTGAGAACAAACGTAAGGAAATGCTCGTGCAATATCCTGATATAAAAGCGTTTAAAGCAGGATTCACTGATGATCAGAAATTGATGGATGAATTTATTGCTTTCGCTGAAAAAAAGGAAGTTCCACGAAATGATAAAGATCTGGAAGCTTCAGGTCTCCAGATAAAAACAGTGCTTAAAGCTTTGATTGCCAGGAATCTGTTTAATATGAATGCGTACTTCCAAATGGTAAGCGTTACTGACGATGAGCTCATTAAGGCAGTCGAAGTCATCAGGAATGATGCTATGTTTCGCAAACTGGCGTCAGCTCAGTAATTAGTTTTTAGCGAATTAATAAACAGTAGTTTAAATCGGAATATTTTGCAATGTCTGATTCTTTCAGGTTTGTCATTTTTATGCAAATCATTGTTTGTTAGTTACTTGTATCTGCTAACTTTGGCTTTTACATTTCGTTTCCATTAATACCCGATTTGGGTTAAATATCCGGTAAAAATATCCTGTTTCCTTTGCTGTATATCTGAAATATAGTATACATTTACACATGTTTCCCTGTGGTATATGGCAGGAAATTGTGTGTAAAAATATTTTATTTAATAAGTTGAAAACCAAACAGTAATATGGTCAGCCTGAAAACAAATTATCTTGGACTCAATCTTAAAAGCCCGCTGATTGTCGGTAGTTCAGGGCTTACAAATTCTGTCGAAAACATTATTGATTTCGAAAAACAAGGCGCAGGAGCTGTAGTTTTAAAATCATTGTTTGAGGAACAGATACTGAATGAAATTCATCATACCATGGGCCAGTCGGAATACACAAATCAGTATCCTGAAGCTCTTGATTACATCAGCAATTACAGTCGCGATAATACACTTGATAAATACATGAAACTGATCAGCGATTGTAAAAAAGCTGTTTCAATTCCAATAATTGCAAGCATAAACTGTGCTTCGGCCACCGAATGGATGACTTACGCATCAAAAATACAGGAAGCAGGAGCTGATGCAATTGAACTTAATATTTACATTCTGCCTTCCGATCCTGCCCGTAATTCAGCTCAGATAGAGCAGGTTTATTCCGATGTTTTACAAGGTGTTTTAAAACATGTTACAATACCAGTAGCGGTTAAACTGAGTCCGTATTTTGCTGGTCTGGCCGACATTACCCGTAAACTTTCCTGGGCCGGTGCCAAAGGACTGGTGCTTTTCAACCGCTTTTATTCGCCTGATATCGATATCGAAAATTTTAAAGTCTCGGCAACTCATATTTTCAGCACTCCAGAGGAGATTTATCACCCGTTGCGTTGGGTTGCCTTGCTTTCGGGTAACTTACAATGCGATGTTGCCGCTTCCACTGGTGTTCACGATGCCGGTGGAATGATAAAAATGCTGCTTGCCGGTGCCAAAGCAGTGGAAGTTGTGAGTACGGTTTATCAGCATGGTCATTTGCGTATTGCCGAAATACTCACCGGTGTTGAGAACTGGATGGCTAAGCAGAATTTTGAATCAATTTCCGATTTTAGTGGGAAGATGAGGTTTGATAAAGCTGAAAATCCGGTTGCTTACGAGCGTGTTCAGTTTATGAAACATTATGCCGGAATTGAATAAAAACAGGCTTTTCTTAATCCGTTTAGCTTTTATTTTTTTTACCTCATTTTCATACTACTGATGAAAAGCAGATTTATATTTTCCCGTTATAAACTGACGGTTTCTTCCTGATTCGCTTAAAGCATTATCTTCGCATTCAATAACCGGGAAATACCAATTTGATGAAGTTCCAGATATACAAAGTTTACCTGTTTGCAGTATTATCCATGCTGTTCTGGGGATTGTCATTTGTATGGTTCAAAATTGTTGTTAAATGGTATGAGCCCGTCACTATTATTTTTCTCAGGTTAGTGATTTCAGGTGCGCTCATGATGGGCTTTATGCTCATTACACGTTCGTTTCAGTTGATTAAGCGGAAGCATCTGAAATACTTCTTGTTACTGTCGTTTACTCAACCGTTCATGTATTTCCTGGGCGAAAGTTTCGGGCTTAAACTGGTTTCCCCGACAATAGCCTCGGTTGTAATTGCAACAATACCATTGTTTACGCCATTTGCAGCGTACTACATGGTACGCGAGCGGGTTTCGGTTTCTATAATAGTAGGACTTGCCTTTTCATTTGCAGGTATACTGCTGATGCTGATCAATCCCGATTTGTCATTAAATGCTTCGCTGAAAGGCGTTTTGCTCCTTTTTGTAGCTGTTTTTGCAGCTGTGGCATATTCGGTAATAATCCGTAAAATAGCACATGAATACAATCCTGTTACCATCATTACATATCAAAACCTCGTAGGAGCAGTATATTTTCTTCCTTTGTTCCTTATCTTTGATTTTCAGAATTTTATCGCTATAAAGCCTACCAGGGAGCTGGTTCTCGCAATGTTGCAGCTGGCAGTATTTGCATCAACGCTGGCTTATGTTTTCTACATAATTGCTATCAAGCAAATTGGTGTCATAAAGACCAATATTTTCACTAATCTGATTCCGGTTTTTACTGGGGTATTTTCCTTTTTACTCCTCGATGAAAAGTTTACATGGCTCAAAATTATTGGAATGATGCTGGTTTTGTGCGGAGTAATAGTGTCACAATTTCAGCGTTTAAGCCAGATTATGATAAACAAAAACAGCCGGAAACAATTCGAAGCCGGTACTATAAATAAACTGTCAGAAATTGATTAACCAATTAATTTACATTGAATAACATTTACAAAAATAACTAAATACTAACGATATGAAAATTCTTGTTTTAGGAGCCGGATTAGTTGGAGGCCCCATGGCTATTGATTTAGCCAGAAATGGTGAATTTGAAGTTACATCTGCCGATCTCAGCAATGAAGCCCTTTTGCGCCTTGCTGGTATTAATGGTATCAAAACAGTACAGGCTGATCTTGATAATGCCGAAATGCTAAAATCCCTGGTCAGAGAGCATGACCTTGTAATAAGCGCTGTGCCTGGATTTATGGGTTTCCGCACACTCGAAAGAATTATCGAATGTGGTAAAAATGTTGTAGATATTGCATTCTTTCCGGAGGATATGTTCCTTCTTGATGCGAAAGCCCGTGAAATGAACGTGACTGTTATCTGTGATATTGGCGTCGCACCGGGTATGAGTAATGTGCTTATTGCATATGGTGCGTCAAAGCTCGATACGCTTGAAAAGGGTATCACTTATGTGGGTGGTTTGCCTGTTATCCGCTCATGGCCGTTTGAATATAAGGCGGTTTTTTCTCCTATTGATGTTATTGAGGAATACACTCGTCCTGCAAGGTACATCGATGGCGGACGACTTGTTGTGCGCGAAGCACTATCCGATCCCGAATTACTTGAGTTCCCGAATATTGGTACACTCGAAGCTTTCAACAGCGACGGGCTTCGCACGCTGGCAACAACCATTAAAGGCGATTACATGATCGAAAAAACCCTTCGCTACAAAGGGCATATCGAAAAAATGGCTGTTCTGCGCGACACAGGTTTTTTCGGCAAGGAACCAATTCTGATAAACGGGGTGATGATCAGTCCGCTCGAATTTACTTCGAAACTGCTTTTCCCGAAATGGAAACTTCAGGAAGGCGAAGAAGACCTCACCGTGATGCAGGTGATTACCGAGGGACTGAAAAATGGTGTTCGTGAGCGCTACACATGGGATCTGTACGATCGTTTTGATAAAGCGACAGGAATTCATTCCATGGCACGTACAACAGGTTATACAGCCACAGCTGTTGCACGTTTGTTAGCAGAAGGTTTATACACCAGAAAAGGAGTATCGGCACCTGAATATCTGGGTAACGATGATGCTACAGTTAAGTTTTTACTCGAAAAACTCAAGGAGAGGGGAGTTGTTTACAAAGAGACGTTTAATGTGATAGGATAATGTTTTTGCAGGGGTGGCCTAAAAAGTGAAATTTCGTCGACAGAGTTTGTTTGTTTCGGAAAAATTGATAATTTTGCACCCCTCAAACATGGCGAGGTAGCTCAGTTGGTTAGAGCGTCGGATTCATAACCCGGAGGTCCCGAGTTCAATTCTCGGTCTCGCTACATCTCAAAATCACATAATTAGCACAAAATCAAGGCTTCCGGTACGGAGGCCTTTTTTTATTTCAGCATATTCAGCATAACGAAAGGGTATTTGTCGTATATTTGTTTTACAATTGTTTTACAAAAGTTTTACGAAAAATACATCAATATGCCTTCTTTCAAAGCTATAGCGCTTAAACACCAGATTAAGTCTGACAAGACGGTTAACATCAAAATCCGTGTTATACAAAACCGGAAAATCAAATACATTGGCACAGGTCTGACTGCGACAACTGCAGACCTTACAAAAACAATGAAAATCAAAACACAAGCGTTTATTGATGACACCAATGAAACAATTAGAGCCTACAGGGACAAGTGTAACAAATCAACTGAGAAAGTTGAGCAGATGACAATTGATCAGCTAATTGATTTTCTTACCGCTGTAGAAAAGGAAATCAATCTGGATTTTATAGCATTCGGAAAAAGCCATATAGAAAAACTTCAATTAGATAATAGAGTAAGGACTGCGCAGGACTATCAAACTGCCATCAATGCGCTTAAAAGATATATTGAAAGGGATTATCTCATGGTTTCAGAAATTACAGTAAAGTTTCTGGCCAATTTTGCCACCTGGATAGTGCAGAATCCCGTAAACGCTAAGCAGAAAACGACAATGTCCCGAGCTCCTTCTCATTATCTCAGTAGTTTAAGGGCATTGCACAATGAAATGAAATCTGAGTTTAATGATGAAGATCGCGGAATTATTCACATTCCTTTCAGTCCGTTTGCAAAGTTCAAAATGCCTGCTGTTCCTATTACCAAGAAAAGGGCAATTGACGCAGAACTAATAAAAAAGATATTTGATTTACCTGGTGAAGAAATAAAGAACTCAAATGGGACCAATAGGTATGACCTGGCCAAAGATTGTTTTATATTATCCTTCTGCTTGTTAGGAATGAACTCTGCTGATTTATTCGACTGCACTGATATCAATAGTACACGAATCATTTACAAACGGAAAAAGACACGTACTCGCAGACGTGATGAAGCAGAAATAAGTGTGCAGCTACAGCCAGAAATTGCTTCGCTGATTGAGAAATATAAAGATAAGTCAGGTAACCGTGTGTTTAAGTTCTATCAGTCATATTCTAATGAAAGTAATTTCAATAAGGCAATTAATAAAGGATTGAAAACAGTAGGTGCAAAGATTAAAGTTGATGACCTGGAATTTTATGCTGCACGTCATTCGTGGGCTACTATTGCACTCAACAAAGTTGGAATCGACAAATACACTGTTCATTCAGCATTGAATCACGTGGACGATGCCATGAAGGTAACGGATATATACCTGGATAAAGACTGGAGCCTGATAAACGATGCAAACCGTAAGGTACTGGACTTTGTGTTTAAGAAAAAAGAAAACCCGGCAACTGCTGAAGTGGCCGGGGTAAAACCTAAGCGGAAACCGAAGAAATTAGCTGACCCAATTTCGGAAAGTTAGAAACCTTCTTACTCTAAATAAGGCAACGGCGATTGCAAGTACCCAAGCTATACCGCCTGACCATAAAAGAAACTTTTCAAAAATGTTTAACGAATGTTTTACAAGTTTTTCAACCGGGTAAGGAACCCGTATTGTTTTTTGCTTTAGTGTAACAGTTTCTTTATTAATACCTTGTATTACTTGTTGGATATCAGATTTCACCTGCTCCAGGGTGTGTTTTAATTGACTGTTTTCAATCCATGCCCTGGATATGGCATATTTTGTTCTCAAAATTGAGACAGGTGTTGTAATGCTATCAGCAACGGCAACCAAAACACTGTCGTGTACAATTTCGCCAGGAATGTGCACATAAATAGTTGTATCGCGTAGAATTTCCGTTGTTTCCCGTACAATTATGCTGTCCATGATCTGCCATGGGCAACCATACTTATACGCTGCGAGCTCATAGTTTCGCTGTGCTTTCGCACATTTACGATCCAGGAACTTCTCAGAAGTTTGACAGGAAGTAAGTAACAGAACTGCTAAATACAGGAAATAGAAGCGTGTCTTCATGGTTTATAAATGTTTTTCGGATTAACTCCCAGCATTTTCAGCCATGATGATACATCAAAAGATGGACATGCTTTAGCTGCAAATTGATTGTGGCCTGCTATCAAAATATCAGGATGCACTTTGATAAAGGATTTCACATAATTTTCCAGAGCTTTTCTCTGACCAACGGTTCTGGTGTCTTTTGGCGTTTCACAATCAGCAGATAATCCACCTGCATAAACGATGTGACGACTAACAGAGTTGATGCCAACTACCCCGTTGGTAATTTCCCATGGATCCACATTTGCATCCTCGTTATTTGCAACAAGGCGTTCAATTACGCCGTTAAGGTGAAACAAATCAGTGTAGCCAACCTGGCGCCATCCTCTTCCAGCCGGAGGAGGATCGAGATGCCAATGATGGATTTGCTCTGAAGATACATCATAGAATTCTGGCGTAGCAGTGCAATGAATTACTAAATATTTAAGCTTTTGCATCTGATTGTTGGTTTGTTTCATCCATATCGATTCCGGTATTATCCTGAACCTTTTTACGAATAAGTGATTTAATAGTCAGAAATAGTTTCCCTCCGGTTACTTCATATCCATTTTCAGCCGCGCTGTAGGCCAGAAATCCGGTAACTAACCATGCGGAAATATTAGCCAGGCTAAAAGTATCCTGCTTCATTTCCCTATCCATGGCATACAGCAACATTACAAGTGCGTATGCTATCACCATACGTTCAAAGGCAATGAATAGCTTCCGCATGGAGAACCTTTCTTTTCTGGCTGTTTTTGAAGCCAGTATGCCCAGGCACAAATCGAGCAAAAAAGCGACAAACATGACATGAAAAGCCCCTTTCAGCTCGGCAAAGTAGCTGATAAAAGCAAAGAATATTCCGGTAACAAAATTCCAGTAATGGTCGGAGGACCAGTTCATGAGTGTGATCAGACGTTGAGGCATTTGATTCTTTTTCTGCAAATCAATGCCGATATCCTGGTTTAATAAAGGACAAAAGTTAGCAAGTGTAAACATCCATTTCAGCCACACTCAACCCATCACACAGGATATTTATTCTGATTTCCTTTATCAGAAACATGAAGCCGTTGCCTGAATAAATCTGATCGAATTTTATCTTCTTGAGTTGACCCGCAGTTAGAATAACTTTGAAGGTAACCGGTTTGGTATCGTAGGCCAGCCACTGAAGAAATCCCTTGTAGCGATTAGTAAACAAGGATTCAGCATTGATATCAGGGAACAAAAGCGGATTGCCATTGAAATCATCATGCCGGCAAGTACCAAGCGGATATGGCTGCCTCAGGCTATCGAGAGACATGCCTTTGTAATACAATACCTGAAAGCCAGACTCAGCAGCAAAACCTTCCTGAAAACCCTCAAATGTTCCTGGCTGTTCAGTGCGAGGTATTCTCCATAAACGTGCGAAGGGAGCGCATGGTGATTCATCAAGCATCCTCTTTGTGAGTATGGGGCAAAACTCTGTTGTTATGGACAAATATGGCTCAACGCCTTCAGAATAGATCAGCGGGAATTTCTCTGTATAGAAGTAATAGGTTAAGGTATATGTCTCCGGATTATACTGAAAAACGTAATATGCATTATTCAGCTTCACATAATACATATCATTTACGTTGCCGGTTAGTGGTAAATCCCGTGGATCGTCAACTTCACCTATGTAAGTAAACTTGTCTGAAAGTTCCTTAATTCTTCCGAGGTAATTGTCATTGTTTGCTCTCTTAAGTTCAAACTTGATACCAGCATATTCTGGATCAACCTGTACTTTAGGGTTAGGGAGAATGATTCCTGGGAAAGTGACGGCAGGATTGTTTGTACTTGCGATATGCTTGTCCCTGATATCTATAAAAGTTATGGTAAAGGAATTGTTATCAATTACCGGCATGTACCCTGTAAGTATTGAAATCCATTTCAGGAAATCATTCTGGGCAATTTCTGGAACGTGATCAGACAGGTTAAATGAAGGTTTAACCGGTACTAAGGAAGGTGTAGTTCCGGAATAGGTATTTTCAGCAAAGCCATTATAAAGTACTGCACTGTTAAATTCCCCATCAAACGGATTGTTGATAATGCTATACCCTGCTTCACTTGCTATTTTACATAACAATGTCCGCATGTAAACAAAAGGCGTAAACAGGTTAGCCGCATATATGGTTTCGCCATCCTTTTCACCAATTAACATCATCGGGAAATGACCATCCAGAAAGTAGTTCAGCGTGGTGTAATATTCGCTGTAAAGGGTTTTCAGGCTCAGGTTGTCCAATTGAAAAGCATCATCTGGAAAATTATCCAGCAAGCTTTTATTATTTATAGGGAAAATTGCAAAATCTGATTCATACTGAGATTTTGAAATAGCCTCGTCAAAAATAGTAGTAGCTATAAAAAACTGATGATTCAATTCGCTTACCACCATATCAGCCTGAAAAGGGCTTGTGGTAGTGGAGCAAATCCACATCCAGACCTTAATGGTGTCTCCAGCCTGAAGATCATAGGCGAAGGTGTTTGAATATGTACCAGTTACGGACATTGTGATTGTACTTACAACAACATTGTTTTTGTATATTTTTATTTTTACAGAACCCAAGTTTATGGTACATTTTGAAATGATAGTATGAGATACCGATACATCGAAGGGTGCTGTAAAAATGGAACCAGCTTCCGCACCCGAGTTGAATGAACTGGTAAAATCAATATCCGTTTTACCAAACATGGCAAATCTCATTTCATCCGCACTGATAAAATTAAATAAGGGGAAATTAAATGTTTCACTATGTGCTGTTGAATAAATTGAAGTAATTATCTGATCTGCTCCCAGATTCAAATCTTTCAGTGTTTTACCGTTTAATTTCCCTGCCAGATCGCCATTGTCAATTTTGAAAGCAATATCGTATTGAGAGCCATCAGCCTGAGAAACTATGCAATTGCCCTGGTACCTGAGAGATCCAGAGGAAATGAGGTAAGGCAATTCCGCTGTTGCACGGCCATGGCGCTGCACCCGGTGAGCCTGTCCAAACTCATGTCGCAATGCTTCTGTAGCCGGGAATGAAGAATTGAAAATATAACTCCCAGGGATTTTACTCTCTGAAGTGGTGAACAGCGGTGACCTGAGCACCAGTGGAAGGCTGATGCCCGGATCAACTGGTATGTTCGAATTACCAATCTTAATAAGCATTGCAGGGGATGTTTTTATTCGGTTTCTTTGATAAACCAATATATCGCATCCACCTGCTGCTGATTGAGCCCGGATGCATCTGTTATATTTACAGTATGAACCGGTGGCAATTCGTCAGCAGGAACTACATCGTCCATAAAATCAGTGTATGCTTTTATATCATCTTCTCTTTCTTTTATAGCTGACTGGTATTTTACTTTCAGTTCATTTTGCTTACTGATCAGGGTACAATTAGCAACATCTACTAAGGGAACGCTTTCATTTTCATTATGCTGCATAACAGTTTTACCTTCTTTATCAGTAAGCAGAAAGCTGCCTCGTAATTCAGAAAGCTCACGCTGGTAGGCTTCAAAATCAGGATTTACAGGGATTCGAGAAGTTGCAGAATTTGTTTTTTCAAATTTCCGCAAATGCAAAAGGTTCTTTCGCCGGGCAAAGCAGAGTTTATCTCCAGGCAGATATTTTATTGTATCGAGTAAAATAAAACGATCGAGAATTTCGCCGTAAGTCAAACCTTCTTTAGGTTTATCAATTGCTTTTTTGAATGCCATGATTTTATTTAGGATTAAATTATTCTAGGTGTAATAGGGTATCCATCTTGTTGTTCCGGCAACTACAACTCTTATCATGCCTGCGTATGTAAAACTTCCTATTGCCATTGTGGAAATATTCTTTGTTTTATCAGCTGCAGATGTGCCGGAAAATGAGATGAAGTCATAATAGGTTACTGTATCTAATGATCTTGACAAGTATAAAGCGGAAGCACTTGTGTTAGCCGGTGCATATGCATTTATCCTCCCTGAAGTGACCAATGAACTAAAGTTTGCTACAGTGCTGTATAATGTTTGAGTAGCAGAAGTATAATACAGGTAGGTATCATAGGTTGCAGTAGTTGCACTAGCCCAGATCATCAATTTTGTTGCAGATCCTCCGGATAGGCTACCGCTGACATTTGAAACCTGGTATTGAAGTTTCGAAAATGCAACTTTAATTGTATCAGTTGCAGCGACAGTACCTGTTGAGCCTGAAGTATAGCCAGTTAAGGTACAATTCGGTATTCCTGAAACTGAAATATCGTATCTATATGATGCCGGGATAGTTGTAAGCGTTACAACCGGATTACCCGCTGCGTTATTGGGCATCACATTTATATATCCTCCGGATCCGATAGTAAATTGTGACACTCCATTGATGTAAACAGTATGTCCGGTGAAGTAAGTGGCGTTTGTATTTCCAGTGTAGCCGAGATTTGCCAGGGTTAATGTTCGTGTAGAAGTATCTGTTACATGCCCGGTAGCATCAGTAACCAGCGTGGCGAGAACGATAGCTCCGGAAAGTGTATCATTTTGGGCGGTATATGCCGGATGAGTATAATAATTTGCATTTGTCGCGCCGGTGTACCCAAGGTTAGCTAATGTGAGTGAACGGGTAGTTATAGCGGTAACAGATCCAATGGTATTGGTTGTAAGTGAAGCTAATACAAGTGCGCCGCTTAGTGTTGGATTATAGGCTGAATAAACAGGGTGTGTATAACCTGATTCGGGCGCAGTAATAACAACATTCAGAAATCCGTTTACGTTTGAACTTCCAGCAATTGTTAATCCTCCCTGTCCAATAAAATTTACACCTTTATAAGAAGAAGCAGATCCGGTTTTAAATATTTGGCTCGCACTACCACCTTCGAATGAAACATCCCAGGAAACATAATTATCATAAGCGTGCGTATGGTTGATTTCCGATACTGTTACACCAATGTCGAAACTTGCTAAAATCTTTGAGTCTCCCCAGCCTGGTCGTTTCATATACAAGCCGTCAGATTTTGCACTGAACCCAACACAGCCGGTTGGCACCGTGTCAAGTGCCCCAACCATTGCAATATTAATTTGAGCTAAATAGTTTTTTGATGCCATGATTAACCGATTATGATAGCCATATACTGATTAGAAGTTGGGGCCACATTAAAACCGAAGGTTGCGACATTCACGGAAGTGGCATAAATTTCACATTCTACCAGATCGCCGGTGGCTACATTTCTTACAAATGCCATGATGTCCAGCGTGTTCATGTTATGCGTAACAGGCAAGGATGTCAAGGTTCCATTTCCAATAGTTTGCGAAAACTTTTTGGTTACAGCACCTAAATTCGTTTTCAGTTTGAGAGGTGTAACAAACCTTGCATCATCTGTTCCGGCTGTAACTTCTGCCTGGGTAGCGATTTCAGCAATTCCCTGTACTGTTTCAGAAGCAGCAACTATATCGGGAATATTCTTGTTTACCAGGGTCCAATGTGCCAGCAAGGTTGGAGAATCCTGTTTAGCAATAACCATGTCGCCGATCTGAACGTCTTCAGAGAAAAAAGTACCGGCAGCTGTAATTACATACGCCCAGCCATTCTTAATACCTCCTATTGGAGTTGCATCCAGCATAGGAGTATTCGTTGCAGCATCATAACCTCCTTTGTTGACCAATCCGCCAGCGATGGAAGAATTGATTCCGGCAATAAGTCCACTGATCTTACTGGCAGACCACAACTCGGTTAAAGATGTACCTGCATCATTAATAATACGGTGGATGGTAGCATCAGCAATATGGCTGTCAATAACAGTGTGCGCATTTGTGCCAATGCCTGAAAGTTCAGAGTGAGCCATTTGCTCAAACTGAGCCGTGGTAGCACTTTTTGCTTTTAGCACCTGGCCAGCTGTCAGGCCACTTACGGTATGCTCTGCACCAAGTCCTGAAGTTGTTGCAATTACGTGAGGCGTAGGAGTTCGGGCATTGGTTAGACGCGTATCCTGATCGTCAATAATTGTTAGCCAGATTGTGCCATTATAGTACCTTGCTTTATTCAAGGTAGTGTCATAATAAACAATGCCTGCAACCGGACTGGATGGTGCAGCAGCAAGGTTTTCCAGTCTAGCCTGCAGAAGCTGATTTTTGTTTAAGTCGATATCGACTAGGAATGATTTTTTTGCCATGGTTGGTTTTAATTTAAATCAGCATATCCGGCAAAGGCAGCTGAAAAGGTTATTGTTAAATTATTCTGATCAATATGTTGCACCTCTCCTTCATGCTCAGTGCCTGATGTATCAATTACAGTTACAGAAGGGTATTTATCCAAATTGTGTGAAACAGCCCAAAGTGTATCCGGTAGGTTCTGGGTGTGGCGGTAATATTTATCAGGTAGAACTGTTCCCGGAGAAATGGATTCGCCAAGGCAAATCACTTTCTTAACATTCCCGTTCACTTTCAAACCATAATACAATCCATCTGCCCGGTTGTATCCCATATTTGCGGCTGCCAGTTCCAATTGATTCACAGTTGGAACTTTGCCCTCCTGGTTGGACAACCAAATTTCTCTCATCCCTGCTCGATAACTTCATTATACGCATATTCATATTCCAAATCAGCACTGTATTGGAACTCTCCATCGTGCACCACCGGCAATGTAATATCCCGGAAAACGATAGGATGTAGATTGTCATGGATTAGCTCATACGCTTCAGTAGAATCCAGCAAATCCGAAAGCCATTGCATTTTTGCCGCAGTGAGAAAGCCGGTATTAACTTTTACCACATCACTTTTTACGGTTTTCCAGGTTATTTTATCCGGCAAGGATTGCCCATCTGTAGCAACGGATTCAGGTTTTATAGCATTTTCCTGTTGACTGATGCCGGTGCAAAGCAATACTTCTAATAATCCAAAAGGGTTTTTAATATACAGATACCTGGGATTTTGATGCCAGGAAGTATCTAGTGTGTAACTGTATATTTTACTTATTAGTGAAGAACTTGTTTTAACACAAATTGAATATCCTGCTATTATTTTATCCGGATATGCCTGAGCCATTATGAGCGAAATACCTAACTGTGTATATCCGGTTGGGAAGTATACCAATTTCATGTAAGCAGCATTTACAGTGCAAATGGACCCGCAATCAACACTTGTTCCATCCGTAAATAAAAGACTCAGATTCTGTTTCAAAGGAATAACAGACTGACTATGTACCTGCAGGAAATTGATAAACTCTTTTTGTTCTGGTAGCACTTTTTTGGGCTCATCATAAGGCCACCAGCTGAGGCAAGATTTACTACTTTTCAGGAAAGCAAGTAAATGGTTGTAAGATGCATAAAAGGATTTGCGCCGCGATTTAGGTATGCAGCCATCAAGCAGAAAATATATATCAGTTTCAAGTTCAGGCATTGTGACAAAAGGATCACCAACCTGCTCCTGAAAAATAAACGTAACGATTTTTGGTACTTCATCATACAACATTGGTGTTGCTGCTGTTTTTCCGCGCTCGGTTATCAGCCCCTGAAGGTAATCGCTAAATTCAAAATTTGCTTTTTTTGATACACCTGCCTGCATACTGTCTCCACCTATTCCGTAAACTCCTCCTGCAATCCGCAAGGGAGTTCCGGTAGCAGAGCTTTGCAAGCTAAAGACTACCGGTTGATATGCCATAATCAGTTCCGCAGGTTGTTTGATTAAGGAGAGTGCCATGCGAGAAAGAAGGGTTTAGCTGTTTGTGGTTAGGATTTAGATGGCAAAAGTGGGGGATTGGGGATGGGAGAGAAAGGACAAATGAAATGGTCATTCGATGGTCATTCGTAGTCATTCAATTGTCATTGGTGGTTGATTGGCAGTAAAGGGATATTGAGCCTGTGAACCCTACATTTCGGTTGAGGATTGGATGGAAGATTTGCCTTTCTGGATTTTCTCCAGGTCGAAAAGGGACCAGTTACCTCGGACACCGTTTTTTTGGATGCTGTTCATTGCATCAGTAAAACCTTTAATTACCTGCAAGACTTCCGGTGAAAGCTGCAAATTTTCTGTTGTTTGTTCAACCTTAACACTTTGCACTTTTCTTGCCGGAATTGAAGAGAAACCACCTTCATGGAAACCGCTAAAACCGACATTGAAAATGGCAGGATTAAGCCGGGGAAGGTTACCGCTTAGTCTGGCCATTTCGATTGTATCCAGGAATGGCCTGAGTTGCGGGTTATTCACACCTTCGGCAGGAATAACATATTCGTTGGCATGGACAATCCCGGCAGGTTTGCGGTTGCTGCCTGCGGATTGGGTATAACCACCATCATAAAATTCAGGCATTTTTTGAGAAGCAACTGCGGCCACCTGAAGCCCGCCTTCCAAGGCAGCCATAGCCATCATTGGAATTGCAGGTAACGGCCACACATTTATGGCAGCTTTCCCTACACTCAGTGCAAGGTTTACCCATGCCTGAGCCAGATCCGCTTTATGCTGTTTTTTCCATGCAGCAGCTTTAAGTTTTCGTTCTTTGGCATCAAACTTTAAATTGATGGCATCTTTCTGGGATTCAGTTAATCTTTTGTTGGATAGTTCAGCATCCCGTTGTTTTGCAAGCTGGCTTAGCTTATCGTCCAGTTCACGCTGATGCTTATCCCGTGAAATCTGGAATTCAGCATCGGCAATCATTTTAGCTGAATCAACAGAGGCATTTAAAGTATGATTCGTTGTCCATGTATCTTTATCAGGATTAGCTTCTTTCCCGGTATCTTCATCCTGTTTTTTAAGTTTTAGTGCCGTTAAGGCTTCCTGAGCCTGAGTGGTTTCTTCAACGGATGCTATACCAGAAGCTATCAGAATATCCAGTTCACCCTGAGCATGGTTAATAGCAATTTGCAGGCTATCCAAGGTAAACTGCTTCTGAAGTGCAAGGAGTTGTTTGTTATACTGCTTTTGTGATATTTCCCCAGCAGCACGTTTTAACTTTAAAGCTTCGAGCTTTTGTGTTTCGGATTCATTTAATGCACTGATTTCTTTAGAAAGGGCATCATCAGCAACTTTACTGCTGTAGCGGGCATCTTCCTCTTTCTGTAATTTGTTGAACTTATCATTCAGGTATTTGATTTTCTGTTCTTTCTGTTCCCCTGTTTCTGTAATTGAAGCAATTTCAAGAAGGCGGGAGGCTTCCAGCTGATCTTTCTTTAGTTTGAATTCTTCTTCTGAACCAGATTTCACCGATTCAAGCTGAAGATCAATCATCTCCTTATTGAATTTCAGAGTTTTTAATTTCTGTTCTTCAGTTAGCTTATTATAATCAGCAACGTATTTTTTATCTGTATTGGAGAGTGCCGTATTCAGATTTGCCTTTTCCTCGCTGGTGAGTTTTTTATTAATTTCCAGTTCATGAACAATAGCTTCCCGCTGCGTTGCGTAAGCAGCATGAAGTGTAAAAAGTTCTTTCTGATACCCTTCTTCCATGATTGAAATACTGCTTTCAACAGCTTTCCTGTGGATTTCCTGCTGCTGTTTGTATGCTTCTTCGGCAGCCTTGGCTGCATCTTCAGCTGCTTTAGCTGCTTTGTTCTCTTTGCTTTCCAAACTGCCAACAGGCGACGTTGGATCTGACGGATTTGTTACGGGCAGATCAGGAGTTATAATCCCTGCAGTTCCTATCCCTTTTGATTCATTTATGTATTTGTTGCGTAGTTCAATATGTTTAGATAAACCTTCCTCTAAAAGCGCTTTTTGCTCAAGCGTAAGGTTTGTAATTTTTAGTGCCGCATTGTATTTCAATACTTCAGCGGTTTCAAAATTAATTTTAGGGGTTAAGTCATTTGCAGTATTCAGGGAAGCTTCAATTTTATTTTGCAGCGCATCAACAACGGATTGTTTTTCTTTTAATGCTTTTGCAGATTCTGCAATTTTATCTTTCAAGTCACCTTTGGCGGTATTTTCTGAAGTTTCATATGTCATGCCGGGCTGGGTGTCTGAGCCTTTCATAGCTGCATAATCACCAACAAGTTTATCGTGCGATTCCTGGGCTTTTGCATACTCAACCGAAGCTTTTGAGAATTCCTCTTTAAAAGCCTCCAGTAAATACTGCTTGCGCAACTGGCTGACGTATCCTTTAACTGCTTCGGTATTCTGGAATATCACTTTGCCCTGATCGTTAAGCATAGCTGTGTAGCCAGGCAAAATAGATTTTAATTCTTCGATGGCTTTTTTCTTTGTAGCCAGTGAAACATTTTCGGAATTAATAAGGCGAAGGAGTAAATCTATTTTTGATGTTTGCTCTACCATTTTTTCTACGGACCGATCCATGGCATTATTTACAGCTTCCTGAGCAGCAGAAGCTTTCGACGCATTCTTTATCCACTCATAGATTGCCATGGAAGCCATCACTATTCCGGCAGCAACAGCACCCCAAATGGAAGAAGCCATGGTTGCATTGAGCGCTTTGTTGGTTACGATGGCACGTTTTTGAGCAAACGTTGATTCATTGGTAAGCAGGATGCGAAGGCGGATGCCAAGAACTTCGAGGTTGGAGAGAATAATTCCTTTTGTGATTATGGCATGGCGGAGCGATTCCCAAACCGAAATGGCTTTCACTGTAAGGCCATACGTTATTAAAGTTGCAGTAATTATAGTAATGGCTTTTGAATGCCTCAAAAAGAAATCGATTGAAATACTTACGGTTTTAACAAAATAGCTGAATCCGGAAGTACTCACTTTAAGCACAGGCAAAAGTTTCTGACCAAGCTCAATTGATAAGTTGGTAATATTTTTCCGTGCTTTCTCGAGCACAGCCTGTGCAGATTCGTTCTTGATATTGAAAGCATCGTAAATCTGGGTTCCTTTAAATAAGGCATCATTAGATAATGATTGTTGTTCGCGGAGTAGTTTTGTATTGTTACTTAGTACCCCGAGAACCTGAACGCTGCGCTTTCCTTCCAGGCCCATATCACCCAATAGGGAAACCATTCTGTCCATACCTGCATTGTTGCCGTTAAGGCCTTCGAGAACTTTGACAAAAGCCTGATTGGTATCTTTATTAAGTAGGTTTTTGAAATGGGTTATGCTCATGCCTGCGATATTGGCATATTCGGCAGTTTTCTTAAACATGCCGGTAATCATTCCACTGTAAACGGTGCTGGATACTTCTGACGTTTGGCCTAATTGGTCGAGGGTTGCAGCCAGGCCCATTACATTCTGGATAGATACACCAACAATTGGAGCAATACCACCGACACGTTTGGTGAATTCCACAATATACCCTTCGTTGGCGGTACTTGCATTACCGAGGGTAACAAGAGCCGATCCGACTTTAAGCATACTTTCCTCAATGCCGAATTTGTCCTTCAATTTAAAAATATCGACCAGCTTTCCAATCTGGTTAATAGCTTCTTCAGTGTCTGTTCCCAATGCACCAGCAAGGGCGACGTTTATTTTATCGGCTGCACGGATAAATCCTTCAATATCGTTTTTTGCGATTCCGAGTTTACCTGCGATGACACCAAGGCCCATCAGTTCAATTTGTGCTGTACGTGTATTCACTTTTTTCAGTGATTCGTTCATGGCATAAATTTCTTCCTTAGTTAATCCGGTTACACGGGCAACATTGGCTACCTGATCATCAAATTCGGCAAACATGGAAACGGCTTTTTTGCCAGCCAGCAATAATCCTGTAAAAGCGGCAGCCCCAAGAACAAATGCCTGCATGATGCCCTGCAGTTTATTGGAAACTTGCACTATACGTTCCCACCCTGTTGCAGTAGCTTTAAGTTGGCTATTATGATCTGCTATAATGCCTTTTAATAAGCGGATTCGTTCCCCTGCAACAACATATTCTTTTGACCCTATGGTCATATTTTTCTGTTTGTTGACAAGCTTCTGCATTTCAGCAGTAACGGAACGGATTTCTGTTACAACCTCTTTGCCATTGATATAAAGGTTGATGCGACGGGTGTAATTGCTGGCCATAGTTCAAGTATTGAATGGCGAAAATTACATGCAGTGGGAGAGGGGCGAAAGGACAAGATGAAAAGGGTGCTTGGCTTTTAGATATGAATGATTAGGATTTGGAAATTCAACAAATACGCAACTGGTAATAATCGTTTATTTTGCTTGACAGACTAATTAAAAACGTAGTGTCCAGCCATTTTAAATTTCAGTAATGCTTAAGAAAGATGATATATTAAAACATTTTTGCACGATAATAGAGTTTTAGCACAACACGATAATAGAGTTTTAACACATTAAAGAAAGCCCGAACATGTGAAGACAAGCTTTAAGGCCTACTTTATCTTAGCGTGCAATTGATTTATAACTGCATCTGCATTTATCACAGCAATTTTATCCGCTAATTCCGGGACGGTGTTTTCAATAACTGGATTAAACCAGGGAGCCGGGTGCCGGTTCATGGATCCGGTTGTTTTTTGTTTTGAGGCAACTGAACGGTTAGAATTCTTAGCCTGCGTTTTTAGACCAGAGTCTGTTTTGTATCCGCGAATAACGACGCCACCTTCCATAATATATCCTCGCCCGACACCTTTATGGACAAAAACACCGTGGCGTTCAATTTTAAAACCAATACCTTCAGCCAGTCCGGAAGCCATGTATATTTTGCGGCCAATGCTGTTTATGAGTTTATCTTCATTACGCTGATATTTTGTTCCGGAACCTCTTTGCACCATTCCGGATTTGCCATGTTTAAATTGCAATGCTGAAGATTTCAGTTTGCGGGTAACCATATTAGCCCATCCTTTAACAGCTGTATTCTGCTCCTGAACCCAGTTGGTATTGTCTTTTGATTCCATAGAAAAAAAATAATTAGAGGTTAAACAACAGGGTTCCAGCGTGTAGGTTCGACAGTTGAATTAAACCTGCAAACGATATCAAACGTAAACCTGATTCCATAATAATTTCCTATTTCTGTGCTTAACAGATGGCCTTCCACATTCTCAATAGGGAAATTCTTTACCGGTGATTCCGGATTATTTTTATCGGCTTTTATCCGTGCCAGGATGTCATCCCCAATCTCCTCCAGGATATCCCATGTGCCATGAATCAGATCATAATTGCCGATATCTTTAACATGATCAAGAAGAATAAAAGCCCCGCTGCGGGTTTTCAGAATATTATCACTTTTGTTATCAGTAAACGAAAATTTATACCCTTCCAGCACCAGACAAGGTGTTTCTATATCCCGAAGACTGGTTAGCACTTCATCTAATTCAAAACGATAACATTGCCGAAGTTTTCTATGCTGAGCAACAAGTTGCTGGAAATACATTACCAGGTCATAAAACCGTTTACCTTTTTCCATTTTCTTTCAGTTTTGTAGTTAAATAGCGGAATACAGTATGCACTGGCAAGGCTGAATATTTATCCTGATTCACGATATCATTGCCTACCAGGGATTCATATACTTTTACCCAATTGCTTCCCTGGCTTCGACTTTGCTCAGCCACCGCTTCAGCAATTGGTTTCCGAAATAGTAATGGGTACCTTTCACATATCCATTCTTTCACCAGTCGGTAATTTAGGCTGATGGCGGTTTTTTCTTCCGGTTTGAAAAATAGTTTTATATAATCCGCCCTATCTTCGATCAACTGTTCATTGAACGGTTTTCCTTCTGGAAGGTATAGGCAGGCAATAAACTTATTCAAATGTTCGGGATCTTCAGAGGAAATGGCAACCTCATAATATGAATCCACAAACATAAATTGCCCAAAGCTCATTCCTTCCAGGCGTGGCCGGGGAGCATTGAGCCCGTTCAATTTGCGGATTACAAAAGCATAATGAGGTTTGAAATCATCCATAAAATCAAGTTCCAAAGCGATGCAGAAGCGTTGGAAATTGTCCAGCATTGCTGCAATGCTTTTCTTTATACCTAGCATACCGCAAAGTATTTCTGTTTCATCAACTGTAGTTAAATAATTACGTGCAATCAGCACCAGTTGATTAGTAGTTAGTTCGTCCCATCGTTCTGGTAATAATGCAGAAATCTTTCGGGTAATACCGAGTGTTTTATAATGAATCTCTATCGATTTCATGCCCAGAATGTTTTCTTTCCTTTGTTGTCCCTGTTCACTATTCCGCTGCGCGGCTGAGTATAATCGTTCCAGTCTGCAGCATTTTCGAGAAGGTAATTGCGAAGTACATTCAGATAGCTATCACCTAGGTTTTTATTACGTTGGATCATTGCAACAATACGTGATTCTGTGGAAGGGCCTTTACTGGAATGGTCAGAATAATTGCTCTTTATGCTTTCAAATACCAATCCCTTATCACCCAAATCCGAGCCGGTTTCTTCCATTAGCAGTGCAGTGCTGAAATATGAAATAGGACGGCGGATATACGGCAGAATTGCAATAACCTTAACGTCCGGTTCTTCTTTGACCATTTCGGATTTTATAAAATTGTAGTTGGTATAACCCAACACAATTTTGATGCGTAGATCCTCGACTACTTTCATATGAGGTTTGAGTCGCATAAACAATAGGCGGCTGTTACCGATATAATAAAACTGGTCGAAGATATCTGTTCGAGGGATAAACATTTCTTTCAGCTGTTTCCCGGTTTCACTCTCGTGAAATTCAGGGAAGCAAAGTTTATCATTCCCATCCATGTATTCGAGCATGGCATCCATACCGTTAAACCCGGCATGTTTAAAAAACTCTTTGAGGTTATCTTCCTGGTATTTGAAAAGGCCTTTTACCTTTTCGGTTTCGGTGCGTTTGAAACCATCGTTCATGATTTGGACATTCAGTAAATCAAAGCCATACCAGTATGCCAGATGAATTTCAGCGGACTGAGCAAGTTTCAACAATTTACTCATTGCCTTTGCGATTTCTTCAACAGATGGTACAGGAGCAGGATCAGCATCCGGAACAAAAATTTGATCTGGACTGGAATCGTAAAATGACTGAAGTTTATCATGCATGGCTGTACCAAGGACGGGACGTAGAAACTCACGATCCACAGTTTCGAGAACTGGTTTCAGTACTTCAAAGTCTACAGAAGAACTAATTTTTAGCACTTCCCTTATTTCATCAATAGTTTTTAGAAACATATTATGACAGCGTTTTTTTTGTACCGGCACCGGTATCAAGTGTTGTTAAAATGGTATTTCCAAAGCGAAGCTGCACATCCTTAACGCCGTTAAACTGAAGCATAGCTTCAAGCGGATCGAGGATATTCTGGCGGTCGAGCCAGGCGTTGGCAATATTCACCAGGAAAGCTTCGCGGATATTACTTCCGCCCTGGTTGCCGGCATAGGTTCCACCGGGCATACCTGCACCCAGCACATTCGGGTTTATCATTAGGCTGAAAAGGATCTCACTGTTAGCTGCTGCAGAAGTAACCAGCTTATCACCCTCTTTATATTTATTGTCCAATGGAGTGATGATCCACTGCTCTTCAACTTTTCCATTATTGGGATTTACCTCAAAAAACGTAAAAATGGGTTTATCTGCATTTTCTGTTCCGCAAAGGTTCGTTTCTATGCTGTCCATATATTCCTGAATGGCAGCCTGGCGGGAAGCAGAATCTTTATAATCAGCTTCCGGGAATTTCTTATCCCAGAAAGCATAAGGAATTTGGACATGCCATTTCCAATTTATCTGATTTTCGTATGCTTTTTTCAGGAATTTAGGAACCACCATGGCGATATCAACCCATCCAGCTAAATAAGCCGAGTACCAGGCTGGCTCAGGATAATAATCGTTATTACTCCAGGAATCTTTGATGGCAAACACGAATGAATTGCCTTTCACTTTTCCACCCATGCGACGGCGGTCCATATCAGCATACGGATCAAAATCATCGAGCAAATCAAAAGCTTCAAACTCGGTACCGGGAAAATCCGGGAACTTTCCGGAAACGATGCACTTTTCGATGACACCATTTTTAGCAACTGTATACCGGCTATATAGGGCATTGATAACTTCAATTCCATTTATGGTTTTTCCTTCTGAATCTGGAATCAGGTGAACGTTAGCACAGCCGAACTTGAGGTAATCTCGTAATGCTTTTTCCAGGTATCGGCGTACCATCCTTCCCTGGCAGAAGTTAATCAAATCTTTATCATTGATCACTTCCAGTATTTCGCTTCCATTGCTTTCATAACCGGTAACCCGTGCAGGAAATATCCCCTGTCCCATGGTGAAGTTCCGGGTAAACTTTAATCCGGTACTTAAAACACCAACCCGTTTAATGATATCGTTGGATTTGGTAGGGAAATCGTTCAAATCACCCCAGGAACTGAGGGTATATTCGTTTACAGAAGTAGTATCATCAATATAGATAATGCTCTTCGAAGCGTCAGGGCGTTTCTCGGCACCATTGTTTTTCGCCGATGGTTTTGGTGCTCCGGTGGTAGTAATAAAAGTTTTATCACCGTAAGCCATGAGCGGAACACCATGGTTATTGAATTGAATCTTTGTCATAGTATTACGCGTTTTCCGTTCCACTCAGTTATGTTATCAATCCTGACCGGATAAATATGCCCGATTGGATCCAGCTCACTGTTAACCGGGCGGATGCCACGCATCCGGCTTTCTGATACATTCCAGTTCAGACCGGTAGCGACAGCCCTGGGCAGGAATACAGATTCACCATTTATTTTAATGAAGCGAATTGCGAAAGCAATCTGTTTCCCTTTTGGATCACTTTTGATATCATATTCCCTAAGCATATCAGCCCTTCTAATTTTGAGCATGGTTTCTCTTTTTCTGACAAACGTATGCTTGGGAGATGGTAAATGAAAGGACAAAAAAAATCCCGGTAGTTATCCGGGATTTGGTGACTGAGAAATAAGTTATTTGAGAATTACTATTGATTTTCTTTTAGTTCTATATGATAACCAACAGCATCGGCCAGTTCAATGAAATTGTCTAATAATGGTGAATATTTACCTGCAAACATACGGTTCACATTGGATTGAATGAACCCTGTTTTATCGGCAATCTGCTGTTCTGTTATTCCTTTTTCCTTAGCAAGTTCTTTTAGCGTGTTCAGCAATTTCCGCGTTTCTTCCTGATATTTTTCGTCTCCCATTAGGTAAAATTATAAGTTGGTTTTGAAAGTATAAAGGTAGGTAAATTTGAAATATCGGATAATCAATTTAAATTTAGAAGGTGGCGCAATTTCCTTGCGTGCCTCAGTGTATTTGCTTTTTCCTGCAAATACCGTGACAGGAAAAAGCGCAAGAAGCCATCCGGCACAGCCTGCGTGGGGAGGGCGCAAGTGTTGTTTGCTTTTAATGCGAAGCGCATTAGCAATTACGGATATTGAACATTATTTAAACTTTTCTGAATAAATACCATTTCAAATCAACAGGTGGGTAGTTGATAACGAGTTTTCCTATTATTTTACTTAGAAAAGAAATTAAACTCTTTTTGAAAAATATATTTGGAGAGTTCTTTTCAAGAAGAGAAAGTGCATGATTTAGATTAATTCGTTTTGCAGGGAACCCACTATCAATCTTTTCGAAGCCATAATCATTGAATAATTTTTCTAATGATTTATCAGAAAACCAATTAATGACACTAGGAGGGCTGTATTCATGCCAGTTTTTACCAAAGATCCTGGCAACAAGACTATTCATATTCCATGATTCTACTAAAATGAAACCTCCTTGTTTTGAAAGACGTGAAATATTTTCAAGTGCTTTATCAATATCATAAAAATGACCAATTACCTGTATCATAGTTATTAGATCAAATTTGTTTTCAGTCTTATAAGTTTCTAAACTACCTATCTGAATGTCAAGATTTAATTCATTTTTGCCATAGTTAGCCATAGTTTCATTAGGCTCAATACCATAACCTTTCCAGCCCAAACTTTCAAATCCTTTCAATATAAAACCTGCAGCGCAACCTACATCCAATACCTTGCCCGGCTTAGTATATTTCCCGATTATCTTTGCATAATGAATACCATAATTAATTAAAATATCTCTTTCTTCAAGATAATTGGGATACCCATCTTTCCCTTCAAAAAAGTATTCATCAGAATAAACTTTTGAAAGATGAGTTTGCGAATCACGAATAACAGCAAACCGTCGGGCACATGTTTTACAATCTTCAATTGGATATCCATTTTTGCTGAATAACAGAAGTTTATCTTCTGAGCAGGCTATATTTGAATTGCATTTTGCCATATAAGCAGATATTTTATTTTGAAACAATTTATTTTAGAGGTAAGGACGTTTTTAGAAATACGAAAATAGTGGACGAGACAACTTTACTTAAATGAACTATTGTTTTATAAAACTCCCGTTATAAAGTATGTTGTCAAAAACGATTGACAATTGATAGTAACCGGGTGAAAGATTTGCCACATGAATGCTATTTTGCATAAGTGAAGAAGATGCTTGAATTAATGCACCCTGACTATTTAAAATCCTGTACCCAGATAGTTGTGAAAGCATTTTAACTGGTAAATCAATGACCAAATAATCATGTACCGGATTTGGATAGATCAGAACTTTATCTTTTACTTTATCAAATTTTATTATTCCTGTGGCATTTGCTGGTGTTACTATAAACTGTCCCATCATTCCGTTATCTTCATGGCTAAGAATATGGCAATGAAACATAAATGGCGTCTGCGAATCTCCGTAATCATTATATTTCGTTATTAATTTTACTACGCCTCCATTTGGAGGCACAACCACAACATCTTTCCTTCCTTGAAGATTTGGTGCAGGTGCAGATCCGTTTACCGACAGAACATAAAAATGATTTCCATGAATATGGAATGGATGTGGCATCATGCTTTGATTTGTAATAGTCCAGGTCATTACTGTATTCAATGAGGTTGTCATGTTTATAACGTTCATATCATACTTTACACCATTCATCAGGAAATTTGTCATACTCATCATTGGAGAGGCTGTAATCAAGACATTAAAATTAGAAGCACCTACAGTCGAATAGACTGTATTTGAAGATAAGGTGGAAGGGATTGTTGTAACTGGGGAAGCTATAGAAGCCTGGACATTGATCTGCAACAGATTAAAATTGGTATTGTCAAGAGGGCCCAATATACCACCCATCATTCCGGCCGGACCACCCGGATAACCGGCTGGCAATTGTGTGCCAAACTGCTTGATGAAAACTGTTTGCCCGGTTTGCCCTGAGAAATCAACTAAAATCTCTGCTCGCTCACCTGAACCCAGCATCAATCGCGACATGGGAACCGGAGCATTTAACAAGCCATCATCAGAAGTGATCTGATTGAATGTGCGGTTATCGCTAAAACCAAATTCAAAAAACCTATGGCTGGAAGCATTTATCAGCCGTAACCGAACAACTTGTGCAGGAACATTTACATAACCATTAATAGTACCGTTAACTAAAGTCGTGTTATCGAGTTCATCATTTAAAACTATTTGTTTTGTTGTATTATCAAAAGTCTGCCATTGGAAAATAAGAGGGAAATCATCCACACCGTATGTTCGGGGTAAGGTTAATGCTTTTTCAACATCATCGCGGACAATTATTAAGCCGGCAGCACCTTTAAGTACCTGGTCCATAGTTTTACCGTGTAAATGTGGATGATACCAATACATTGCTGCGTTATCCATTACTTCAAATGACGGACTCCATGTGTTACCAGCCAGAATTGGATTATGCGGGCTACCATCATTTATTGGAGCTACATGCAATCCATGCCAGTGTGTTGTTGTAGTATCATTGAGTTGATTATGCACATTCAAAGTAACATTCTGGCCTTTATTCAGGATAATTGTCGGACCTAAGTAGCTTCCGTTATATCCAATTGTATTGGTATTATACCCGCTGAAAAATTGTTTTGTGCCTTCTTCAATAGATAAGTTGATAGAGATTCCTGAAATTGTATCAGGGATAGGAATTTGTGTTTGAGCTTTAACCGTATTGAAAGTTAGTATGGCTAATATAGTTTGAATGAATATTTTCATCTTGGAAGGGTTAAGTAATTATAACAAGTCAAGCGGCATTATGCTTTCTGGAAAGATGTGAAATTTTTAAGAAAACAAAAACTAAAATGCAATACATTGCACTTTCAGAAGGAAGTCTCCGGCCAGCATAAAAAAGCTACAGTGGCAGTCATCCGCTCCAATTGCATGCGAAGGTGAGGTTCAGATCATTTTGTTCTTAGCCGAAGTGCATTGGTAATTACCGACACGGAACTGAAACTCATTGCTGCTGCTGCAATCATCGGGCTAAGTAAAATCCCAAAGATGGGATATAGCAATCCGGCAGCGACTGGCACACCAAGAACATTGTAAACAAAGGCAAAAAACAGATTTTGTTTGATATTGCGCATGACATCACGGCTCAGATCTTTCGCACGGGCAATTCCGTTCAAGTCACCTTTAACAAGTGTTATTTTTGCGCTTTGCATGGCAATATCAGTACCAGTACCCATAGCAATGCCAATGTTAGCCTGTGCCAGTGCAGGAGCATCATTAATGCCATCACCTGCCATTGCCACTATATGCCCTTGTTTTTGTAATTCTTTTATTTTATTGAATTTATCATCCGGTAAACAATCAGCCTGGTATCCATCGAGTTTTAACTCCGTGGCTACTGATTTGGCAGTTATTTCATTGTCGCCTGTGAGCATAATAACTTTTACACCCATTTTTTGTAATGATTGAATGGCAGTGGCGGAAGTTTCTTTAATTTTATCAGATACGCCAATAATACCTTCGACAGTGCTTTCTAAAATTAAAAACATTACCGTTTGACCTGAAGTTTGCCATTCCACTACTAGTTTCTTATTTTCATCATTCATTGATGCCTTGAAGTCATCTAATAACCGCTGGTTACCAAGACCGATCTTTTTCCCTTTGTAAATTGCCTGTACTCCTTTGCCTGTGACAGATTCAAAGTTTTCAAGTTTTATCAGGCTTATATTCTTTTCGTTTGCTCCTTTTACGATAGCTTCAGCAAGCGGATGTTCACTATTTGTATCTATTGAAGCGGCAAGCATAAGGATTTCTTCATCTTTCAATTTACCGAATGATTTAAAACCTTTAAGGCTTGGTTTTCCTTCGGTGATTGTGCCGGTTTTATCAATAATAAGGGTATCTACTTTATTCATTTCCTCAATTGCACTTGCATCTTTTACTAAAATACCCATTTGAGCACCACGGCCGGTCCCTACCATTATTGACATAGGTGTAGCCAAACCCAAAGCACATGGACAAGCAACAATCAAGACAGAAACCGCATTGACAAATGCATAAACGTAAGCCGGTTGTGGCCCCCAAATTGCCCAAACCGCAAACGTAAGAAGGGAAATTGCAACAATGATCTGAACGAAATACTTAGCAACTATATCGGCAAGTTTTTGAATGGGTGCTCTTGAACGGCTTGCTTCGTTTACCATTTCGATTATCCGGGCCAGCAAGGTGTCGTTCCCTACTTTTTCGGCTTTCATTTCAAAAACGGTTTTCCCGTTAATAGTACCGCCTGTTACTTTATCGTCTTTCGATTTCTCAACGGGCATTGGTTCACCGGTAACCATGCTTTCATCCACAATGGCTTCGCCTTCAACTATAACGCCATCGACAGGTATTTTTTCACCCGGTTTTACTCTTAGAATATCGCCGACTTTTACCTGTTCCAAAGGGATTTCTTCTTCTTTTCCGTTGTGGATTATTCTTGCTACCGGTGGTACAAGATTTAGTAATGCTTTAATGGCAGAATTGGTTTTGCCGTGGGCTCTGAGTTCCAACACTTGACCTAAAAGTACAAGTGTAAGGATTACTGCCGCGGCTTCGAAATACATATGAACATTACCCTGCATGTCTTTAAATTGCTGAGGGAATATTCCGGGAAACAGGAGTGCAAAAACACTAAACAAATAAGCTGCACCAACTCCTAAGGAGATTAAAGTCCACATGTTAGGCGACCATCTTCTGACCGAACTATATCCTCGTTTAAAGAAATCCCATCCACAATAAAAGACTATTGGAGAGGAAAGCAATAATTCCACCCATCCTAAAACCTTTTTTGAGACTAAAGATTCTATTTGTTGCGAATGGAAAAGATCTGACATAGCAATAATGAATATGGGTATAGTAAGTACCACTGCAATCCAAAATTTCTTTGCCATTTTATGGTAAGCTGTATCTTCTTCGCTGGAATCAAGTGGCTTTTCAGGAACCAGGTCCATACCGCATATGGGACAACTGCCAGGTTTGTCACGTTTAATCTCCGGATGCATAGGACATGTAAAGACAGTAGTTCCCTTTGCAAAACTTACTACTTTATCTGGAGGTGTTTCTATTGTATGACCCGGATGGTCTGCTTTATGTATATGTTTGTCGTGAATGTCATCCCTCTTAACAGGAACAAGGTGCATATTACAAACAGGACAATCGCCTGGCTTGTCATAAACCTTTGTGCCCTCACACTTCATTGGGCAGGTATATTTTTTGTCGCTATCAGATTGTGCTTTGATTTCAGTTTTTTTCATAATTACAATCGATTTATAGTATGACACAATTAACTAACGAAAACAGATATTTCGGCAGTTTGGATTTCCAAAAAATATGGAAACGAAAACTGAAATATCCTGACTTGATGTAATAGAGCAGAAAAGATTATCAAGAGATGAACGGAAATCATAATGTTCAAATTATGCGAAGCATAAAGCAGAGGGCCGCATCAATTTGCAGTAAAGAATAACAGATTTAAACCGGTAAGGTTTATTTTTTGTTTTGATTCGTGACTTTGACTATCAGCCAAACAATAACAACAAGAACGACAAGGCCAATAATCCAGCCATATCCGTATCCCATGCCCCATCCGTGATTCAGTCCGTTCATCATGGTAATAATTATTTAATGGATGAGATAACTAATTTAGATTTTCAATTACGGTCTTTAGCTTATGCTGAATTTCGGAAGCAATATCCATTAGTGCTGGATTCTCAATTGCTACCATGGATGCTACAGGATCAACAGCAGCCACCTCTATTGCACCATCAGAAGTTTCCTGAATAATAACATTGCAAGGCAGCATAATGCCAATTTTATCTTCGACTGACAATGCTTTGTGGGCATAAGGCGGATTGCAGGCACCTAAGATCTTATAGGGCCTAAAATCAACATCTAGTTTTTTCTTAAACGTGGCCTTTACATCGATTTCGGTAAGCACACCAAAGCCTTCCAGTTTCAAAGCTTCGGTTACCTTTTCAACTGCTTCGTCAAAACTTATGTTTTTGAGTTGTTTTGAATAGTAGTATTTCATTATTAAAGTCTTTAAAAATTGTTAGGTAAAACTTCGTTTTTAGGGTGTAGTTAAAGTGAGTTGCAGATTTTTAGCAACAATGACCATGATGACTGTGAGTGTCTTTTTCACCCACCGGTAACAGTTTCATATTGCATACCGGGCAGTTTCCAGGTTGATCATACACTTTATCTCCTTCACAATGCATTGGACATTGGTAACCCGTGCTTTTTTCAACTTTTGCAGAATCTTGTTTTTTTGTTTCCATGACTTACAAATTTAGTATTATTTCTAAAAAAATGGTTGATTATTGAACGTTTGTAATTTCCAAATTACTGCACAAGAGCATTTTAGCACAGCTTTAAAGGAATTAAAATTATAAGAATAAAAGTAATCCGTGAATCCTGCCAGGCTATTACACAATTCTCAAAAAGAATTATATAATTGACACATTATTGTATTTGAGTACTTTGCTTATAATGATTGGGGAGAATCAAACACAGATGCTACCATATTGTACAAAATTTCATCACTTTATAGTAATCCGCTCATATTTACAGCATTCGGGCAGAGAATTATACGCTTTATCTTTTGCCCGATTGCCACCGGAGTCGTGACCAGCTTTTGCAAGCCTGTTACTTATATACTCCACGCTGGTTGCAGAGGGATCGAAATCTATGGTTAGCACTTGGGTTTTTACATCCCAATCAGCAGATGCAGCGCCATTTTTTGTTGCTATCTTTTCGATGCGGGCTTTACACATCTGACATTCTCCTGATACTTTAAGCGTTTCAGTTTTTAAATGAACCATGTTCATATGCGTATCCTGGTTCATATTCATATTCGAGTTTGAGCCACCACCCATAGCTGCATGATTGTGTTGTGCTGATACAATTGAGCTTAGCGAAAGTATGAGTAAGGTAGTGGCAAAAGATTTTACTATTTTCATTTTTTAGAAATTTAAGTTGTTATTAAAAGTAAGAATGAGGCAAGATGTGTTTTTACAAAACAAGGTTGAAAAGATTCTCCTTTTTATGGATTTTCTCAAGGTATTTAATGACATACATACTGCGTATGCCGTATTTACAATAAAAAACTACAGTTTTTCCGGAAAGGATAAACGGCATGTGTTCGCTTATTTCATAATAGGGTATCGAAATGCAATCGAAACCAATATCGTCCAGCTCTTCTTTTTCTCTCAAATCGATAACTGTTATTTCTGGATCGATAGCGAACATTTTTTTAAGTTCTTCAGATGAAATAACATGTACTGAATCTTTTTCGGAAAGACATAAGTCTTCATAATCGCCGAGGGTTTTAATATTCGAATTTTCGGGATCCCTGTCAAACGGTACCAATTGAGTATTAAAATTCAGAAAGTCGATACTCAAAAGTTTGCCAGAAAGGACTCCTTCTTTGTTTAGAATTATTTTAATCACCTCGGTTGCCTGCATTGAACCGATAGTACCAGCAATTGATCCAAGTACACCAGTTTCGGCACAAGTAGGAATTTCGAGCGGATGAGGAGAATCCGGGCAAAGGCATCTGAGTGTGGGACCATTCAGGTAATTCAGGACTATTACCTGCCCGGTAAACTTTAGAATTTCTCCATATACTAATGGTTTATTTAGAATCACACAGGCATCATTTATTAAATAGCGTGTGGCAAAATTATCCGAGCAATCAACAATAATATCATATGCAGAAATAATATTCAAAGCTGATTCTTTATTTAATCTCAGGAAACGCGCTTTAAAAGTTACTTCCGGGTTCAGGAGTTCTAGTTTTTCAATAGCTGCCAAAGGTTTAGGTTTACCGATGTCATCTATATTGTACAATATCTGCCTGTGCAGGTTGGATTCATCAACCCAATCATTATCAACAATCCCAATTGTCCCAACTCCAGCAGCGGCAAGGTATTGAAGTGCAGCACAGCCTAATGCGCCTGCACCTATTACCAAGACAGCACTTTCTTTTATCTTCTCCTGACCTTGCCTGCCAATTTCAGAAAGACGGATCTGGCGACTATAACGGTTTAACTCGCTTTCAGTTAAGACAGTATTTTGATGCATTTTAGATTTTTAGAAGTATTATTTATAACCCAGTTGAGTCCTGAAAGTGAATCTATCATATATTGACAGACTCAGATTTAATTTTTAGCCGAAAGGATGTCTTTTGATTGTTGAGCCCAATTTATCAGTAAAGCCTTCTCATCAGCATTCAGGTTAGCACCTTTGTGCATCAATTTGTAGGAAGTTAGTGGCATAATATCATCTTTTATGCTATTGGCAATTCCATCAAGTTTACTAATTTGTCTTCTGGTGGAATAGCTGCCAAACTCATTGAAATTCAATTTCTCTTTGGCCTCTTTAATATGACTGGCCATAAACCACGCCATCGGCTGAAAATTTGAATACCAGGGATAGACAGTTTTATTGCTATGGCAATCGTAGCAGGCATTTTTTAAGATATCCTTCACACTACCAGGAATATTTACTATTTTAGAAATATCAGTTGCCAATACCCTATCACTTTTATTAGCGGGAGGGTGTATAAACTGAATGGCTATCAATGCAATGCCAATTGCTACCAGCACTTTTTTAAAACGGCTCATGGCTATTTTATTTCTTCCTGAATTGTACCGCTGTTGAGCATCGCTTTGCCCATATAAGGATTCTTAACTTCCTTTGTATTGCTTAGCCAGAAAGCACCTTTACCGTCATTAGACATTGAATCGAAAACTTTATACAAGACCTGATCACTGCCAAATGCCTTTACCAAATCATATATATCCTTACTCAACATTACAAAATGTTCGCGCTGGTGTTCGAGCTTATCGGGGTTTTCACCAATGTGTTCAGCCATTTCTTTAGCATCAGCTGAAATATCCTCCCATGCCTTCAATTTATCGGCAGTTAATGATGTTTTATCCGTATTGTCAATTAATGCTACAAAAGCTTTTCCAGAATCTGCTGCATCCTTTCCATTGTCATTTGCTAAACCGTTTTCAATCTGCAAATATTGACTTACAATTTCTTTAATGGAAAATTTATTATTTGCATCGGTAGGGGAAGAAGGTGATGCATTTGGGGATTGAGAATCGGCCTGAGAGCCAGTTGCTTTGTTGCTTTTGCTGTTGCAAGCTGCCAGCGTTGCAGCTACTATTGCAAAGATGAAGATGATTTTTTTCATTTTATTATTATTAAGTTTGTGAATATTGGCTATTGATTGTGTTACTCTTGAATTTGTTTAATGGTTATACAATGAATCCTTTCTATTACTTATTATTCAGAAAAAATATTTATCCCAATTGATATTGTAACATCATGCCATCATCTTCATGTTCAAGGTTGTGGCAATGAAAAACAAATATCCCTTCTAATGTTGCAAATGGGATGATAATTTTTACGGTTTCACGAGGCAAGACTAAAACAGTATCTTTCCATCCGCTTTCAGAAGCTGCTAGTTGCGCCCTGCCACCGCTTCTTTCCAACACCTGAAAATGAACTCCGTGCAAGTGCATGGGATGGGGTTCGTCACCCTGTGAGTTATCAAAAATCCATATTTCAGTTGCATTTGCCGTAACTACTTCATCAATCCGGCTGCTATCATAAATCTTATCATTGATTCTGTGGATACCAGTCATATTCATGCCATTGGTCATTTGCATAGCGTTTATGACGAAGTTTCTTGTTTTTGAAGATGAGGATGGAGGAATAGCATTGATTGAAGAAAGTGAAACCGGTACGGTGAAACTATCGTTTACGGATTGTATTACTTTAAATTTCAAAATCTTAAATCCTTGCTTGCCTTGTGCGCTACCGCCGTTATCAAACACCCTGCTTTCTAAAAATATCTCTGTTCCAATAGTAATACCTGCAAAGTTTACAAGCATATCTAATCTTTCTCCCGGAGCTAAGAGTATATTTTTAACTGCTACGGGATTTTTTAATAGCCCGCCATCATTGCCGATAAGTATGATATCGATATTATTACTTAAAGCAAGATTATAGATGCGGGCATTAGATCCATTTAATATTCGTAACCTGTAAAATCTTGTTGCTACCTCAGCAAAAGGGTAAGCTACACCATTAACAATTATGGTTTCACCCATATAGCCTGACATTACTTCTCCCATTGAAGGGTTATATGTAATACCTGATGAAGTAAGCCGCTTATCCTGTATTACCAAAGGAATTTCATAATTGCCTGAAGGCAGATTAAGGGCTTCTTCTTCGGCATCATTAACTATAAATAAACCAGCTAAGCCCTGAAAGACCTGTCTTGCAGTTGCTCCATCCGGGTGTGGGTGGTACCAGTTTAATCCTGCTCTTTGATTAACCGTGAATTGGTAATTAAAACTACTTCCGGGATTTACAAGAGCTTCCGGATGCCCATCCATATTGGCGGGAATTTTTAAGCCATGCCAATGTATATTACTTTTTTCAGAAAGATTATTCTGAAAACCAATATTGGCATTTATGCCATTATTAACACGAATGGTAGGCCCCAATATTCCATTTGCCTGATACCCCAATACAGAAATGTTGTTGCCATTAACATTTGAGGTTGTTGCCTGCGCCGTTAATGAACCATTACCAGATATGGTACCGGGAATTGGGAGTAGCCTTCTGAAATCCCCTTCTGTAACCGGCAAAGGCTGCCCTCCCATATTCATGCCATTACCATTCATCATGTTGCCGTCAGTGCATGATTCTAAAAGAGTCAGTAAAGAGCCGCCAACTAAAATGCTGCCTGTTCCTATCCCTGTGGTTTTTATAAAATTTCTGCGTTTCATCGTTGTAAAAATTAAATTAAATGATTATTTGTTCTTTCATGTCAATTACTTGCAAAACACCAACGACATCTGAATTGAGAGCATCGTAACTTTCGAGATTGTATCATCGGAGTCATGGGTAATAGTTTAGATTTAATAGTATTACAAGACTTTTTTATTTAGCGACTAATAAAATGGGGTTTGTGTACGATCTGTAATTTGATAACACGAGGGCTATTTTATTAATACTTTAACGTTTCTTTAGTTTCTCCACAGGAAAGCATTTTATCTCCAAAATAAGGATTCCGGATTGTTTTTGATTCACTGAGCCAATAAGCGCCTTTATTATTGTTGGCCATAGGGCAAAACTGATAATAAGCTGTTTTTCCCATTAAGCCAAAGTTTTTTACTGCTTTGTAAAACTGATCGCTGAAACTGGAAAATGCTTTGCGCTGGTCTTCTATCTTACCTGATGATATAACGAGCTTAATTTGTTTATCCAAATTGCCTAATATTTCCATCCATTGTATATGAGCATCACCTTTCAACAGTTTCATATCGGCTTTTGCAATTGCTTGCTGAACCTTTTGAGCGGCTTGTTTTGTTTTTACAGCATCGGACAGCACTAAAGCATCTTTGAGTATTATATACTGGTCAAATACAGTATTGAGTTGCATTGTAAAGTCCATACTTACATTCATTTTTGCAGGTTTTCCGGCAGGACTACTCCCAGCCTGAACATTCTTTTTGCTGTCATAGGATTTGGTATCGCCCGGCATATCCATTCCCGGCATTGAGTTTGTTTGCCCACCTTGAGGATTCATCATGCTGGGCTTGCCTTCGAGTTGGGCTGAGGCATCAACGCTAAATGCACCTTGGGTAACGATTTCTTCACCATCCATTAATCCATTCTCAATCACATAACTGTTGCCCAACATGGGACCAAGCTCTATTTCACGAATCTTAAATACCGGTTCATCGCCAGCTTGTTTTACATAGACTACTGAGCGTTTGCCTGTCCATAAGACTGCAGAACGCGGAATAACTAATTTGCCTTTGTATTGATTGAGAGTGGCATTTACAATTCCTGTAGCAAACATTTCGGGTTTTAATTTTCCGCCTTGATTGCTGATTTCTACACGCACCCTTGCTACACGGGTTACCGGATCGAGTACAGGATCAATAAATGAAATATTACCTGAATAATTGGCTCCTGGCAATGCCTGGATAGTAAAGGCAACTTTTTGTCCTTGTGAAAGGTATGGCAGATCACTTTCGTAAGCATCGAACATAATCCACACATGCGAGAGGTCGGCAACATCGAAAAGCACTGAGCCCGGTGAAATATAGTCACCGTTATTTACCCGACGTGCGGAAACAATTCCAGACGTGTTAGCGTAAACTTCAAAATCTGTTTTCACTTTACCGGAACTCTCGATGGAAGCTATCTGGTTCTCAGAGAGTTTCCATTGACGCAACTTATCTTTTGCTGCTTCGTACAGGACCGGTTGTGAGCTTTTTGTGGAAACTGTTTCGAGCAACTCTTGCTGAGCGGTTACCAGTTCGGGTGAATAAATTAACGCAAGTGTTTGCCCTTTCCGGACTACTTCGCCGGTGAAGTTTACAAACAACTTTTCGATACGGCCGGGCAGATATGAAACCTGGCTTTGCAGTAAACGTTCATCAGCCAGTACTTTTCCATATAACCGAATATCCTTTACCGGATTTTGCTTGGAAACAACTGTTGTAAGTACATTGGCGAGCTGAGCGGCTTCCTTTGTCATGTGAATTGCGAGGGGGTCGGTATTGGTGTCACCGCCTCCCTGGCTGAGCGGGATCAAATCCATGCCGCAAATAGGGCATTTGCCTGGTTCGGGCATACGTATCTGCGGGTGCATAGCACATGTCCAGATAGTTCCTTTAGTGGCTTCGGCAGCGTGGTCGTGCTTATCTTCAGTTTTACCAGGGGAATGAAAGAATAGCCAGCCAAGAAAAAATCCACCAATTAAAATAAGGCTAAAGCGGAAGTATTTATTAGAAAATATATTTTTCATTGTGATTGAGTTTTTATGTTACTGAACTTGTGAAAACGCCATTAATCTTTTTATCCATGCAATGGAAGTATTATAATCAGCAATAGCTTCCATTTGTTTGTATTCGTAATCGAGAGTTTGCTGACGGACACGCAGAATGTCGGTGAGGTCGGTGCCTGAAGAAGCAAAGCTCCTGAACATTATATCGAGTGATTTTGAAGCTAAGCGGTATTGATCCGCATACAGTTTAATACGGCGGTGTGCATCCTGGTTTAATTGTATAGCCTGATAATATTCAGTTTTAAGACTATTAGCCACAGCAACATAACTTTGAGCAGTTGCTGATTTCAATAAATCAGCTTCGGCTTTCATGGCATTATACTTTTTCCTGTAAATAGGCAAAGTAGCTGTTACCATAGGCATAATCATATCATTACCGTTCATAGAGGACGAGGACATTGGGTTTTGCTGGATAACAGTATAATTTAAACCAAATCCAACCATCGGATAGCCCATTTTAGTAACCATCAGCTTACGGGCTTCGAGCGATTTTTGCTCAAACTGAAGCATGCCAAGCATGGGATTGTTGCTCAAAGCGGTGTCGGACAACGCAAGTAACGAAAGTTGAAAGTTATCGGCAATTAAGGTATCCGGTAATGTAACCGTGGCATCAGGCGGCCTGTTCAGGAAGCTGTTAAACAAAGCTGCGGTTGTAGTCCACTGATTTTTTAAGAGTTCGATGTTGTTCTGAACATCACTAATTTCAATCTGAATGCGGTACACATCCGTGAGGCCAGAACTGCCTGAAGATGATCCCATTGAATTTCCCGGCATAGCTGAGGAAGACTTATTGGAAACTGAACCAGCTGAATTTCCTGAATTACCACCCATGGTATTCATTCCGGAAGAACCAGAGGAAGAAGCCTGAGAGGATACAGGAGCAGTTGAATTGCCTGAAGATGCTGGGTTATTGCCTGAAGGACCGGCTTTAAACCGGACAATGGCTAACCTTTCGATGGTTTGCAGGATTTCGATGTTTTTCTGTGAAATACGGATGTTCTGCCTGATCTTATGCATCTCGTACCATGAGCGTTGAACATCCAGGAATACCTGCAACTTGGCATCGCGAAACGATTCGAACTTTGCATTTGCCATCAGGCTCATTTCATCTTTAGCATTTTTCAGTACTCCAAACCAGGGGAACATCTGCATAAGCTGAATATCAGCTACCTGGTTCCCTGCAACAAGTTCCATGGGTTTCAGGAAGACACCTACATTAATGCTGGGATCGGGCAAGCTTCCAACCTGTGGCACTTTTTGCAAAGCAGCTTCGTATTCGTAATAGCGCTGGAGGACAGTGGGATTGTTTTTTGCAGCTATTTCAAGATAACTGTACAGTGAATCAGGTTGCTGCTGACTACTTCCCAGAAGCCAACTGCCAAGCGCAAGCAGTGTGAGCATTATTTTTATATATGGCTTAGTTTTCATTGTTTTCCTGACTGTTTAAGGTTTGAGCTTCTAATTTATTATGGCGGATTACCGCTCCTTCCCTCCACATTGCCTGAAATAAGGGAACTACATAAACTGTCATCACCTGGATAATCATTCCTCCAAACATAGGGATCGCCATTGGAATCATAATGTCAGATCCTTTCCCATTTGATGATAAAACCGGTAGTAAGGCAATTACAGCCACAGCGGTTGTCATCATGGCAGGGCGTACACGCTTCATTCCGGCAGTTACAACAGCTTCACGTACTTCGTGAACAGTGGCAGGATGCCGGTCTTCAAATACCTGGTGAATGTATGTACCCATAATTACTCCGTCGTTGGTAGCAATGCCAAACAAGGCAATGAAACCAACCCAGACCGCCACACTGAGATTTATAGTGTGCATCTGGAACAAATCGCGAAGATTGATGCCAGCAACAGAAAAATTCATAAACCAGCCCTGGCCATATAGCCAGAGCATAATAAAACCACCGGCAAACGCCACAAATACACCTGAAAAGTGAATGAATGAGGCTGTAACTGTGCCGAATTGGAAATACAGCAGCAAAAGTATCAGGAGCAAACTAATTGGTATTACAATCGCCAGGCGTTTGGTTGCCCTAAGTTGATTTTCGTAATTACCTGCAAATTTATAAGAGACTCCGTCCTGCAATTTGAGAGAACCTGAACTTAATTTATCCTTCAGGATTTTTTCTGCTTCCTGAACAACATCCACTTCTGCTTTGCCTTCGTTTTTATCGAAAATTACATACCCATTGAGGAAGGTATTTTCACTTCGGATCATTTGTGCACCACGGGTGTAGTCAATATCAGCAATTTCGCTTAAAGGAATCTGAACACCATTCATTGCCGGGATAAGGATACGTTTCAGATCATCAGGATTATCGCGCAGTTCACGGGCATATCGAACCCTGAGAGGGAAACGTTCACGCCCCTCGACGGATGACGATAATGCCATACCTCCAACTGCAACCTGCAATACTTCCTGAACATCACTAACTGTCATGCCATATCTGGCCATTGCTTCGCGGTTGAGTTTGATTTCGAGGTAAGGAGCGCCAACAGCACGGTCGTAGAATACAGAAGATCCCTTGATTGAAGGTACATCCTTCAGTGCCTGTTCCAGTTGCATGCCAGCTTTTTCTATTGCGTCAAGATCAGGACCATATACTTTTAATCCCATTGGAGCTCGCATACCTGTTGAAAGCATGACAAGGCGGGTTTCGATAGGCTGCAATTTAGGGGCAGAAGTAAGACCGGGAATATTGGTTACTTTAACAATCTCGTTCCAAATATCATTTGGTTTTTTTATTTCGGGACGCCACTGTCGGAAATATTCACCTTTATTGTCAGGGACAAGGCTATCAGCCGGAATGGAGCGGAAACCATCTTTATTGAGATTATATTTTGATCCGTTTTTAAAAATATAATTCCCATCTCTATCTACCTTAAAGCGTTTGCGCAGACCATTTTCGTCAAGAATATATTCCGGGCGGTAATTGATAGTATTCTCAAACATCTGAACCGGAGCCGGATCGAGGGCTGAATTTACACGGCCCCATTTACCCACGGCAATTTCAACTTCTGGAATTGCAGCTAAGCGTTTGTCAAGTGTTTCGATATATTGAAGATTCTTTTCGATGCTTGAATGCGGCATGCTTGTAGGCATAAGCAGGAATGATCCTTCGTTTAATGAAGGCATAAATTCTTTGCCGGTGCCTGGGAATGTTCTGGATGGAGCTTGCCAGACGGCTGTTTGCCGGATGTTTTTCCAACCTACTTTTTCTGCTCCGGAAGCAATGAATCCGAATGTCTTATCATACCCTTGCCAGGCCAGAAGGCCGAAAATTAAGGTTACTAACGGTATAATGAGAAACTTAAATTTATGTTCCAATGCCCACCGCATAATATTCTCATAATAATGCACCATCGACATCAGGACAGCAAGGATAACTGCAATTATTCCACTAACAAAGAGGAAGTTTACCAATAAACTGTTGTGTGCGCCCAAAGGCAGCCATTCGACAGACAGATAATATGCTGCGACCAGTACCGTAATAGCAATATTGATATAATTCGGAAATTCTTTACGGTTCTCAGGCCAGCGGTAATCAAGTAAATTATTAATACCTACGGCAATTAATGCCAAAGCTGGCCATGTTTGCCAAAGTATAATAAATATGATACCTGCTGCTATCAGGACGCCGTTAAAGATTTTGCGAATCTTCTTAGTATCAATTTTAATCGAAAAGAAGATATGCGTTAGCGTTGGCAGAACTACAATGCCAAGAATGAATGCGGCTATCAGGGCAAATGTCTTTGTGAAAGCCAGGGGGTGAAACAATTTACCCTCGGCAGCCTGCATAGCAAAAACGGGAAGAAAACTGACAATGGTGGTTGCAATGGAGGTAACCACAGCAGCACGAACTTCGGTAGTTGCAAGGTAAATAACATCCATCAATTTACGGCCACGGATACCTTTATTTTCAGGCATTTCGAGATGCCGGAGAATATTCTCGACATCCACAATCCCTATATCGACCATTACTCCAATAGCAATAGCAATACCGGATAGAGCGACAATGTTGGCTTCGATACCAAAAGCTCGCATCAGGATAAAAGTCATTAGAACGCCTATCGGTAATAATCCAGCTACAATAAGGGATGCCCGGAGGTTCATCACCAGTATGATTATTACAATGATACTGATCAGGATTTCGTGCGAAAGGGCTGATTCGAGAGTCCCGATCGTTTCTTTTATCAATCCGGTACGATCGTAGAATGGAACTATGGTTACTTTGGAAACGGACCCATCAGGCAATGTTTTTTGAGGCATTCCGGCTTCAATTTCCTTTATTTTGGATTTTACATTGTTGATTACATCCATTGGATTTGAGCCATAACGGGCAACTATAACAGCACCAACAGCTTCGGAACCGGCTTTATCAAGACCTCCGCGTCGGGTAGCCGGGCCAAAAAATACATGAGCAACATCTTTAATCCTGACCGGAACGTTATTGCGGACAGCAACTACAGAAAGTTCCAGATCTTCCAGATTCTTGACATAACCAAGGCCACGGATAATGTATTCCACATTATTCAGTTCCATGGTTTCGGCACCAATATCAAGGTTGCTTTTACGAACGGCATTCATGACATCCATTACTGACACGCTGAATGCTTTTAATGCTTCGGGGTTGAGGTCAATCTGGTATTCTTTGATGAAGCCCCCTACCGATGCTACTTCGGAAACACCTTCGGCAGTTGAAAGGCCGTATTTGACGTAAAAATCCTGGATGGTTCTGAGTTCCTGTGGGTCCCAGCCTCCATTGGGTTTACCTGTTTTCGGATCGCGACCTTCGAGTGTGTACCAGAAAATTTGCCCGAGAGCAGTTGCATCAGGACCAAGTGTAGGCTGAACTCCAACCGGAAGTGTACCGGCAGGCAGTGAACTTAGTTTTTCGAGAATACGGGAGCGGCTCCAGTAAAATTCCACATTATCCTTAAAGATGATGTAGATAAATGACATGCCGAACATGGAGGTACTCCTAACCGTTTGTACACCGGGAATACCGAGCAAAGCCGTAGTTAAGGGGTAAGTAACCTGATCCTGGATATCTTTGGGTGAACGGCCCATCCATTCGGTAGCAACAATCTGTTGATTTTCTCCAATATCGGGGATTGCATCAACGGAAATAGGATCGCGGGGCAGGAAACCCGAGTTCCAGTTAAAAGGCATGAAAACTATTCCCAGAACAATAAAAGAGATCAGTAAGATAAAAGTTATCAGCCGGTTTTCGAGAAAGTATTTGACAAGGCGATTAAACATAAATTAAATTTTAAAATTAGTAACCTATTGGTGTCTCTTAAAAAACACTGATCATCATAACCACCATCATTGCCGTCATTACAATTGCACCACCAATCCACATGGTTGTTTTCATGTTTTTTGCATGGGCATCTTCAGCGGATTTTTGCAGAAAGTGATCCGGATTATTCTTGAAAACTGTTAAACATTGTTCAGAATCAAAATAATAATTAGTTCCCTTGTATTCGTATGTAAAAGAACTTTCCGGCCCTACTGTTTTACCACATACTTTATCGATTCGTGCATCCGAACTTGCATTGTTACTATGCTCCATTGAGCCTGACATATGTCCCGGCATCATCATCATACAGGAAGATAATGAGAATGTTAACAGAACCATGAATGTCAATTTCTTTAATGTTACAGTTTTCACGTTAAACAAATTTAATGTTTAATTAAACAATTATTCATTTTAGTTAGATGTATATTCCTTTTGCAAATCAATTTGATTTAATCACCCTGGCAGCTTTTACAGTTTTAGAATTGTCATTGCCTGCCTTTACTACCAGAAGATAAACACCGGGGGGAAGAGTAGAACCGGAAGAGGTGCGGCCATTCCAAGTCAATAATTCTGATTGATAGCCTTGTGAGAGTAACAACCTGGTATCAGTTGAACTCACTAACGACCCATTGCTGTTAAATACTTCCAGGTAAGCGCTCACAGCTGCATCCAGAAGGTTGATTTCAAATTCAACACTCAAAGAATTGGTGAAAGGATTAGGATATACATTCATGCTGGTAATTGAGATTTGCAAGTTCCTGGAAACATTAAAACTAATGGTGGCTTCAGATGAATTATTGAAAACATCCCATGCTTTAAGGGTAAGAGTGTGCATCCCTTCAGTTAGCTTAGAAAATTTGTATTTTATCTCGCCAGTCATATAGCTATCGAGGTCGGCCCGGTAAAAACTATTCAATACTACCGATGTAGAATTGTCGCCATCAATAGTTGCAACAATATCATGACCAATTGAATTACTTATAGCATTAATGCCGCTTTCATCAGTCATTTTAGCAATCAGGAAAGGAGTTTCGCTTGTAATTCCACCATCTTTAAAATTAAGATTGTCAATAAATAGTGAAATTTGCGGACCTGTATTATCGGAACTTTTATCTCCTGATCCTCCTATCACAATTTGATTACTATACCCTTTGGCATCAGATATTCCATCATTTGCATAGTACGATATCTTACCCAGGCCATAGCTATAATCAATATCACGGGGGACAATAAAATTTACGATAAAATCTCCATTTGTTACAGTTGCTCTGCCCTGGTAAATATAATTTTCCTGCAGTGTGTAGGTATCAGGAAAATCGCCGGCTTGAACCTCAGAACCTAATGTTGTTAAAGTGCGAACCTTATCGAAGACTTTTACATCTATTATTCCATTAAACCCGGTAAGTTTATTATCATCCAGATCAGAGATTATGCCTTTGATCTCTACTCGTGACATGGCAGATATAGTATCAGGCTCTATACCAATATCATGCCCGTTAATTTGAGTTGTGATTACATTGTATTTTGGGTATGCAAGCCTTAGAGCAGGGTCACCTAGTAAAACAAAGTTCCTGATTAAAACCTGGTCGCTCCCCCCACCCATCCTGTTTTTTGCTGAAGTAATCACATCACCAAAGCGGGGATATTCACCAATGTATTTTGAGAAAAGTGTATCGTAGAAATAAATTGTCAAACCAATATTAGTACCAGCGTTTGAAAGTCGGGTTGATGTGAACAAAGCAATTGCACCACCCAGTGGATTAGTGAAAGTATATTCTCCAGCAGACACCCTTGCAGGGTCGTCGTAACGACTAAATTCGCAAGTGGCAGTCATAAATATGGGCATGTTGTTCATATTTGTCCACGCATTAATATCACGCACTGATAAAATCCCTTCATCAGCCCATCCTGTTTCACCGCCATGCCCAGTATAATTGATTGTCAGGATACCATTTTCAATATTTGAATTAATTGCTGTATTTGCATCCGGGGATCGCTGACCGCTGGGTGTAGAAATCTGCTTAATTGCGTTGAGAAATATTTTGACAACATTGTAAACCGGAGTGTTTTGATTTATCCGAGGTAAAATCTGTTTTTCAACCTGTCGGAAATGTAAATTTCCATCCCCATCATCAGCAACAAAACATATTTTGTTGCGCCAGTCGCCCATATTTGCTTCGCTATTTGTAGCATAGAAGATGCATTTATCAACCGCATTTTTCGCTTGTTCAAGTGTGTTTACCGGGAAACGGCCAATTCCTATATCAATTAAACCAGAAGCATCATTGCCTTCATTCGAATCCAATATTCCGTAAAAATCGTCACTTGCAATAGAGTATACGCTATTTAACGATTCTTTAGTCTGAAAAGTAAGGATGCGATTGGTATTTGAAGGAACCCGATCTTTAAAATCAAATGATCCATCACCAAAAAGAAGCAGGTAGCGTAGTTTACTGCCTGCTTCAGGCCGGTTATACAGTAAACGTGCAAAATCGCGAAGAGCTACAATATCAGGGGCTCCGGAAGAAAATTCATTATAAATTTCTTCGTTTGTTACAACAGTCACTTTGAGACCGTCGAAAGTCCGGTGAAAATCAGCGAGCCGATTAGCCTGATCCAGAAAATCTTTATGTGTAACAATTAGAAAATCAGTACTGTTAATACCGTGCAGATCCTGATTAATTACTTTTTCAGTAAAAGTAACATTGAGAAATGTTGAATTATCCCATGCGATGAATTGCCTGAGAGAATCAGTTTGTAAAACAAAATTGCTAATATTGCCCTGAAGGTTTATTGAGACATTTTTAACATTAGCAGGATCAGTCACTTCCCATATTTTTACAATGGAAGAGGAACCCTGAAGTTGGAACTCGGTTACATTACCTGTATTCGCCGAAATAGGGTCAGCAAATGCCATCTGACCGCCGGTAAATTTAAGGTCGCGCGAAATATTAAGTTCAACCCAATCGAGCCAACCAATGGATGATCCGTCACCGTTATATTGGAATGATACTTTTACTTTATCTGTTTCAGGGAAAAAGCTTTTAATCTCAATTCGATCTCTGGCATAATCATATGTTCCGAATGCGCTGCATGAAGGTGAAGAAGCCGCAATTCCATTCACTTTAACTGTAAAGTCTGTTATTGTTGATGCTCTGGCAGCAACCCTGTAACGTATCCATGATTGTTTGCCTACTTTCAGATTTGGAAACGTTAACTCAGGCAATTCGAAAACCGGGGCATTAACATCCATTCTTTCTCCAAACCAATCTTTGCCAGATTTAATGAAATTCAGCTGATCTTTCTCATAAAATAGTCCTTCGAAGAAAGTTGTACAGGTGTATGTTGGAGTGAGAGAGGATTGTTGAAGTTCTTCAATCCTCAAACCAGGTTCTCCATCGAAATTCAGAAAATAATAAGTGTAATCAGAATAAATATTTTTTAGATGCTCAAATTTCTTGTTTGTTTTATTGTAAATTATTTTGTCAGGTGCTGTACCATAAAAAAGTATATAATCACCTGAAGTGAAAATGTTTGGATTTGCTGAAATAACCTGAATCGCGTTTTCATTGAGGTCATCATATCGGAAAATACTATTTGATTCTGGCAACATCCCGCCACCATTTCCAAATAACCTGATGGATTGGGGAGTAACTTTTGACATATCTACACCCATGGACTGCAAATCGGCATAAGTTATTTTATAAATTCCTGTTTTATTGAGTTGTATTTTATACCAATTGCCTTGAGCAAGCACTGAATGGGATGCATACTCAGTTGATTTTAATGACTCATCAGTTGCTTTGGCAGGAACATAAACCAAGTCGATTGTAAACGATTTTAGACGCATGATGCCACCTTCAGGATTAGAAACCACCGGAACTATGGTTAGCATGGCCATTTTTACGCCCCTTTCAATTCCAATTTCAATTTTTGGTTCCAGATTTTCCGTTGGCTGCAATTCATATGTTAGTGAATTGAGTTGAGCTGCAGAAACGGTCTCCCATACTGTATGAGTTACAATTATATCACAGCTTCCCATATTTACAGGTAATGCAAATTTTTCGAAATATTCAGGAGTATAATTTTTGGCTGCGTTGTTAGATAAACCATCAGCTACAAGGGCTCTGACTGTATCGTAGTTTATACCTTCAATTGTTTGAACTCCTTTCCATTCAAGCACGACTTTTTTCTGGATACCCTGACCAATCAAGAGTGAGTGGATTAGTGTAAGGAGTAATGTTGTTATTATTTGCAGGTGTTTTTTCATAAAATCAAACCAATTAATGATGAATTATTTTTGGTATATCAATTTTCCCGAAGTTTGACCATAAAGCCCATTTGATGAAGTGACCATGATATTGTAAACATACATTCCCTGCGGAACATCACTTCCCAGGTTACTAAGACCATCCCAATGTAAAGGTGAGCTGACGGAGCCTGATTGAGGACCTGTTTGCTCTATTGTTCTGATAAGCTGGCCTGCCATTGAATAGATTTCAGCACGAATAGAAAAATCTACATCTTGCTGATTATGCTCAAAAACAATGTCAGTAAAATCCTTAAAAGGATTGGGATAATTGTATGTATTAGTAATTACAAATTCACCAGAAGCATGCACAACGAAATGAATTTGGGCTTCGCTGGAATTGTTGAAGATATCCCATACTTTAACAGTAAGGGTATGTTCGCCTGGTGCCAGCATGGAGAACGGAAACCAGATATAGCCACTTTTAAAGGTATTGATATCAGTTTCGTAAAAATTGTTGAGAATATAAGGATCAGCGGTATTTCCATCCAGTACTGCTGTGATGTCATGGCCTATGCTGTTTCCTAAAGTATTAATTCCATTTTCATCGTTTAAAAGTGCAAGCAATCGGGCATTCTGATCAGTGATTCCCCCATCCCGAAACAGCATATTATTCATATACAAAGAGATATCAGGGCCTTTGTTATCTGTTATTTCCAGCTCAGAGGATCCACCCACAATAAAATCTGAATAGTTCCCACTGGCATCGCGTTTTCCATCTGTTGCATAATAACTAATTTTACCATAATCATAGTTGTACGCAATATCTTTAGGGACAATAAATGAAAAACTGAAATGGCCATTCTCTACGTTGACCTTGCCTTTATAAAGCAGGTTTTTACGTACTTGAAAAGAATATACTGCGCCTCCATCATTGGCAAGTGTTTTGATTGTAACTGCTTTATCAAATACTGTAGGGAAAATGGTTCCTGTGTAATCAGAAACCAGGTTTCCCTGGTCATCAGCCACGATACCCTCGATATTTACAACCATAAACGCTTTCAATGTATCAGCACCAATTCCAGGCGCATGACCGTTAACAGAGGTTGTGAGGACTTTTAATGCAGGGAAGCCAATGTGTAGAGCAGGGTCACCTAAGAGTACGAACTTTCGGCCATTCTCATTCGATCCTTTATCACGTTTGGAGTTCATTATGATATCCCCTAGTCTGGGCCTTTGTCCATCCGGTTGACTTAATGCATACTGATATAGTTTTTTATTCAACTCAAAATTTGGAGTTCCATACGTAGGTCTGGTGGTTGAAAAAAGTGCAATGCCACCTCCTTTAGGATTTGTGAAAACGTATTCACCAGCTGAGTGGCGGCCTGGATCGTCGAAACGGCTAAATTCGCATGTTCCTGTAATGAAAACGGGAAGATTATCGAAATTTGACCAGTTATTGATCATATTTACTGTTAACACTTCCTCTTTTGTCCATCCGGTTTCACCTCCATGACCTGTATAATTGATGAACATACAACCATTATCAATACTCTGATCAATTGCTTTGTTTACATCCGGATAACGACTGCCTGCCGGTGATGAAACCTGGATAAATGAGTCAAGATAGATTTTGTTAAAGTTAATATCCGGATAATTATTTTCAATGTTAACAGCCATTTGATCAGCCTGCTCAATAAATTCATTATAATCTTCGTCATCTGCAACAAACGTGATGATATTCCTCCAATCGCCACAAGTTGCAATTGTCTCATGAGAATAATGGATTATTTTGTCGACAGCTTGTTCTGCTTCTTCGGATGTTCTGACAGGGAAACGGCCAATCCCAATATCTATAACATCAGAATACGAGTTACCTTCATTATCATCAAGGGTACCGTAATAGTCGTCATTTACCAGCGAACTAATGGGACTATACGATTCCGGGGATTGCCAGGATGGGATAAAATTTGTATTACCTGGAATTTTATCTTTATAATCGTATGAAGCATCGCCAAACAAGAGAAGGTATTTCGGCATATTTATTTCAGAAGATTTATCATACAACATCTTCATAAAATCTCGTATAGCAGTGATATCAGTAGTCCCTGAAGAAAACTCATTATAAATAGTTTCAGGAATCAGAACCAACACATTAAGGTCTGACGTTGTAGAGTGGAAAGTGGCTAAACGGATGGCCTGTGCCATAAACGCCTGAGGAGAAATAATTATCATGTCAGCACCTGATGATGCATGCAGGTTTTGATTCTGTATTTTTTTAACAAATTGAGGTTTTAAAAACTTGCTCTCATCAAAAGCGACGAATTGCCTGATAGTATCAGAAGGAAGTTTAAATGTAAGGTCATTGCCTTCAATAGACTCATTTATCGATACTACTCTGACCGGATCAGTTACTTCCCATAAACGTACTTGTCCTGCTGCGTTGCCAACACGATATTTAGCGATACGCCCTTCACCCAAAGAGCGGCTGTTCCGAAAATCAAGTTGACCACTTTCAAACTTAAGAATGCAAATTGCATTGATATCTATCAAATCAAGGTAGCCTGCAGCAGATGGAGTTGTTTTATTATATAAGACATCAATTTTTAAAGGTAACGAAACTGATTGCAGGGTTTTATACGCGGTGGTACCGCTAGCCACCGGACTATTCTCATATGTTGAGATTGGTGAATGCGAGGCAGTCCAGGATTGATTGCCAATTGAAAATTGGAATGTACTGGCAATAATTGATTTAGCAGCTGTAACTGAACGGACTTTTATATTGCCTTCTGCAGCCAATGCAGGAATTTCGAATGAATATGATCTGTTCGGAATAACATCGAAAATCTGTGCAAACCATTGCCTTCCTGATTTTATCAAATTCAGGTTATTCTCGTCATAGGTGGTATAATATTCGTATGTATCAACGATGTCGGTTTCAGTATTTACCGAACTTTGTTTAACAGGAATGCGATTGCCTGAACCCCGATCAGTGGTTAGAAAATAAGATATTGTATCAGCATACAGATGTGATGTGTGCTCCCAAATCTGTTGCGAAGTATTGTATTGCCAGCTAACAGGTCCCTGAGCATAAAAAATTATCTTATCTCCTTGATCAAAAGAACCATCATTCTGGCCTGTTACTTCAATGTAATTCTCGGGCAGATCGTCGGCACGGGGTGACCCATTGGATTCGGGGAGCATGGTTCCGCCCCTGCCGAAAATTCCTATTTTAGAAGGGTCCAATTCTGATGGATTAATCCCCATATTAGCCAGGTCAGAATATGTCAGACTATAGATACCTGTTTGCGTAACGGCAAGTTTGTACCAGTTGCCTTCTGAGAGCACTGAATTTGCCACGTAAACTTTATTTGCCACTTTCAAAGCTTTATCTTTTGTCGTAAACTGAATCTGAAATGAGGATAATTTCATAATCTGCCCTGTGGATTTGTCCTGAATAAAGGGCAGAATTTCGATGTAGGTTCCAATTTTTTTGCGACTCATAACTTGTTCTGACCAGAACTTAAGAATAGTAGGAATTGTATCAGTGAAAGCATGCATCAGTGATAATTCATCCTGGGTGAGCGGCAAAAAAGTGCAGCTCTCAATATTCATATTGGTCGAAATATTCTCTGCAAAAAATGTTTCATTCCATACTGGCAAGGAATTTATTCCCTGATAAGAGGCCCCAACAAATGAAAAATTCGTAAAAATGCTTCCATTTATTTCTGACACAACAGGTTTTTCCCACACAACAGTGCGACTGCAATTCTGATCCTGAGAGTGAGAAGCCAGAGGCAACAGAATTGAGTAAAGAATAAGACTCAGGTAATTTAATTTTCTTTTCAACAAGTTTTCGTGATTTAACTATTTAGGTGACTATCTAACAGAATAAAAAATCTTATTTTTCATGCCAGAGTTATTTTATACCCCGAGCTTCCAGAAAATGATTGATTTTATATTGATTATGGTACTCATCAAATTCACTAAGAGATGCAATTGAGGTGAACTGTGCATCAATAGCATCGTGCAATTTATGATTATCAGCGAAAGTATCTTTTACATTATCGGGCGTCAATTCCAGAATCTTACCATCTCCTTCTTTACTGAAGAAATAGGTAGTAATGTATTTTGAAGCTATGTTTTTTGGATTGCCAGATTGTATTGTTTGTTTAGTATAGATCCAAAGCAAGCCTTTTTCACTTACGTTGAAATCCTCTTTTCCCTGAAAGCGTACTATCTTTTCATCGCAAAGCTGAAAGCCCCATATTTCATCCTTTCTCAGATCATACGATTTTCCATCGTGAACTACAGTTATATAATCTTTGCCCCAAAAATCGTTGAGTTTGATTTTGTGCTTTTCGGTAGCGCAATTAATACCATATTCCATTTTACCGGTTTTGTAGTCAGAATAGGTATTAAAAACACCACTCTTTTGTGCAAATGATGATCCTGAGCCGATAATGGCAATCCCAGCCATCAAAGCAAGTTTTCTAATAAGCTTTTTCATATTGATTTGATTTTGGTAAAGTATAGATTTTTCATGAAACGTGTAAGGAATTATACTGCCTGAACACCGACTGTACGCTTCGTCATGTCTACCAAAGCGTAGCAGTCAGATGCCCAGAAACCAGGTTAATGCATTTGCATTGTATCTGAATTATTTTGAGTAGTATCTGCAGACTCCATTTTTACGAGAGCCATACCGCATTTAGGACAATCGCCCGGTTTATCAGCCTGAACTTCAGGGTGCATACTACATGTATATGTTACCTTTTCACCGGAGTTTGAATTAACCGCGGGAGTAGTAGTGGTTGAATTACTACAGGCTGAAAAAGTGAAAGCTATTGAAATGGCAAGAAATGTGATTAGGATTGATTTTTTCATTTTGATTTAGTTTTAGTTTGTGAAATTTATTCTATTTAGTAAATTGAAATTTTACCAGTTTTCAATGTTTGAGAGGCATCTGAGATTCTATACAAATAGATTCCCGAAGGGAAATTTTCGAATGAGGTGAAAATTTTGTTGCTAAATGAACTGATTGGTGGATTTATTTTTCGGCCGGTAAGATCAAACAGCTCTATTAAATATCTTCGGGGAGAAGCATCGTCAGGAAGTATAAAAGTTACGGTCCGGTTGCCTATCTCGTTAATCACCAACACTGGAATTTTTTGAACTTGTTCAGGGGTACCCAGCACTTTTGCTTTCATTTTCGAGTAACTTGCTTTCTGATAGTACAGATTTTCCTGATGAAGCGAGCCTTTTGAAATTTGCAGAACAGGAAAACCAAGGTTTTTTGTGTACCAGTGATAGTAATAATTACTATCATTGGTACTGTTCAGGCTCCCAATACCATTGATATACGTACTGTCATAAATTACTTCGGTTGTGTAAATACGCAACACTGACGCAGAATCCGTGGGAGTTATTAAGGTTCCCCAACCATCTGCAACAGAAACATTCCGAAAATACTTAAGCCTAACAGTATCATTTGAAGTGTAATAAATCAATCGAGCATCTTCTTGCAGAGCGTTTCCAAACTTCAAAAGAGGAAAGAAAAATCGCATCTTATCAAATATCAACACTGCATTGGAATAATATCCATTCAGAAGCACACCTTCATTATCTTTTATGGTATAAGTGTAGTTACAGAATTCCTCATCCGTATGTGTAATGTGCGAATGGATCCAATAACAATCATTTTTATAAGCAAGATTTGAAAGTGGGAAAGAGGAAGAATAAGGAGTGTTCGCAGGCAGTATCCAGCTTAATGTATCATATGAGTTTTGTAATCCACTACAACAAGGTAAAAGATAACTAAAATCCCAAAGTACATTCTCTCCGGAAATTCCGGGGTCCAGGGTTACTGCCTGAGAACTATCCACTTTAATTGAAATCTGAACATCGCCTGCTGAAGGTAGATCAGATGTAGTAAGGACGATTTGCGCATTTATATTCAATGCAAAAAGAAAAGAGATGAGTGATATAACAGGTATTTTCATGATTGACTGATTTGTTTATGCAGGCTTATGGTATTCAAATGCACAGCTGATTTTGTATCATTTTGAGGAATTAGACGTACTTTTTTCACAGAGTTTGCCTTGTCAAAAAAGAATTCCATGTAATCTAACTGAACAGTTATATGCTGAGGTCTGGCATTACATTGATCCACAGCATCCACCCATGGAGTGCCCTTGAGCACCACCTTTAGCTTTTTTAAGTTTCATTCCACACTTTGGACATTTCCCTGGTTCCATGGAAGTGACTTCGGGATGCATAGGACAAGAATAAAGTGCAGAGGATTTCACCACTAAATCCATTTTACATTTAGGGCATTTACCCGGCGAATCACTAATAACCTCAGGATGCATAGGGCAAGTATACTGGACATTTGCCTTTTGAACAAGATCCATTCCGCATTTAGGGCAAGTGCCTGGTTTATCACTGGTAATTTCGGGGTGCATGGTGCAGGTATAGCTAAGACCTGACTTGGTTGTTGGATTAGCAGGTTGACCAACAGCAAACCCTATGAATAAAAACATTGAGCTTGCTAAAATTATTAACTTTTTCATTTTTTATAGTTTTAGGTAATTATTGAATAATGAATGTAATTATTTAACAGGGTGATGAGCAGAGTGATCCAGGCGCATATTATTTAAATTGCGGTAGTATTGGTTTACTACGGCAGTATCACCCATATAGGTATGAGTTGCCATCATTCCACTTCCGTGCATGGTATTGCCACCCATCATGTTGCCACCCATCATATTGTCGCCGTCCATCATTTCCTTGCAATAAGTAAGGTAGAACTGGTTGCAGAGAGAATCATTCAAATGATAAAGGCTATCTTCCATCATTGTGTTGGGATCAGTAAAATTTCCACTGGAATTGACATGAATTTTCAGTAAATCATCGTTGGTTTTGGCAACCTGATAACGTTGTAACAATTGTGCTTCAGTGTTTTTAAGATTTGTATTAATTTCATCCTGGCTACTGCTGTCTTTTTTGCAGCTGGAAGTGAAGAGTGCCAGAAGAATCATTACGATTGCATACGAAAGGATTGTTTTCATTGTTTTAAAGATTTAGTTATTAGTTATTTATGAGAATTGTAATGCATTTTAGGGTTTTAAATTGCGCTTACAGATTACGGCTGTCGCAGAAAACAGCTATAACATTAATTATCAGAATATCAGGTTTTTAAAGCCCGATTGTTCTTACAAAAGATTGCAGGTTGATGCTTTGGGGAAAGGGAGAAAAGAGAAAATGTAGCAGATATGGGAAAGAATGCCAAATGGGCAATTAAAATATTGCCTGAGCATAGTTGGGTGCTACAATAAAGGATTGTCCCCTAAAAGAGGATTTCAGCAACGGAAATTGCCAGTTGATGCCGGCGAATGGCCGGCTATTTCAATAAAAACTGCTCGCCGGTCAAAAGAATCAGCAAGGGATGTAATATTTTGTTTATCAAATAGATTAATAAAGAATGATGTTTGTAAGGTAACAAAATCTGCTAGAGCATGGGCAGAAATTGAAGAGCCAGCCTCGAAATTGTCGTTTACTTTAGTAAATTTAAAAACATTGTGGCATTTATCGCAACTGCCTTCACAACATGCTTTCGGGGTTGAATAGACCGAGAAGGACATTTCGGACGCACCGCAATAATGCCTTGTAACAGGCAAGCCTCCTGTTGCTACCAACAAGAGTAAGATTATTGCAATATTTCCAGCTTTTTTGAGCATATAACTTTATAAGTTGCAAAGGTAACGGATAAAGGTGCAGATTGTTGTATGTGTTATGGATTTTTAACAGTAGGTTAACAAAGTAGGCCTTTCCCCTTTTTTAAATGTAGCTCTGATAGTGGAGTCAGTATTTATTCTGGCTCACTATAGTTTAATTGCCATTTTTATAATTATTATAAAAAAGGAAAATACAGAGAAAGTGGCACTGAATTTATGTTGGAGGAGTTTCGGAATAACAAAGGGGTTAAAATGAAATTAAAAGAACTTTCAAATACTATTTAACAAGTGCCCATTCCAAAGAATGTTTTACAATATGTTTTACCGGACTATCTCAAATTTAGTTGCAACGATTTTATTTCCTGTTTTGAGTGTAAGAAAATAAATTCCATTTTTTAGTTCTGTTACTGAAATATTTTCTTTGTGCAAACCTGGAGAAATAACTCCCGAATTTTTTTCAGACAGAGTTCTTCCATTTATATCTGAAATTATCAGATTTACCTTTGAAGAGTTTTCATTTACCCAACTGACCTGAACGAAATCAATTACCGGATTTGGGGAAATGCTAAGCTTAATTGAATTTGCATTTATCGACTGAATGCCTGTTGCACTTGTATAAATAGCAATGTTATTCACAGGAGTGCCGGCAGCATTTGAAAATGAACCGGCTATATACAGGCTGTTCTGATATACAGCGAGACTGTTAACCTTGCCGTCCATACCGGTTCCGATATTCGACCAGGATGTACCGTTCCATTTCCCGAGGTTATTTGCTGACATCGAACCACATGAACCAAAATTCCCACCACAAAAAAGTTCTCCATTGTAAGCACATAATGCACTTACCTGATTCTGGCCCATCATTGCACCACCAACTTCACCAATTGATGACCATTCTGTGCCATTCCACATAGCTAAGTTATGTAGTTCCATAGATCCGGAATGTTCAAACATTCCTCCTGCATACAGGTTCCCATTATAAACACAAAAGGAATGTACCATAACCTGCCCCATCATTCCACCCGTGAAGCCACTCCCAACACCTGAAATTGTTGTTCCATCCCATTGGCAGATATGATTTACCGTATTTCCTCCAGCCATGATGAAATCCCCGCCTATAAACAAAGAATTATTATACACACATAGTGCTTCCACATCATCATTAGTGCCGGTGGATACCTGTATCCATTGTGATCCATCCCATTTGCCAAAGTGGTTTACCGCTTCAGTTCCCGAAAGAGTGAAATCACCACCTGCATAAAGTTCGTTGTTGTAAACAGCAAGAGCATGAACGGGTTGATTAAATCCATCGCCGACTGCTGTCCATGAAGTGCCATCCCACCGTGCCAGATGATTACATGGCACTCCGCCTGCTTGTGTAAAATTGCCACCGACATATAAATTATCATTGAAATAAGTGAAGCACAAAACTGAATCGTTGCAACCAACAAATCCCATCATGCTCATTGGGAGATATCCTGAACCATTCCAATAGCCACAATTATTTAGCATTACAGTATCTGAATTTTGAAAACCGCCACCAATGTATAAACAATTGTTAACTGAATCATTAAACATACATTGGATTCCGCCGTTGGTTCCATTTCCGGCCGGATTACATTGTGAGCGCACATTTCCTGAAAGGAATATTGTGCACAAGGTAATAAATATGGAGAGTAAATTATTCTTTTTCATGGTTATTGATTTTTTAAATTGTGAGAGTATTATCACTACCACAATAGTTAAACAAGTTCAGCAGATTATTGTTTTTCAGACTATTATAATGAAATGTTAATTTCATCAACTAATAACATTAGTAGCCCTTGATAACCTAATATGCACACTCTTATTCAAAAATGAAAGGAACACACTTCCATAAAAGCATAAACTAAAGATCAACATTTAGCATGGAATAAGAAAACTCCAGCTTTTACTGATTGAAGTAAATTTAAAGCAATATTATTCTGGTTGGAATCAAAAATGGAATTTAGGAGGCAAAACAAGTGCGGCTAAAAGTAATTTTCAGCCGCACTGAATCGAAAAAATTTATTTAGTAATGAAGGTTATGTATTGCTGTATGATTGATTCGCAGAATCTGCATGTTATCATAACAGGTTTTTACATCACCAGTCATGTATTGCTGCAAGTTGTAATTCATCATGCTTTGGTACATTAAACTGTCGGTATGATGGTAATTATGATTAGGATTTAAATTGCTATGATATTCAATAGAATCCATTCCATTCATTTCCCCTTCAAATTCACCGTGCTCGTTCATGTGGCCGGTTCCGTGACCACTTACATGCTGAGTGTACAAATCATGACTATACTCGTAGAAGTGAAGCGAATAAAGGCTATCGCACTGATGATAGATTTTTTCCTGAGCAAAACAAAGACTATGTCCATTTGCTGTGTTTTTGTGTAAATCAATCATAGTGTTTGTTGCATCCGTGGATTTCTTCAAATCAAGCTGAAGATTCTCCTGAGTGACAGTAGGTGGATTATCATTGTTTTTTGAACAGGAGGCAGTAATTAGCAAACCTGTGGCAAGTAATGCCATAATTATTTTATTCATAATAAGTTTATTAGTGATGTGAGAATACCAGTTTGAATTTGGTAGGTAATTTGTTAAATCTGATAAAAATCAGCAGGAATTATTTAGCTTATAAGGCAAACCGGAGGTCGAAAGACCTGGTGAAGATAACTTATTTTGATGTCGACAGAATGATGGGAAATATGATTTGCCCAGAATGAATCAGGTTTGTATTGTGCTGTTTCTGCCGTTGAAACAACCGGTTTCCCGCAACAATTGCAATGGCAAAAAGGAGAGCAAGTGCAATGATTTTCATTACTGTTATTATGGTGTGAACTATTTATAGAAACCGCGTTTGAAGCTGAGCTCGCAAGATCATTACATGTGTCAAATGACAATGTAATGATGTACATTCCGAGTATTAAATACCAGAGCTTCATTTTACAAAAGTACCTGTTAATATATGTGATAACGTAAATAGGTTTAATTATTATGATTATTTGTGTATTTATATGGGTTTTAAACTGTGGAAACTATTACCTAATTCCTGCCACAACGCTTTTAGCTATAACAAGTTTTCCATTAGCTAATTCAAGAACATTTTTGCCTTGATTGCCGGAGAAATAGAATAAACCGGTAAATACGGCGTAAGCTATTCATGAGTATGCCTGTGATGCAGATCAGGATAGTGCGGATGTTCGTGAGCTAAAGGATTATGAGTATGAGAATGAGAATGCCATTTACCTTCAGGGACAGTTTCTCCTTCGTGTGTATGGTTATGATGACCATCGGCATGCTGATGGAAATGAATGTGATCCATTGCGACATGTGTATGCAAATGCTTATGGGATAACATGTAAGTTACAATTACTGCCAGCGCCAGGAGGATAATAGAAATGACATGCACCCATTGAAATGATTCATGGTAAAATATATAGGATAAAACCACGCCCCATAATGGCGCAGTAGAGAACAATATTTGCCCCCTGGTAGCTCCAAGATTTTGTGCTGAAGTTACATAAAGCATGATACTGAATCCGTAAGAGAAAATGCCAACCATTAAAGCGGGGCCGACATTGCCAAACGTCAAAGACTGGCTGGCAATAAGGCAACCAATGAACAGGTTAACGGAACCTGCTACTATGCCTTTCAGGAATGTAACTGACTGAGGAGAAGCGCCATCAGTAAGGGCTGTTAAATGATTATCCACTGCCCAGGAGATACATGCAGCTGTAATAAGTAATGCCGAAATTATACCGCTTGAACCTTCGCCCAAAGTAGTAACTATTCCGGCAATGATAGTTAGACCAACGCCTATCCAGGTATTACGGTCGAGTGTATCTTTAAAGATAAGAACTCCTAAAATGGCAGTGGCCACCAGTTCCATATTTAGCCAGATGGAAACCGAGGCTGCATAGGCTGTTTTCAAACCAAATAATAAGAGGACCGGACCAAGGAACCCGCCAAAAAAGATAATTCCGATAGTTTTGGCCCTGCTTCCTTTTTGAAATAAGAGTTTCAGGTTGCTGTTTTTCCTGAAAATATAAGGAAACATTGCCAGGGCTGCACCCAGATAGAGTAAACCTGCCAATTGAAATGAATTTAGCCCATCCAACAGCAGTTTACTAAATGGTGTGGCAATACCGAAAAGGAACCCGGAAAGCAGACCTGTTATTATTGCAAACCGTTTCATATTACTGCTTTATCCGATATGGTTCAAAATTAGCTATTTCTTCAAGATTGAAAAAAAGAATTCGATCATTTGAAAGCGGTTTGTATGGTTCTAAACTAAAACCATCTACGCACTTCCTTAGAATACTCAATATATGGTTTTCCGTGTTGTTTAGCCAAATATTCTTCTTCAAGGAGAATCTGTATCTGAAAGATCCAGATTGAAGATACTAATACAAGCAAGGTAATGGCATTAGGAAGAATCAGGAAAAGACCGGTAAGTGTAATAATCATGCCTAAAAATACCGGGTTACGTGAAACGGAAAACAAACCTTTGGTTTTAAGTTCAGTTTTTTTAGAAGGATCAATTCCTACACGCCATGAATTACTCATTTGTATCTGTGCAATTACAATCAAAAGCAAAGCCAGGTGAATGATTATAAATCCTATGTATTTAAGAATTGAAATTTCGAGCCATTTAACAGGTATAAAGTATTGGTAAATCTGTGGGAAAAGATTAACCAGTACAATAAAAAACACAAGGAAGTTGATTAAGGTGAGAACTTTTCTAATGTAATCCTGTAATGAATCGGTATTATTGAATACATAAGCATTGATACCGGTTTTGCGTTTTACCCTTACTGTTGGGAAAATAAACACGATAATGAAATAAAGGAGCAGAAACACAAAGACATATATTTTTTTCTAACATATATTTTAGTTTTAGTATTTATGACATTTTTTTTTACTACCAAAGTTTCCGGAATCAGATTCATTCCAGATATGAGCAAGTATGTTTTTGAACCGGATGTAAAATCATCTTCGGAGAGTTTTCAAGTAAATCTATTTTTTTAATATCCTGATTGCATTGAAAACAGCTATTAAAGCTACTCCCATATCGCCAAAAACCGCTTCCCACATGGTGGCTACGCCAAATACACCAAGAACTATGAAAACCAGCTTAACCCCCATTGCAAAATAGATATTCTGCCATACAATGGTTCTTGTCCTTTTTGCAACTTCAATCGCAATGGCAACTTTGGAAGGTGAATCAGTCATCAGTACGATATCAGCTGTTTCGATTGCCGCATCAGAGCCAAGAGCACCCATAGCAAATCCAATATCGGCACGGGCAATTACCGGCGCATCATTAATTCCATCACCTACAAAAGCGACTTTACCACCTTTGCCAGCCTGCATTAAGTCTTCGATATGTTTTACCTTATCCTCGGGCAACAGCTCGTAATAGTATTTGTCGATGTTGAGTTTCTTAGCAAAGGCAGCAGCAGCAAATTTATTATCACCGGTAAGCATTACTGTGAGAATATTTCTGGCTTTAAGTTTTTCTATCGCTTCGACAGCATCATCTTTGAGTGCATCAGAAATAATTATGTAACCGGCATAAGCAGTACCGATGGCAACATGTACCACTGTTCCTTGAACGTTGCATAAAGGGTGTGCAATATTTTCTTTGTGCAATAATTTGTCGTTACCTGCAAGTACGGTTTTTCCGTCGATTACAGCTTTCATACCATGCCCGGAAATTTCTTCAACCTGTTTGATTCTTTTACTATCTATATCATTCCCAAAAGCATCAGAAATCGATTTAGCGACCGGATGGTTTGAATTGTTTTCGGCATAAGCCGCATATTCCAGTATCTGTTCCTTAGTAAAACCATTGGAAGTAACGACTTCTGAAACTTTAAACTCACCTTTTGTAAGTGTGCCTGTCTTATCGAACACAACGGTTTTCACTTGTGTTAAAGCGTCCAGAAAATTGGAACCTTTTACCAAAATTCCTTTACGTGAAGCATTACCAATACCGCCAAAATATCCTAATGGAATACTTATAACCAATGCACAGGGGCAGGAAATAACCAATACCACCAAAGCCCTATATATCCATTCGCTGAATGTTTGCGCTGAAAATAAAAGAGGTGGCACAACGGCAAGCAAAAAAGCACCGATTACCACAATTGGAGTATAGTATTTGGCAAACGTGGTAATGAACTTCTCGGTTTCAGCTTTTTTCGCAGTCGCATTTTCGACAAGTTCAAGAATTTTTGAAACTGAAGATTCACTGAATATTTTGGTCACACTTATTGTGAGAACCCCGGTTTGGTTAATACTCCCTGACAAAGCAATATCTTTTTCTTTGAGCTTACGCGGCACACTTTCACCGGTTAAGGCAGAAGTATCAGCAAAAGAACTGCCCGCAATTACTATCCCGTCGAGAGGAATTTTCTCACCTGCCTTTACAATAATTGCATCACCAACTTTTATGCTTTCGGGCGAAACTTTGGTTGTTTCTCCATTTACCAGCAGATTGGCATACTCTGGTTTTATTTCGAGTAATGCTTTGATAGATTTCCGAGAACGGTTAACTGCAATATCCTGGAACAATTCGCCAACCACATAAAACAACATTACAGCCATTGCTTCAGGCATTTGATCTATGGCAAAAGCTCCAAGTGTGGCAATAGTCATTAAGAACTGTTCGTCGAAAAACTGCCCTCTGATGATATTTTTGATAGCAGAAGAAATGACTTTCCATCCAACAATAAGATAACCTGTACCAAATACAAGGTACTCGCCAATATGAAATGGTGTATTGTGAATTTCATCTTCAAATACCATTCCCGCTATTAAAAACAAAATACCGGTAACGGCTTTGATAATTGTCCATTTGTTTTCAGCAAGTTCGTTTGGTGAAACAATCTTAGTCTCCTTCTCATTATCCTCTACCTCCACTTCCGGCTCTATTTCTTTAATTTTGGTTTTCACCTTTTCTATGTTGTCAGTGTCGATAGTCATTGTGGCGTTTGCAAAATTTACGGATACAAATTTCACACCGCCTAATTTTGTGAGGTTGTCTTCAATTTTTGAAGCACAAGAAGCACAATCGAGATTTTTTAACTGGTATTTTTTCATCTGTTATTATTTATTTTTTACGGGTCAGATGGAACTCCATGACAAAATAATATCATCCGCCTGTGTGTCAAAATTGTCTGATTTTGTCATGTTCGTTTCATCTTCGCGTTTTGTTAAATTTCATTTCTATTGATTCACCTTTGTCTTTTTAATACCAACTGATCAAATTGAACACTGATGTCATCTTTTAGACCAGCTAAACCAAAATTAAACTGAGAAGTATTCAAGCCAACAAATCCGATTAAACGACACACATAAGTAATAGGTTTCTTACTATGCTCAATTGTAGCTACTAAAATGAATTGCTTCTGAATATTATTAGCGTTAACCGTTATAGGAACATTTAATTTAAGTACCGGATGTTCCCATGTTATAAAATCGTCATCAGGTATTGTTCCAGTAAAATCAACCCAAACCGAATCTTTCTTTGTCTGAATCAGCGAATCAAGAAATGCAACTCCTGTTCTAAGTGTTCTTAAATCAACTTTACCAACAAACACTTTGGTTGTATAATTGAGGAAGAATTTAAGGTTGCTGCTTTGAGCAACAACTCTTTTCCCTTTATACTCGCCGGTAATGATAATATTCCCGTCAACTGTGCGATATATGGCTTGCGCCTGGCTGTAATATACGGATACAATAAACAGGACTAAAATCAAAGTTGCTTTCAAGGCTTCAGCATTTTATTAATTGCTTTTGTTACATATTGGGCACCAGTTACCCTGCTTAATATAGTCGGGTGTTGATTCAAACCGGTGACCGTTCTTGCAAAGCCAATGCATTTTAGTTTTGCAATTCTCGTATGTAGTTGAAAGGCACTTCCCTTCATGTTCTTCCGCTAATTGATGCATGGCTTTCATTCCAAGAGGTTGGTTGCCCGCACAAACCGGGCACCAACTCTTGCGAACTTTTATGCTAAAAGGGGTTGCAAACCATTGATGCCCCATTTCGCACTGCCATAGAAGTTTTCCTTTATTATTGGAATATTTCTGTGACAAGCAGTTTCCACCCTTTTTCATTGCAATTCCTTGCAATTCTGAAATCGGTTCCATGGCATTCAAATTATTATTCTCATACCTCCAAGCCTGTTTTTACCCGGAAAACCTTATACAGATCTGACACATAAATAAGACCATCGCCGGGATTGCCTGTACGGCCATTTTCGGAAATAATGCTCACGATTTTTTCGACTTCAGAATCATTGCATACAACGATGATTACAGCCACTTCGCTATCCGTAATCGAAAAATGCATTGAAAGTGATGAATCGTCGCTGTTAAAGTTTCCTGTACCTTCGGCCAATGTGACTGTTAAATTTTCATAACCGGCCTGAATCAATTGGCTCAGGATATCATTTGCTTTAAAAGGCTTTACTATTGCTTTTACTTCTTTCATAATAGTTATGTTTTATATGATTTAGCAGGCCATTTCACCGGCATTTTTCTTTGCTGACAGGAGGTTGTACGCACCTTTTACAACGACTTTAGCTATCTGAAAGTCAAAACCTTCAGGCAACACGATCTCAGTAAAACCTTTGTCGGAGACTCCTTTTTGTACCTGTATCATACGGTATTCCGTGAAGGGCTTACCATCTTCAACTTTGTTTTTTTCGAAAACAAAAATGTAGTCTTTCTCATCGAAACTGGCAATTGATTCGTTAGGCACAGCAGTAACCTGGTTTGATGAAGCTTCAATTTCAGCATTCACATACATGCCCGGCAGAACGTTTCTGCAATTACCGGAAACAGTAGCATAAACTTTGTAGGTTTTATCAGCACTGATTGATTTGCCTGTCTGATAAATTACTGCTTCATGTTGTTCCGATTCGTTGTTAATTAAGAACCTTATTTTCTGGCCAGCTGAAGCTTTATCCGCGTCTTTCTCAAACAAGGTAAGTTCGAGGAAAAGATTGTCGCTGTTCACAATTTCGAATAATACATCGGAAGGGGAAACAAATTTGCCAATATTTACATTAACTGTTTTTACATACCCGCTGATCGGTGATACTACCGGTATTGAACGAGAAATATTATCATCGGTAAGATTTGAAGGGTTAATGCCAACGAGTGCGAGTTTCTGCTCTAAAGCCTTCACTTGAGTTTTAAGACTTTTATATTCAGTAGTTACCTGCTGCATATTTTTTGTAGAGGAAACTTCGTTTTTGTATAACTCATTCTGCCTTTTATACTCAGCTTCGGCGTATTCGAGCTTGTTTTTAGTTTCCAGGTAGTTTTGCTGAATATCAATAAATTCCTGGTTTTCGAGTACAGCCAATGTTTGGCCTTTGGTTACAGTACTGCCAGGCATAAGTGATGCACTTTTCACAAAACCGCCCAGTGGAGCAGAAACAGTCGCAAGGTTTTGTGGGGCGACAGCTACCAACCCACTTACTTTAAGCGTACCGCTGAGTGAGCGCATTTCGATAGCGCCGGTTTCGATACCTGAGAGTTTCACCTGATCGTCGCGTAATTCGACAATGCTGTCAGGAATGACCTCGACTTCTTCTACCTTCATTGATTTCTTGTCATTGTTACAGGAGGATAATGCTACAATGAATGCTGAAAGGATGATGAATGATTTTATGCTATATTTTTTCATGATTTGTTGGATTTAAAGAGTTTTACCTGAAATGTATTCGATGTTAATGATGGTCTGGATATAGCTGTTGAGCGCATCTATGTAATTTTGTTTGATGGAAAGAGCACGATTTAAGCTCAACACATAATCCAGGTAGTCTATTGCCCCGGCTTTATAGCTACGACCTGCCTGTTCAATAATGTACCCTGCTTCAGGTACAGCCTGTTGCTCGTAGAAATCGACACTTTTATTGTATTTATTGTAATCGTCGAGAAGTGAACGGTACTCCGAAGCGAGCGTTTTGGAATAGGCCTCAGCATTGATTTGTGCAACATTTTGCCTGATTCCTGCCGCTTTCGCTTTGGCAGTATAAGGTTTGAACCAAATAGGAACAGTAATGCCTGCCTGAATACCGTTGAAACGGTCGCCAGTGCCAAAAGTCCGGGGAACTGAGTTTATCTCCTGTGTCCCCTGCATGGTCTGACTAAAGTAACCGATTGAAAGATCGGGTAAGGCACGGCTTTTTTCCAGCTTTTTCTCAAAACCTGCGACTTCGACTTGCTGACGGATATATCCCAAAGCGGGATTTTGGGCTAATGCCGATGAATCAGGTAACAAGACCATCATCTGTTTCCTTGCCAGTGTATCAGAAGGCAAATAAGGCTGTGATGTATTTAAGATAGTTTGAAGTTTACGGATATAGATACCCACATCAGCACTCACCTGTTGAAGCTGGTTTTTTACCTCAAAGCTTTGCGACCGGGCAGTGATCATTTCGAGCCTGTTAGTTTCGCCTAATTTTGAGCGCAGTTCGGCTGCGCGAAGAAAACCGGAAAAGAGGCTATCCTGATAAACAAGGAGGTTTTTCTTTTCAATCAGGTATGCCAATTGCCAATACGCCTGTTTTACCTGAGTAGCAATGTCGAGCTGAGAGCCTTTCAATACCCATTCGCTGCTACGTATGCCGGCAGCAGCCAGTTTGTTCTGGTTACTATACACTGTGGGGAAGGCGAAGGACTGCGACACGGTAAAAGAGTTATCCTTGTTGTATGAATTAATCTGGCCATATTCTCCGTCGAATGCTGTTTTAGGTATGTCCCAGGAAGCACCTTTGAGTGCTTTCTGTGCTTCGAGAGAATAAACCGACGATCGAATAGACAGGTTACTGTCCAAAGCCATCTGAACTGCCTGCTGCAGGCTGATACGTTCAGCCTGTTGTGCTTTTGCGGTACTAAACAGTGAAGTACCTAAAATAAGTATGAGCAGCATTGAAACAGATTTAGCAAGTTTCTTCCTGAACAGGTTTTTAAATTTGTCAGAAGAAAATATGATGTAAAACACTGGCAGAATTACCAGGGTGAGGAATGTTGCCGAAATAAGGCCACCAATAACCACAGTTGCCAGTGGCTTCTGAACTTCGGCACCCGCTGAGGAAGATAATGCCATAGGCAGAAAACCGAGCGAAGCCACGGCAGCTGTCATAAGTACAGGGCGCAAACGGGTATGCAAGCCTTTACGAACACGTTCGTAAATGTCAGTAATACCTTCTTTTTCGAGACGGTTAAACTCAGCAATCAAAACAATGCCATTAAGTACAGCAACACCAAACAAGGCTATAAAACCAACTCCGGCAGAGATCGAAAAGTTCATGCCCCTTAAATATAGCGCAAACACACCCCCAATGGCCGACATTGGTACAGCGGTATAGATCAACAACGTTTGTTTTACAGAATGAAAGGTAAAAAATAATAACACAAATATCAGAAGTAAGGCTACAGGAACAGCAATAGCTAAACGGGCTTTTGCTGCCTGGAGGTTTTGAAACTGACCACCATACGTTACATAGTAACCAGTTGGCAATTTGATTTTTGTATCCAATTGTTTGGTTATATCGTCAATTATACTCTGAACATCACGGTTACGAACATTAAAGCCAACGGTTATGCGGCGTTTTGTGTTTTCGCGTGAAACCTGTGCAGGACCCGATTTTATTTCAATATTTGCTACCTGTTCAAAAGGTATCTGTCCTCCATTAGGTAAGGCGACTGAAAGATTTTTAACATCATCGAGGCTTTTGCGGTAATCTTTATCTAAGCGAACTACAAGCCCGAAGCGTTTTTCTTCGTCAAAAACAACTCCTGCCTGGCTTCCTGCGAATGCAGCCCGCAATACGCGGTTTACATCTTCGACTGAAAGCCCATATTGAGCCAGACGGTCGCGGTTATATTCAACCTGCACCTGTGCCAGACCGGTTACTTTTTCTACGTTAATATCTTCGACCCCTTCAATACTCTGAATGATTTTCTCAACTTCAGAACCTTTTTCAGATAAAATATTCAGGTCGTCGCCAAATATCTTTATTGCAACATCCAGCTTAGAACCTGACATCAATTCGTTGAATCGCATTTGAATAGGTTGCTGAAACTCGAATTTAACACCAGCCAATGGAATCAAAGCTTCTTCCATTTTCTCCACCAGTTCTTCACGGGTTTTGGCACTGGTCCATTCACTTTTATCTTTCAATGTGATAATATAATCACCTGTTTCCATAGGAGTTGGATCAGTGGGGATTTCCCCTGCACCGATTTTACAAACAGTATGTTTTATTTCAGGGAAATTGTCGAGCAATAATTTATTGGCTTTCTGTACCTGCTCAACCGTATTTGAAAGGGAACCTCCCTGCAAAGTAATTACACCTGCTGCAAGGTCGCCTTCTTCGAGCTGAGGTATGAACTCGCCACCCAAACGGGTAAACATTATTAAACTGACAAAAAACAGCATGATAGCAGAAACTGAAACCAGCAGTTTATGCCTGAGGGCAAAACTAATTACTGGATTAAACGCCCGGTGAAAACCATCCATGAGGCGATCGGAAAAATTACGTTTGTGTTCGGTATTTTTGCTCAGGAACAAAGCCGAAGCCATAGGCACGTAGGTAAGAGAAAGGATTGCTGCTCCTATTAAAGCGAAAGATACCACCTGAGCCATCGGACGGAACATTTTGCCTTCGATACCCACCAATGCCATGATAGGAAGGTACACGATCAGGATAATGACCTGACCGAAAGTAGCCGAACTCATCATGCGTTTAGCAGACTCGAATACATTTTCGTCCATTTGTCGCTGCGAAAGCCTTGTAACACCGGGATGGTGGTGCTTGCTCATTGAAATCCGGTGTACCACGCTTTCGACAATGATAACCGCTCCATCTACAATCAAACCGAAATCGATAGCTCCCAAACTCATCAGGTTACCTGATACGCCAAAAAGCTGCATCATTGATACAGCAAAGAGCATAGCCAGAGGAATAACCGAAGCTACGACAAGTCCAGCACGCAGGTTTCCCAGCATTAATACGAGAATAAATATGACGATCAAAGCCCCTTCGACAAGGTTTCTTGAAACAGTACCTATTGCACGTCCCACAAGGTCGGAGCGATTAAGGAATGGCTCGATTGTAACTCCCTGAGGTAATGATTTCTGAATGGACTCTATGCGTGTTTTAACGTTTTCGACAACCTCGTGTGCATTTGCGCCTTTCAGCATCATGACCACTCCGCCAACAGCCTCAGCAGTATCTACCACTAAAGCACCATACCGTGTTGCGCTTCCGAATTGCACGGTAGCCACGTCGCGTATCAAAACCGGTATGCCGGAAAGATTGTTTTTTACAACTATTTTTTCAATGTCCTCTATGGTTTTAACCAAACCAATACCACGGATAAAATATGCAGTTGGCTTTTTATCAATGTAAGCACTTCCCGTATTTTCGTTATTACGTTCGAGGGCTTGAAAAATATCTGTAAGGGTAAGATTCATACCCCTGAGCCTTTCGGGATTTACAGCAATTTCGTACTGTTTTACAAAACCACCGTAACTGTTGATGTCAGCAACGCCAGGAGTGCCAAGCATTTCGCGGCGTACAACCCAATCCTGCAATGTACGAAGCTCCATTGGACCATATTGCTTTTCCAACCCTTTATCAACAGCAAGGCGGTATTGAAATATTTCACCCAAACCTGAGGATATTGGTGCCATTTCTATTTTAGCAAGTCCCGGGGGAATTGCTTCCTCTGCTTCCCTAAGACGTTCGCTTAATTGCTGCCGAGCCCAATACACATCCACCCCATCCTTAAACACAACGGTAATTACCGATAATCCTAAGCGGGAAATGGACCGTAGTTCAATGATATCAGGTATATTGGCAACAGCTACCTCAACAGGAGCGGTTATGAAGCTCTCAACTTCCTGCACTGCCAGAGATGGGGCAAGTGCAATAATCTGCACCTGGTTATTCGTAATGTCGGGTATAGCATCAATGGGAAGGCGTGTTAAGGAATATGTTCCCCAACCGATTAATGCCACCACAAAGAGCCCGACAATAAACTTATTTTTAATTGAGAATTGAATGATTCGTTCTATCATAAGAATTTTATTTTACATGAAAGTGAACAAAATGATAAATCCTGGCTATGATGGCAATTGTAACTACAATAGAGCCTACGGTAATTATGAACCATCGGAATACCAGACTGAGTGTGATTTTTTTTTCTTTTTTTCTTTTTAATTTTCTGTTTCAACATTGAGGTTTCCTTATATGAAGTCTATTTCGCATGTTGATTATAATACTTTAAGAAATTGGCTTGATTTGCGAAATAAATCACCTCAGGTTTATTTTTCGACCGAAGTCCAATTACTGCATTTGTTTTATTAACTACTTTGCCCGAAATAGTATCTTTGGCGAAGCCAAAGGCCTGATAATTATTCGAAATTTTATTGTAACATTCATGACTACAAACAAAATACGGGAGTTTGTTTAAAGTGTAACTGTCCGTATTATGAGGCTCAAGTTCATTTCCGTTCATGCAAACCCAATCAGGATGCATAACTTTGCCGTACATAAAGTTCATTCTGTATTTAAGTCTTATTTCACACCAGGATTGCTGGATGTATAAAAGGCTGAAAAAGAAAAGTAAAAGGGAGACAAACACAAAGTTTAATCTTCTGTTGAACCGCTTGTCTGCTTCCAGTTGCTTTTTTAAGAGTTCAGCTTTAGAAATCTTACTGTTCTTCATCTGAATGTTAATCTAATTTCCTCAAAAAATACACGGGCAATTAATTAATACATCAAGAGCAAACCTATAAAGGGAGCTTAATTGATTAAGGAAATGCAAACGGAGGTTTTAGACTAATTTTGGCGGCTGCCAAATAGCTGCAAGCGAAGAAGAAAAAGAAGAAGAGCTTTGTATGATATATTTCTCAGCCTGGAAAGGATAGAAATCAGTCAGATTGGTTAGGCTCGGAGAAATAATCGGTGTGATGCAGCAATTGCAGGTACAGAAAGGAGAACATTGATCGGCATCATCCTGATGTTTGTCACTTGAATGAGAAGATAATTCAATATTCTGCATTGACATATCTATTGGTGCATCAATGCAAGGATAGGCATTGAGAAACAACAAATAAAAGGAGAATATGTATGCCAGAATTTTCATGTGTTCAATAAACCGCAAAAGTAATGTAAAAGTTCATGCAACCAAGTTGCAAAGTTACTTTCTGCAATTTGAGCATATTCCTTTCACTACCATTGAGATACTTTCGAGATTAAAATGCACCGGCAAATTGACGGACGGGATCGGAATATCGTTGAGGCAATATGTGTGATGGCATGAAGTACAGAAGAAATGCACATGCAAATCATCCGGATTGCATTGGCAGGATTCGGTGCAGAGCGCGTATTTAACAGAGCCGGTGCCATCGTCGATACTATGAATGAGTTTGTTCTCCTCAAAGGTTTTTAAGGTACGAAATAATGTGACTTTATCGGCTTTATGAAACTTATGTTCAAGTTCAGCCAGGCTTATTGCAGTGGTTTGTTCGGTAAGCACCTTCAATACCAGTTCGCGCATGGCGGTTGGCTTAATGTTGCGGTTGTTGAGGAGGTTGTCGGGATTTTCCATCATGTTGCAAAATTACAAAATACTATTTTGCGGAGAAATACTTATGAAAACATTCAATTGTTACCGGCGATGGAAGGTATACTGCCTTAGGACAGAAACGTAAGAGGTGGCAGTATTTTAACAATGAGATATTTAAATCATGAGAAACTTAATGCTTTATAACCAAATTGTCGGGAACTGTGATCCAATAATCACATTTTCGGGAAATCATTCTTTTGAGGGTTCTATACACTGCATCTGAAACATAATCCTGGTCGGGAAAATGTTGAATGAGCGTTGCTCTTAGTGCTGATTTAATTTCAGAATCAGCATATTCAATTAATTCGGGAAGATATACTTGTGCCATTTTTAACTGAGTTACTATAATTTACTTAGAATGAATAAAGAGTAAAATTTATTTCACTGTTCATATCAAGATTACAAAAACCACAAATTCTCCTACCGAAAATCCGGAAGTGTATGGTACGGATTCTAATGATTGATGGAGCTTGCTGTTTTGAACTGTTTAGTTATGACTGCAAAGTTTTGTTAGCAGATGCTTCTCCTTACTTATTGATATTATAAAACAAGTCTAGCTGAATTTAGAAATACCAGTTATTTTTTCAACTCCCAACCATCCCCGTCATAAACGTTTCAACAAAACCAACTATCTTATCCATCACCCTCTTAACGATTTTTTTACGTTCGAGGAGTTTGGGTTTGATGTGAAGGGTGTTAATTATTTCATCAGGAAGGGGAAGGCGCTCGGTGAAGATGAAGTTTTTTATAATAGTATTGAGTTTTTCTGAGTCTAGCTGCTCCTTTATACAAATATCCTCGAAAGATTTTTGCTGCTCAACAGTCCAGTAATTTTCGAACTCTGACGGTATGTTGTCAACATCGGCGATGTGTGGCAGGTTTTCTTCGATGAATTTTTCAATAAGCTCACGCTTGCTGCGGAGAGTGGTTTCCCCGGAAAGCAGATCCACAATGGCTTTTTTCTGTTTGATGTTCTCTTCGCCGGTTGATTCTTTGAGCTTAGCTAATAACCGGAGGATGTATGCCACATTTATTTCATCGCGATGGATAAGCTCCAGTTCAAAATCAACATCGTTCAGGATGGATACTTTTTCCTTCAGGTTATTGGTTTTGACCTTGTCGAAAAGATCAAGGTACTTGCTTTTATAGTCATTGAAACGTTGTTCGGCCATCGCCAAGTCATCCCAGGTGAAATCGGCGAAAGTGCCCAGGACATTCCGGAGGCGCATTATTTCGCGAAAGGCTTTGATGAAGGCCATTTCATCGTCTTCGCTTTTTAATTCATCAATGCTTTTTAAGTTGGGCGCTATTTTTAACAGCTCAGCATAAGCGGCACTGAATTTCCGGACATATTCCTCGTAAGGCTCAATTAGAATAATATCTTTAGCATCCTTGTTTGAAAACAGGGCAATGGCATCGTCAGTGGCTTGTTTGAGGTTGCGGAAACAAACAATATTGCCCTGAGATTTCTGATCATTCAATATCCGGTTGGTGCGGGAATATGCCTGTACAAGTCCGTGATAGACAAGGTTTTTATCAACATATAACGTATTAAGCGGTTTACTATCGAAACCAGTGAGGTACATGTTTACCACAAGCAAAATATCAATTTCACGGTTCTTTACCCGTTTGGAGATATCGTTGTAATAGTTGTAATAGCTTTGGCTGTCCCTGGTCGAAAAACTGGTAGTGAACATTTTATTGTAATCGGAAATATATTCATCCAGCTTTTCGCGGCTATGCATGGTTGCATAGGAGGGGATGTTTGGCGTATTACCATATCCCGGGCCATCATCGGCAGCAAGTTGCACAAAGTCATCCTGAAGGAAACCATTCGCATCTTTGTCCTCTTCGTTTGCGATATAGCTGAAAATGGTCGCAATTTTCAGGTTGTGAACACCTTCGGATTTGCGTTGCCTGAATATTTCGTAGTACTTTATCAGATTCTCGATACTGCTTACGCAAAACATGGCAGTGAACGTGCGGCTGTGTGTTTTACGGTTGTGATTGGCAATTACAAAATCAGTTATTTTCTCAAGTCGTTTAGATGAGTTGAGCAGTTCTTCTGTATCAATACCTTCGACTTCAATATCAATTTCAGTTTTGGCTCCTTCTTTTTCTTTGTATTTGCCAATGTATTCGACAGAAAATTTCAGGACATTCTCATCCTTAATGGCATCGGTAATTACATATTTGTGCAGGCATTCTTCGAATAACTCCTTCGTGGTGCGTTTACCGAGTTCGTTTTTAACGGCATTTTCAGCGAAAATTGGAGTGCCGGTAAAGCCAAACAGTTGTGCCTTATTGAAAAAAGCACGTATTCGTTTGTGTGTTTCACCAAACTGTGTACGGTGGCATTCGTCGAAAATGAATACAATTCGCTGTTCCTTCAGCTGATCCATACGGGAGCTGAAGTAATTTTTGGTGATGGCTGAATTTAGTTTCTGAATTGTGGTGACAATCAGTTTTGTGTCGTCAGAAAACTGTCTTACCAGGGCAGCGGTATTGTCGGTCCCATCAATGCTTCCTTCGGAAAAACTATTGAATTCCTTGGCTGTCTGGTAATCCAGATCTTTGCGATCGACTACAAAAACAACTTTATATACTTTGGGCAACTGGGTAAGTACCTGGCTGGCTTTAAAAGAGGTGAGCGTTTTGCCCGAACCGGTTGTGTGCCAGATGTACCCGTTTTTGTGGCTGGTTTTTACCCTTTCAATTATTGCCTCAGCAGCATAATACTGATAAGGCCGGAATACCATCAGGATTTTATCGGATTCGTGCAATACAATGTACTTGGTAACCATTTTAGACATGTGGCATGGTTCCAGGAATTCCCTTGTAAATTCCGATAACTGACGGATGGGCTGGTTTAGCGGATCGGACCAGTAAAAGGTTTGCTTGAAGGATTGGAAACGGTTGTTGGCGTAATACTTGGTATTAACACCGTTAGAAATTACAAATATTTGAATATACTGGAACAGGCCGTTTGAGGCCCAGAAGGAATGCCTTTGATACCGGTTTATCTGGTTGAATGCTTCTTTCAACTCCAGGCCACGACGTTTTAATTCGATCTGAACCAAAGGCAAACCATTAACCAGAACAGTTACATCGAAGCGGTTTTTATATGTGCCATCAAGTGTAATCTGGCGGGTAACCTGGTATTGATTTTGGCACCAGTGTTCCTGCTGAATAAATTCGATGTAAACGGTTGAAACCAAACCCGACTTATCGGCACGAACCAGCGGCAGTTTATCTCGGAGTATTTTTGCCCGGTCGAATACATTGCCTTTGTTCAGGTGATTTAGAACTAAGCTGAATTCTGTATCGGAAAGCGTGACTTTGTTATGCTTTTCAAGCTGGGATTTGAAATTAGCGTAAAGATCCTTTTCATCTTTAATAGCGATGTACGAATAACCTAATTCAACGAGTTGTGCTACAAGATTGTCTTCTAAAATCTGTTCGGGCTGAGTTGTCATATTATTTCCACAAGGGCTCATTTGCCCAATTATTTAAAAAGCCTAATTTGTAAATTGGAATACTTGGATTGCTTTGAAATAATGCCAAAAGTTTGGCTTTTATCTGATGATTAGGTGTTACTGAATTACACAAGTATATCATACAGGAAATGATCAAAAAAGGCTTTTTTGTTTGTACAAACTGAAGATTGTTTGTAAACCATGGTCCTGAAGGATTATTTAATTGTTCCAACGGACGCTTGACCATATTTCTGCTCCAAAGGCGCGAATGGTGTGCAATAATGTTTCGAACATAGTTAATTGACTCTAACCAGCTTGACAATTCACTATGCAGGTTTAATCCCATTTCTTTGGCAATGGTAGCCTTTTCAGGCAATTGGTGGTTAAGGTTTTTATAGAGTTTGGATAGCGTACCAAATGAGGCCACTTCAAGAATTTTCCATGCATCGACAGGATCACCCGGAAAACGGTTTTTCTGATCTTTGATGAATATTTCCTGGCTGCGATCAAAGTCAAGCTGTAATTCAACCAAGTGTTTGCTGTGTTGAGCCGGATCAGTAAATAATGCAGGATCCAGGTACCATAAACCTGTATAAGTTAAAGATAAATGGTAGATCATTTTTGTGCGTAGTGCTATTTCAATACGTTCAATGGCATCGAAAAGAATCAGTCGTAAATGGCGGTCGAAGGTATATCGATCCATTACATCTTCAAAATAGGTATTTGGACCGAAAGTGTGATTTATGAGATCAGTCTGCATATCCCACCAATACCCTTTTAGCCGGTAATAACTTATGTTAAGAAGAAAGTGGGCTGCCTGTTGTTCGTTCCTGAACAACATACCTCTTGATTTCAAGAGGAGTATCTGATCGGCTATGGTGTATGCAGTTTTATTTGCCATAGCTATATAAAAAAAATGACCCGCCTGCAGATCTTACGGTATGCAAAACGGGTACTGTTGGCACAAAAGTAATACAAAAAGTATCATTTGCAACATCATTAACAAAATTTTTATTATCTCTCATAACATTAGTACCAATAATAATCACAACTAAATTACGAACTAACAGAACATCTTTTGCAGCAATCCTTTTTTATATAGCACTGTTTTCTCTATCTGCAACTGGCAATGGTTTATCTTATCTTCAATGGCGGTTAGGAAGTTTGCAATTTTGGTTTGCTCCGTAAAACAGGGGAGATCGATTATTAATTTCATTAATTGATTCTTTGACATATTATATCTCGTACTGCCTTGTGCTAATTTTACAATTTCGCTTCTGAAAAGATGACTTCTAAATATGAATCGAGCAAAAAATGGGCTTAATATTTCTAGTGAATACGGTCTGTATCCAAAACAAAAACTATTCAAATACAATTCATCGACTTTATCCAATAAGACTGAAGCAGTTCCTATTTCATTTGGCGTTTCAGAAGAAACTGTGAAGAATATATCCCCAAACGAAACTTTATTTTGCTTTTCATTATTTCCAATTTCAACATATTCAAATCTTGAAATGTCAATTTTAGAATCGTCAAAAATCTGCTTATACTGTATGTATGGTTTTCCCTGACCAAAATTCATTTTGGTTTTTCCAGTTAATCCATTGTATGTTTCTCCAATATCTCCCAACTTTTTCTTTTCCCATTCCGGATAGTTATTCCCATTTTCATCTTTAAACCGAATCTCTTGTGAAAAGATTTTTTGCATTACACCTTTTTTGTATTGCTCCAGGAGGGATTTCTTTTGTTTGAGTTGGTTGAGTTTGTCATCAACAGAGGTAAGGAAGGAGGCGATTTTTTGTTGTTCGGGGATAGATGGCAAATTTATATTCAATGAAGCTAATTGACTTGAATACAAATGAACAACTGAATTTCCTTGTGCAATTTTTGCGATTTCTATTTTCTTCCTATTATTTAAATAGTATGAAAGGAAAACCCCATTGTTATCTGTTTTAATGATGTTTAGATCGCCACCAAGAGCTACACCTGATTTTAAAACACAAGATGCTGTTGCAATATCAATTTGCGTTTCGCCAGATCCCGGAATAATTATATCATTAGCTTCACTTAATATTAAATCTTTTTTGTTGATATTGGTTTTTGAATATACTTTGTCAATAACCTCAGTATAAATAGTATATAATTCTCCATATCTAATACATTCAGTTTCTCCATCTGCGGAAATATCATTTTTTGAAATGCCTTTTCCTTTAGAGAATTTGGCAAATCGCCCCATTTTTTTACTTTGCCATGCTTCAGCAAATTCAGGAAAACGCAATTCAGGTAAATTCTTTTGCTTTTCCATATCTTAAAAGGGAATAGAGATATTCAATTGGTGGCAAAAGCCAGCAATGGTTTTATCGGTTTCAGTCATTTGTGTGTTGAGTTCAACAAGCTCATCAGCTATCTGATTAATGTCGATTTCTGCTTCCTTTTCAAAATTATCGACATACCTCGGTATATTCAGGTTGTAATCATTTTCAATTACTACGGAAAGTGGGGCAACATAACTGTACCTATCCTCGGTTTTGCGGTTGCGATATGTAAATACAATTTTATCAATATCCTGTGGCCGAAGGAAGTTCTGGTTTTTAACTTTCTCGAAATGCTGGCTTGCATCAATAAACAGGATATCATCGGGAGTTTCGCGGCATTTTTTGAAAACAAGAATGCAGGTCGGGATTGATGTGCCGTAAAAGATATTAGCAGGTAAACCTATAACGGCATCGAGGTAGTTGCGGTCTTCAATTAAATATTTACGGATATGCTGCTCAGCACCACCTCTAAATAATGTGCCATGTGGTAAAACCACTGCCATAGTGCCGTTATCGGCCAGGTGATAAATCATGTGTTGCACAAAGGCAAAGTCGGCTTTGGAAGCGGGAGCGAGTTTGCCATACTGGCTAAAGCGGTCGTCGCTCATATGCAAGGGGCTGGCACTCCATTGAGCAGAAAATGGGGGATTGGCAACAACAGCTTCGAACTGCATGCCCAGGTGTTGCGGATGTTCGAGAGTGTCTTCCTGCTTTAAATCAAACTGGCGGTAATGTACACCATGAAGGATCATGTTCATGCGGGCCAGGTTATAGGTAGTGCGGTTAAGCTCCTGCCCATAAAAATTAGAAACTTCTTCAACTTCCTTTTTTATACGTAAGAGTAAAGAACCGGATCCATGCGTTGGATCGTAAACTGATTTAATCTTTTTCTTGCCCATAGTAACTATACGGGCCAGAACGGTTGAAATTTGCTGCGGAGTATAAAATTCACCAGCTTTTTTACCGGCACCACTGGCAAACTGGCCAATCAGGTATTCGTAAGCGTCGCCAAGTACATCTGAATCGGCATCTGCCAGTTTAAAGTCGATCTTGTCGAGGTGACCTAACACTTTAGAGATCAATTCATTTTTGGCGGATTCAGTTTTTCCAAGTTTGGAGGAGGTTAAATCGAGATCTTCGAAGAGCTTATTAAAATCATCCTCGCTATCTGTGCCCATCGTGCTTTGCTCGATGTGGTTCAAAATTTGGGTTAGGTCCTGAAGGATAAAGGTGCTTTCATTTTCGGCTTTACCATTGGAATTGCCTTTTTTAGCAATTTCGCTGAAAAGCTCAGAGGGCTTCAGGAAGTAACCTAATTTCAGTAATGATTCTTCCCTAATAGCTTCAAGGTATTCTTCACCTTCGGGAGTATTTTCTTTGATATCTTCATACTTGATGCCGTCCTCTTTCAGTATATCATTGGCATAGAGGTACATCCTTTCGGAGAGGTACTTATAGAAAATAAATCCCAGGATATAATCGCGGAATTCATCGGCACCCATCTTTCCGCGAAGGGTGTTGGCAATGTTCCAGAGTTGTTGTTCGAGTTGTTTTTTTTGATCGTCGGACATGGTAAATAAAAAGAGGTACTAAATTTAAATTTTCAGAAATGCGTTCGAAATGCGAAGATAGAATTTTAAGCTGACTAAAGAGCCGGTAGTTCCAGGATAAAATTGAATTGTGAGAATCCAAAAAATTAGAATAATTTTTTGGTCGGGGAAGACACAAAAAAGCCGGCATAAACCGGCTCTTTTTCAATCTTCGTTTGGCTTCATAATAAAAATGGCGGGGGAGGGGTCGTCGAAATCCCGCCCTTGTATCACAGCTTTCAATGTTATTTCCCGGTGGTGAGGCATTTCTGAAATTCTCTTTTCGTGACGTTCCCAGTTTCCGGTATTTGGCAACATGCAGATAAATTGAAAATCAATTTGAGCGGATTCGCATTTAACTGCTTTGCGGGTAAACATATAAAGAAGATCCCACAAGCGGCCGGATTCGTCTTGCATCCCTTTAAGTGCTTCCGGTACCTGAACATATTTTGTAAAAACCTGCTGAGTGAGGTAAACCGGGAATTTTATCCCGGCTTCTTTGCTTGTGTTTTCATCTACTAAAATTAAACTGCCATCTTCAACGGCTTCGGCTGTTGTGTAAGTGTGGATAATTTCCCAATCCTGATTTTCGTTCTTCATGTTGTTTGAGTATTAGCATTTGTTAGTATTTCATAGTTTTCAGGCCATACAACGCAATGGTAGGTTGAGCCGTTTTTGTAAACATCAAAATTCATTGCTCCTACTTTTGAAACTGAATCTTTCACAGCTCCAACTTCATCCCCTGGCTTTAATCCGAGCGAACAAAGTTCCTGCTCCAGGTCGCCAATAAGTTTAATAATCATGGTTTTTGTTTTTTAGTTTGTTTGCTTTTTGATTGCTTTATACAGCAGGGAGATTTTCGATCGTGTAATAATGTGGCTTTCCCTCATCGCTGAAAAGGCCCCGATCGTAAACACTCCATTCATGTTTTGTATAATGGGTTTCACTTTATACCCCTGTTTTTCTATTTTCTGCAGAGTCGTCATAATTCCTTATTTAGATTTATTCTTAATAAATTACAGTTCGTAAAGCAATATTTTTACTTTTACAAATTCTCCTCATGTGGTTTGTGCCTGGGCTTTTCCCATCCCAAAAGCACAAACAAAAATCCGCTGTTTTCGCCATTTCTACATTTCGGATAATTCCGGCACTCCTTCCATGTTTCAGCCAATCCGGATTAAAAATTTCAAAAGGCAAATTATTGAGTTTTGCAAATTTTATCCCCAGGCTGTCCGCTCCTCTGGCGTTGCCGGATAAAATTGTAAACTCATACCCGTTTTTCATTCCGAAAAAAAGAACTTTTTTCATTTCGTACTCCAGCAGCAGGGAGCCGGAAAAATTCCGCCCCCCTGCCAGTATTATCCTTTTGTTCATCCTCCAATAAATTGACTTTTTACGTTTCCCCCTTTTATTTCTTCCGTTCCCCACAAATTCCGGATGTCATCCAGCGACATAAATTTGCTGCTCCTTTTTACATATTCGTCACAATGCCAGTACCACGACATTTTATTATGTGAAAATCTGAAACCTGCTTTTTTTAGTTCTGCTTTAACTGCAAAGGTGTTACCGGTTATCCAAAGCCATGAACCCATAATTTCAATAAGTACCCCCGGCAGGTTTAAAATTTCATCAATTTTCACCTTCATGTTTTTTGCAACTTCATGCTCATAGGTTTTGCGCCCTTCCGAAAAATTGACATTTCCATTTATAAGGCTGGCACTCAGTTTTTCATATTCGTTATTTATTTCCTGCATGTTCCTGACGTCTCCGCCCTTGTCCGGGTGGTGTTCAAATGCTAACTTTCTGTAAAGTTTCCTGAGCTCGTCTAACGTTCCAATATTTTTAAACCATTTCATTTTTTACTGCCGTATTCCAGTTGCCGCCTGTTTTAGTTTTTTAAGGTGCCCGGTTTCCCGGGCACCGGTTATAAATTACATGAGCCCTTCATCCGCAAAGGAATAAAAGCCGGATTCAGTATAAATAATATGGTCCAGTATGGAAATATCCATGAATGTGGCTGCTTCCTTGATTTTCTTTGTGAGCGAAATATCAGCCTCAGAAGGTTGTAAATTTCCGGATGGGTGATTGTGAGATAAAATAATGCTCTGGGCTGCAATTTTCAGAGCTGTTCCTAAAATGATTCTGATATCTACAACCGTTCCCGTCATTCCGCCTTGACTGACTTTTAACCAGCCGAGTGTATTATTTGCACGGTTCAGAAAAAGTGCAATAAAGGATTCCGTTAATTCGATGGTGTCCTGATCATAAAATAATTTGAAGGCTTCAAATGAATCTTTTGAGGATTTGATTTGCATTTTTTTAACCTCTCCCCGTTTTAGTTTCAATTCGATTTCAGGGCAATTTGTTTTATATGTTCTCATTTTAAAGTTGCCGTATTGCAGTTGCCGCCTGTTTTTGATTTTTTAATTTATGATTGAATAGTAGCCGGCATTTATAGCCATGTCCAAATCCGTGTTATTAATTTCAAAGGAAGGGTTAAACTCGTGTTCGTTTTCCGGTTTCAGTTTGGTTCTGTATGCACCCACTTTTGAAACTGTAAAAATTAAACCATCTGAAGGGCTGCCAGGGCGTTCCGTGTGGTATTGCAATTTTGTGTTTTTTACTATTTGCATATTGAGAAGTTTTAAAAGGTTTTTTGTTAGTTGACTAGCTAATAATTAGCACATACCCAAAGCAATTAACCATGAGGGGAAGCCGTGAGAATCATGTCCGTCCGGTTCCACGTCCTCGCCTGTGATTGAAGGGCAATAACAATCCATTACAGCCTCTTCCAGTTCTTCCTCTGTTACTGCTTGAAAATCAGTAAATAATTTTGGTAAACGGGAGTAAGGAATTTTGAAGGCTGCCCCACCTGAAAGAGGAAAGCAAAGCGCGCCATAATCCGGGCGATCAATTGAGGGTACTACATTAAAATTTTCGCCGGTTGAAAAAATTCTGCCGTCCTTTAGTTTGATTTGGTTTTTTGATGTTGTGTTCATTTTTGTTAATTGCCGCATTGTTTCAGTTGCCGCCTGTGTTAGTGTTAAAAATTGCCGCATTGTTTCAGTTGCCGCCTGTTTTTTTTGCTGCCGTATTTCTCAGTTGCCGCCTGTTTTTATTGATTAACTTCGTTAAAGTTACAATTTAAATACTTATATAACAAGTATTTAGCTAATTATTTTCACTAAAAATGCAAAATATTTCAAGTATTTTTCTTAGATAAATGTGCAATTTTCTGCATGTTTTTTTATGAAATTTTCCTTTTAACCTTGTTTGCAACTCTACCGTTGTAAACAATTTTCATTTATTTTTTATTATTTCTCAAATCCATAACATTCAGGTATTTAGATTTCGTTTTTATCAAACGAAATGTAAATATCTGTAATGGCATCCAGAGCCTGCCCTATCCGGAAAAGCAGAAAAAAGGGCAGAAAACAGGAAATATGGCAGAATGTGCATATGTTCGTTTGACAGGAAAAAAGGCAACCGCTGCCGACTGGCTGAGCTGACCAACTGGCCGACTGCCGAAGGCAGTCCTAAGCAATGAGTGCAGCGAAGCGGAACACATTATCTTTTGGGGAGTCCTAAGCAAGGGGTGAAGCCTGGCTCGACAGGCTCACCATCCTTATACCAATCAGTCTTTAGACAAGTTGTGAAGCAAAGCGGAACTCCCTTTTGCTACATAAGTCCTGAGACTATTAATAATACTAAGCAGAACATCTGATCAAATCAGCTTTAAACACAAAGAAGTTTGTGAAAGTGTTGACCAAACTGACACCATACGCCGTTGGTTCGCGCATATGACCGACTGGAAGGAGATGCGCACACGAATACCATACGCTGTGGCTAAGGGAAGTGGGCAGTCCTTGGCAGCTTATGAGACTATGTAAGCCGAATGCGGGTTGAAGGCCGTTGCCAGGAAGCATTGCTGACTTTTGGAAGACTTGTAACTAAGGTAGAGCGCTGGCAGGGGGTCGGGTTGGCACGAACCTGAGCCGACGAAGGAGGCTCTGGTGAAGCCGTTACTTATTCCCGGCTCTTACCAGCCTGGAATAAGTAAATGCTGCTTTGACTCCTATCAGGCAAAGCTGCATTAGGCGTGTGCCTGCCTGACCACCGTAGCAGAGGGAAGCAATGGCAAAGGCTTACGAAGGCTGCAATGCGTATGTGAGTTGGTAGACGAAACCCGGCAGCAGGCTGTAATAGGCTCATGTGCTGCCGTGGGAATGCGAAAGGCATGAAGTGAATATCCGACTGACTGAACGCAATGTAGAGAAATGGAGTGGAGACGAAATGAAGTTCAGCTGGTGAAGCCGCTGCTTATTACGGGCTTTTACCAGCCGGTAATAAGTAAATACTGCTTTGACTTTTACCAGGTAAAGCTGTATTAGGCGCGTGGATTTGTTTGGTCGAGAGGAACGAGACCAAAACAAATTCACGAACCTGCTGAACTGTAATGCAGGCGTAACGCAATGAAACGGAATGGAGAGAAGAAGGAGGATTGAACGACATGGCTTGCAGCATTGTGTAGGTGGGTGGTGTCCTGCCCTTGCCTGGTGCGGTAGGTTTTAGCAGCTTATGTTGACATTCTACCATGGCGACATGTGCTGCTGTGGGAGCCGAAATAATGTGTTTCAGTGTACGCAGAAAGTCCTATACAATAGAGTGGAACAGATTATTCGGTTGGTATTTTTTGCCCTTGCCCTATTCGTTGAATCGGATTGGTAGGGGATAATTTAGATCAAAGAAAAAGCCCTGTTTCCAGGGCTCTTAGCTTCGAAGCAGAATTTATTTTTTAGCTGAAGCTCTTCTCTTTTTTGAAGGTTTTGCAGGAGTTTCCGGTGAAGCTGGTTCCTGAGCTGTTTCAGGTTCTGCTACTTCTTCCGGAACTGTAACATATACAGTGTGTGTGCGCTCAAATTTATCCGGTTCTTTGAGGGCTGCAATTTCGAAGGTGATATATTCAACGCCTTCCTTTTCGTATTTGTATTTTAAAATTTCTGAGATTGGGATTGACACTTTTACGATTGCAAAGTTTGAGATTTTTCCTTTTCCGATGTACTTTTTAACGAATGTTTTCATGGCTTTAAAATTTTAAGTTAAATTATTTGCGATGTATTCCGCCATGGTATAAAGAAGCACAGCAAGGAGGAATTGGAATACCGGAATGTAATGAGGATATGCCGAGAAAATCCTTGTGTGACAAAGTGAACTTCTGAATACTATGGCACATTTGCTAAATAATTAAATGGAATTAGCCATGAAATAGGTTATTGAAATACCGGAAGGGAAAACCAACTTATGATAAGAAGGTGATACCTGGTAATTTTGAAATACCTGAGAAAATGGGTTGAATATTAGCTTAATGTCCGTCCTAGCAAGATAACAGGACAACATACTTTGGATATGATATTGCAAACTGACGTTGCTGATGGAATAGAAGAAAGAACAATTTTAGAGATGGGTTGTCATAACCAACAATGTAGGCTATTACCAGAACTTAATACAAATCGTTTATGCTAAAATTATCTAGTAGCGGATATGCGTCCTTTTTATTAATCACCATTACCGGCATCTCATTGTCCTGAATTTTCTTTACTAATTCCGATAATTGGTTATGATCAAGTGCATACATTAAACCTCTAGCACCATCAAAAAAGCAGTTAAGTGCACCTAATGATTGACCAAACTTCATTGCTGACAATATTGTATCTTCATTGCAATCATTAAACCCACCGAATCCATTAGATCCAATTTTTGATATTATTCCTGCAGAAAACCAATCACCCGAACCAGCGGCATCGACTACAAAAGAAATTTTATAACTTGAGAGAGTTTTCCATTGTGATTGATCACAATGGTGGCTAAATCGGTATCGCAAACCATCCTTTCCTAGGGTCACTATCTCAAGAGGAACCCGCTGTGTTGGATATAGATCACCATAATTTTTAATTCTTTCATTAGAAAACTTAATGATATCTGCAATATTTAAACATTCCTCAAATTGCTTATTATTACTAATGGAAGAAGGTTCAAAATAAATAAGTGAGCCGATTTTTTTGTAGTATTTTGCTAGTTCGATAGAAGCTCTGTTCACCCTATCAAAATAAAACGTTGAAGGAACTGGAGAAATCTTAATTATTTCTTCCACCATCTTAGCTAATACCGGTTTGTAGGAGGGCAACCAAACATTGTTATCAGGATTTTTAAACTCAAATTTATGAATAGAATTACCATCCTTATCCTTCTTTATTCTTTGAATGATAATAGGTGTACTGCCATCAGATTTTTGGCTAATTAATAACGTTTCAGTTTTCCAGGCAGCTAAATCAGATAACAACTTCGTAGCAGCAAGATTATTCTTCAATCGGGCTATTGGATATGTTTCCCAGTCAAAGAATGATAGAATCGTTAACACATTACCACATGAACCACCAGCATATAATTTAAGTGGTTTTTCAGGATTACCGTTTATTACTACGTCTAAAGCTACTAGACCAGTACCTATACAAATTGATCTTTTCTCACGTTGCATTTTCATATTATCAATTATTGTAGGGCTCACCTGTTAGCCAAAGCAAAAATAATTCAGTTTCCTCATTCAATGAAACTAAATCTTCTATTTTCTGAATTTTGTATCCATTTGTATCAACATTTAGTATGCCAACGCCTATTTTACTTTCTTCGTCAAGGCTGTTCAATTCATAAGCAGTCAACAGAGCTCCTAAAGAAAGAAGTTTGCTGGAAAAAGTTGAGATCGCTGCTTTACAACCATTAAGTATAGTTAATGTTTTATTATAATTTGATATTGCATTATAAAGATTTCTATATACCTCAAAAGGGTTTTGTTCAGGAACATAAAGAAGATTCTGTGGTTCAATTCTTAATTCATCAAATAGCAATTGATGGTATTCAATTATTAGCGCATCAGAGCGTCTTATATTTTTAGCAGGGAAAGGAAGCAAGGGACAAATCTCATGTGGATTAATTTTACTATTAGCTTTTTCTATTTGCCTTCTTTTATCTTCACCTAAAATCGGAAACCAAACCACTGGATGTTCAGATGTAAGTTCAAGTCCACCACCGAAACCAAGTGTATATTTTAAATCATCATCTGGTTCATCTTCTGTTGTTATCTGATCAATTGAAGCATTTTCTGACACAACAACAAAAAGATTATGAGCCTCGCTTTTTATGCCACTATTTATGTCTATTAATGTAAGTATTTTACCAATTAAAGAAAAGTAAATTCCTCTGGGAAGAGCACTTATATCAACAACTATATCTGTAAATTCCTGAATATCATTATAACTAGATATGAGATCAGATGCTTCTCTATCTCCTATTCGTCTTTTATTGCGACCTTTCCCTTTCCATAAGTTTATCTTTTTGATTACTATGTCAATGTTTTTAATCTTTCTCAAATTCGAGAAGTTTTCATCAACTAGTGCTCGATACTCTACTGATGAAGATCCAAAACCTTCTTCAAAGTCAATAAGAATACACGTGATTTTCTCAATTAAGGGATTACTAGTAATTGCTTCTATTCCAATATTCATCCTGATATCAAAACCTTTACCCATTATGAAAAGCAACTTATGATCTATTTGAGTAGAGCGTTGTTTCCAAAAGGCTTGAATATTTTCAAATCCTTTCATTAAAACATATGAATCCCATCTAATTTTTTTATCCATTATCCCTTAATCCATTTTAATATTTCTTCAATTTTTTTTGATTTCCATCCACCATAAGCTAGTGGAAGATTAAATTTCATGCATAACCACCTGTTTAGATAAAACACTCTATGTTTTTGACCTTTTTTACCTTGAAATATATCTCTTGTTTCGAGAAGATTATATGCAACACATGTTGATAAAACGTTTACTAAAGGAGAATAACGATCATCTTTTTCCCAGTTTGACTCCTCAAAAAGCGAAGGCATTTTTAGGTTTGAAATAGCAATACCTGTAACACCATGGACAATTGGTGCATTTGGTTTATAACTTTCATGTCTAGCAAATGAAGAAAACTGCTCCAGGAAATTCATAACAAGCCGACTAAAGGGAATTAGTCTAGGTAATTCTTTCCATCTGTTATCTACTATTAATTGGATCTTCTTTTCCTGAGATTCAGGACTCAATACTAAGCTTTTCCCAACAAGATTGTTGGATAGCATTTCTTCGAACAAATCGGCTGAAAAGGATAAAAATTGATCAATGTTATTATTTGAAAGTTTTACCAGATTTGAAAATCCGAAATAAAATGGTAAATTATGTTCCCTGGATATAAAAAATTTAGCAATTTCATCAATCGATTTATCTTGATTTGCAAATAATTCCTCTTTTGACAATGTAAATCCTAAATCCAGTTGCGAGTTCCCTAAATTTCTATGAATTAATATTTCGCAGTTTTTTAAAAGAATTGCCTTTTTTAAAGTATTGCCAGTATTAGAAATTGAAATATTCACCCAATCTTCAAATTTAGGGAAATGCAACGCTAGCCGTTTCAAATTGGCTTCATACTTTGGTATTGCTCTTACTAGAGAATCATTAATTGTATCCTCATCCCAGTCATCAGCCAAGTTTTCTTGAAAAGTATTAACATTTTCAGTTGAAAGTATTGCTCTTTTGTTAGCAATATTTATTAAAATTTTCTCAAATCTTGTAGGCTTATCTTGCCAAAACTCCTCAATATTAAGCTCTTCATAATCTCTATTATTATTTGATCCAAGATTTTCCTGAGCTGAAAGCGCTTCTTTTCTCTCCGAGAACCAAATGCTAGCCATTGTTCTTTTTTCCATAGAAAATCTGATCATAAGATCTCTTTGAGAAGCAGATAGTTTATGGAAATCATCTAACATAAATAAAATTCTGTTACAAATTGGCTTATTATTAATGCTAAAATATGTCGGATTTAATACTTCTAAGAAAAAAAGCTCATCATGTCCCTCAATTCCAGAGTTTTCAAATGGCAAAAAACTATCTAAAAGTGAATAGATGTCTCTTTCGAGTTGGAGGGCCCAATCATACAAAACTTTTCCATTACAAGGCACAGAAATCTTTTTAAAATAATTATATTCATCTTTATAATTAAACTCGATAAGTTCTAAGTCTTTTGGAAATGCAAGATTCTTTAGTGTGAGCATTCCTCTTAAAGTTGAGAGGATTACTCTAGCATTTATAAGAGAAAAAAATATTCGCTTCTTTTTCCCTTCTGGGATATTCAAGTCTTCCAAAACTTCATAATTGCGGGTACAAGTATGTAGTATTCCTAATAAATCAATTCCAGTTTCGGAAAAAACATCTATCTTCTTCAATACATTATATAGGTCACTATATTCTTGAGAGCGTCTAGTGTTTAATACTAATAACGATTGTGGTTCAAAAATCCGTAATAACGAAGTCTTACCTGCTCCCGGTGAACTATGTATAAATAGAATATTATCCCAAAGTTTATTTTCAATGTATTTAATTGTCAAACTTTCAATTACATGTGGACAATACAAACGCAGGAAATTAGCCTCTGATTCAATTTTCTCAGATGCTCGCATTCTAAATGGATTCCGTAATTTTTGACTCATTATTTATGTCTTGTAATTCGAGGGAATAGTCCTTTTTTGTTCATATCTTCAGGCAACCACAATATTGGTAATGAGTTGTTTGGTGTATTATGGTTTAAAACTAAAGGCAATGCACATTCATTAAATCCCAAATAGGGTTTTTCATGTTTTCCTTTTTTATAATGTTTATTCACCACTCTTGAGTCAAAATATTTCTCTGCCAATTTTAAGAATTCGGTATTTAATAAGACTTTAGTTTTAACTGAACTACTTATAAGTTGAATAGTATAAACTTTAATTTCATTTGAAATATTATTATCATTCTTCCATTTAGAAATCTCAGATTGAATCATTTCTATTGCCTCTTCAGTTGCTAGATAGAAAATTATATAAATATCTATATCATTCTTATCTGTTAAAGCATTCCATTCTTTATCTGTACCAAATACTTTCAAGAGAAACATTAAAATCTTTCCTTTCCCTTCATCAGCTCTAAAATAGCTCCTTCCCGATGCTGTAAAATCGTCTAACAAGAAAACAGTTTTAAATTTGCATTTATTTGAAACAGCCAATTCTAATTCACCTAACATATCTGTAGCTTTTTCAGATGAAATTTGGTGGGTTGTAATAACCTGCTCATTATCAAATCCACTATTCCTTCTTAATTGATCAATTCGGGAACCATCACTTAGGCCAATAAATAGGCTCCTCCTTAGATTTAATTTATATTCGTCACTGTGAATAATTTTATGAACAAGATTTTTATTTATACCTTTATCTAAAGCCGTTTTACTAATCAATATGGGGTTTATTTTCTCGTTAAAAGTGATACTTACCAAATAAGACATTTGTTCATTAGAAATGAAAACAAGTTCTTCCTTGATAAAATTATATGCTACTTTCCGTTCTTTTAAATCTTCAAATTGGTTTAGCCACCGCACTAAACTTTCAATAAATCTAATTCCAGTAGAAAATTGTTGATAATCATTATATTTAAAGCTTGCAAGAGCCTGAAGTAATGGGCGTTCATTGACGATTTCATCAAGGTTCCATTCTAATAATTTAACTAAAAGCCTTTCGGCGAGAAAATCTCTCATAGGTTTTCAAAATATAATAATCCTGCCTTTATTGACATTTTTTTAAGATACTCCATAGTAGACGCAACATTTTTAACACCAAGAGAAGATAAATTCCAACAAGTTTCTGGATCAGCTGAAACACTATCTACGCTCAATGAAAATTCACTGGATAATAGTTCAAAATCATTACCTGGCCATTGACCCAAATCTCCAATACAAATACAGTTTGAGCTTCTTTGCTCGCTAATAGCTTTTATTGAGCATGCTTCAATGATTCTCATTTTTGAGGCTTTTTCTTTTACAACAATGTCAATTGAATGAGTTGACTGCAGGAACTGACATTTCCCATCAGACAACTTCATTATTTCATTTTGCAATAGTTGCTTTATGCGAGCGAAATGTTTCGTATGTGTTGGAATGACTGTAAGTTGAAAAGGTCTCGATTCGATTAAAAAGTCAAAGTATTCACTTTTCAATCTATTAATTATTTCAAATACTTGTACAAGCGAATTATCCAGGGGTAAATCTTTGTCTGGATGATTTTGATCATTAAGTTTACCTATATCTGAGCCATTATAATATCCAATCATTACATTGTCCCAATATCTCTTTGGAATTTTACTTTGCAAATCATTTCTTACTGATTGGCCTCGCCCAGTGGCAATTCCAATATTAACCCCACCATCTAAAATTCTAGTCAACTCGTTAACCATTTTGTCCGAAAGTCCCTTTAATCTGTCCGGCCCAGAACAAAGTGTACCATCATAATCAAATACAATGGATCCAAATTGAGTATTCTTTAATTTATTAAGGAAATTATCATAATTCAAATACCAAAACTTTTGCTCTTCGTCACTTAAATCTTTTAGCGTTTTGGATTTAGTTTTTTTTAGAATGGCTATAGCAGCTTTATCGGAATGAACATCTTTTCGCATTTTGTAAAAAGAAGCATATTTTAAATGATATATTTTACTGCCAAATTCGGGAACACCTGGTCTACCTGGGTCAATACCTTGAAGTTCACCAAAAAGACTAGATAAATAAAATGATTTCGTAAGTAGTTCAATACTGGATTCTGCAGAATTGATTTTGCTTTCAATAACAAGCTTTGGAATAGTCTCAGGTATTAAGGCTAATGTTTTTTCCGCAATAAGCTTCTCACTTGGTGTAACTAGCGCTAGTATGGAAGAGCGTCCTCCTCTCTTTGCAAACCAATGGTGTCGACCATGCCCAAAGTTTCTATAGTCAGCCAGGAGCACGTTCCCCAAAGCTGCTTCTGTAAATTTAGATTCAATATCATATGCTACTGATTGTCCCCAACCTCCATATAGAACAGTTAATGAATCATCCGGACCTATTCTGGAAACAAAACCGTTTATTTGAAGTAGAAAATCGTCATTAATATATTCTTTGATCTTCAATAGAGGATTAAATCCAAAAGATTTAGACAATAAAGCATAATAAGCAACTAAAGTGTTTGTAGCTAAGAAACCATCTTTTTTAGTAGGGATTTCAAACTCCAAAGATTTACTTATTGAATAATTATTAGCGGCTTTACTGAGCAATGTGTTTTTTTTCATGCATATTGTTAAGATTGCTTTAGGCTCCTGCCTAATCGCTATGTCAAATGAAAACAAAATATCAGTATTCCTTCCGCTGGCACTAATAAAAAGGACTTTGGAATTTCTTAAAGCTTCTTTTGAATAAAATAATTCGAGTGGAGTAATTGCTTTTGCGATAGTACCATAATTCTGATAAAGACTTGCAGCGAAATAACATGCACTTAATGACCCACCGGAACCTACAATAAAAAGTGGAGTATCGGAATCAGTACTTATAAAGTCAGTTAACAACTCGACATGCTGAGAGAATGCCCATTCAATTGTTTTTGGAATATTATCAAGTTCTCTTTTAAAGGGTTTTCCCATATTTCGTTTCTTTAATTTACTTTCATCAAATCACAATAACTTCATTATTCAACTATCTCCAGCAATTTGCAATTTTTAATAATAAAGTCGAATTTTTGGACCAAGACAAATGGCTATTTTTTTTGTGCTAATTTACCCTTTTAAAAAATAACTCCTACCTAATTTCGAATTTTTGTTATAATCTTCTTTGACTTGTTATGTTATTAAAAGGGCATGCAGACAAAAATCTAAATTTGCAGTATTTGAATGAAGTAAAAAACTTCAAATTATAAAATAATTTGTAACTGAACAGTGGTTGAAACTTGACACCAAGAACGGACAGTTTATTGATGTGAACCAAAATGGACAAATATATAAGGGCATCCGACGTGAGAAATAACCTGATTTCAGAACTAACCCGGCATATTGCTGGACTTATTTTACAATTAAGCCACAGATAGGCCATATTAAAATATAGCTAAGTCTCAAAAGCATTTTAATCCGTTTCAACAGTGCATAAAGTTGAACCTTTTTTTTTATTCGATCTATCTAAACCCAGTTACCCTCTCAGGCTTCCCATAGAATAAGGGGTACAACTTACTTTCACGAATAGTTTACAAGTTGAACCAATCCTGATTTGTTGACAAAACAAAGGATTTACTGCATGCTGTCTAAGTTGAATTGCGTTAAGGATTGCAGCGGCATCCTTTCACAAGAAAAGCATGTGTGAAGGTGTGAAAGATATAGCGGAAAGCCTGACCCGCAGGGGAACGCCCTACTATGTATCAATTAAGATTTTATATCCTCGGACTTACAAACGTTGAAGATTTCAAAAGCAGTCCTCCATATTTCGTCCAGATCCGTTTGTCAACAGCATCCCCAAAATGAGTTGCTTCCTCCGGCATAACTGAGTTTTTACGTTCAGAGCTTTTATCCTTTTCAAACTTTCCCTGCTTATCCACAACCTTGGTATTATTCATCGAGATTAAAGTAAACTTACAATTCTTGCCGTTAATGATCACATTCGGATAGCGGGGATTATTGCCCTGCATAATGTTGGACCAAAGCAAGTATTTTTCATGCTGAGGCGGCTCCTGTCCTTTATGAACTTTAGAGGTAACTCGCCACTTGTTCTTCACAAACCGATCTATAGCCTGCTCATTATATGGTTTAGAATTCTTGATATTCGGCTGACGGTTATTTCCATACCTATCTACAAAATAGACAATTTCTTTACAATTGTGATACTGGTAATAGTCGCAGAACTGATCCACCAACTCATTGATCATAGTATCATTCACTTCTTCCGGCTTCACAAAGAACTCATTAATAATGCTGTCCACATGCTCATTTTTCTTTGTGGCAAAGTTGTAGAAGCGTTCCTGACCTACAGAAAACAGGCAGATTTTTGCACCCCAATCCGGGCATATCTCCAGGGGCTTTGAAGAATCGCAATCCAGATCGAAGCGGCTGTCAATTTTGGAGAGTTTAGTATAGTCGAAGTTATTTTCTTCTGCATTGGAGCGGATAAAGGCATCATTCGAAGCATCATAATAAATATGGCGGGAGCTGTCCAGGTGATAATAGCAGTCCTCAACTTTATCGATAACCCAGTTCATAATCTCAATAAGAAATATCAGAAGCGGCAGCTTCTGATATTCTCTGGCTATATAGGAAATCCCAAGGTTTGCTATGTTATCGAAGGCGTTGGAGAGGGTAAACAGGATTTTGTCTTTCGATACGAAAGGCACAATCTGATGTTTGAGCCGGATAATTTCGTTGTGGATATTTTTATACAAGCAGGCATCTTTAACTAAGTACGCTTTTATAAGTTCAATCTGTAACATGACGATTCGGTTCCAGACATCGAAAAGCATAATTCCTGCTTCCTGTTCATAGTATTTGCCAAAATCCAGTAGCCAGCGTTGATCCTGGGAGTAAGGCATGGAAGAAACATAACGGAAACCGTGATGCTGTTTTACGGGTTTCGCGGAGCGAAAACCAAAGTATTCTTCATTTCCACGGTTTGTAGGGCTGACTTCCTGGTCGTACTGCGCTTTGTCCAGGGTAAGTGCTTCATCCACAATTTCACGATCGATATTTGGTCCCCTGGCACTTCCTGATCTGTCCTGGCTAAGCAGCAGAAATCCGGTTCCATTACGGAAGCTGATAAAGTTCTTGTATTTAGTAACCTTTTCATACGGCGAATCCCAGCCTTTGGGAGGCTGGCAATCTATGACATAATCCTTTCCTTTTTCATATCCCAGGAGTTCGAGGCATTTAAGGGTAGAAGGTAGCGTACGGGTCATGATCTGGCCGTAAGTCTGCCCGGTAATGGCAGAGATGCTTCGAGGCATTTTTCGGACAATCCGGTCCATATCCACGCCGATGATATAGGATTTTCCGGTACCGCGACCGGCGATATCCACTTCACTTTTGGCATCGTTAATTACCGGCGCCATCTGAAAAGTGTTCAGGTTTAAAAATTCATTGATCATGTTTTGAATAATTCTTCAGCGTCAGCTTCCGTAATTTCATTTCCGGTGAACACTATACGGTTAATTTCCCGGATGGTTGCTTCAGGGAGCTTATGCAAGTTGTCCACATCCAGTTTAACGGTAGTTTTATTATTCTGGATCAGGATATAGAAAGATTGTTTCTCCAGACGTTTAGGATCCTCCAGATCAGTAGGGCGTTCGCCGATTGCTTTGAGCAAGTTGGCATGTTCCATGGCAATAATTTTCCGTGCATTAGGAGAACCGTCATTGTTGCATTTGTTGATGTTGGCAACAATATCATTGATTACCCAGGTGTGCCAGAAATCATAGTCAAACGTATGTAAGGTATTGAAAAGCCGGACAGCCATGCGGACATCGTGGTATGCATGGGAATTTGACAAATCCGGGAATTTCGATTTGTGTAATGAGATGGCTGCTTTTTGCAGTGGATTTTTATCCAGGATTTTGGCTACTGAAACAATCCGATCCAGAAGGTACTGCTGAGATTCAGAAAGGGGAGATAAATCAGGGTCCAGGATATGAGATTTTATAGCCTCATAATTCACTTCTTCCAGGGCTTTTCGGCTCATTTATTTAATGTGCTAATGCGATAATGTGATAATGTGCTGATGCGATGATGTGATAATGCGGTGTCATAATTGGGAATCTTTAAAGTAGTTGACAAAAAGGGTTTGTGCTGGAGTACTCCCATTCATAGCCGCCTGCCGGATTGCGGTTCGGAGTTCAATTTCGGATCGAAGTCGACCGCTGCAATACGCTTTAAAGGCTTCACCTATTTTATTCTGAATGAGTTCAGTAAACTCTTCAGCATCACATTCAATGTTATGGGCGATGGATTCAGGCTCGAAGAAAAGGGCAGCCATTTCTTCAATTTCATTAAGTTGTTCCTCTGAGAAAAGCATCCGTAAGGTTTTTATGGTCGAAGTCGAAGACCGCAGGATCAGTAAATATGATCCCACGTTCCATTTTGGGGTTATCGGTAGCGTTCTGGCTGGTAACGATAGAGATTTTCCAGTTTTCATTCCAGAGAAGAGCGATTTTCGCATGAACAGAAGTGCAGCGATAGTTGAAGCAGCTGGCAATCATCTGAAAAGGTTTCGGGCTGATGCTCCGGACGCGGTTATCGATAAGAAGTTGAAAAGACAACAGCTTATCGTTTTCAATGTGGTTTTGAAGTTGCTGGATGCTTTTATTGGAGAAGGAATACGATGTCATAAAAAGGTGAACCGGGCCTGTTTGCTTAAGCAGGTACATGATTAACCTCACCAGGTTAAAATTTCCGAAGCTGTAATAATGCGTATTTATGCCAGGATTAATCAGTCCGATTGCTTTGGTAAGGGAGATATCCATATCAGAAACAAATTCAGTAGAGGCATCAGCCTTTGCAAACAAAGTTTCAGGCTGTTGTTTTGTCTTCTTTTGAACAACAGGTTTATGTGCCGGCGCAATACTTTTAGCAGAAATTTTGGAAGAAACCAGCATAGGGGGATTTGAAGATTTGAGAATTTGAAGATTTGAAAATACTGTTGCAATAGGCTAATTGTTGTTGATTCCGACAAATATTGGCACATGAACATCAGCAAGGTTGTTCTCAGGGTTATTCCTGAGCACATTTAAGGTTGCATAAATGGTTTGGTAGGTGGTGGCTATGTCGTCAAACAGGATGACACGCTTACCTTCAGGAAGTGGTTTTTGCTGAATGAAGTTCGGATTGAATTTGCTTTTACTGGTTGCTATAAGTACATCCGGAATAAATTCCAGGTTAATTGTTTTACAGGCCCGGATGCAAATTTCTGAAGCGAAATGGTAACCTAGTTTTTCAGAATGGGCACGTTTTGGTGTTGTAAGGAGGATTGCGTTTTCAAGATCCGGGATATAGTATTTCAGGAGAGTGGCAAATAAGGGAGCCAGAATATCGGCATTGCCGATATTCCCTTTAAACTTTTCCAGGTTCTCCGTTTTGTAAAAAGCGATGATGAATAAATCCCGGCGGGATACCAGGCTAAATTTGGTGTAATGGATATAGTCCTGGTAATGGTTATCCGCTGAGTTTTCTGAAGAATTATCAGCTTCCTCCGGAAGATTATCCGGTTTAAGCGCCGCAATAGATGATGATCGTACCAGCATAGGAATGAAGATTTAAAAAAAAGGTCCTGGTCGCTAAGGAAACCTGAACCCTTTTACACCTGGGATCAATTACTTTGAAGAGTTCACGAGTTTGTAGTCGATAGCTTCAATTGCAGTATCGCGTTGTTTGATGCGAAGTTCAATTTTGATACGCTTAGGGCTATCAGGGAGCGGATTCTTTTTCTCTCCCTTTGCTGTTTGGCGGTAGTCCAGCATGCATTGATCCTTAGTGTTTGCCGATTGAAGGTTTTTCTTCATTTTCTTCAGTTCTTCCTGGTCATCAGGTAATTCGACAACAGGTTTCACATCTGCTTGTTTTTCAGCTGTGAGGGTTTTTATGTCCGGAATGATATTGTTTATATAATAATCCTCTTTCGCTTTCCACATTATATCAATCATTTCGGAGCATTCGGCGATTTGATCGCTAAGTTCTTTACGTTGAGCTATGAGAGCATCTGTATTATCGTTTGGCAGGTTCGCCATAGCCTCATGAAGGACGGCGCGGGTTTTAAACGCATCAGCGTGAAATTTTATAACCTTTTCAACTTCTTCAGGAAGCTGGTCTTTTGCAGCTGATTTGTTTTTGGTGGAAACAGCACCTAACTGAGGTTGATAAATATCACCAGAGGCCATAAGTGTAAGACCGGGTTTATTGACGGGCAAGCCAGTATTTAACCCGGCAGCTTTCAATAATTCATAATGCAGCTTTTCCGCGTAGCGATGTGGGCGGTTTGACATAATCCTGACAAGCTGTTTATGCCGAACTGAATATGTCAGAATTGCGATTCCTTCATTAAAATCACAACCTTCCGCTATCCATTTATTTACTTTTTCCTGCATTGTTTTTCTTATTTGATTTTGAAACAGCTTTTTTGGTGAAGGGTACGATAGTGCCTTCGGGAGGCATTTCAGTCGGGGAACCAGCGGCATTTTTATTCAGCAAGGCATTTTTGCCTTCTGAAGTTAACTTCAGGTAGGGGAAACCATCATCATACAATGATTTCAATGTTTCAAAAGCAACCTGCTGACTAAAATCAATAGCACCGAACCGGGCAGTTATTACCTTGCCTGGTTCGATGCCAATCAATTTAAAATAGGTATGTAAAATCATAGATTTCTAGCTTACAACAGCCACTGTTAAAGGAACTGAACCTGTGTATTGGTAAACATTAGAAGTTTTGTAAACGAACTCCATTGAAATGCCACGCCGGCCGGCAGTTTCTTTACCGGTACCGGCACCATCCGGTGAACCTGAAAATACAGAAGCACGGACAGCATCGCCCATAAGGAACATCTGTCCGTTGTTGTCCGGAACGATGAACACCATATTCCCGTTTTTAATGGAATTCATGAGTCCAAGCAATTTTGGCTTTAAGCCAGGATTGAAAAAAGAAAGGTGCATAACGAAACTTTTTCCATCCAGTTCACCGACGGATTCAATTTTAAATTCACCGGTATCGTCAGTGACGTACATTTCGAACATGCGTTTGCCGGGTTTCATGGTAATATCGCCGGTTAGCGATCCAAGCGCCTCAAGAGTCAAAGCATTAACCGGTTTTACCGGCCATGTTGCCACATCTTCGAAAAGGCCGAAATAGATTTTCATTCCTATTCCGCCCATATTTTCTCCCTGATGGAGATCTTTTGTTATATCTGCAAATTCCACAGTAGTATAATTTAGAGAGTTAAAAGGCCGGAATGGTTACCGGCCTAAACAAGATTGAGAGTAAAACTAGCTTGTGACTTTTTGGATATTAGTCCAAACGGCAGCATCAATACCAAAGCCTATTCCTTCCCACCAGTCGCACATGAAAGATACATTACGGCGGTATTCTTCGATTTTGATGTTTGTTTTGTTAGTGCCTTTTTTGGTAAGGTGAAGTATGTTGGTTTGAGGAGATGCGAAAATAACATCAGTACCACTCAATGAAGGAAGAGCAATTACCTGTTGAGGAGTGAAGTCGACACCATTAGTTACTTCGCCGGCTGTTTGCAAGGTAAAGAAACCAGCTGCCCGTTTGTCACGGAGGTAAAGGCGATGCCATTTTGGAGACATACAGATATTCATTTTCACACTTTGATACACTTCAGAGATGCCATCAGCAAAAAGTTCAACCTGGTCGAAAATAGATGTTGCATTCAGTGGTTGGATGTTAATGCTATTGATGGTTTGAGCTTCAACACCTGTTTGAAGCAGTTTAATGAGACCGTTCATGGATTTGCCAGTATCTCCGGCAACTCCGGGAGTAGGAGCAACATAAATACCCTTTCCGTATTCGTTGAGTTCCATATCTGAATTGATTTTGGAGAGATAGCCAAGCTCTGGATATTCGATAAGGAATTTGATAAGAGGCCAATCTTTACGGTCAACTCCGGCACCTCCAAGGAAACCGAGCCAGGTTGCTTCGATATCGTCAGGATTGATTTCTTCATCCACTTTGAATTGATACAAGCGCAATTCGTTTGGAGTGAAAGCGGCAGCATTTTTAGGAGTCCAGCCTTTTTGGAAAGACTGCACGATATTTCCGATAGTGAGCTGGCCAAGTTTAAAAACGGTGTCGTCCGTTTTTACGGGAGTGCAGATTCCGGGAGTAACAAGTCCCTGGCTTAACATGCCAAGGATTCGTTTCATATTCTGACCGGAATTTTCATAATACGCGCCAAAGGCGGTTTTGATTTCGGATACGTCCATTGTAGGAGAGTTTTAAGGAGAGAAGCAAGAAGAATTAATTAGTCGGCGGATTTCATGTGCGGCAGTGAGTTAAGCGTATCCCAATCCACACCGTCAGCACTGGGGGTAGGATCTTTAATGGATTTTACTCCAATAGAAGTTGCAGCAGGTTTTTTAGCAAGCATGGTGCGTATGGCTTCAATTTTTGAAGGGATATCAGCGGAAGCTGCGATATCTGGATGAATTTCATCAATTGCAATGGTAGCATTGGTGAGTGCAGATTCAGCAGCAATACGCAGGTTGTCTGCATTAGTAGTGGCGGATTCAGCATTTGAAACTGCTGTTTGAGCATTGAGAGCTGCAGTTTCTGAAGCAGCAGTGATACTGTCAATAGAAGCAGCGTTTTCTTTTAGCAGGTTTTCAATGGCCTGAAGTTGCTGTTCATTCAGATAAACACCTTCCTCTGTAGTTTCAATTGAAGAAACCTGCAGCAGGGAAATAAGGATAGGAAGATCCATAGTTTTGAGTATAGGTTTTGGGATTTGAGTGGAAGCGGATGAATCTGAGGTAGTACCTTCAGAAGCAGATAATGAATTAACAGCTGCGATAGCTACATCGAGTGAACCTATTTCATCGATAAGTCCAAGTGAGAGCGCATCTTCAGCAAAGAATACTTTTCCAGTGAAAACTGAATCGGGTAGATTTGGGCGGTTAGCTTTTACGGCAGCGATAAACTGTTCAGCCAACGGATTAAGCTGTTCATTTTTTATTCCGGAATAATCACCATTAAGTGCATCCGTGAATGTTTTGTTTTTATCCCTGGACTGATCGGCATTGATGCGATGGAATTTCACACCTTCCTGTTCCCACATGGGCTGCATATCTGCAAACTGGACCATAACGCCAATACTACCTATTTCGGTAGTGGCGTTTTGGGCGATAATGCGGGAAGCAGAAGACCCTATCCACAAAGCGGCAGAAGCCATAAGGCCGTCAATAAAAGTTACGACAGGTGTTTTGCAGGCTTTAACTTTATCGGCAAATGCCTGGGTTCCATCGACAGTTCCACCAGGAGAGTCAATATAAAGGATGATCCCTGATATATTTGGATGCTGATCCGCTTCCTGTACACGGGTTCCAAGTGTATCCATTCCTGCAGATAATACACCGCAATCCTGTTCATCATCTTTCATCAATGGACCACGTACAGGAATTACGGCAATGCTTCCTTTCGGCGCTTCATCGAAAACTGAATATTTACGTCCAGGAGTTGCAGCATAGAGAGCATAAGGAAGAGAATTCTTTTCTTCAGCGTATTCTGTATCTACTGATGATTCGAAGTCCAGGCCGTTGATCAGTCCTGCAACAATACCGCCATGCGCAATGGCAAAGCGTTCGTCAATAGCCCAGGCTGAACGTAACAAAGCGGAAAGGATGCGAAACTTCATGAGTGTAATTTTTCAGCAATATTAAACGCTGAAAAACTATACTGAAAGGACATAAAACTGATTCGACAGGCTCACCAATCCCTGTTTTACGGACTTTTCAACTTATTTACAGAGGAATGGCAGGCATTTGCACCGGTTTGAAGGAGAAAGTGAGTGGTCCGGAAATTTCGATATTGAAGCCATTCTTTCCGGATGGATCTTTTGAGGAATCAAAATCGAATGCCAGTCGCAGACCTTCGCGGTTATCCCCTATATGATAATATTCCCCTAATCCATTCCTTAATATAACTACCACAGAGTTGTATTGGCGCAGCCGGGTAAGCATTTCAAGAGTATCCTTGTTATACCCTGGAAGGTATGCAGTAATAGTATGTAAATACAAATCACCGGCGCGGGTTTCCGAAAGCTTGCAAACATGCTGAATGCTTTCATCCGCACATTCTATTTCATAGGTTGGATTTGTTCCGACATACAGAATTGTTTCCGATAAAATAGAATGGATGAAAGTTGAAGGGATAACGAAGAGGGCGACATTTCCACCCAGGTTAATCTGCTTTTTTAAGGTTGTCATAATGTGAGATTGCTTTGTGTGAAAGTGTCCCCAAATTGGACAGATTCACCAAGATTATTTTTTCAATTTTGGTTGTTAATTCTTTGGAGTAATTAGAATTTTCGAAATCTACTTTTCTGTAAAAATCCTTTTTAATGCTGTCATAACTCCAGATATCCTCGGTGAAGCCGAAGGTTTGTTGGAATTTCAGAATAGCATCTCTTTTTATCAGATAGGTTAAGTAGAAGCTAATCATATTGCGCATGAAGAATTTTGCCTGGTGTTCCATGATTTTGCCGAAAGCAACAGTATCCGTTGGCGTAAGTTCCCATCCATGCCTATAAAAATCATCCTGACTTATTTTTACTTTGATGCTGGATGAATAGAAAAGCTCTGAAAGTTCTTTGTAACGGATATTGTAACGGGTACAGGGTTTGGTAAGGCACCGGCGGAATTGGCTGTTAATGTATTTATCTGAAGAGAAATCGGCAGGATTACCATAGTTCAAGGTAATATACTGTTTTACATAAGCTTTAACCGGGAGATCGACTGAAAACATGGGATAGAAGGAATTTCGAAGGTGTTGGTAAATCAGGATGTTCTATAAATTTGGAAATGTCAGGAACTGAAAAATGTGTTTTGTTTGAAATGTATTCCTAAAATCGGAATGGAATACACCGGATTAACAATATGATATTTTATTTTAATTGTGTCTGCAATTGAAGTAAATATTCACGTTCCTGATTACTCCAATGTGAGGTGGCTTCGCTGACCGGCACATGTTTACCGACATTGGCATAGTCAGCAAACTTCCAGATATTGACATTGGTTTTTACATCAGTAAACAGAGGTTTTTCGGTAACAACTTCAACCGGATCATAGCCATTGAAAACGAAGTTCATTTCACTTACGAAATCAAGTCCCATGGTTTGATCATCATTAAACAAGTTGAATTTAGGGCTGGAAACCATATCAGCATATTTCATTTCAACCATATAGTGAGCCTGGTAGTGTGGGATTGTAACCGGTCTATCCGCATAAAACTGCACTCCGAGATGCTTGTAATTATTTTTTGGTTTGATGGTACTTTGCCAGCCGGTTCGTTCAAGAGCTGTCCGGCTTATCATTTTGCCACACCCCATTAACTTAGCCACAGTGTAGGGGTATTTGTAGAAAACTGCCTGATTGTTGGCGGCATCGAGGAAATATACCTGTTTAACCCCAAAAAGCGGAACGCCTTTTTTAATAAAGGGGGTATAAATTTCAAGTAGATTGGATGATACAATATCATCATCGTCAATTTTGAGTAAATAATCGAATTGATAATTTTTAAGAAGCAGAGCAATGCCTGTGTTCATCTTTTTCCCTAAAGGACCAGCACAGGTAAAAATCATATCAATACTATATTTGCGGCATACTGCTTCAGAAGGAGCATCGCTGACAAGAGAAACAATGGTGACATCGAATTTCTTACGGCTGGCTTCCAGGAGTCTTAATGCTGACAAGCAGAAAAGTTCGCTTATTGCCGGGCGCTGGTGCATTTGAGTCAGGAGTAGTATTTTAGGCTTCATTTTTTGTGCAGGCTTTTGAGGTTGGGTTTCAGGTGTTGTGGTCATTCACTTTCAAGAAGTATATTGATAAGTTTTGGCATTGGGATATAGGAGTATGTTCCTGATTTTACATTTTTGATGGTATGGGTTACATCGTAGATCCCAGGGCCGGTTGATTCGCTACCAATTACCCGGAATTGAACTCCGCTATTATTAAAATCGCACCCACCAAGGAACCAAACCAATTCGGTTCCTATTCTTTGTTGTCTTAAAATCTTAGCGGCCATACGAGTAAAAAAATATTTTAGTTATTTGCTCTCCTGTTTTGGTGCACAACGTACCAACGTTCCAACAGGGGTTCTTTTTATACGATTATTACTCAGATAATCAAGGGTTTAAAATATTGTTGGAACGTTCCAACAAGCTGTGGAACACATTTAGTGTTCCAACGGTCAGGCGTAGTTTTGAAATATTTGCTACAAGGTGTTCCAACGTGTTCCAACAATATATGAATGTTCCAACAGAATCCATGAGTGGTTATATTATTGATTATTAGTTATTTGTTTATTATTATTAGTAGTGTGTTGGAACGTTGGAACGTTGGCGCTGACATTTGCCGCAGGAATTTTGGTTTTATTCTTTGTCAAAAGGGTAAGTCGTCATCAGCCTTAGAGGAATCAAAAATTGTTGTTTGTGAAGTTGTGCTAGGTACCGATGAAGAAGATGTCTGCGCCGGATCAGTTGATGATGCAACAGCATTTGGTAGCTTCATTTTATCCAGGTCGATTCCTGCGGCAGCCAGTTTTTCATAATCCAGAGCAATACAACTTGTATTACGTTCAGCTTTTTTGATTACCCGTCGGGTCATTTGAGAGTTAAAAGGATCTGCTTCCCAGGCTTCGAATTCGTATGAGAAGCGATGGCTCTTGATCTGGCCTAAATAGGAGGGATGATCGCGCAGATAGGTACGTAGAGCATTTAGTTTAAGGCTTTCTGCACTGTGAAGCTTTTGATATATCTGTATAACATCATTTACAATGAGGTACAGAACTCGTTTTTCCGCACCATTCCAGTCAAACTCTTCGGTTTCTGTCCTCGATTTTTGAACGGTAATTCTTCTTTCAGTTATAATTTCAAATTCACGACCGGCAACAATCTGTCCCTGGGTGTAGAGCATCGAAATAGTATCGAAGAAAACAGCCAAGCGGTTGGAGCTGCTCAGGTCTTCGCTTTGGCGAACGATTTGCTTTTTTGCTACTTCATAAAATTCATCAAAAGTGAATGGCAATGGCAGTTCCTTCACATGATCAACCCAAAGCTTTGCCATGGCAATAAAAAGGCTCACGGTATTGATAATGCGGGTTTGATACAATCCGCCTTCATCCTGGATATCCTGCTTAACCTGCTTTTGGTATTCGCGCATGTACCTGGCGAAGTGCTGATGAATAAGAGGGCGACGCTTGATAATTTCAATAGCTATATTGCTCAGACCATCGCGTTCGCGGTCTTTAAGATCCTTAAAAAGGGTTACTTCTTCATCCGTCCAGTTATCTTTCTTTGGAACGTGGAGCAATACTACGCGGTTCCCCAGTGAGCCATCATCACGTTCTGGACCTTCCTGTCCCAGCAGCACCGGCGAACAATTTACCTTACTTACATCAATATCTTTGCTTGTAGCATCCTTGCGTTTCTGTTTGCCTTCATTATCATACACGGCAGCTTTAAGGCCCTGAAACTTCACATCACTGATCTGGTAATCATTGTATTCTTCAAGGATTACCGGGATGTCGCGGAAGCGTTCCAGCGTTGTGAAGAAAGCTGCATCCGTACCTGAATTCAGGTTGAATAATGGTGCGCCATGCATAAATGGGGCCCGGATACTTTCGGCAACTTTCGATTTGCCTGATTCGGTAGGCCCAATGAAGAAAATACTGGTGAAAAGCCTGTCAATTGGGAATATTACAGAACGGTAAGCACTAAGCATTGTAAATAGTATTGCCCACATGCCGTTGCTGTTATAGGTGAACACCTGGTTCATCAAAGTAGCCCATTCAATCCAGGAAGTGCGCTGTTCAGGCTTGTAGATCAGGAAACGGTCGTACTCGTAGCGATCATTATCAGCGCGTTCGTCCTTGTATATTTTGCTGAAAGCAGGCAGGTAATAGGTTTCAGTTTTAAAACGAACCAGTCCAAGCTCGTCCACACTGGTGAAAGCATTATCGGCAATAATTCCGTTGCTGTAGGCGAAGAACCCTTCAGGCTGCCAGCCAAATATGGAGAGTTCCCAGCATTTCGGAAATTGGAGAGCGACGCTTTCCAGTATTTTTTCATGATGGAATTGCTTTCCATTGGTAAAGATATAACCACCATGACCCCAAAGGAATTTTTTGAATGGAGCTAACTCAATCATATCTCCGCTCTTGAACTCAATATATTCCTCTTTGTGGAGTTCAGCATGAAACAGTTTCACGATACGTTTATTCTTCATGGGATCGTGATCGAACACCTGAAAGAGCGGCTCCATGTAGAAATTCCCAACTTTAACCAGAGTGTTATCCAGGGTGCGGAACACATAAAATATCTTGTTACCGGTTTTATTCTGTGCAGGGAAGAAACCATAACGCTGAAAGAAGTCCTGATCCACATACTCAGGTACATGATTAATATCGAATACATAATGCTGTTCATCGATAACCACCCGCTCCTGCTGTTGAACTGCAAGGTTCTTGCGTTTCTCAACATAGGGCTTCAGTACTTTGCTGAATGCTGTCTGTGTAAGATTAAACCACTTAGCAATTTCGTTGGTTTTAATGTGGATAATTGTGTTTTCAAGCTTGCTCAGGAATTCAGCAACTAACTCAACATATTTTTTTGAGCGTTTTGTATCCGGATGGGAATGTAAGTACCTGGCCAGACTCTGGACATAGAAATCAAGGAAATCAACATCTGTAAAGTTGGCGGAACCATCTTCTGCAAAAGTTCCAGTTTCGTCTTTGACTTCAACATGCAGCCCATGCTCGGTAAGTATGCGGCCTGCTGTTGCAAGTTGAATTTCCAGATCATTTACATCAACTACTGCCGTTAATCCTTCGATAATTACATTTTTGGTAATTTTCGAAAGTTTCAGAATGTCATCCCTGTTAAGAACTCCATCCGGAAGGCTGATAGTATTTTCAAATCCGGCTGCATGGCGGTCGACAACCAGCTTTGGGTTTGGAAGGATGATGACTTTATCTGTTTCTCTGATACTGTCAATTGCAGCTTCCAGACCATAGAAACCTTTCTGTTTAGCATCTTCCGGAATAGGCAATAGTTTCTTAACCTGAATGGTAAGATCATCCTGGCGGACACCCAACTTCTTAGCAATTTCATGGATTAGTATGCCTCGGGTTTGTTCATCCGGAATAAGTGATATCTGAGAAGTGAGGTCTTTAACCAACCTGGCTTTTTGCAAAGGATCATTGGCAACTTCGTTCTTAATGAGGTTTATTCGGAACGAGACAATATCCTTACGGTTTGCTTCGAGATAGGCTTTCATGGCTTCTCCACCTACTTTGCCGATATACGAATCAGGATCTTCCCCTTTAGGTAGCACCACAACATACACATCAAGGCCAAGTTGCAAAGGGATTTTAATATTCGAAATACTTGCCTTAATACCGGCAGGATCATCATCGTACACCAAGGTAAGGCTGGTGGTGAGTGTGAGTATCATTTTTACCTGGTCCTCACTCAAAGCGGTTCCCGAACCTGCCACAGAGTTGCGTATTTCTCCAAGGAACAAGCTGATGGTGTCAGTTTGTCCCTCGACCAGGTAACATTCGTTTTCCTTCATGATATCCTTCTTGGACTGATACAGGCCATACAGGAACTTGCTTTTTTTGAAAACCTCAGTTTCCTTGGTATTGATGTATTTTGGTTTGTCTTTTTCGGCAGTAAGAATGCGTCCGGTAAAACCTATTATTCGTCCTGAACGGTCGAAGAAAGGGAACATTAATCGGCGTGAAAAGGAATCATAATACAATCCCTGCTCATTCTTATTGATCAGACCGGCTTCGAATAGTATGGAAGTATTATAACCGGCAGCCTGAGCAGAACGCATGAGGGCGTTACCAGGTTCGGAATATCCTATTCCATAGGGTGCAACAGCACCCAGCAAGTTGCGATGTTTAACGTAAGCCTGTGCCTGTTCGTTTTTCAGGTAGTTATTACAGAAGTGTTGAGCGGCCCATTTATTGGCTGCCAATATGGACTCCTTTCGTGTTTTGGCTTCTGTTTCTTCTGCTGTACCTATACTTTCTTCAACTTCTATGTGATATTTCCCTGCAATGTAGATCAGAGCCTCCGGGTAGCTCATTTTCTCATGATCCATCAGAAACCCTATTGCATCTCCTGACTTGCCACATCCAAAACATTTGAAGTTGTTTCGTACCGGGTTAACCATAAAACTTGGTGATCGCTCGTTGTGAAAAGGGCAGCAACCGGTATAGTTGATACCTTTTTTCTTCAGGGCGACAAATTCGCTGATGATGTCGGTAATTTGAACAGCATCCTTAATTGCTTCAATATTGAGGATCATAGAAAGGTATGGTAGAGCGGTAGACTGGAGGAATGGGTAATATCAAAAGTTTAATTGCGGTTGTTAGAATCTTCAATGATGAAGTAAGACATTGTTTTTATACATCGGAGTTGCTCTTAAGAATTTCAGAAAGGATAGGTATCAATAGTTCGAGCTCCAGGATTTTACGCTTAATATCATTTCGATGTTGAATATCATCTGCCATAGGTAGTTTGATGTATAGTTCAATGTTAAAATTCTGGCAAGCCTCAAGAAGCAGTTCCTGTAATGGAATGCTTGAGATGTTTATTTCTTTCATACAGCTCGCCAATTAATTTTTACAGGAAACTTCATTTTCAAACTTTTTCAGCAGAATGAATTTTAAAAGTGCAGGAAGGCTCTGAAAAATTTTGCAGCATTTGTGTACACTGCAATTCAGCATTATCAGAGGATGTTGCCATAAATGGTTCAACTTTCGGATATTCGTTTCCGTTTACAAACAGTGAATATTTCACATTGAATTTGAATTTTTTCTTCATTACAATTATTTCAGTTTGCGTTTTTCTTCAAGGGCTTTTAAAGTTTCAAGTTCTATACGGGAATACGAAGCTTTGCTGTTGAGTTCGCCCGGTTTTACACGTTTTACCAGACCTCTGTTCACCCAACTCCGGACAGTGGATTCGTTAAACAGTCGATACGCTTCGCGTTGACTTATTTCGTCTTTTATAAGCCCCAGCCTGCTAAGTGCTATTTCAGCTCCCATCTTAGCAGATTCAATGCGAAGTGCTTTTTCTTCAAATAGATTAAGTTCCATAATTCATGAGTATAAGTTTGGCAACAGCACCGTGATCCGTGCTACAACCTAATTTTAATTTAGCGGATTTGATTTGAGCGTTAATGGTGTAAACCGAACGCTGATTAATGTTAGCAATCTCTTTAGCTGTTTTATCCTGGCTAAGAAGGTTGAGCACTTCGATTTCTTTCGGTGTTAGCTTCATATTCAATATCTTCAAGTAATTTAATTTCAGGTACATTTAATGCTGTTGAGATGAGCCCTAAAGCTGCTTTGGCAGTAAGAGGTCCATTAGGCTTGTTCTCTCTCAACCACCTTCTGATGGTTTCGATATTTTGAAGTTCAAACTCTTCAGTAATTTTTACGAATAGTTGAGTTTGGCCTCTCATACCTCTTATTGTTTCAATTCTTAATCTTTTAGCCATATTTAATTAACTATATTTAGTTATTGATTTATGTGATACAATGTCTTAACTTTGTCTTTCATTGCAGATGCAAAATAATATAATGTTCAAGTATTACGCAAGTAATAAGAAATTATATTATTGCATATTGCTGTATTGATATTAAGTCTAAATAAAAATCTTATGAATACTTGTGATAGAATAAAGCAACTATTTGAGGATAATAATGTTACCGCCTATGAGGTATCAGTGAGGACCCATATCTCTCAATCTACGCTAAGCAGAATACTTAATAATAAAACAGATAAACTGAGCATTAAGACTACGGATATACTTTCAGAATACTTCGCTGTAAAACGAGAGTGGCTTGTTACGGGAAAAGGTGAAAAATCAATTTCTGAGAATAAATTTGAAGCTAACCAAAGCAAAGAAATCCCTACCAATCAATTAGTGCCCAGTTCCCTTTTTGAGAGTGAAATAGAAAAATTGAAAGGTGAAGTTAAAGCTCAAAAGAATCGAATAGACGATCTGATTGATGAAAACAAGATATTAAGGCGTTCGAATGAAAATTTATCTGAATCAATAAAATCTTTATCAAGGGAATCTCTGATCAAAACAGAAATGTTCAGTGCTAATTCGGAAGGTGCCGGAATAAAAAAAGATATGGACAAAGCAGGCTAAATGTGGTACATGCCGCTGTTGTCCAAAACGATTTGTCCACATCCCCGCAGCTGAAACTTGATTTACATAAGGCTTCAGGAAATACTGACCAGCAGGAAAATACTTCTGTGAAAAGAAATGAACAATCTGATGAAAAAGAGAAAACAGGATAAAATTTATGGATTTATTGCCAAAGTTTTACAATTGTTTTACAAAATTGAATTATTCGATTTATAATAAACTGTATATCAATCAAATAAGTCATTTTTGCCATCGGATTCATAACCCGAAGGTCACGAGTTCAAATCTCGTCCTCGCTACAAAACAAAAAAACCGGTTTCAAACCGGTTTTTTCGTTTTATACTATAAACATTAAAGATTATTATGCTTTTTTCTTCCCCAGCGCACCAATACATCCTGTACGTCTTTAAATCGTATTGGTTTTGAAAGGTAATCAACCATTCCGGCTTCGAGGAATCTCTCGCGGTCACCGGGCATCGCATTAGCAGTTATGGCAATAATAAACGGACGCTCGGGTTCCGGGTATTTTTCTATGATGGCTTGAGTAGCCTCAAGACCGTTCATTACCGGCATCTGAACATCCATCAGGATAATATCATAAGGCTTTTGCTCCATGATTTCCAGTGCTTTTCTTCCATTTTCAACGGCATCGATGGTGTAGCCCATTTTTCGCATAAGCGTAACAACAAGTTCCTGGTTGGTGAAATTGTCCTCGGCCAATAAAATACGCAATGGAAGTTTATCAGAGAGTTTTTTGTCAACGTTATGGTCTGCGATGTTCTTTTTGCGATTCCTGTTCTCGGACATTACACTGAGCACAAGTTCGAAAAGATCAGTCAGCTTAACAGGTTTCGAAAGCTGGGCATCAAACAATCCTTTTGGTAAATCGTTAACTTTTCCTACGGAAGAAACCAGTATGAAAGGCATATCACCTTTAAATGGTATTTCGCGGATGGTTTCGGCCAGTTCAATTCCGTTTAAACCCGAAGGCTGCATATCCAGTATGCCCAGGTCAAAGTATGAGTCTTCGCTTTCAATTATCCGCATTGCTTCTTTAGCTGTGGATGCCGTATAGGCTCTCATACCCCAGGCTTCGAACTGAACAGTGAAAATCTGCCTCGAAGTAGGATCGCTGTCAACGATCAGAACTTTACTGCCTTTTAATTCAGGAATCTGGCCTCTGATATAGAGTTTAGTTGTTGGCGTATCTGCTATGCGGAGTTTTACAGTAAAGAAAAAAGTTGCTCCTTTTCCGGGTGAGCTTTCGGCCCATATTTGTCCGCCCATTAATCCAACAAGATGGCGAGCAATGGCTAACCCTAATCCGGTTCCCCCGTAGCGGCGCGAAACAAAAGATTCGCCCTGCGTAAATGCCTCAAAAATAAGCGATAGTTTTTCTTTTTGTATTCCAATGCCACTATCTTTCACTGAGAACAGTAATTCGCAATAGTCGTTAGTTTGCGATTTTTTCTCTACCGAAATAAAAATTTCGCCTTCGTCAGTAAACTTAATGGCGTTATTGATCAGGTTTCCAAGTATTTGCCTTATTCTTTTCATGTCGCCAATCAGGAAAGGCGGAGCTTCGGGCTGTAACATGTAAAGCAGATCGATTCCTTTTTCGATTGCTTTCATGGCGTATATATCCAGCGATTCTTCAATGCATCTGCGCAACTCAAACGAATTTTCATCAAGGATGAGTTTATCCGCTTCAATTTTTGAGAAATCAAGAATATCGTTGATAATAGCCATCAGGTTATCGGCACTGATGCGAAGAGTTTCAAGGTAATTATGCTGTTCAGGAGTAATTTTTGTATCGAGCAGAAGACTTGTCATACCCACAATCCCGTTCATCGGGGTGCGTATTTCATGACTCATCATCGAAAGGAAGTCGGACTTGATTCGGTTCGCTTTTTCCGCCTGCTGTTTTATTTCTTCTGCTTCCTGCTCAAGTTTTTCAAAATCTTTCTGTTTCAGGAGATCGGTTTTTATCCTGTCATTCTCTGATTTTAATTGTTCTATCTCCTGTCGCAGTGAGTTAATATCGTTCGAATCCAAATTCATACTGGTGAAGAGTGTTGATAAATCAAGCAAATATAATGATAATATTGTCGATTGTGAGTTTATTGTTAATAATATTCTGTGTGCCGATAAGTTTTTAAGCTGCCACTTTGAGGTACAAAAAAAACTGCTTCCTATTAAAGAAGCAGTTTTATAAGGGTAATTTTAAGAGTGCTTTTGCAGAATACTGCTATGCGATTATGCTTGTTTGTACTCCTTAATAATATCCTTCACACCGTCGGGCGAAACACGTCCGTAAACTTTTTCGCCAACCATCACAACAGGTGCCAGCCCACAGGCGCCAACACAACGCAGGCAGCTAAGCGAAAATTTTCCATCAGGAGTCGTTTTTCCAACAGGTATTTCAAGAATACGCTTAAATTCATCAAGAACTTTTTCAGCACCGCGAACATAACAAGCAGTTCCCATACAAATACTGATTGGGAATTCGCCTTTAGGTATCATGGTGAAGAAGGAATAAAAGGTAACAACACCGTAAACATGCGCTACAGAGCAGTTTAGATTTTTAGCTATAATCTCCTGAACTTCAGCTGGTAAGTATCCAACGAGACTTTGAGTTTTATGCAGCACATTTATGAGCTCCCCTTTCTCGTTGTTGAAATCCTTGCAGATGGCTTCAATCTGTAAAACCTTCTGCTCACTTATTTTTATATTTGCCATAACGATTTTTCTTTTAAATATTTAACCTGAAATTCCTTTGTTATTCAGCTATTTCGGCTGGTTTGCTTTTGTCGAAATAGTGCGTGTGCAACAAATGATGTGCTTTTTCGCTCATTGGTTTTCCAAGAAACTCGGTATACAATGTCTGAATATAAGGATTCTCGTGTGACTTACGGATGGTTTTTCCGGAATCTTCGCCATAGATCGCTTTCTGGCGAGCCATCAGGATACTGGTATCGCCGTGGTGAAGTGGTTGTCCGCCGCCTCCGATGCATCCGCCCGGACAAGCCATGATTTCGATGGCATGAAATTGCGATTTACCATCTTTAATGTCCTGAAGTAGCTTACGCGCATTTCCTAAACCGTGTGCAATGCCTATTTTGATTGGTGTTCCGTCAAAATCAACGGTTGCTTCACGAATCCATTCCATACCACGAAGTTGTTTGAAATCAACTTTCTCCAGTGTTTTCCCGGTAAATATTTCGTAAGCAGTACGTGCAGCAGCTTCAATAACGCCACCTGTGGTTCCAAAAATAACTGCTGCTCCGGTTGATTCTCCCATTGGTTTGTCGAAATCCTGATCAGGCAGAATGTTGAAATCAATATTAGCCTGTTTGATCAGATGTGCCAGTTCACGGGTTGAAACTGCATAGTCAACATCAGGATTGCCATTGGTTGAGAATTCGTCGCGCTGGCATTCGTATTTTTTAGCCAGGCAAGGCATGATAGAAACTACAACAAGATTTTCGCGTTTAATGCCCAGTTTATCAGCAAAATATGTTTTTGCAATAGCGCCAAACATTTGTTGCGGCGAACGTGCAGTGGAAGGAATATCGTTCATCTCGGGGAACTGGTGTTCGAAGAAATTAACCCATCCCGGACAGCAGGAAGTAAGTATTGGTAGTTTTACGGTTTTATCGCCCTGCAAATGACGGGTGATGCGGTCGAGCAACTCAGTGCCTTCTTCCATAATGGTAAGGTCGGCAGCAAAATCGGTATCAAAAACATAATCGAATCCAAGATTTTTTAATGCCGAAACCATTTTTCCGGTAACGGAGATCCCTGGTACCATTCCAAATTCTTCGCCCAAAGCAACCCTTACAGCAGGCGCGGTTTGAACAATTACTGTTTTCGAAGGATCAGCTAATGCGCGAATAACCTGGTTTGTGTGGTCCACTTCAGTAAGAGCGCCGGTTGGACAAACTGCCACACATTGACCGCAATAGGTGCAGGTACTGTGATCGAGGTTCATTTCGAAAGCGGGAGCTACAACCGACATAAATCCGCGGTTAACCGCCGAAAGCACTCCTACCGTTTGTACTTCGTTACACATCATTTCGCAACGACGGCACATAATACACTTATCCACATCGCGGATAATAGCCGGTGATGTATCTTCCTTATAATGCGATTGTTCGCCCTGGTATTCAATCTGGCGGATTCCCATATCCTGGGCCAGGGTTTGCAGTTCACAACTTCCGCTTTTTGGGCACACAAGGCAATCTGTCGGGTGGTCGCTGAGGATAAGTTCCAGCACAGTTTTGCGGCTGTTGAGTACACGGATATTATGTGTGCTCACTTCCATACCTTCGAAGCAATCCGTTGCACAAGCAGGCGCCAGGTTACGACGGCCTTTCACTTCAACCACACAAACGCGGCAGCCTGCCGGTTTATTTGTAATGTCAAAATCGTGAAGATGCAGGTAACAAAGCGTCGGGATTTTGATTCCGATTGATTTTGCAGCATCAAGTATAGTAGTACCCGGAGCTACTTTTATTTCTTTATTGTCTATTTTTATATTAATCATTTCCATGGTTTCTTCCCCTTTCTTACTTGATAAACACAGCGTTGAACTTACATTTCTCCAGACAGGCACCACATTTTATACAAGTTGCCTGATCGATAACATGCACGCCTTTACGTTCGCCTGCAATAGCATTTACAGGACAATTCCGTGCACAGGCAGTACAGCCAACGCAGTTTTCGGCTTCAATAACATATTGAAGCAATGCTTTACACTGTCCGCTTGGGCATTTATGATCAACGATATGGGCTAAATATTCATCCATGAAATTATCCATAGTTGATAATACCGGATTTGGCGATGTTTGGCCCAATCCACATAATGAAGTATCCTTAATAACGTGGCTTAGATTTCTCAGAAGATCAAGATCTTTCATGGTGCCTTTGCCTTCACAGATTTTCTCCAGCATTTCGTTCAGCCTTTTGTTGCCAATACGGCAGGGAGCACATTTGCCACACGATTCTTCTACGGTGAAATCGAGGTAGAATTTTGCAATGGAAACCATACAATCGTCTTCGTCCATTACAATCATACCGCCCGATCCCATCATGGAACCTGCTGCTGTGAGTGAATCAAAATCTATCTGGATATCCAGGTGTTTTTCGGTTAAACATCCGCCCGAAGGACCGCCGGTTTGAACGGCTTTGAATTTTTTACCATCTTTTATTCCACCGCCGATTTCGAAAATAATATCACGTAAAGTTGTTCCCATAGGAACTTCGATAAGTCCTACGTTATTAATCTTTCCGGCAAGGGCAAAAACTTTTGTTCCTTTTGATTTTTCGCTTCCGATAGAAGAAAACCAATCGGCTCCTTTATTGATGATTACAGGAACATTGGCAAAAGTTTCAACGTTGTTTACGTTGGTTGGTTTTTCGAGGTATCCCGAAACGCTTGGGAATGGAGGTTTAATGGTTGGTTCGCCGCGAAGGCCTTCCATCGAATGGATAAGTGCTGTTTCTTCACCGCAAACAAATGCTCCGGCTCCGTAGCGGATATCAATTTCGAAATTAAAACCGGTTCCGAATATATCTTTTCCTAATAATCCGAATTCCGAAGCCTGTTTCATGGCTATTTTAAGCCTTTCGACTGCCAGCGGATATTCGGCACGGATATAAACAACTCCTTTGTCGGCACCGATGCAGTAACCGCAAATTGCCATTGCTTCAATTACTGAATGAGGATCGCCTTCGAGAATGGAACGGTCCATAAAAGCTCCCGGGTCGCCTTCGTCAGCATTACAAACTACATATTTCTGATCAGCTTCGCTTTTGCTGGTAATTTCCCATTTTAAACCTGTAGGGAAACCGCCGCCGCCGCGTCCGCGCAGACCGCTCTTCTTCATAACTTCTATCACCTGTGCTGGTGTCATTTCGGTAAGACATTTTGCCAAAGCAGCATAACCATCGCGCGAAATGTACTCTTCGATATTTTCAGGATCAATAAAACCGCAATTGCGAAGTGCTATACGCAGCTGTTTACGGTAAAATCCCATGTGTTTTGAATCTGCTACATGCTGCTCGGTTTCAGGGTTAACATAAAGCAACCGGGTAACACGGCGACCTTTGATGACATGCTCAGCAATAATTTCAACAGCATCTTCAGGTTTAACCTGTGTATAGAAAGTATTGTCGGGCATTACTTTCACGATGGGCCCTTTTTCGCAGAAGCCAAAGCAGCCGGTGGTTATTACCTGAACTTCATTTTCCAGGCTCTTTTCGATAATTTCTTTTTTGAGGTTGTGAAACAGCAGTTCGCTTTCCGAAGCCCTGCAACCGGTTCCTCCGCACACCAATAGGTGCATTTTGTATTGTGTCATAGTGTTTTCCTCCTGGATTTATTACTTGCCTTCAATATTTTCGTAGTTAACAGGGATAATGCCTTCGAGAAGTTCACCGTTTTTGATGTATTTTTCGATGATCTGATCCGCTTTTTTTGAATCAACAAATCCGAATACCAGTGGGCCGTGTCCGGGACGTGTAACTTCAATTGTAGGTTCAGCATAACAATATCCCATGCAGCCTGTTTGTGTTACTACAGCTGGGATGTTGCGTTTGTCAAGTTCATCGATCATATATTCCATTACAATTTTGGCGCCGGATGCTATTCCGCAGGTCGCCATTGCAACTCTGATCTGAACCATGCTTTCAGGGGTTTCGCTCCGTTCGCGAAGACTCATTTTAGCTTCTACATCGGATTTAATCCTTTTTAAATCAGCCAGTGATGTGATCTTGGTCATTTGATTTAGTTTTTACAATGATTAGTAAATTTCTTTACGTTTTATTTATGATGCTTTTATTGCTTCGAGGTTTTCGCGGATCAGATCTTTCATGAATGCGATCACCTGTGGATTGTTTATCGGGACATCCTCCAGGGTTTCTTTTATTTCCTTAGTGTCGAATATAAAAGTGCCTTCGGGTGTGTTGTGTGTATAAATGAATTCAATGGACGGGTACGATGAAACGGTGAGGGCCATAGTTCCGGCAATATCTCCTGCAGGTAGCCTGTCGATATGGCTGTAACCGAAATTCGCTTCAACCATAGTACCGTTGCCTGGTGTTGAAGATATGTGCAGACTTCCTCCGCTTTGTTCGGCATTTTGTTTCAATAGAGGAAATCCCAAACCTACTTTCCGGGTAGTCCTTGTGGTGAAAAAAGGATCGGTAACCTGCTGTACCATTGCTGCATCCATTCCTTTTCCATTGTCAGTAAATTTCACTGAATACGTATCCTTGGTTGGGATTTCGTTAATTTCCAGTTCAATCAGAGTAGCACCAGCCGTTACTGAGTTTTGAAGTATATCGAGTATGTGAAGCGCTAAATCCTTCATGCGTAACTTGTTTTACGTCCCATCAAGCCGTGCAGGGCCATTTTAACTTCAGCGAAACTGCGGTGTTCCATTTCAAAGGTAGTGAATACTTTACCAACCTGATCTTCATAATGTGCATCCGAATTTCTGATAATGGTTACGTCCTTTTGTTTTGTGATAAAAGGAAGAACAGTTTCGGTTTTACATGATGCTGAAATTTCAATAGCATCGATATTCAGGCCTGCCGGAATAAAACCCAGTTGGCTGGTGATGCTGTAGCTTGGCCGGTCGATATGTGCCGGTATGAAAATTCCGCCTAACGAATGAACTTTCTGCTCAACCTGGTCGATGGATTGGTCGAGCGCCGATATAAGCAGGAACTCAATTTCATCGATTATCTGTTCGTTTTCATCCACAACAACCTGGTATCCGAATTTTTGTGTATCATTTTGGATCGGAGGGAGGTGTGCTTCCATATATATCTGAAAATCCGTCAATTGATCATCATTTTCAAAGAACGAAAGGCAGTGAACTTCTTCGCGGGTGGTTACTTCGGCGCCCATAAGGACAAATATTCCCTCGGTTGCTGCCAGTTTGCTGATAAGTTTGCAATGCCTGGTTGAGTTGTGATCTGTGATTCCAATAATATCAAGGCCTTTTTCGCGGGCTTTTTCTATTATTTTTGCCGGGCTCATATCCAGACTGCCACAAGGTGAAAGTACGGTATGTATATGCAGATCAGCCCGGTAACTGTTCATTGTTAGCGATTTAGCAGGTTAAATAGTTTGCCTGTTATTTCAAAAGCTTCCTCGTTGGTTCCAAGTACAGGAATTCCTTCTTCCTTAGCCTGTGCGAGCATATCGGTGTCAGGATCATTTCCTTTTATCAGGATAACTGCTGCCAGTTCCTTTAAAGAGGCTATTGCGATCACATTTTTATGTGTCTGCAAAGTGATCCATACTTTACCATTCTCGGCATATCCCATTACATCGCTCAATAAATCAGAGGTATAGCCTCCTGTAATTTCACGATCCAAACCCTGGCTTCCGCCGAAAACTTTTAATTCAAGTGCTGTTATTATGTCTTTTACCTTCATGATAGGTTTTTGTTATTTACGGTTCGAGAAAAATTTATCATTCCCCCAGATGCTTTTCAGCATTTCGAGCGATTCGTCAGAGGTAAGCTCACCGGTTTGTTCCCGGTTTTTCTGAATAAAAATACACTGCCTTATGTCAGCATCCCCTAATGCAATATCATTGGCAAAAGCCTGGCAGTTTGGTGATCCGCAGGCACCACAATCAGTAAGCGGAAGGCATTGCAGCATACGTGTCGATTTCTCCATTTTCCGCATGGCCTCTTCCATGTTTTCATCCAACTTCATCATGCTTCGCGGATTGATTTTCTGAATGTTGATCCTCCGTACTAAATACTCGGAATATTTATTGATGCCTTCCTGATGGGATTCCTTTGTTTCTGTCACAGCTGAAAATGCCCGCAAGCGCTCAGCAACAAGAAACCTGTTGGTTGAGAGTAAAACTCCTCCTGCACAACTTTCGTCGCATGCACGTAATTCAAGGAAATCTATATCAGTTATTTCTTCATTTTCTATTTTTTCAAGAAACTCAATCACATTGTGTATTTCGTCGATAGCCAGACTGCGACCCGGAACATGCGATGCTTCACCATGGGTAAGCGTCCATTGTAAAGCGGTTTTCGAAAGATGCTTATTCGGGATGATTATTGGAATTGTTGACCTGTCGTTACGGATATGTTTATACACTTTGTTATACAGTGTATCCATATTGATAACACCTGTAATCATTGAATAATCTTCGCCTACAGGGCTTTTGATAGCTGCAATTTTAGCAGCACATGGAGTGATATAGAAAACACCTATTTCAGCAGGATTAATACCCTGATCAGTAAGTTCCTTGCGGCAATATAGTGCGGTAATGTCTAAAGGTGGTTTCAGAAGCATGATATGCTCTGTCAATGAAGGGAATTTTACCTGCACCAACCTGATAATTGCCGGACAGAAAGACGAAATCAGTGGTTTTTTCTCAGGATGTGCTTTGGCATACGCTTTTACTTCACGGGCAAGCAGATCAACACTTGTTTCTACTTCATAAATGTGAGTGAACCCGTTGGCGAGAATGGCGGCAAAAATCTGGTCGCGGGAAATACCTTCGGGAAACTGACCTATAAAAACAGTCGGCACAAGTGCAATCCTGTATTTAAATGCCTGTATCCGTTTATAGTCGTCCTGATCAATAAAAATAGCGCTTACAGGGCATGCTTTGAAACATTCGCCGCAATCGACACAACGGTTTTCGTATAATATTGCTTTGCCATTGCGCACCCGTATAGCTTCGGTAGGGCATACATTCATGCAATGCGAACAGCCGATACAGAGGTCGTCGCTTATTTTTAACGCATGATGAAAGTGCTTGCTGTCCATTTATCCGGCTTTTGGCAGATTAACAATAATTTCAAGCTGAGTGCCGACACCCACTTCACTTTGAATAGTAAAAGTATCGGCATTGTTTTTAATATTCTGAAGCCCCATTCCTGCTCCAAACCCCATCTCCCTCACTTTTGCCGATGCAGTAGAATAACCTGCCTGCATTGCTTTATTAATGTCAGGGATACCGGGACCTTCGTCAATCAATTTTATATTAACCCGGTTTGTATCAACTTCGCAAATCACTTTTCCACCATTAGCATGAGCTACAATATTAACTTCGCCTTCGTAAAGTGAAACTACTATACGTTTTATGATCTGAGGATCGACATTCAGCTGTTTCAATATTTTTTTGAAACTGCTCGAAGCATCACCTGCTTTTGTAAAGTTCCCTGCTTCAATGTTATATTCGAATCTCATCGCGTTTAAGTTTAGTAAACAGGGTTTAATCCATTCTGAAACAGTAATCCGCATGATTTAAACATAGAATAGCTGCACTGCATAATTACTATCCTGTTTTCCTCAGCTAACGCAATCATTTCGGGGCTGGCTTTTTTATTACGAACAAGTACAATGTTCTTTATATCCGACATTTCGGAGGTACGTATGGTCTGTATGTTTACCAGTCCGGTAAGCAGAAGCAGTTTTTCGCTATCAATAGTCAACACATCACTCATCAGGTCCGAAGCAAAAACAGCTTCAACTTCTCTTTCGAGTTTGCTATGTCCGCATATAACTTCAGCATTAAGTATGGTTGCAATATCTTTTAATTTCATTTTACCTTTGCTTATCAGTTTATTTCTTGTTAAAGTCTTGTAAATAAATACATTAATGCATCTATCTGACTTTGGCTTACAGAGTGCAAAATTAGATATTTTAATCTAAGAAACAAACTCATTGTTATTTTATTCACATTGTTAATAAAATAACAATGAATTTATAATTGATCTAAATAATAGAGGATTATCTGATTCTGGATTAAGTTATTGTCGATTAGTATGATTTATCTTTAACATCAGGTGAACGGGTTTAGCGACAATGAGCAAACCTCAAAAAAATGCAAAAGCCGCCCCGTAACAGGGCGGCCTTTTGGTTAGTTGGCAGACATTTAGTAGCGTTTGCGAGCCTTGTAATGAGTGTGGAGCAGTTCGTGCGATTTGTGACCAAGCGGGTGTGTGAGGTATTCTTTATAAACCTCAACAACTTCAGGATTTTCGTGCGACTTACGCATGGGTTTTCCCATATCTTCAGCATAAATGGCTTCAGCTCTTCTTTTGCGTATTTCTGCCGAGGTTGGTATTGGCTGCCCACCGCCACCGATGCATCCTCCTGGACATCCCATCACTTCAACAAAATGATAGGTTGCTTTTCCTGATTTGATGGTTTCCATCAGTTGTTTGGCATTGGAGAGTCCGTGAGCAACAGCTACTTTAAGCTCAACACCTTCGAGGAAATTCCATTCGGGTTTGGTGTTCTTTATTTTTATGCTGGCTTCTTTAACTCCTTCCATGCCCCGGACTGGTTGTATATTCAGGTTGGTGAAAGGAACTTCATTCCCGGTTATAATTTCATACGCCGTTCGAAGTGCGGCTTCCATTACTCCACCAGTAGCTCCGAAAATAACCGCAGCTCCGGTTGATTCGCCTAAAATACTGTCGTATGACTCGTCATCCAGCTTATCAAAATCGATACCAGCTTGTTTAATCATCATTGCTAGCTCACGGGTAGTAAGCACGAAATCAACATCTTTAAATCCTGAGTCGCGCATTTCGGGGCGGTTGCACTCAAACTTTTTAGCAGTGCAAGGCATAATTGAAACAACCACCATGTTCTCGGCTTTGATATTAACCTTGTCAGCATAATAGGTTTTTGCCAGCGAACCGAACATTTGCTGCGGCGATTTGCAAGTCGAAAGATTATCAAGCAAATCTGGGAAAATATGTTCCTGAAATTTCACCCATCCTGGTGAACACGAAGTCATCATAGGCAGTTTGACGGTTTCATCTTTGTCAACAATTGCTTTCTTCAGACGGGTGAGTAATTCAGTTCCTTCTTCCATAATGGTTAGGTCGGCAGTGAAATCCGTATCCAAAACTTTGTTGAATCCCATTTTGCGCAACGCGGATACCATTTTTCCTGTAACCCTTACTCCTGGGTCAATTCCTAAATCTTCACCAAGAGCAACACGGGTAGCCGGAGCTGTTTCGACTACTACAAATTTGTTAGGATCGTAAATGGCATGCCATACTTCTTCCATATAATTTCTTTCGTACAAAGCTCCTGTCGGGCAGCGGTTGATGCATTGTCCGCAGTTGGTGCAAACTACATCGTTTAAAGGTTTGCCGAGGAATGTCGAGATCGTCTGGTGGTCTCCTTTGTTTACAACAGCCAGGGCACTAACTGATTGTAGTTCAGTACACGTGCGTACACAACGCTGGCAACGGATACATTTGCTGGCATCTTTGGTGATGGATGGTGACGAAATATCAAGAGTTTTATCTCCTGCTTTTACCAGGTCAATGAAAATGTGATCGCCATAGCGGTATTCCGAAGCCAGTTCCTGAAGTTCACAATGCCCGTTTTTGAAGCATTTCGTACAATCGGCGTTATGCTCCGATAGCAAGAGTTCGAGAACATGTTTGCGAGCAATTCTTACTTTTTCGCTGTTTGTATTCACTTCCATACCTTCCGAAACCGGGGTGGCGCATGAAGCGGCCAGTAACCGGGCTCCTTTAACTTCGACAACGCAAACACGGCAGTTGCCGGCTACAGTAAGATCAGGGTGATTACAAAGGGTTGGAATGCGAAAGTTCAGGCGTTTGGCGGCGTCCAATATTGTTGTGCCTTCTTCAACCTGAATAGGGATATTGTTTATTTTCAGGTTAACCATATATTTACTCATGGTGTTTTTCTCCTATTTTTTGGGTTTAAAAGAGCTTGATTAGTAAATGATCTCTTCGCGGAAATTATCAACGATAGATGTAAACGGATTGGCAACTGACTGTCCCAGACCGCATTTTGCAGCAATTTTCATTGTAGCTGTGAGGCGTTTCAGATCATCGAGATAGGTGGGAGGGCGTTCGCCTTTTTTAACAGCTTCGATGCCTTTAAGCAATTGCTGACACCCAATGCGGCAGGGGGTGCATTGGCCGCATGATTCTTCGGTAAAAAATTCGAGATAATCATGAAGCACATTATACATCGAGCGGCTTGAATTGAAAATCATCATTGAGCCTCCGGTCGGAATTCCTTCGAAACCAATAATAGTGTCGTTGAATTTCTTGCGAGGCACGCAATGGCCTGATGCGCCTCCTACCTGAATGGCTTTGGTATCGCCATCACCAAATTCATCAACGAAATCTTTTAACGGCATTCCTAATTCCAGTTCATAAATACCTGCTATTGGGGTATCGCCCGAAACGGAGAAAACTTTTGATCCGCGGGAGTCGCTGGTTCCAAGTGCTTTGAATTGCTCGGGGCCCATACGGCAGATTTCGGAAGTATAAACCAGTGTTTCAACATTATTGATAACTGTTGGTTTACCGTTATATCCTGCTACTGTTGGATATGGCGGCTTATTGCGGGGTTCGCCGCGTTTGCCTTCCATCGATTCGAAAAGAGCTGATTCTTCTCCGCAAACATAAGCACCACTTCCTGACCGCAGGAAAACATGGAAATCAACTTTAAGTGCTTGTAACTGTTGATTAAAAATGTCGATTTTTTGCTGCAGAGTTTTTAACATAAAGTTGTATTCGCCCCGCACGTAGATATAACCTTCACGTGCTCCAATAACATATCCACAGATAGTCATGCCGGCAAAAATCTTTTCCGGAACGCGGTCAAGAATCTCACGGTCTTTAAATGTACCGGGTTCACCTTCATCAGCATTGCAGATCACATATTTGGCATCAGCTTCTTCATTACGGCAAAATTTCCATTTTAACCCGGTTGGAAAACCGGCGCCACCCCGACCTTTAAGCCCCGAATCAATCATATCAAGGATAATACTCTCAGGCGTTTTCTTAATTGATTTTTCTACAACCTGTATGGGTGTGCATTTATCGTCCCATCCAAAGATTATATCTATTTTTTTTAATTGTTTCTGTTCCATATCATTAGGGATTTCTACCTTAGGTATTAGTTGGTTTTCTTTGAAAATTCTTCAATGATTTCGATAGCCTTTTCGGGAGTAACCGAAGGGAAAACTTCATCGTTAATAAGCATAACCGGGCCTTTGTGGCACCATCCGAGACAATTGGCAGTAAGCAAAGTGAATTTTTTGTCATGAGTTGTTTCACCCGTTTTTATCAACAAGTGATCTTCGATTGCCTTTATGATAGCATCTTTTCCCTGCATATGGCACGAAATAGTCTTACAAACCCTTACGATATTTTTGCCACGTGGCTTGGTATCGAGGAAAGTGTAAAATGAAGCGGTTCCGTACACATCTGCTGCCGAAAGGTCCAATTCGCGTGCAACTGCAATCATTGCTTCTTCCGAAAGAAATTTTTCGCGGGATACTATACCCTGCAAAACCGGCATTAAAGCATTGCGGGTTTTGCCATGCTTCTCAACTAGTTCATGAATTAGTACTTCAGTGTTTGTCATTTTAAGTTAATTTGTTTGTAATTATCTGATTAGTATAATTATACATTGTTAATTGATTCACAATTGAGGCTGTAAAGATATAATTCTTATTAGAACAGGCAGCATATTTGGCTTAGTTTTTTAATCTTAAAGTGTAATTTATAACCCTTCTAAAAGACAATTATAAAGTTATGATACTCACGTTATAGGCTTGTATTTAAATATAAAAATATAATGTATTTTAGGTAAAAAAGCTACTTTTGCATGCAGGAGGAAGTATGGCATACAGATATTTTTTACAATTTTCATACAACGGAGCCGCTTACGGAGGTTGGCAAATACAACCTAATGCTGCTACCGTGCAGGCATTGATTGAAAGTGGATTATCAAAAATTGCAGGATTAAAGGATCATGTAACCGGATGTGGGAGAACGGATGCCGGCGTGCATGCCAGTACTTTTTACGCACATTTTGATTCAGAATATGCTTTTTCGGAAACTGAACTTCAGAACCTCACTCTAAAGCTCAATAGGTTTCTTCCTCAGGATATTGCAATTGCCGGAATACGACCTGTATTGCCAGCGGCTCATGCACGGTTTAGCGCATTGTGGCGCGAATATGAATACCTGATTCTCACCCAAAAGGATCCTTTTCTGTTTGAACAGGCTTATTACGTTCATGGTAACCTTGATATTGAAATGATGAATTCATGCACATCTTTGCTACTGGGGCGAAACGATTTTAAGAGCTTCAGTAAGGTGCATACGCAGGTTAATAATTTTTTGTGTAATATTCATTCCGCTCATTTTCAACAGGATGATCATTTAGTGAAATTTACTATTCGTGCCGACCGTTTTTTACGAAATATGGTACGGGCAATAGTTGGAACTTTGCTTGATGCAGGAAGAGGGAAAATATCTGTTGATGAATTTCAGGAAATTATTAAAAGTCAAAACCGGAGTGCCGCAGGTTATTCCGTTCCTGCTAAAGGTCTTACGCTAACCGGCATTGGATACCCACCAGAAATTTTTTCAATTGAGCCTGTTTTCTTTTCACCAGAGGGCTTTAATAAAATAATATCCCATTACTACAGTGATTCCGAGCTTCATGAGGGTTCCGGCAACGAAACCAATGAATGAGCCAATGGCTGATCTAAATGCTTTATTACTATCCTGATTATTAATAATTTCGCCTGCAAATGCACCGATAAATGGGCCAATTATCAATCCAAATGGCGGGAAAAAGAAAATGCCGACTATAAGTCCAGCGGTTGCGCCCCAAACTCCGCCCTTTGTTCCGCCGAATTTTTTAGTTCCCCATATCGGAATGTAATAATCGGCAATTACAACTGCAATTGTAACCAGAGCCCAGATGATTAGAAAATTTTCGGTAAATGGTTTGTAGGTCGAAATCTGTAAAAGTATCAGACTTCCATAAGCCAAAGGCGGACCAGGTAAAAACGGGAAAATACAGCCCGCTATTCCAGCTAACAGCAAAATAATACCACTTATGATTAGAAAAGTATCCATAAAATTAGAGTCAGTTAAGAAAAGTTGTTATTACGTTACAGAAAGGGCGAAGAAGAGACAAGGTAAGGGGAGATCGCAATAGTATTTATTTAAAATGATTTACTCAGCTGATTGTGATAAGCTGGCAAACCTCATCAGTTTGTATTCAGGAATAAAATTAAGGATTTTTGTGAATGCATTAATAAACTAAAGTTCGGGGCATTTTGTTTATAGGAATCAGAAACTGATTTCAAAACCTGTTAAAATGCAGAACTGTTTAACTAAAATATGGATCATAGCGTTGGTAAGCCTTTCTTTTTCGGCTTGTGCGCAAAAGACAGGGATTAAAAACCTTTCAAAATCAACAACAACTACCATGGATACATTCGAAATAAATAAAAGTAATGATGAATGGCGTAAGTTATTAAGCCCGGTTCAATTTAATATTTTACGCGAAAAAGGAACCGAACGGCCTTTCACAGGAGAGTATGATGATTTATTCGATGAAGGTACTTATTCGTGTGCAGCTTGTGGAACCGAGCTTTTTAAATCCAAAACCAAGTATAATTCCGGTTGCGGATGGCCAGCTTTTTATGAACCGGCTGTGAACAAAAATATCATTGAAAAACGGGATTATACGCATGGTATGGTACGTATTGAAGTTATGTGCGCCAAATGCGGTGGGCATTTGGGACATGTTTTTACCGATGGTCCGCAGCCAACGGGCTTGCGTTATTGCATCAATTCAGGAGCGCTGAAATTTGAGGCAGGTAGTAAAAAGGAATGAAGTTTATTCTGAAGTAGTTTACGTTGCCTCTAAGGCTAAATGTTTTCCTGATGATATTCTACCAGTCCATCAATTGGAGCTTTGATAAATTTCCCGGTTCTTACGCCGAATTCCAGTCCGATGGCAGTTAATATATCCCTGTAATGGTAGGCAACTGATCCAACAAAATGAACCGGAACCTCTTTGTGCCGGGCATAACAGCAAATCTGATATTTGTAAAAAGCCCTGAAAGCTTCGGTAACAAGGTTGTATATATAGGGGTGATCACGGTTTTCGTTGATGAAATTGCTAAATGATGCAAGAAAACGACTCGGGGCAGGCTTGGTATATACGGCATCGAGAATATTTTCGAGGCTCATCGGGTATGCTGCGCTAAGTTTTTTTGATATTTCTTCGGGTAATTCCTTGTGTAAGTATGCGGTAATAAGTTGTTTCCCCAGGTAGGCTCCACTTCCTTCGTCGCCAAAAAAGTATCCGAGCGAGAAAATACCATCTTTGATGTCTTTCCCGTCGTAATAGCATGAATTTGAACCTGTTCCGAGTATAGCAGCAATGCCTTCCTCATCTCCGCACAGCGCATGCGAGGCTGCCAGAAGATCGTGACTGATATACAATTTTGCGTTCGTAAATATTTTCTCAAAAGCCGTTTCAACAATCTGATTTTTAACAGCTGTTGAGCATCCTGCTCCATAATAATAAACTGCGCTTACTCCATTATTGTCGATAAAAGGCTGGAGTTCTTTCCACAGAATATCTTCAATTTCATCGCTGCCAACCAGGTAAGGATTAAATCCGGATGTCTGTATTTTTTTGTATTCTCTTCCGTCTTTGATAAGGCGCCAGTCTGTTTTGGTGGAGCCGCCGTCAGCGATAAGTATCATATTGGGGTTGTTAATCGTTAGAGGTTAATGGAAAATGGTGTAGTAATTGTTCACGATTTTCTATTCTCCAATTTTCTTTTTTATACTTCCGTAAAAATCAGACTTAGTTTATAAATAAATTCCACAGCCTGGGCGCAAAAATAACAAATCCAATAATAGCAGCTACTATTGAAGCGATAAGCACAGCTCCGGCAGCAACATCTTTAGCTTTTCCTATTTCATTATCAAAACCCGGGTGAACCTTGTTCAAGAATGTTTCAATAGCTGTGTTAATTCCTTCCAAACCCAACACCAGCGCAATACACAGCAATATGCTTACCCATTCATAGCTTTCAATTTCGAATAGAAATCCTGCAATAATTACTAAAATGGCTATAATTATTTCAATCCGGGCGTTAGGCTGGCTTTTAAAAAGATACACTATACCTCGTGCGGCATTCGTAAAACTCTTTAAAAACCTATCCACAGAATTGAACATTATAAAAATATTTATTAACAATTGGAATTTTTCCTCTGGTGAAGACCCAATTATCGCCTTTTGAAAGCCCATGATTGAAATGATAGCCGCTTTCGTCGAAGCCAACAAGCATTTCGTAATCAGTAATTGCATTCTCAATTATGAAGCGGCTCATCATCCCACGTGCTTTTTTTGCAAAAAATGAAATGATTGCATACTTATCGTTGCTTTTATCTTTAAAGGAAGGTGTGATAATTCGGGCTTTCAGCTTTTTGGTATTTATGGCTGAAAAGTACTCCTGCGAAGCAAGATTTATAAGCACATTGCTCCCGGATTCTTTCAGATTTTTCTTCAAGAGGTCAGTGATTCTGTCGCCCCAGTATTTATATAAATTTTCCGCTTTAGGCGTTGCAAACGAAGTCCCCATTTCGATGCGGTATGGCTTAATCAGATCGAGCGGTTTTAATAATCCGTATAATCCTGAAAGTATCAGCAGGTGTTTTTGTGCAAACTCAATTTCGGAGAGCGAAAGTGTATGGGCATTTAACCCATCATACACATCGCCATCGTAAGCATATACGGCTTGTTTTTCGGGTGCGATTTTCCAGATGGCATAGCGTTCGGCGTTGAGTTGGGCGAGTTTAGGCGAAATATCCATCAAAGCGCCAAGTTCGTTCGATTTTAGTTTTTTTAATTTGCCGGCCAGGTAATCAGCATCTTTTGCGAAATGGGGAAAAGTAGCAGCCTCAAAAGGTGCTTTGCTTTCAAAATTCAATGATTTTGCCGGTGAAATAATTGCTATCATACACTTTTATTTCGATACATGAGAAGTGATTTGTTTTAGACGTTGTTCAGGAGTGAGGCTGGTGTATTTCTCGCTGAGTTTGTAAACAACTCCTTGTTTTGTGAAAACAATATTTACCATACCAATGGCAACAAAGCCTGCGATAATATTTTCGGCCGTTCGGCTGTTAATGTTTGCCAGTTTGCAATACCGCGATTGTGTGATGGATGGTTCAGTTTCCAGGTAATTCAGCAGAAATTTTTCGCTTTCGGCAAAACGGATAAATGTTCCTGTTTCGGAATTTTTCCATTTATGTGCTTTTAGCCATACGCTGTTTACCGGGTAATTTTCATCGTTTACGCGTGTATAAATAAGGTAATCATCTTTCTTTTCGGGAGCTGAATGCAGCACACCTTTTATAGCCGGAACAATAATTTCAAGAATCCGTTTCTGATTTACTGTCCATTCCTTAACTTCGAATGGCACTATTGGCCTGGTAAACATTTCGGATGCAGCCTGAATCATATAGAATTCCTCTTCCGATCGCACTCCGGCAATCGAACCGTTATCTTTAACCCCAATCAGCAGGCGGCCGCCATCGGTATTGGCAAAGGCAGCCAGTGTACGGGCTATTTTTCGCGAATCGTTAATCCCGAATTTGAAATCGAGTTGCTGATGTTCGCCTTCAGCAATTAGTTTACGGATATATCCTTCGTTTGGCTCGGCTTCTTGTTGTATGCGTGAATGTTGTTGCATGGTTTAGGGTTTGGGTGTTTGGTTTCAGGGGTTAGGGAATGCTAGATTGTAGTTTTGGATATTTAGAATTATTTTCAGAATCAGTAATTAAATCTTGAGATTAAAGTCCCTAAACCTCAATCCCTAAACCCTAACACCTATTTTGCGAATTTAGGTAAAAGTTCCTTCATCATATCTTTATGAACCATAAAGTCCATCATTTTCAATTTTATATAATCTTCGTGAAAGAAGTAATATCCAAAGTTTTTGTTCTTTTCTTTCCCTCCTGTACGGCTGCCTGCACCTGAATCTTTTACCAGAAACCAACTCACTCCGTCCTTTTCGAGGTATCCTACAACATGCATTCCGTGGTCGTCGGTAGTAGTTTCGTTACTGAAACGGAACTGCCGTGCATTTTCATCAATAGCAGCAGAAGGTATATCGAACGAAGGCACAACTGCTGCATTTGCTTCCCTTGCCAGGAATCCGGCTTCGGAAACATCGCCGCCAATTGCAATAGTGTAACCGGCTTTAATAGCTTTTTTGAATACATTCATAAAGTCATCTAGAGGAATGTTATAATAACTGGCATCGTGCCACCAATTATCAGGAACTTCATATTCAACCTGTTTCCAATAGGGTTGCTGCATGTACGAAAGTACATCGATATAGTCGTCGGGGTTGAATTTCAGTACGTTAGTCATGTATTCTTTCGGCGAAACTTCTTTGCCGTTTACATTCACTTTGGTTGGCGGTTCACCAATATAGTAGTTTAGAATACTTTTAAAATTGCTTTTAACAGCGGCTTCATCCCATAAATTGTTCTTTTTAACATAATCAGCATAGTTTTTAAGTTCTTCAAACATCTTTGCATGAGTATGAAAAGTTTGTCCGGGTTTTAACCCGCTGTATGCATCCAAAGGCACAATGCCATATTTCCGCCATATTTTGGTCACGGCATTTCCTTCTGACCCTTCGCCGAAATACATATTACCACGGGTCTTAACCCAGTTTTCGGCACGTTCGAGGTACTCGTAATACACGGTATATACTTCCGAAAGGCGGACTTTTTGTCCGGTTGTACGGAAAATTTCCGATTCGAGGCACGAGGTAGCCGAAAATGACCAGCATGTGTTTGTATTTCCTTGCGAAACAGGCTCGTTGTGCCAATAGGTTTTAAAATCCTCTTTTGATGAAGGAATGTTAAAAGAGGCAGGATCGGCTTTAAATGATTTTGTTTGCGTTGGAGTAGCTTTCTGTGATTCAAAATCTTCAATACCCTTCAGAATTGAATTCTGAAAATAACCCGGTTCGTAAACTTTAAAAGTGCCTTTGTCCTTGTTAGGGCTTTGGGCAAACAAAACTGTTCCACCAAAGATAGTCAGCAGAAAAAGAAAAGTTTTTTTCATTTCGTTTTAATATTTCATTCATTGAAAAGCCAACCGGATACTGGAATCCGGGCAGGAAAATTTATCTGCCGTTAAGTAGGATATTATTTGAAAACAATGCTGTTTTTGCTGGTAATTTTTTCGCAGTAATGGCAAAGTAATTTCATTTCTTTTTTATCAACCACGGTAAACCAGCTCGCTACATTTTCGACATTAGTGATGCAATTGGGGTTGAAACATTTTACAATCCGTTTGATCTGATCGGGGACTTCAACCTGCTTTTTGGTTACTACTTCAAAATTTTTGATTTCGATAAATGTGGCGGTAGGGGCAACCAGCGCTATTTTATTGATTTCGCCTTTATCAAAAAATGTGTTACTTACTTTTACAATTCCCTTTTTGCCATATTTCTGACTGTCGAGGTTGTCGCCAAAAAGTACCTGGTTTTTATTGTTTTCGAGGTTGAGAATATGAAGTACTTTAAAAACATTGTTGGCGGGGATATGGTCAATTACAGTTCCATTTTCGATGGCTGTAACATTGAGATGACGTTGTTCTTTATTCATTTTTCAAAAAATATTTTCCTGGTTTAAACTTCAATTATTTAACTCCTGCAATTGCGGCGAGTAATGCCTGCCGGACATAAACACCGTTTTCGGCCTGTTTAAAATAAAAGGCTTGTGGCGTTTCATCCACGTCTTCGCTTATTTCGTTTACGCGAGGCAATGGATGGAGTATTTTCATATTAGGTTTACAGTTGTGAAGCAAGGCACGGTCGAGCACATACGAATTTTTAACTTTTTCGTATTCCAGCGGATCGCTGAAGCGTTCCTGCTGAATGCGTGTCATGTAAACAATATCTGCAATTGGAATAACATCAGCCAGTTCGGTGTATTGATGGTACTCAAGGTTATTATTTTTAATGTGCATCTTGCTGGAACTTGGCAGTTTCAGTTCTTCAGGTGAAACCAGGTGAAAAGTAGCGTTGAAATTACACATTGCCTGAACCAGCGAATGAACTGTGCGTCCGTATTTCAGATCACCTACAAACGCAATATTCAGATTGTCGAGTGTTCCCTGTGTTTGCATTATGCTGTACATATCGAGCAGGCATTGCGTAGGATGCTGATTGGCACCATCGCCAGCATTTATAACCGGAACCGATGATACTTCACTTGCCCAGCGTGCGGCTCCTTCGCGGGGATGTCGCATCACAATAATATCAACATAGCTGCTTACCATCATGATGGTATCTTTCAGCGATTCGCCTTTTTTAACACTGGTTGAACCGCTGTCGCTGAAACCTACGACTCTCGCTCCCAGTCGGTTGGCGGCTGTTTCGAAACTAAGGCGTGTACGTGTTGAAGGTTCAAAAAAAAGTGAACCTACAACATGATCGTTAAGAAGCTTCTGATTGGGGTTTTTCTCGAAATCCGCAGCAATATCGAGTATTCGGAGGTACTGTTCTTTAGTGAAATCGGTAATTGAAACCAGGTTTTTATCTTTCATTGTTGATGTTTTTTTTTGCGGTTATAAAATTACGAAATATCAACGGTTGACGCGGTGCGATTGTTAATACTTTGTCATAAAAAAAGCGGCCTGTTGTGCGGGCCGCTTTTTTCAAAGGAAAATTTTATTTAACAAGGTTGTGTTTTTTTACAAACTCATCGAGGATGCCAGCAAGGTCGGGTTTGCCGATTTCCTGAAGGTCATAACCAACTTTCACACAAGGTTTGTTGATCTTGATAATACGGTTAAGATCGATAGGAGTAGCGATAACAACGCAGTCGCAAGGTGTGTTTTCGATGGTTTTTTCGAGGTCGCGGGTTTGCTCTTCACCGTATCCCATTGCTGGCAACAACGTGCCGATGTTAGGATAAATACGGAAAGTTTCAGCCAGTTTACCAACAGCATAAGGCCTTGGGTCAACCAGTTCGGCAGCACCAAATTTATTGGCAGCAACTGTTCCTGCGCCTATTTTCATTTCGCCGTGCGTAAGTGTTGGGCCGTCCTCAACAACCAGAACGCGTTTGCCGCGGATAAGTTCAGGTTTATCAACAGTAAGCGGTGAGGTTCCGTCAATTACCAGTGCATTAGGATTGATTTTTGCGATATTATCGCGAACAATCTGAATGTTAGCACTATCAGCTGAATCAATTTTGTTAATAACGATGGCATCCGATATACGAGCAACAACTTCACCCGGATAATAACCTACTTCAGCACCCGGGCGGTGTGGGTCGGCTACACCAATGGTAAGATCGGGTTTGTAGAAAGGGAAATCGTTATTTCCGCCATCCCACAACACGATATCGCAACCATCAGGATCTTTTTCGGCAGCACGAAGAATATCTTCATAATCAACACCAGCATATATTACGTTACCACGAACAACGTGTGGTTCGTATTCTTCCATTTCTTCGATGGTACACTTATGTTTTTTCAGATCTTCGACAGTTGCAAAACGCTGAACTCTCTGCTCATTCAAATCGCCGTAAGGCATAGGGTGACGAACGGCAACAACTTTCAGCCCTTTAGCCATCAGAATTTCGATGATACGGCGTGAAGTCTGGCTTTTTCCACATCCTGTGCGGGTAGCTCCAACAGCAATAACCGGTTTGGTACTTTTAATCATGGTTTCGCCGGGGCCGAGAAGAATAAAATTAGCTCCACATGCATTAACAAGTGCGCTAACATTCATAACACGTGGGTATGGAACATCGCTGTAAGCGAATACACAATCAACCACATTCAGTTCTTTGATCAGTTTTGGCAGATCCTGCTCAGCATAAATGGGAATACCATTCGGGTAAAGATCAACACCGGCCAGTTCTTTTGGATACTTACGGCCATCAATGTCAGGAATTTGGGCGGCTGTAAAAGCAACAACATTGTATTCAGCTTTTCCCCTGAAAAATGTGTTGAAATTGTGAAAATCGCGCCCTGCAGCTCCGATAATAATTACATTACGTTGCATAAAGGATTGTTTAAAGTTTAAAAGTATGTTTGTCTATTAAATTATCTGGTTATTGGCTGCAAAGATAAATGTTTAAACTTGCTGGCAAAATTTTTTAGAAACTTCCTTACGCCTACTCTGAAAAGGCTTTTAGTATGTCTTGTTTTCGGATATGTTGCCATTGCAGGCTTATAGATTTTAAACCTCACATAAGTCAATGGCCACGCGGTATTCGCAAAGCAATCGTTTGCACTGCCAGCATAAAAACGTATGTGTTTCACTGAAAAACCGTACTTTTGCCTCTTTAAATAAATAGTCTGATGATTGAACAACTGCTGACAGATACCATAAAAGCTGCCGTAAATTCCCTTTACCAGGTGGAGGCAAATCCATCGCAAATCCAATTGCAGAATACGCGTAAAGAATTCGATGGCGATATTACGCTGGTTGTATTTCCGTTTACCAAAATTTCGCGTAAATCGCCAGAAGCTACTGCAATGGAAATAGGTGAATTTATCAAACTTCATTTGTCGGAAGTTGAAAATTACAATGTCATCAAAGGATTTCTGAATTTAAGCATCCGAAAGGAATACTGGCTTAATTTTCTTGCTTCGGATTTCGGGAAAGATAATTTTGGTTACGGCGAAGAACTGAACGGTAAACCTGTAGTGGTAGAGTATTCGTCACCAAATACTAACAAGCCGTTGCATCTCGGTCATATCCGTAATAACCTTCTGGGCTTTTCGCTTTCACGGATTTTGGAAGCAAGCGGGAAGAAAGTTGTAAAAGTAAACCTGGTGAACGACCGCGGTATTCATATCTGCAAAAGCATGCTGGCCTGGCAAAAATGGGGAAACGGCGAAACACCGGAAAGCAGCGGAATAAAGGGTGATCACCTGGTTGGGAAATATTATGTTGTGTTTGACAAATATTATAAGGAAGAGATTGCCATTTTGGTCGCAGAAGGTTTAACACCTGAGGAAGCAGCTAAAAAAGCGCCGCTTATTATTCAGGCTCAGGAGCTTCTGCAAAAGTGGGAAGCGCACGACGAAGAAACGCTCACTTTGTGGCGGACCATGAATGGATGGGTTTACACAGGTTTTGCCAAAACCTATGAAACGCTCGGAATTGAATTTGATAAAACCTATTACGAATCGCAAACCTACTTATTAGGTAAGGAACTTGTTGAGGAAGGCGTTCAGAAAGGTGTTTTTAACAGGCGTGCCGATGGCTCGGTGTGGATTGATCTTTCAGCTGACGGCCTGGATGAAAAACTGCTATTGCGCAGCGATGGCACTTCCGTGTATATGACACAGGATTTGGGTACCGCACAGCAACGCTACAACGAATACAATCCGGAGCAATTAATATATGTAGTTGGTAATGAGCAGGAATATCATTTCAATGTGTTGAAAGTTGTACTGAAACATCTTGGAAGCGATTGGTCTGATTCTATTTACCATCTTTCGTATGGCATGGTTGAACTTCCTGCCGGAAAAATGAAATCCCGCGAAGGAACCGTAGTTGATGCCGACGACCTGATGCAGGCGATGTTCGATACTTCCGAAGCTATGGCCCGCGAACTGGGTAAACTCGATTCCTTCGAAGGCGAAGAAGCTGTAAATCTTTATCGTACCATAGGTTTAGGCGCGCTCAAATATTTTATCCTGAAAGTCGATCCTAAAAAAAATATGCTCTTTAATCCTGAGGAATCCATTGATTTTAACGGAAACACAGGACCATTTATACAATATACTTATGCCAGGATAAAATCAGTGCTCCGGAAAGCGCAGGAAGCTGGTTTTGAAGTAAATATGGATGGTTCTGCAGCAGTTGAACTTCAGCCACAGGAAAAGGAATTACTGAAAAAGATACACGATTTTCCTGCTTTACTGGCACAGGCAGCCGAAATGCACAGCCCTGCAGTAATAGCTAATTATTCCTTTGAGCTGGCTTCGGAATACAATCGGTTTTACCACGATCTTACTATTCTTAAAGAGGAAAATATTCCGAGCCGGGCACTGCGTCTCAGTTTATCAAAGTTCACGGCACAGGTTATTGCTAATTCGATGTGGCTTCTCGGGATTGAAGTGCCGGAAAGAATGTAGGATCGGGTGATGCGATTTTCAATCGCATATTATAAGATTATAGAGCGATTAGCAGCTGGGTGATGCGATTTTTAATCGCATTTTGTAATATTAAACAGCGATTAAAAATCGCTGCACCCTGAGATTAAAAATCGCTGCACCCGCACCAGGTTCCTTTCCAGTCTCTCCAGTTTGAAACTAATCCGGCTTTCACTGGATTATTCAACGTGTAATTTATCGCGTTGACTAGATGTTTTTCGTTCCTTATGGTCGTATCGAAGCTTTCTTTTTGCCAGAGTTTGCCCGATCTGTTTTCAGCCTTGTTTATTTTATTGGATGAATGCCGTTTAACCGAATGTAAAATATCCTGCAGATACACAGGACTACCGTCAATGTCCTTATCAAATAGTTTCACAACCCAATGAATATGGTTAGGCATAACAGTAAAAGCCAGATTTTGTACTCTTTTTTCTTCCCAGAATAGTAATGAACAGAAAATTATTTCAAGATTAGCAGGTTTCGATAAGTCAATTTCAGGTTTCGTTTCAGCGTCTAAGAAATCATCATAAGCTTTTATATATTGCCTCCTGACTAATTGATATTCCTGTATGATTTTTTCTATTTCAGAAGGTGCAGGATTTTGTTGTTCGAGAAATTTGATTTGTGATTTTAGCATTTCCAACTCCGAAGTATAACGTGCTAAGACTTTTACAGGAATTGCGTCATTTAAATTCCATGTTACAAAATAGGTCTGTCCTGGCTGCTGGAAATGAGGTAAAATATGTCTGTAGGATTCTTTTTTCTCCATTCTCAAATATAAATAGTAGAGCAATATACATAAAAGGGTGATGCGATTTTTAATCGCATAAATAATAAGTATAAAGGGAATCGGTTTGTCTGAACATATAATTACAAATCACGTTCAGTCAGATCCTGACCAGCTATTGTGCCGGAAAGGATATAACTTTTTGTTGTTATTAAGCGGAATTTCAAATTCCGGGCTCGTTGGGAAGGCAGGAAAAAAAACAAAGAGTTAAAAAAAGTGCTGAACCTGATCCTATCAAGTTCTTTATTTTGCTGTGACTGATAGCGTTGCGTTTACAGAAAAGCTTTCATTATCTGACGTCCGGTTTCCTAAAAAGATAAAATTCCAGGTTCCCAGTTCCTTGAAATAAGCAACGTCTTCATCCTGCAAGGGGATTGATGAATTTTTAGCATAAGACTTTCCATCTAAATCGTATTTAAATGTCTTAACAGAGATTGGAGATGTATTGGTGACTTCAGTCATCTTAACATCTTCGTTTGTGCATTTCGCGGAGAATTGCAATCCTTCACCCCCGCCCTGGAGCTGGACGGTATTGGCTGTAACAGTAAATACGGGTACTTGTGGATCAGGATCGTCCTTGTCCTTCTTACAACTGATTGAAAGCAGTAATAAAACTCCAATTACTGCAAAAGAGTAAATCAAAATGTTGTTTCTTTTTCTCATGTCAGTCAAATTTTCAGGGTTAAATTCAATTTATACTAACCTTATGATAATATAAAGATTGTTGGCTTGTAATCGCATTAATCTTTTAAAGTCCGGCAACAAAATAGTTCTGAGAAATGCAACAATAAATAATTGTAAAATGCAGTATTACAAGATAAATCAGTATGTTTCACAAATTTCAATGAAAGACTTTATTTACTTATTTATCACCAAATATAGGGAATAAGTCACTATATTCCTACTACAATGGTAAAATAGAATAATTGAACAAATTAAATAAGATAAATTGGGTAAAGCGAAATATCCACAGTTCCGGGAATTGAAAATTCACGGCTCGTTGGGGCGGGATTGCAAATCCCGCCCAGCCAAAGCCTGACCAGCTTTGTGCCGGAAAGTATGTAACTTTATGTTGTTAATATGCGGAATTGCAAATTCCGGGCTCGTTGGGGCGGGATTGCAAATCCCGCCTATCAAAGCGCTCAATCATTCAACTCAAAATCCTTTCTTGCTAACTTATCATGTAAATTATTTTTAGCAAAAATTCAATGAATTATTTGGGTTAAGTGGTATGATATTTGCCGCAATTTTATTTTGCAACAATGCAACCTTAGAGTCCATAAGTTTCCCTTTATCAGGTTAATAACACGTTTTTACAATGAAAAAGATATTCTTTATCCTGAGCCTCACAATGCTGGCAATTGTGAATTACGGATGTGAAAAAGAAAAATCACCACAAGCAGGTGACATGAAACCGGTCGTTCTTACCGAAAAACAAAAGCAGGTTATTGCAGGTAGTAATGCTTTCGGGTTTGAGTTTTTTGGCAAAGTAAATGAGCTTTCAGGAAGTGATAAAAACCTGATGGTTTCGCCGTTGAGCGTTAGTATGGCTTTGGGAATGACGCGAAACGGAGCCGCAACCGAAACACTCGATGCAATGACAAGTACACTTGGATTTAGTGAAATGACTGATGCCGAAATCAATGAATCGTATAAATATATTGTCGAAACTTTCGCCACCCTCGATCCCAAAGTAAAGCTTCAGATTGCAAATTCAATCTGGTACAGGGATGATTTCTCGGTTGTACCTGCGTTTATTGAAACAAACAAAACTTATTTTAATGCTGAAGTTACTCCCCTTGATTTTTCGTCACCTACAGCAGTAGATATTATTAATGGTTGGGTAAATGAGAAAACAAACGAACTGATTCCCGAAATATTAGATGCAATTCCAGCTGATGCAGTTATGTACCTGGTTAATGCTGTGTATTTTAAAGGACAATGGAAATACCAGTTCGATAAGGATAAAACTATCGAGAAACCATTTACCCTGGCTAACGCTTCGAAAGTAGAGGTTCCGGCTATGATTCAGCATGCAACGTATAATTATTTTAAAGCTACTGATTTTGAAGCTGTTGAATTGCCCTACAACCAGGGAAATTATACCATGACAGTTCTGCTCCCAAATTATAACAAAAGCGTTAACGATGTGATATTGCAACTTACACAGGCAAATTGGGATACCTGGAGTCAGCAATTCAGCGAAACGGATATTCAGTTGCAATTGCCCAGGTTTAAGTATGAATATAAAGAAGAAAACATGAAGCCAATTCTTACCGCGCTCGGAATGGGAGTTGCTTTTACTGATAATGCCGACTTTGCCCGGATAAATCCAAATGCTGATTTATCGATATCACGTGTTTTACATAACACTTTTATTGAAACTAACGAGGAAGGATCGGAAGCTGCTGCCGTAACTGTGGTTGAAATGGTAGAAACCTCCGCCGGACCTGATCAACCGTATTATTTCACTGTTGACAGACCTTTCGTTTATTTTATCAGTGAAAAGTCGACGGGTACAATTTTATTTATTGGCACAGTGATGAATCCGGCTTTGTAGACTTAACTTTGCTTTGCAGTAATTTGTAATGTTCTTTCAATTTTATATTTAATCATGATGCTATGAAAACACAATTGTTTAGTATTTCGGTATCCATACTGATAATATTCTTGCTTTTAGGTTGCAGCAAGGATGAAGAAACTACTCAAAAAACGGACTATCTGCTCATAAATACATCTGGCGATTACACTTTTGCCGGCAATCTGGACACTTCCATTTATGTCAGTTCTTCCGGTCCGTATGCAAGCAGTATTAAGATCGATCTGAATAACGATAAGACTGATGATATCGAATTTTACTGCTCAGTGTATCAACACACTGTGTACAACGAATGGGTAGCTGCTGTCAGAACATTGAGTACAAATGTTTCGCTGAACGTTGAAGTTGATACAGTTGCCATTGCAAGTTTTTCGATCCCATTGGCTATTCCACCCGGTGACGATAGTATCACTATTTATTATAATGAAAATTACAATCCTGCCAAGTCGTATCCTGCAAATCTGACAATCGATAAACAAATTCATATTTATCCGGTGGTTTGTTCAGTGGGCGATACTTTGGATGAGTTTTGTAACTGGCAAACGGGTACATACGGTCTTATATCGGATAATCATGATCAAGGACAGATTCAAAACAATATACTATTAGGCAACTGGCGGAATATCGGTGATAAATTTATTGCCATACGGTTTATCGAAAACTCTGTTGTGCACTATGGCTGGATTGAGCTTGGTGTAATGAATTATACTATAACATTGTATAAATACGCTTTAAACAGAAATCAATAGTCAGCTAACGGCCCTATACCTTTTATTAGTATTTGGAGCGCTTCCCATATCGTGTTGTGTGAACTTAAAACCAGTTCCGACTGTTAGTTTACAACTAACCTGCACGAAAACAATTTAATTCAAAAATGAATACCGAAGTACCGAAAAAGAAAATTACCCTGCCTGGCTTGCGCAAACTGTTTAAGCTATACAGTTACATAAAACCCTATAAATACGAATATGCACTCGGATTGCTTTTCCTTCTTGGGTCGAGCAGTGCCAGCCTTTTTTTTCCGAAATTATTGGGTGAGCTGGTTGACCTTGGGAACCAGGGGAAACTCGCAGCAGAAATTAACCGCATCGCTCTTATCCTGATTGCTGTTTTAATAGCTCAATCGGTTTTTTCGTATTTCAGGGTTTATTTGTTTGTAAGCGTTGCCGAAAAAACGTTAGCCGATCTGCGTCAAAGCACATTCAATCACCTGATCCGTTTGCCGATGAAATTTTTTCAATTCCGTAGAGTAGGGGAGTTGAACAGCCGTATTTCGTCGGATATCACACTTTTGCAGGATGCGCTTACCAGCACCCTGGCAGAATTTCTGCGCCAGGTCATTATCATTATCGGTGGTGTGAGCCTGATGATGATAACTTCTTTAAAATTAACACTTTTCATGTTGCTGATATTGCCTCTGATTATGATTTTGGTTGTTCTTTTCGGTCGATATATCCGCAAACTCAGCAAGGAAGCACAGAAACAGGTTGCCGACAGCAATACCATTGTTGAAGAAACTTTGCAGGGAATACAGAGCGTAAAAGCTTTTACCAACGAGTATTTCGAAATGCTCCGTTACAAAAGCAAAACGGTTGAAATAGCTCAAACCGGGATTAAAAACGGAAAACTTCGCGGCGCATTTTCTTCATTTACCATACTTGGACTTTTTGGAGCCATGGTTGCTGTGATATGGAAAGGTTCCGCATTATTAGCCTCGGGCGAACTGGCTACAGGCGAATTATTTTCATTCGTGATTTATTCAATGTTCATAGGCGGGACGATTGGTGGAATGGCCGATGTGTTTGCCCGTGTGCAGAAATTTATCGGCGCTACCGAAGATTTACTCGAAATATTTAATGAACCGGTTGAGGAAGTTGCGGATATTGCTTCGCTGCCGCCCGATCAGATTCTACATGGAAGCATCCGGTTTGATAATCTCTCCTTCAGTTACCCCACGCGTACTGAACAACAGGTGCTTAGCGAAATAAGCGTAACTATTAAACCAGATACACTGGTGGCGCTTGTTGGCCCAAGCGGCGCAGGAAAATCCACCTTTGTTTCGCTGCTGTTGCGTTTGTACGAACCGACCTCAGGTCGTATCCTTTTTGATGAAAGAGACAACATTAACCTGCCTGTTACCGCTTTACGAAGCCAGATGGCGATTGTGCCGCAGGATATTTTCCTTTTTGGAGGAACTATCCGTGAGAATATCGCTTACGGGAAAACCGGCTCCACCGACGAAATGATTGAGAATGCTGCCCGCAAAGCAAACGCATGGGATTTTATTAGCCAGTTTCCTGAAGGAATGGATACGCTTGTGGGTGAGCGTGGTACACAACTTTCGGGTGGACAGCGCCAGCGTATTGCCATTGCACGGGCTGTGCTGAAAGATCCTAAAATTCTGATACTCGACGAAGCCACTTCTTCACTCGATTCGGAATCGGAACGGCTGGTGCAGGATGCGCTCGAAAAACTGATGAAAGGCCGTACCTCCATTGTTATTGCGCACCGGCTCTCGACTATCCGCCAGGCTGATACTATCCTTGTGTTGGATAATGGAAGAATTATTGAGCAAGGTACTCACGAGCAATTGCTTAGAGTTAAAGATGGCCTTTACCGCAACCTGAGTGAATTGCAATTTGCCGGGTAGATTAATAGAAGTATTTGATATCGTAAACCCATATATTTGAGCGTCATACGTAAAAGTCCGGTGCTTGTAATGATATTTTTGAATTAACTCTGAAATGTGATAATGCGCATTGTATCATATTCTAAAAGATTCCCAATTTTTAAAAATCGTCTGGATATTTTTTTTGACTCAGTATAAAGGACTGATTCAATGCATTCGATCATAAGGTTCTCAGTCTTTTTATATACTTTTGCCTCAATTATAGCGTTAACAAAACATTAATAAATAATTAAATGAAGAGGAGTCTTACTTTTATAATGCCTTTGCTTTTGCTGACTGCTTTTTTCTCCTGCTCTAAAGAAGCCGGTGAAGGCGGAAATTCAAGCATTTATGGGAAAATGACAACGTATAACTATAACGCTGAATTTACGAATCTGCGGGGGATTTATCCTTCGGCTGACGAGGATGTTTATATCATTTATGGTAACGACCGCAGTTACAGCGAACGCGTAAGAACCAACTACGATGGTGTTTACGAATTTAAATACCTTCGTCCGGGCGAATACACCATTTATGCCTATTCCAAAGATTCGACACTGACACTTATATCCGAAATGGTTGCAGTAATACGAAAAGTTACTATTACGGAAAACAAACAATCGGTTGAAGCTGAAGAAATTAAAATTTTCAGGTAACCTAAATTGAATTCATTGTTGCTTAGAAGCGACTCACAATAGGATGATTTATACCCGAATTTCACTGCAATGAATGATCTTTCTGAAACTCTCTCAACCTTTACGCCGATTAGCCTGGCTGAGATGGATCATGTGAAATTGCTAAACCGTATTGATACCAAATTCGTAATTCATGGTTCAGAACTTATAGGATTTCTGAATTTACTGGCAGCCGACTACAAACTGCTTACCATTGACGACAAACCCATACAACCTTACGAAACGCTTTATTATGATACACCGGGTTTTAAACTTTACCAGATGCATCATAACGGCAGGCGTAACAGGTACAAACTGCGTTGCCGGAAATATGTAAATTCAGGTATTTCTTTTTTTGAGATAAAATCGAAAACCAATACCCGACGCACCATTAAAAAGCGGATGCAGATTGATTCGATTCCGCAAATACTTACCGAACCGCTCAATCAATACATCAGGGAGAATACGCCAGGCGAATTTCAAAATTATGTTCCATCGCTCGAGGTATTTTTCGAAAGGCTTACCCTGGTTAATAAAAATGCAAACGAAAGGCTTACTTTCGATATGAACCTCAGTTATAAAAACGAAAGCGGCGAGAAAAAAATCGGTGATATTATCATTGTTGAGGTGAAGCAGGAAAAGCACTGCATTTCACCTTACAGGGAATTAATGAAACGTCACCGGCATCCCGAAAACTACCTGAGTAAATATTGCCTTGGTGTTACTTCACTCAACTGCACATTGAAAAAGAACCGTTTTAAACAGAAATTTAGTACGTTAAATAAACTTGGATATGACATTTAGAAGACTGATTTACACATTTTTACTGTTTTTTGGCTTGTTCGCCTCTTTATCGCCTGTTTCAGCACAGGTAAATCAATTGCAGCTAGCAGCATCAGCAACTTCAGTTACAGCTAATGACAAAGCTGTTTCAAATGCAGCAACCGAGAAAAGCAGCGAAGTTGTAACCATAAACAAGCGCTTTGCTTACGGAATAGGAATCGATTTAGCAACTATGCTGCTTATATTCGGGTTGATTTATTTCCCAAACTACCGGAATAAAGAATTCATGTTCACTTTCTTCCTGTTTAATATCATCATCTTTATCATCACTTTCGTACTCAACAAAACCAATATTTCGATGGGAGCGGCTTTCGGGTTGTTTGCTGTTTTTTCGATGCTCAGGTACCGCACCGAAGGTATTTCTATGAAGGAAATGACTTATCTTTTGATAGCCATAGCGCTCGGGCTTATAAATGCCATCGGATTAAACCTGGTTCCAATCCTGGTTTTTAATTCGATATTTATTGCTTTTATTTTTGTACTCGACCACCCAATGGTTTTCAAACAGGAGTTTTCGAAAATAGTTATTTACGAAAATATTGAAAATATAAAACCCGAAAATCACGAAATCTTACTGGCGGATTTACGCAAGCGCACCGGCTTTAATATACATCGGTATTCGGTAATGTCCTTCGATTTTTTAAAAGACTCAACCAATATCATTATCTATTATTACAAGCAGTAAGCGGTTGATTATGTTCCTTAAACAAGTTCGGTTGTATGTTTTCCTGGCTTTGGCAGCTGCTGTGTTTTTCAGCATTCCACTCAAAGCTCAGGTAAATGATGCTGGTTTGTGGACTTCAGTTAAAGTTGAAACTGAACTTGTTAAAAAATTGAATGCCAGTATTTTGCAGGAATTTAGGTTCAGCGAAAATATCACCGAACTTGGAGCCTTTTATACCGAAGCCGGCCTGGATTATAAAATCAACAAACATTTTCAGGTTGAAGTCAATTACCGTTTCAGTCAGAAACGCCAGGTCGAAAATTACTACAGTCTCAGGCATAGGTTCAGTATCGATTTAAAATACAGCAAAAAGCTCAAGCCTTTTGAACTTAAATACAGGATCCGTTTTCAGGATCAGTATGCGGATATCGGAAGATCAAAGGATGGTGGCGTTCCTGAATATTATTTACGCAATAAACTGAGCTTGCAGTGGGATTTAAAAAAAGCCTACACACCTTATGTTTCGGTTGAGCTATTTTCGCCGTTGAATTATCCCCGTTATTATGCTTTTGATAATATCCGCTCGATAGCAGGTGTTGAATATGCTTTTACAAAACACCATAAGCTCGATCTTTACTATATGATTCATAAAGAAGTGAATATGAGCCAACCGTATACGTATTTTGTTGTCGGAATTGGGTATGTTTATAAGCTTTAGGATAGGTGGTTTGAATATTTAAGGGGGTGCTTTTTCCCTTCTGTGAAAGATTTGGTGTGGTAGTGGGGGCAAAATGCTACATTTCTTATGTTATGGAGAGGGAATATTGTTACTTACTAGTTCAATTCTAGCTAAAATGAAGTATCTAACTGGATTATTGCTAATTATTATCATTATCGGCTGTAGCAAACGTAAAGCTGCTGAGCCAAAGGATGCATTCACTGAGACTATTCACGCGGAATATGAAAATAAAGATTTTATGTTATTTGAAGAAAATGCAACATTGCGACCAATTTTTGATTCATTGACGGAATTGGTTAAGAATTGTCCAGATAAAATATACAAAGACAAGGTACTATACATTAGTCTTTCCAATCAAGGAGATACACTGAAAACTATATCAATAGATTTGATGGATAAAAAAAAATTGTATTGCGAATATATTTTCGGTATTATTGTGTGTAATCAGCAGTATCTCATTCTAAGTCCTGATTGTAAAAATGATCCACTTTTTTTAAATTCTGGATTAAATGTAAACTTTACATGCCGCAAAGAAGACATCTTAATACATGATATCAAGGATTGGCGGGATGGTTGGGATTTTATACTGGAAAAGGGGAAGTTTAGATTTATATCTTACAGTATTTGTGGTAATGGCTGGTATGATGAAAAATACTACAAATTCGATCAAACTGATTAGCTGAGAAAAAGTTGAGTTGATTTTATGGTTGATTCAGGATACACAGCTGAAGGGACTTTTGCACGTTACCATGCGAACTATTCTCTCCCAGCTGCCGCGCAAACTCTCTCGCCGATGAGTTTATGACCACCACGAGAAAGGATTACCTTCGGTTAGAATAGTTAGCTCGGTAGTGGGGATAATAATAAAAGCGAATAAAATCAAGTAGTGATGAAGATATTGTTAATAGTAATTTTTTTGAGCTTAAAATTATTTGGGAACGTGTGTGCTCAAAATAGTATTACTCCGGAAGGGGTAGCATTAAATTTTTTAGTGGAAAAAATTCTACCCATAGAAAATCCTGCCATAAGGAAAATTTATTTTCAAGGGGAAACCGATTCCCTAATATCATCTTTTAACAGTACTTGCTTTGAATCTGATTCGCTTTTTTCTAATAGGGATACAATCTTATTGATAATTTCGAGAATAAATCCAACGATTGAAAATAGCTTCTACATTTCTACATTGAAAAACATTATTCAACGCCAAAAATAATTTTTAATCCAAAATTAAAACTTATTGGCAAAAAGGCAAAAAAATTAAAATGCAAAAAAGAAGGATATATTAATGTTCACAACGCAATAAAAATTAGAGAATACTACTATGTACAACTTGATCTGTATTCAATTGATAATTCAGTAATAAGCACTATTGTTGAGGTTAATAATAATAATGAAATCAAGAATTGGTGCATTAATTAACCCCTCCGCTACAATGCAAACTTTCACACCAAAGCACTCCTTTCACATAGTTCTAAAAATCCAGAACGAAAGCGCCAATGTATTTGCTGGGCAGTTGTGCTTTTCAAATTATCCGGTCCTTAGCGGTTATTGAATATGCATTTACAAAACACCATAAGCTCGATCTCTACTATATGATTCATAAAGAATTGAATGTGAGCCAGCCGTATTCTTATTATGTTGTCGGAATCGGGTATATTTATAAGCTTTAGGTTAGACGGTTTTGAATATTTGGGGGCATGGTTTTTGTGCTTCCTATTCGAACAAATACAAGTACAACTATGAAACGAGTCATTTTTATTTTGGGAGCATTTTTGTTTTTCACCAATTTATCAGCCCAGGAAACCACAAAGAAAAAACCCACCAAAGAGGAGAAAGCAGCAAAACTCGAAGCCCAGTACCAGGCTACGTTGCAATTGGTGGATAGCAGGAAATTTCTGATCGAAGCTGAATATTTTACCGGTTCATCACCATTCGATTTTATTATGATCGATTCATTGCAGGCTGTGTTGCAGGAAGGCCGTGTTGGCGGACTTAAAGCCGTAAGCGGTTCTGTTACCACATGGAAAGTGACAAAAAATGAGAAGAAGAAACGGGTTTCGATACATGTTGGTATCAGGACAATCGGAAGTCTTTACAATATTTTTATGGAGATAGATGCGGCCGGGCATACAATAGCCAATTTCAGTTCAAATGTATCAGTAACAGGGTATATTAAACCGATTTCGGAAGGTACCATGTATAAAACCACGCCTTTATAGTTTTTGTAAAGGCTGCTGCTAAAAGATTCTCCTTGATTTTGATTTTATATGGTTGTGATTTGAAGCTAAGTAAAAGTAAATTTCATGTCTGCTGAATGTAAAAACCTGAATATTCTTCTGAATGCCAGAGATTCAAAATAAAAAAAGCCGGAACAAGTCCGGCTTTTTTTAGTAATTGAAATCCAGTATTTACCTGGTAATCGAAATTTTCTTCGAAACAACCTGTGTTCCGGTATAAATCTGCAGGATATACATACCCGGATCAAAGCCCTCGGTTAGTATTTTCAGGTTGGTTCCTTTATTGCTGTTGCGGTAAACCACTTTTCCGATAGTATTGATAAGGCGTACCTCATCAAATTTAACAGGAGCAACCACATTAATGATTTCGTTGGCAGGATTAGGATACACCCTGTAAGCAGCCTCATCGGTATTTGGAACACCTACTGTGAGCCATACAGTTGTACAGGTTTTAAGTGATTCGCCAAGATCGTAAACTGCTGTAACGCAATAATTCTGAGGACCGTTTGCTACAGGGTAATCGTGGTATTGCCACGAAGGCGTATTGGCTATCAATGTGTCGTTACGGTAAATATTGTAGCTTAAAGGAACAGTAGCCGGCTCTGTCCATGTGATATGAACGCTATTGTCTAAAGGTTCGGCAACTAAATTTGTTACAGGACTAAGTACTGTAAACGGCTGAAGTATTCCGATAAATTTAAACATACCACCGGTAGTAGCATCTACATTAAATGTTCCTGCCCATCCGCAATGATCATTTACAAAGTCAACAGCCAGAAACTGATCGCTTTCAGTACCACCTGCATGAACCCATGAGTGTCCGCCATCAAAACTGTAAGCAGCGCCTAGAACCCTTGCAGAATTTGATTCAGTACTTACCCAGGTGTTTTCGGTTCCGGGTACAAAACAAAAGTCTGCGGTTCCAATATCACCTGTAGAAATTACATCTGTCCAGGTAAGTCCTCCATCAAAAGTTTCGCAGAAAGCTCCGGTTGATCCTTCACTCTTATTCTGTGCAAGACCGTGTAATTCGTTGCGGAATTCAACATCAACGTAAGTGGCTGATCCCAGGGTTGTTGTTGTTGCAGTCCAGTTCAAACCTTTATTGGTACTTCGGTAAACGCGGCCCATATTGGTACCGAACCAGATGTTATCGCCATAGGCAGAATAATAACCAACAATTCCGAATTCGCCCGAAAGCGGATTTGCTATGTTGGCAGCCGGAACTAATGTCCAGGTTGTTCCTCCATTGCTGGTTGTATAGAGCTCAAATTCATTGTTGATTGGATCACCCATGCAGAATCCATCATTTGCATTAAAGAAATGGACTACATTAGGGAAAGAAGAAGCATTGCTGAAAGAAGCTGATGACTGGCGGCTCCAGGATGTTCCACCGTTTTTGGTAACATAAATACCCATTGGCAAACTGCCTGAAGTTTTGTACATAGGAACATAAGCAGTATCCTTGTTCATTGCAAAAATCATTGAGGGCTCAAGACCGGCAGTGCCGTTTATTATTCCCTGGGTCCAGGTTGTTCCGCCGTTAACTGTTCTGGTATATTCCTGAATAACTGCAGTTCCTCCGCTGCCGTCATAAGCGGTAGCCCAAACTACATTAGTATCAACAGCATGCATATATTTAATTCCTCTCGAAGCTGTTTGCAATCCACTTGCCTGTGGAATCCATTCGCTAAGGTTTACTGTTACTTTATGAAATACAGTATCCGTTGCATTAATAGCTTCAACTTTTAAAGTGTGAGCTCCCAAACCTGCCGAAGCAGTTGCCCACGGGTAGGTAAAAGTGGTTTGTGTCGTTGTAAAAACAAGTTGGTCGTTGATATACAATTTAACTGCACTAGGTGTTCCTTCAACTACGGAACAGTTAATATCCAGTTGTGAACCAAAAGGAACAAGGGATGATTCCGGAAGATCGGTGAACCTTACAATAAGGTCGGGATTACCAGGAGTAATACCGCAAACAACTGCGAATGTGGTAGCGTTAAATGTATATCCACCTGCAGAAATAGTTGAGGTAACAGTGAAGTATCCGTTCGACGAACCTGACCAGCCCCAGTTCATATGAAATTTATTATCGCTGTTGCGGTAACCGTCGCAAACCCAGGCATGGCCTCCACCGGAGCCACTGCCTGAAAAGTACAAAGGACGGCTGGCATCAAGCTCTGCTTTTAGCATAGCAACCCAGGTTGTATTTGTATAATCCGATTTGGGTGCATATCGGATTGTTGCCTGATCGTAATTAAAATAAGTAGCCATTGCCCATGGAACATCCTGCGAAAAAGCTCCGGATCCATCGGGAGCATAATTCATATCAACAGCTACGCCGGCATGACGAAGAAGAGTAGCAATTTCGGTATAACTTCCGCTGTTGGCCGAATTGCCCATATTACTGAAATTGTAATTGGTAACTCCAAAGTTTGCTGTTTGGGTTCCATAAGTAGGGTGCACATATGAATGTGATAAAACGCCTGTTGCAGGAAAGTTAAAATATTTCATAACCTGACCCATGGTTGTTGCCACACATCCGGCCCATGCTTTACCACCAGGTCCGCCAGGGGCTGAAGGGCAGTAGAAATTGTACCATTGTCCCTGGTCCCAGGTAGTTGTTAACAAAGGAGTTACATCAAGTGTAGCGGCATCGGTATTAAAACTGTTGTTTAAAATGCTGTTCCATTCACCAATGGTGCCGCTGTTGTCGAGTTCTGACGAAATAGCAAATGCAATTTCTTTGCCGTAACTATCAAACATAAATTTAACAGCAGGATTTGTGATTTCGGTTTCAATAAATCCCTCGTTCGACTGAGCAAGAACAGGAATTGCAGCATCATCGGCCGACACTACTACAAAACCGCCACCAACGTAATTGAATACGTAAAAAGTGGTAATTCCGTTGTAAGATTTGCTGAAACTGCTTTCGACAGCAATCATTGATTTGCCTGAATACTGTGCAAAATAATTGTTGGCCACCTGGCTGGCTTTTTCCATGGTAACTGATTTACCGAAAGCAAAAGTTACAACCAGAAGACTGAATAAAAGTGTAGCGAGTTTTCTCATTGGTTTTTATTATTTGTTATTTGATTGGTTATTAGCGGTTTTGGAAATGTATTTCGAAAAAAATTCAACAAATGATGATTTGCTTTTACAGCTGGTTATCAAATAAAACCAGAAGTTTTAATGATAAAACAGCACCTATAATTATACTGGATTGCTTTCAGAGAAAAAGCTAAAGCAAAATACAGTCAGGTGATTAGAATGCAAATATATTATTATTACAAATATAAATTTAAGTACAGCGAAAAAAAACGAGGTTTGAAGAGTTTGAAGGGTTTCTTGTTTCAAGTTTCAGGTTTCACGTTTCAGGCTTGAAGGGCTTGAAGGGTTTGAAAGGTTTGAAAGGTTTCTGGTTTCAAGGTTTGAAGGGTTTGAAGAGTTTGAAGGGTTTCGGTTTGAGCTTTGTGATTTGGGCTTTGGAACTTGGAATTTGGAATTTGGAACTTGTAACTTGGAATTTAAGTATAATTCACTAAGCACAGTCGCCCGGTCGCCCCTCGCCTTGTCGCCCTTCATTAAATTGGAATTTGGATCTTGGTTCACAACTAGCCCGTTGTAACCAAAAACTTCCTTACTTTAGTGCCGCCAAAGAAAACTCATGTCTGTACGATCAATCCTGTACCATCCTGTTTCGGGAAAAACCAATAATCTGCTGCTTTTCGTTATTGCCCTGGTTCCGGCATTCGTGTTGTTTCCCTTTCCTGCTTCCGTTTTTGCCAACGGTATCGATCCTCCTTTAGCCTGGGTTTTCAATTTCCTGATCAGGGGAAATGTTGGTTTAGGAAAAGAAATCATTTTTCCTCACGGACCTTTAGCATTTTTAATGTACCCTTTGCCTGCAGGCTCCAATTTGTGGATTGCTGTTTCTATACATCTGGCTGCGCGAATTTTTATGGCTTATTGCCTGCTGAAACTTGCTACCCGAAAACCTTTGGGATATATGGCGTTCGCACTGTTTTCATCTTTTATATTACTCGCATTCAACGATCTTTTGTTAACATTCGTTCAAATAATTATCCTTTGCTACCTCAATTTCTTCGAACGCCGTAATGTTACATGGCTTTTTCCTGCCCTCATTCTTACCCCTGTTGCCCTGTACATCAAGGCATTTGTGGGGATTGTGAGTTTGATAATTACTTTGTCGTTTGCCGGAATAATGGTTTACCGCGCAATTGCCGGCCTCGAAAGCAAATACCGTTTGCTGCTTTTCCTGATTGTACCTTTCATATTGTTCGCAGTTTGGTTAGGACTGTATGGCGATTTATCAGGACTGGCCGGTTACCTGAAAGGAATGATTTACCTGGCTGCTGACAACTCGGCGGCAGTGGCTGTGTATCCGCTTAATAACTGGTGGATTACCGGTGGCGCACTTTTTTGCGGATTGGTACTGATCATTATTAATATTCGGAATGTAAAACTTCTGCAGCTTACACTGCTGGCAGGTCCTGCGCTTTTCGCGATATGGAAATACGGAATGGCACGCGAAGATTATCTGCACACATCCATGATGTTCGTTTTTATCCTTTTTATTGTAATTATTTACAATATTCTTTCAGGCAAATTCAGGATTGCAAATAGTTTGCTTTCCGTATTAATCATTGTCCTGTTTTATTTAACCCTTCAGAAATCATATTATTTCGAACCGTTCAAATTCAAAGTAAACGGATTACAAACTTTAGTTTCGAAGGCGGTGAATAATGATTTCTTTTTAGATACATGTGCTACATCTTCCGAAAAGGCAATTGCCCGCAATAAACTGGATAAGGAGATTCTGGATTTGATTGGTAATGCCAGCGTTGACGTTTATCCATGGGATTATTCCTACATTGCTGCAAACAAATTAAACTGGCAGCCCCGACCGGTGATACAGAGTTATGCAACATACACCCGCGAGCTTGACCAGTTGAATGCCCAACATTTCGAAAGCACGAAAGCACCGGATTTTATCCTTTGGGAGCTTCGGAAAATTACTCGTGATATTCACGGCGGTACCCTCGAAAGTATCGATGGACGCTATTTGCTGAACGACGAACCTGATGCATTTCTTGAAATGCTTAGCAGGTACGGACTTGCTGCTGTGCAAAAAGGAGTTTTCCCGGTTTTGGTGTATAAAAAGCGAGCTAATGAGTTGAAAATTAACATTAAAACTATTCAGCAAACTAAAGCCGGCTGGAATACCTGGATTGATGTCCCCATTGAAAAGGGGGCAGGAATTCAGAGAGCATCGGTGGATATGCAACGCAACCTTATCGGAAAAATAAAAAGTTTCGTTTATAAGGATGAGGCAACTTTTGTGTATTACATGCTCGAAAACGGCGATATTCGGATTTATCGCATTGTTCCTAAGAATGCGGCCTATGGACTGTGGATCAATCCATTGATTACCAACCCTGAAAATGGAAAAAGTGCTTTGAGGGTTAGCAAAATTATGTTCCGTTGCTCCGGCAGGGAAATGATGAAAGAAGAGATTAATATCAAATGGGAGGAACTTTCTTTCACTGGGAATCCACCTTCTGATACTGATATTTCTTCCAAAACGAATCCAGTAAAATCATTTTTCGGAATTTCTGATACAATTTCGCCCACTACCGTTTTTACAAGTGAATATACTTTTGAAAATGCCAGTCCTTACTGGTCAGCTCCTGACTTATCAAAAATAATGAAAACAGGTCGAATCAATTCATTTCTTTTAGAGCCGGGAGCATATTCGGTATCATTTGAGTATGAGTTGGATTCACTTGCAGCATACTCTGGCGGATATATCATCAGGGCAAATGTGTGGGCAAAAGCTGAACCCGGAGCCAAAGCGGTTTATGTTATTTCCGTTGAAAAAGATGGCGAATCAAAACTTTGGAAAGCCGTTGAAGCAGGCGATTTTATTCACGACAGGCAAGCCTTTAATTTTGTAACAAATTATGCAATTCCTGACAATGAAATTTTACGCGAAAAAGGCCTGAAATTAAAGGTTTATGCCTGGAACACCGGGAAAGAAACTTTTATTTTAGATGATTTTTCGGTGAGGATTGAGCGGAGGTAGTCTTCGACGAAATGTCAAATTCCAAGATCCAAATTCCAAGACCCAAATTCCAAGACCCAAGTTCCAAGGTCCAAAGGCCAAATTCCAGGATATTATCTACAACTCCTTCCATTTCGTAAATATTGAATCCTAATCCCTCCAATTTTCACTCTAACCCTTGTACATCGGACAACCTGAAACCAGAAACTAGAAACTCTTCAAACTCTTCAACCCCTTCGAACCGAACTCATTTCCACATTCTAAAAATTACTACCTTTGCACCCCTGCTTTAGGGCGGGTTATTTATCAATCTACGAAAATACTGCAATACAATGTTTGAAAGTCTAAGCGACAGGCTCGACAGAGCGTTTAAACTGCTGAAAGGCCACGGGTATATCACCGAAATCAATGTGGCCGAAACCCTCAAAGATGTTCGTAAGGCATTGCTCGATGCCGACGTAAGTTATAAAGTTGCCAAGGAATTTACCGATACGGTAAAAGTGAAAGCGCTGGGACAGAATGTTCTCACCTCGGTTTCGCCGGGCCAGCTGATGGTTAAAATTGTTCACGACGAACTCGCCGAACTTATGGGCGGAGAAAAAGTGGAAATTAATCTCAAAGGCAGTCCGGCAGTGATTTTAATGTCAGGACTTCAGGGTAGCGGTAAAACTACTTTTTCGGCTAAACTGGCAAGTTACCTGCACACCAAAAAGGGGAAAAATCCTTTGCTGGTTGCCTGCGATATTTACCGTCCTGCTGCTATTGACCAGCTGAAAGTATTGGGCGAACAGATTGGTATTGAAGTATATGCCGAGCCCGAAAATAAAGATGCAGTAAAAATTGCCCGCAATGCGCTCAGTCATGCTAAAGACCGTGGTTTCAATGTTCTGATCATTGATACTGCCGGCCGTTTGGCAATTGATGAGCTGATGATGAATGAAATTTCGGCTCTCAAATCGGCTTTGAATCCGCACGAAACACTTTTCGTAGTTGATGCAATGACCGGTCAGGATGCTGTAAATACAGCCAAAGCGTTTAACGACAAGCTTGATTTTGATGGAGTTATACTCACCAAACTCGATGGTGATACCCGCGGTGGAGCCGCGTTAACCATTCGGTCGGTTGTAAACAAACCCATCAAATTTGTCGGTATCGGTGAAAAAATGGATGCCATCGATATGTTCTACCCTGAACGTATGGCCGACCGTATCCTCGGAATGGGTGATATTGTTTCGCTGGTTGAGCGTGCCCAGGAGCAGTACGATGAGGAATCAGCCCGGAAACTGCAGAAAAAACTTGCCAAAGATCAGTTTAACTTCAATGATTTTGTTGATCAGATCAGGCAAATCAAAAAAATGGGTAATGTCAAAGATCTGATGAGTATGATCCCGGGAATGGGCAAAGCCATTAAAGACATTGATATTGACGAAAATGCATTTAAAGGTATTGAAGCTATCATTCAGTCGATGACACCTCTCGAAAGGGAAAACCCTGCAGTGCTCAACGGAAGCCGTCGCAAAAGGATAGCCCAGGGTAGCGGAACAGATATTCAGGAAGTTAACAGGCTGATCAAGCAGTTTGACGATACCCGAAAAATGATGAAAATGCTCACAACCGGCGGTGCTCAAAAAATGGCGCAGCAGATGAAGAGCGGGAAGAGAAGGTAGAGGTTTTTAGAGGACGGGATGAGAAGGAGACAAGGAAACAAGGGGACACGGGGACAATGAGATAGAGAGAGGGGCGACAAGGCGAGGGGCGACAAGGAGAGGAGAAAGTGAAATTTGGACTTTGGATCTTGGGATTTGGACCTTGGAATTTTACCCCCTTTGAACCTTGAACGTGCAGCTATTGAACCTTGAACTCTTGAACAAAGACCATTGCTTTTTAAAATAACTATTCCAAATGGAGATTATAGACGGTAAACTAATCGCTTCGAAAATCAAAAAGGAGCTTGCAGCCAAAAGCGCTGAAATTATTGACAGAGGCGACCGTGCCCCTCACCTGGTTGCTGTTTTGGTTGGCGAAGACGCCGCCAGTCAGACTTATGTCAACAGCAAAGAAAGAGCCTGCAAAGAAGTAGGTTTTACATCAACCATCTATCGTCTCGAAGCAGATAGTTCTGAGAAAAAGCTGCTCGAAATCATCGATTTCCTGAATAACGACGACGAAGTGGATGGATTTATCGTTCAGCTTCCTTTACCGGCTCATATTAATGTTCATAAAGTGATAAGCAGTATTAATCCGGATAAGGATGTGGATGGTTTCCATCCCGTAAGTCTTGGCCGTATGATGCTTGGTGAACCAACATACCTCCCTGCAACACCTTACGGCATTATTCAATTGATTGAGCACAGCAATATCGAAACAAGCGGTAAACATTGTGTTGTTCTTGGACGCAGCAATATCGTAGGAACGCCAATCAGTGTTATGCTTTCGCGAAAAGCTAACCCCGGAAATTGTACTGTAACTGTTTGTCATACTGGTACTAAAAACCTGAAAGAAATTGCAGCAACTGCCGACATTCTTATCGCAGCCATGGGACAGCCTGCATTTGTAACTGCCGATATGGTAAAAGAAGGCGCTGTTGTTATTGATGTTGGTATTCACCGTATTGAAGATAACAGCGAAAAAGGGTATCATATCATTGGTGATGTGAAATTTGATGAGGTAGCTCCCAAATGTTCCTACATCACACCTGTTCCAGGCGGTGTAGGGCCTATGACTATTGTTTCGCTGCTTATGAATACGTTTAAGGCGTATAATAAAAGTGAAAAGTGAAGAGTGAAGAGTGAAGAGTGAAGAGTAACAGGGAAGAGTATAAAAGAGATCTGTTAATTTGTAATTGCTTCCGGGGTGTAGTCACCCCTCTCTTTTTTTCAAGGAGAGGGGACGGGGGTGAGGTTTTTGAAGAGTGAATAGTGTATAGTGTATAGTGAAGAGTGATGCTTCGCTTCGCTCGCAAAAAAAGAGAAAAGTGAAAGTTCTCTTTTTGTTAAATTTTTGAAGGTGGAGTCACCCCTCTCCTTGAGGAGAGGGGACGGGGGTGAGGTGATTTATAAGTGTTCTTTCGTTCGCAATAAAAGTTAATAATAAACAGTAACTCAATAATTTGAAAACAGATCCTACAAACCAAGGTAAATTACTTCCATTGATGGAGGACTTCTACACCATTCAGGGTGAAGGCTTTCATACAGGTAAAGCTGCCTATTTTCTGCGTGTTGGTGGTTGTGATGTAGGATGCTACTGGTGCGATGTTAAGGAATCGTGGAACCCGAAACTTCATCCACTCACTGATGCTGACGAAATTGTGAAACGCGTAACCGGAAATCCTGCCGCTACCGTTGTAATTACCGGCGGCGAACCTTTGATGTATGACCTTAATTATCTGTGCGATAAGTTGAAAGAGGAAGGACTTCAGGTTCATCTCGAAACATCCGGATCGCATCCTTTCAGTGGTACTTTCGATTGGATTTGCCTTTCGCCCAAACGAAAAAGTCCTCCGAAACCTGAAATATTTAAAAAAGCCAGCGAACTGAAAGTGATAATTTTCGACGAAACTGATTTCGATTGGGCCGAAGAAAATGCAAAACTGGTTGGATCCGATTGTTACCTCTGCCTTCAACCCGAATGGAGCCGTATGCAAGCGGTACTGCCTGGTATTATTGATTATGTGATGAAAAATCCCCGCTGGCATATTTCGCTTCAGGCACATAAATTTATGCATATTCCTTAGTGTAGAAACACAATTTAAAGCCGTCATTTTCCGTTTTATAGCCTATGTGAAACACTCAGCTATGAAACACGCAAAATCTTTCCTGCTTATTTTAATTTTCTCGGCGATTATATCCATATCTGGATTTATCATTGATCTTGATGAGCGCTACCCGGACATTTTGGTCAATATTAAGGATGTACTGGTAATGACTGCTCTGATATTTTCTGCTTTTTCAATTCTTTACCTGGTCTATCTTTTGTTTACTGGTATAGTTGCAAAAAAGCTGCATTAGAATTTTCCTTCGCATATTTAGTTTTCTGATTAGATTTTAAAAAGTTCTGGCATACTTTCGGCCATATAAAACCGTTTTTTAACTGATATTTGAACCAAGTACCGTATTTTCGCGCTAAAACCTGCAGGTATATGAAATCAATCCGGTTAACAATTATAATTTCAATATTCATGGTATTGAGTGTTTCCTTGTTTGCTCAAACAGGTAAAACACGTTCCGAAAAGCAATTCGAAAAAGCGGTACAACAATACAACCGTCACGATTTCGCCAATGCGCTGCGGGCAGTTGATCAATTAATTGAAGATGATCCGGCGTTTGCTAAAGCCTGGCTGTTGAAAGGCGATATGTTCAACGATCTGAAAGAGTATGATAAAGCTGTTGTTGCATACACTCAAGCGGTTGACATTGACTCAACCATTTTCCCACCTGCATATTATATCATGGCCAACCTGTATTTTGATATGGAAATGTACAATGAGGCAAAAGTTAACTATTTGAAATACCTTGCTTTTAACCCTAAAATTCAGGAAGAACTAAAGCGTACAGCCATTAATATGCAATTATGCGATTTTCGGCTCGAAATGATGAAAAACCCGGTTCCGTTCAATCCTGTCAATATTGGACCGAATGTGAATTCAAGTGGTTACGAGTATATCAATGCGGTTAGTTTGGACGAAGGTCAACTTTATTTTACGCGAAAAGGTTCGGATATTAAAAGTGATGAAAGTTTTTATCGTTCAATTTCAGCACGTTCCGTTACAGGTCAGTTAAACTGGAGCCCGGCAATTGAAATTGGCGCTCCCATTAATACTCCCGGTAATGAGGGCGCATTATGTGTTTCGCCCGATGGTATGACGATTATAATTACCTGTTGCAGCCGCCGCGATTCGTATGGAAGTTGCGATTTGTACCTTTCGCACAAAGCAGGCAACAACTGGTCGGAACCCGAAAATTTAGGCGAACTGGTAAATTCTGCTGCCTGGGAGTCGCAGCCTTGCCTGGCTGTTGACGGGCGTACTTTGTTTTTTGTTTCTACACGTCGCGGTGGATTTGGTGGTTCGGATATATGGAAAAGCATTCTCCAGGACGACGGATATTGGGGAGCGCCTGTAAACCTTGGTAATACAATAAATACATCGTCCGACGAAATGGCTCCTTTTATACATCCCGATGGCCGAACACTTTATTTTTCCTCGCGCGGTCACATGGGCCTGGGCGGCGCCGATCTGTTTGTTTCGCGGTCTGATAGTGAAGGATTTTGGCAGCAGCCTGAAAATATTGGTTATCCGGTTAATACCAAACGTGATGAAATCAACCTGATCATCAATGCGAAGGGAACTGAAGCTTTTATATCTGCTGAGCGGGAAAACGGTTTTGGAAACATTGACATTTACCGTTTTGAACTGCCTGAGCAATCGCGGCCTGCATCTGTATCGTATGTTCAGGGAAAAGTTTATGATAAAAATACTTTGCTGCCTTTAAAAGCAGCTATTGAGCTTATCGATATGCAAAAAAATACCGTTATTGTCAATTCCACATCCGATCCGATAACGGGTGAATTTCTAATGAGCCTTCCGGTTGATAAGGATTATGCCGTTAATATTGCCCGAAGTGGTTACCTTTTTTATTCAACAAATTTTAATGTAAGCAAGGGAAACGATTCTGTTAACCCTATAAAGCTTGATATCCCAATGCAACCGCTGGCAGTCGGGGAGAAGGTAGTTTTACATAATATTTTCTTCGAAACGGATAAATTTGAGCTCCTTTCATATTCGCAATCGGAACTTGAAAGGCTCATTACTTTCATGACAAAAAATACTACTACACAAATCGAAATCGGCGGACATACTGACAGCGAAGGAAGCGAAACACATAATAACCAGCTTTCACAAAATCGGGCAAAGGCAGTATATGATTACCTGATTTCCAAAGGGGTAGAAGCCGGGCGCCTGACTTTTAAAGGGTATGGCGAAAGCGCACCTATCGAAAGTAACGACACACCTGAAGGACGGGCAAAAAACCGGAGAACTGAATTTAAGGTGATAAGTAAATAGCGGTTAAGGTTTTTTTGCAAGGTCTGGGCCAGGAGTAAGGATATTAGTAAAACTTTACCAAAACCCATCTTTTTCCTGTATTGTCTTTAAATGAAACTACACCAGATCCATAAGAATAATACAACTTATTAGGCGAATTAAAGTCTACAAATTTAACATGATACACGCTATCATATTTTTCGCCGAACACCTCAATTTCCGGTTCGAAAGCTATGGTCCTGTTATTTACCAGTTCAATTCGCTGTTCAGGAACATCCCTTGGATCAATTCCCATTTCAAAATTCTGAAGTCCTGAAGAATCCGTAAGATTGTGATTAATAAAAATAAGGTCGAATTTCTTATAATATTGCCAATCCAAACTTGTCATGATATTAACATCGAGATAAAAATCAATTGAATCATTGCCCAGCGTAACGTGCTTGGTCGTTGACCGGAAGTTATAATATATTGTGTCTTTATTATTTATTGGGCAAAGTCGGGGCATATACCATTCAAGCAAATCATCCTGATGCTGCTGTATGGATAATTCAATCAGATTGTTCAGCGAATCTCTGTATAGTGCAGTTGATTTTCCCCAGTAAGGAACACATTCCATCGATTTCTGAGTGTACATCAAAGTTCCTTCATGCACATCTGTGCAGGTTTCGTCTTTTTTCTCACAGGATAACATAGCTATCCCTGTAAATACTATCAAAATGAGTGATCTTGTATTCATAGTATTGAAGTTTTTATTTATAAATATGAAAGAAGTAATTCATTGTTTTCGTGTAACTTGAACAAAGGTATATTATAAATATGCATTTTGAATGCCTTTAACATACTTTAAGTTATGGTGAATATTTTATTTGAATTATACACTCTATCTGAACGCCTCTAATGCCGGCAGTGCTTTATTATCGAAATCGAAAAGAGCCATATTCTCCCATGATGAGCCCGAAGTGGATTGCGGACCTTTGAAAGCGACCCATTCAGGTGCCCAATAACAAAAACCAATTAATTGATCTGATTTTTCCAAAGCCTGGCGCAACTCCGTTAAAATCAGTTTCTGTCCTTCGGGTGTTGCAGGGTAGCCTGATAAAAGCTGATCCTGACTGCCAATTATATTATTCGTATAATCATTCCAGCCAAGTGTAAACGGGTAGGCTATTTCAGCAATCATTGCTTCTTTTCCATAAGTGGTACAAAGCGATTTTAGCTGATCAATTGCCTGGGTTGGGTTTTTTTTTGTCCAGAAAGGATAGTAGGACAACCCGATGATATCATAATCTACAGTGTTGTTTTTCAGGATGGTGTAAAACCAATCTGCAACATCCAGCGTCGCGCAATGGATCAATATTTTTTTGCTTTCGGCAGAAGCATCGCGGGCTCCCTGAATCCCTCTTTTTAATAAGGAAATAAAATTAGCCTGGTTTGAAATTTTACCTTCAGGCCACAAAAATCCGTTGCTGATTTCATTTCCTATTTCGATGATATCAGGATTAATTAACTGAACCACGTTTTTAGTATAATTATAAACACTGTCGCCCAAAATACTTACCGGTAATCCTTCCCATGCCGAAGGTTTCTGCTGGTTACCGGGATCGGCCCAAGTATCGGAATAATGGATGGTGATGAAAATTTCAAAACCTTTAGCTTTCATTTCTTTTGCAAAAGCAGTAACTTCCTCAATTCCCGAATGCCCATTTGCCGGAGTATGCCAAAGCCTGATCCTGATAGTATTAACCCCGTTTTTTTTTAAAATATCGGGTAAAAGTTCAATCTTGCCATCCTGATCGTAAAATTGGGTTCCATTCTCTTCGATTTCGGGAAGGAATGAAATATCCGCTCCTTTGTAGAAATTTACAACGGGAGGATCAACAGGTGCTTCAGGATCATCTTTTTTACAGCCGGATAAAAAAATGATCAACGGAAGAATCAACAATATTTTCAGGTTACTTATTTTTGACTTCATATACGGGAGCGAAAAGTATTAAAAAGTGTAAATGCCTCTTATGTTGTAAGATACACGTGACTAAACATCATTTTTAAGGGTCTCTAAAAGTACCTTATTTTTCTATCGGAAAGGTGTAAAATAGCTTCTGGCGACTTGCGATTTATCAGCATTATTTCACTACCTTTGCAAACTTATTTTTTGAACATTACTCAACTACATGATAAACATAACATTACCAGATAATTCCGTAAGGCAATACCCTGCCGGAACTACTGCCATGCAGGTTGCGCTCAGCATCAGCGAAGGCCTTGCACGTAACGTATTAGCCGCCAAAGTGGATGGCGAGGTTTGGGATTCAACACATCCGCTCACAAAAGATGTTCGTCTGCAACTGCTTACATGGAACGATCCGGAAGGGAAATCGGCAATGTGGCATTCCTCGGCTCACCTTATGGCTGAGGCAATTGAGATACTTTTTCCGGGAGTGAAATTCGGAATCGGACCGGATATTGACAATGGTTTTTATTACGATATGGATTTCGGCACATACCAGGTTACTCCCGAAGATTTGCCGCGTATCGAAGCTAAAATGCTTGAGCTTGCCCGCGAAAAACAGCAATACCAGCGTCGTTCGGTTTCTAAAACAGAAGCACTCGATTATTTTACCGCTAAAAACGATGAATATAAGATCGAGCTGATTACCGATCTTCAGGATGGCGAAATTACTTTTTACGAAACCGGCAAATTTACTGATCTCTGCCGAGGACCGCATTTGCAGGATACATCGCCCATTAAAGCGATTAAACTTCTGAATATTGCCGGTGCTTACTGGCGTGGCGACGAAAAACGTAAAATGCTTACCCGCATTTACGGCATTACTTTCCCGAAACAAAAAGAACTGGATGAGTACCTTGTAATGCTTGAAGAAGCTAAGAAACGCGACCACCGCAAACTTGGCAAGGAACTTGAACTATTCACTTTTTCACCACGTGTCGGACAAGGTTTACCGCTTTGGCTGCCAAAAGGAGCAATGCTTCGCGAACGCCTCGAAAATTTCCTGAAAGGCCTTCAGCGCAAAGCCGGTTATATGCCTGTAATTACTCCGCATATCGGAAATGTTGAATTATATAAAACCAGCGGTCACTTTCAGAAATACGGAAAAGACTCGTTTCAGCCAATCAATACGCCGGTTGAAGGCGAACAGTTCCTGCTGAAACCAATGAACTGCCCTCATCACTGTGAAATCTACAACGCGAAACCACGTTCGTACAAAGATCTTCCTATCCGTTTTGCTGAATTCGGAACCGTTTACCGTTATGAGCAAAGTGGTGAACTTCACGGTCTTACAAGGGTTCGTGGGTTTACACAGGACGATGCGCATCTGTTCTGCCGTCCCGATCAGTTGAAAGATGAATTTAAAGCCGTAATTGATATCGTACTGCACATTTTCCGCATACTCGATTTCAAAGATTTCACAGCTCAGATTTCGTTGCGCGATCCCAATAACACTGAAAAGTATATTGGTTCCGACGAAAACTGGGAAAAAGCCGAAAGCGCAATTATAGAAGCTGCATCCGAAAAAGGACTGAAAACAACTGTCGAACTTGGTGAGGCTGCATTTTACGGGCCGAAACTCGATTTTATGGTGAAAGATGCCCTCGGACGCAAATGGCAGCTTGGAACCATACAGGTTGATTATAATCTGCCTGAGCGTTTCGAACTGGAATATACCGGCAACGACAACCAGAAATACCGTCCGGTTATGATTCACCGTGCGCCTTTTGGCTCCATGGAGCGTTTTGTGGCTGTACTATTAGAGCATACCGCCGGTAATTTCCCGCTGTGGCTTACGCCCGATCAGGTTACTATACTGCCAATCAGTGAGAAATACCTCGATTATGCAAAAAAAGTTGCACAGGTAATGGAAAATTCCGAAATTCGCGCCCTCGTTGACGAACGCAATGAAAAAACGGGTAAAAAAATACGGGATGCTGAATTAATGAAGATCCCGTATATGCTTATTGTAGGCGAAAAAGAAGAAGCCGATAATACCGTTTCGGTGCGTAAACACGGGCAGGGTGACTTGGGAACTTTCAGTATGGAAGATTTTATCGCCCATATTACGGATGAAACAAGGAAACAGCTTTTATAAAACGAAACCAGAAATACCCAAAATAAGTAAACCATAATTATTCACCAACAGGAAGGAGTTATAACCATAGCAACATCAAACTACAGCAGCGGCAGTAACCATCAGGATCGCAGGTTCCCACGGCGCGAGAAAGAAGAACTGCATAAGATTAATGAAAAGATTAAATCGCCCGTTGTAAGGGTGGTAGGCGAAAATACTGAACCAGGCATCTATAATATTAAAGAGGCACTTCAGTTAGCTGAAAATCTTGAGCTGGACCTTGTTGAGATTTCCCCGACCGCTAACCCACCGGTTTGCAGGTTGGTTGATTATAAGAAGTTTCTTTATGAACTGAAAAAGAAACAAAAGGAGATCAAAGCCAAAACGGCTAAAGTTGTAGTGAAGGAAATCAGGATGGGTCCCCAAACGGATGATCATGATTTTAATTTCAAATTGAAACATGCTAAAAATTTCCTTCAGGAAGGTGATAAGGTTAAAGTAGAAGTGTTTTTCCGTGGCCGCTCCATCGTGTATAAAGATCAGGGTGAAATCATTTTACTCCGCTTTGCACAGGAATTAATGGAATTCGCTAAAGTTGAAAAACTACCATTGCTCGAAGGGAAACGAATGATAATGATACTTTCGCCAAAGAAAGCATCCGTTTAAAACGAATTTATTTTTTTGAATACTCTTAATAATCATCATAATTAAAATCAAAGTAACATGCCTAAAATGAAGAGTAAATCCGCTGCCAAGAAAAGGTTTTCAACAACCGGCACGGGCAAGCTGAAAAGGAAGCATGCTTACCACAGTCACATTCTGACAAAAAAATCGAACAAACGTAAACGTAACCTTGGTTACAGCACAATTGTCGATAAGGCAGATGCTAAAGCGGTAAGAGATATGCTCCAGTGCTAATTAACTAATTGTTTAACTTACTTTCAGCTCCATAAGAATGCCGTGTGAACGGTATCGCTGAAGTAAAAAATCGAAAAAAATGCCAAGATCAGTCAATGCAGTAGCGTCAAGAGCCCGCAGGAAAAAAATCCTGAAAGCGGTTAAAGGTCAATTCGGCCGACGCAAAAATGTCTGGACGGTAGCCAAAAATGCATACGAAAAAGGAGGCGTGTATGCATACCGCGACAGAAAAACCAAAAAACGTAATTTCCGTTCACTCTGGATTACCCGTATCAATGCCGGTACCCGCGAGTATGGAATGTCGTATTCAGTATTTATGGGCAAATTACACGCCCGTAATATCGAACTCGACCGCAAAGTACTTGCCGACCTCGCTTTAAACAACCCTACAGCTTTCAAAGCTATCGTTGATTTGGTGAAGTAGTCCTTTCGCAATACAACATGAAAAAGCCACCGATAAGGTGGCTTTTTTAGTTTCTGACAGATAAGTGTGTTCGGGCGTTTTTAAAACCTGTACCCCAGAAAAAAGTAAAGTCTTTTGGTTTTGGACTTTAAATTCGTATAATCCGACATTCCATTTCCTGTTTCAAACTTTAATTCAGCCGAATACCTTTTGTGTTTTGCACCCAGTCCTAAGGAATAACTTACTTCGTAATTCCTGAAATCCTGCATAGCCTTGGTTGTTTTAATTGTTTCCGATGAATAGAATTTAGTTTCTGCTGTCGATGTATTGGTCGAGGCTAAAGCTATCCCATAAAGTACACCTGCATTTCCATAAATTGATGTTTTACCACCTATTGGATAGGCGTACCTTATCATCGTATTTAATTTAAGGTAAGTAAGCCCGATGGCGGATGTGGTTATTTTATATTCGTTTTCGCTGGTATAATCGGTATATGTACCTGTGCATTTATAGGCCGAATAAAGCAATTCGTTGTTAAAGGAAAACCTGTTGAATTTTCGGGGGAACACATAATCTAAAGAAAATCCACCGGAAATATTAACCGAAGGGGAAAAGTCAGCCTTACTCAGATATTCAAAACCTTCGCCTTCAAAGTTTAAAAATGTAACTGATGCACCTGCCAAAATTCTTTTTTCCAATTTTGTGACTTCAGCCTTTTTCTGAAAATACATTGAGGAATTTGTGCAATCATAATACTGACTGTAAAGCATTTCTAAATCCTCCCTGCTATATTCTGTTTTAGTTAAATAGTCCGCAATTTTAGAGCACTCCCCCAGGTAAGCAGCAAGTTGGTCAATATACCTCTTATCCGAAATAATCAGTATTTCGTAATTCTGCTTTTCAAGGAATGTTTTATCAACATTCGGGCTATTATATTTAAGTGTTTGTTTCTGTTTGTACCTTTTATAAATCAATAACTGATACTCCGATCCCAGACTGACATAGAACTGATCTTTAACAGATTTATTAACATAATGATACAGGTTTTTGGGCCCCTGAACTATTAATTGCAGAAATACGGTATCCGTAACCAGAATTAAATCAGGATTGTTATCCATATTTTCAACAAAATCAGTGCTTTGTTCAATCTGAACAGCTGCCCTCACATAGATTTCATTTGCCACACCGAATCCTTTAATTTCTTTATCTGAATACCCGCTTGATACATTCGAAAGTTGAGTTTTAAAAGTTATTTTGTCTGGATTTGTTCTCCAATTGCGGTAATCAATAAAACCTTTTATAGTATCACTTCCATTTGAAATTATGTAACCCGGTTTAAAATTCTCCTGGCAGAAAGCAGATTTGAAGAGTAATAAAAAGAGAACTGAAATAATAACTTGTTTAATTTTAGGGGTGCGCCACATCGAAAATAGTTTATGAGATTAATAGAACGGATTGTTTCCGCGCAAAGGAAGTTATTCCATAATTAATATACAAATAGTTTAGATAAATAGTGATTAGTTTTTGCGTTCGCACTTTTTCCGGTAATTTCAACTGTGATTGAGTTCTCCTTCAATTGAATACTTATCCTTAAACAAGGTAAAAAAAAGCCACTGGCTAGGTGGCTTTTTACAGTATGACAATCTATCGGGAAATGACTAACTATTATCAGTCATAAACTGGTCTTACTTCAACGCTGAACTCAATGCGCGATCCTTCGTGATCACAAACCAGGGTTAAGGTTTTTGAATCTCCAACCTCATTGAATTTCATGTCCTTTACATCATCAGCAAAGTTGTCGTCAGCAGAAGTGGAATCATACTCCAGAACATCGGCCCTAATGCCAAAACGTGCATTTTTATCTTTCCTGTCAACCTTAAAAACGACTTTCTGTCCTATTTCCCTCATTTCGCCTGTACTCAGTTGCAACGGATTTTTTTTGCTGCCTTTTTTAAATGTCCAGGGCACAGGGAATTTGAATCCACTCTTTTTGCTTACGGCTTCGACTTCAATAATGGCTTTGTTTTTCTTACCCTCATCCAGAATGTTGTTTCCTTTGCCATCCCAGGCCCTGATACGCATAAAGGCAGTAACATCTTCATCTCCTGACGTATCGTCACTTTTGCGACAGAAGATACTTTTCCACACTATTTCATATTTGCTTGCTGCGGGAGAACATTGGCGGCTAGTAAAGTCGGACATCATCCGCACACCGATATTATCACCATCGAGCGTAGCCAACGAATAAGCAATAGGAACTTCGTCGGCAGTTCCTGTGAAGTAATTTTTAACCGCTTTCTTTATTTCTGCTCCGCTTCCGGCTGTAAGTATCTGACCTGTCAGGTTTGGATTTCCTCCAAATGCTGCCAGCCTCACAGTTGTTCGTTTAAGAAAACTCTTCTGTTTCAGCGAAAAATCAATACTTGCGCCTGCAACCAGGTAGTTCGCGTAAGCATTTACATCAATATTGTATTCGCTGAACGATTCGTCGCTTTCGAACAAGAGGTTGAGCATTCGTCCGTATTTTACGGCGCTTACTACCACCCAGTTAGGATCGGTTAATTCTGGCTTCAAAGCATCCTTATCTCCAGGATTTTCATTCGTCGTTACAAAAAAATCGGAAGGTTCAGTATTGGTATCATCAATCAATATCGAATAGTATTCCTGTATCAGTTTGATGTAAAACTTATGACTCTTGCTTCTTGAAGTATAATCAACTGAATGGCTTCCGCCAAAACCAAGGTAGTAGCCGCTGCCGCCTGTGCTCATAAACAAGTGTTCCTCGCTCATCACTTCGAATTTTTCACCAAAAGTAATTGCCGCACCGCCACCTTTTTTTGAAGCAACAATGTTGCTGACAGCCTGCGCAACGGTTGCAGCTGATGGATTGTTTACAGTTGCACTGGCCACCGAAGCCTGGTTCCGGTTTATAAGCACAGTAAGCGGTTTCCGCTTGTATGGCAACCTTTTATAGGTGCCGTTGGCAATGGATTCGTAATTGAAAATTGCTCCCGGATAAAGCTCATTCATGTTTTCGTTCAGAATAACCGGCTCAGCAGTGGTTACTTCTCCCGACCAGCGTTGTGATGAGCAATTCCAATCCGAATCGCTGCTAGCCGATGTCTGAGGAAGAGGAACTATTTTGGTAAACCATCCGGGATTGCGTACAACCTGAATGTCAATTTTATCATTACTCTTAAGTTTTACCTGTGTTTTAAACAGAACAGGATTTGGTTTTATTTTGAATTTGAAAGCCACTTTTTTTAATATCACACGTGCTGCAGGCTGTACTTTTTTCAAAGGGCTATCCTTTCCGACTGTGACCTTTTTTAATGTTAGTTTTGCCATAACCAGTTTTTTAAATGAATAAATTTGTGATAAATATTATTCAATAACTTAAACCAGATAAAGCTTGTTCGATGATTATCAGTGTTTAACAGATATTTAACACAAAAGAGTCTATTTAAGAAGAGTGTTGGTTTAGCATGAAAATTGGTTTTAAAGCAGTGTATCCGTAGTACCAAAACCTCTGGGAAAGGACAGCACTACAATGAATTGATTGGCATTTGAGTATGAATGGGAAATAACAATTTTGCTGGTAAGCATCAGCTACCAGGTGGGCAATCAGAAAAACTTATCTGAATTCAGGCAGGATTAGAGTAAACTTAATCAATTACCTCAATTTCTACTTTTTCTACTTTTGAGAGGTCTTTCGCATAATAAAAAGATCCTGCGAAGAACAAAACTGCTGCGATAAGCAAAGCAATAGGAAGAAAGGTAAATGCTGTCTGAATATCGGTAGCATCGGAAATGGCACCCATAACAATTGGACCCAGTGAAGCTCCGAGGAGATTTTGAATCACAACAGCAATTGCATAGGACATAGCTCTCAGGCCAGGATGAACAACATCCTGAGTAACGGCTCCGGTAGCTGCAATAAATGCTGTTATCGAGATGCCCATCGAAAGTAAAATCAGGTACTGAATTTGACCGTCAAAAACACTAAATGCAAGGAACATTAGAATAGCAGAAAGCAACGATGTTATTGTAGGAACTAAAAGCCGGGCATTGATTTGTTTTTTTCTCCATCTGTCAGTAATATATCCGCCAAGCGGAGCCCCGATAATAGCAAACAACATAACTGCGCTTGCCTTCACCCCGGCATCTTTTTCAAGTACTCCCTGTACCCGGTGAAAATAAGTTGGCAACCAGGTGAGCAGCGAAGTTGTTGTGAAAACAACTCCGGCCATTCCAAAATATGTGAGAATAAGAGAAGGTTTTGCCAGAAATTCAGCAAGTGTATCCTTAATCGACATTCTGACTTTTTTGCGTTCTTCAGCTTTTGATCCTTTAATTTCTGTTTTTTCCAATCCAATGGTTTTATAATCCTTAATAAAGAAAAAGAGAATAGCGATAATTAATCCAGGTATAGCAACAATTCCCAATGCATGTCTCCATCCCCAATGGGCTGCGATAATTCCTCCCAATGCAACTCCTATTGCGCTTCCAAGAGGAATGGACGCGTTCCATAATCCCATCATTAACGATCTCTTTTCCACCGGATAAAGCGCTGACATCATTGCTGAACCTCCGGGAGCATAACCGGCCTCGCCAACACCAATTATAGTGCGGGCAGCGAATAATTGTTTGAAATTTCCTGTAATTGCTCCCAATCCTGTTCCAATGCTCCATACAATAGCCATTAGACCAATGGTTTTGCGGCGGCTCCAGCGGTCAACAAGTATAGATACAGGAAAAGTAAATAAAACAATTGACCAGTAAACTGCTGAAACCAGCAGCCCGCATTGAGTATCAGTAAGATTCCAGTCGGTTTTTAGAAAAGGGAATAAGGAAGTAATCACCATCCGGTCGATATAATCGAACATATATAGAAGAAACAACAGGATAAAAATGTAATTTGTGTATCCTTTCGAAAAGAGATAGCCTTCTGGTTTTTCCTTGTTTTTCATAATTGATGCTTTTGAATGTGCGTTTTTTCAAAAGAAATATTTTCTCATGCCAAATATAGATACTTTAATTTATAAAAAATAATTCGTTTATATTGTTGTCAAACTTTTTTTTAAATTTGGCTGAGCATATTTGTGTTGAGCAAAATTGTTAATAAGGGATTTGAACAATATTCGATTTCTTACTGTTTTAAACAAAATCTTAGGTAAAGATTTTATTTCACTTAATAACCTTCTATAAAAACAACAATGATTGAGGGATTTTTGTGTTTTATTGATTTAAATTTGAATTGCCTGAATTGAACACCAAAAATATTTTACAACCCAATATGAAACCACTAATTTTTTACAACAAAAACCAGAAAAGTATGAAACAAAAACTTTACGTATTAGCTATTATCTGCCTGGGATTGATCAATATCCCTTCGATGGGCCAAAAAGGTTACACTGAATCAAGCGGCGAACTTATCTTCAGCAGCAGCCAGGCCTCATTTACCAAAGCCTTTACTGACAAGTACCAGGGCGCCAATTTACAATCAAACAATGTTCGTTTTACCATGTTTTTTCATGTAGCTCAGTATCTGCACTATGATTTCAATAATAACATAGGTATTTTCTCCGGGCTTGGTATCCGTAATATTGGTATGATTACTGACGAAAATTTGCCACAGCAGGTGATTGGTGGGGAAGGCGATTCTCCTTATGCCGGATATAAGATAATAAGAAGGCAATACACACTTGGCCTTCCGTTAGCTCTTAAGGTTGGAGCCTTCGATAAACACTTGTATTTTTATGGTGGCGGTGAATATGAAATGGCCTTCCATTTTAAGCAAAAATATTGGACAGGTACAGATGATCGTTCCGGGACAAAAAGCAAGGATACTGAGTGGTTTTCGAGCCAGACTCCGACTTTCCTTCCTTCAGTTTTTGGCGGAATCCAGTTCCCTTATGGTTTAAATGTTAAATTCAAATATTACCTTTCCGATTTCCTCAATCACGATTATAAAGGAAATGGCAACTCTGTAGCAGGTTCAACCTTCGATATCAGCGATCAGTCGAGGTACGAACAGTCGAATATTTTTTATGTATCACTGTCCTGGCAATTTGATCCAGACGATTTTACGGATAAAAAATAATCCCTTGAATATTGTTCTAAATATGTATAGACCTCTGCGGTTTTAATTCCGTAAAAACTAAAAAGCGGTATTAATCCATTGGATTAATACCGCTTTTTTAATTTAAAAGTCCTTTATTTAGTTATTACATATCAGCTCATTGAATCCGGGTAATGTGATCCCTTTTCTGGAAAACAGCCCTGAACACAAAATAGGAAATTGCTCCAGTTGGGATGGAAAGGATTGTCCAGGTTAAAATAGCATAAAGGTGAAAAATGCCGATGGTTTTTATTCCGGATATGATTCCTGGTTCAAAAGCGTGATTAATTGTTTCAATATTGATATGAGTGGCTTGCTGTGATAAAATATAAGCCCCGATTTGCATAAACGGAATGATAAGAAGGATTTGAAACAATGCCATAATCCATTGCACCGACTGCACAACCAGCAGGTTTTGACGAAATATGATAGTAAGAAATATGCTGAGAATGGTTGTTGCTCCTAAAACAGGAAACAATCCAGCTAATATTCCGATAGTTATTGACAAAGCAAGTTTATCAGCCGACAGACCTGATGCAGGTATTAACCGGAAAGGAATGAGGAATTTATTAGTTAAAGTTTCAACTATTTTGTAAGCCATTATTGTGTGCTTTCAATCTTTAAATTACTGATGCAAAAGTAGTAAAGAGTTCCATGCCTGCTTCATTAAAATTTGTTCATAATGATTTTTTAATGATTTTTCGGTAGTTGGCTTCCACATTTCATCCATTATTTTCGACAATTGGGAAACTTCTATTTTGACAGCAATGGATACTGGCTCAATTTTGCAGCATCAAATTTATACCAGCAAATTATGAAGAGGATTGCTAAAATTTGCCTGATTTTTCTTTTTGCCGCTTATGCCGGGGCAGCGGCTTATGGTCAGACCTCAATTTCAGGAACTGTTTCAACAAAGGAAGGGGCTCTTCCTGGTGTAAACGTTTATATCGAAGGCAGTTACGATGGCGCATCGACTAATGCCAACGGGGAATTCCGCTTTGTTACCGCAAAAACCGGGAAAGTAAAGTTCAGGGCTGAATTTATGGGATTTGAACCTTTCACAAAAGAAATAGAACTTAATGGTTCAGCGCTCAAATTTGATATCCGACTCGTGGAAGCTTTCAATAAATTAGATGCAGTAACCATTACTGCCGGTACTTTCGAAGCCGGTGATAAAAAACAGGCTGTTATTCTGAGTTCGCTCGATATGGTTACTACCGCCGGGGCAAATGGCGATGTGTTCGGCGCTTTGCAGAGTTTACCTGGAACAACCACCAACGGAGAATCGGGGAAACTGTTTGTGAAAGGCGGCGACAGCGATGAATCACAGACCTTTATTGACGGTTCGCTTGTGTATGCACCGTATAATTCGTCGGCACCCAATGTTTCGACCCGCGGACGCTTTAATCCGTTTATGTTCAAAGGAACAATTTTCAGCACAGGCGGTTATTCGGCCGAATACGGTCAGGCGCTTTCCTCGGTTTTGCTACTGAATACCAACGATATGCCGGCACAGGATCAGCTTGATATTTCAATTCTGTCAGTTGGGGCTGAACTGGCCGGGACAAAACTTTGGAAATCAGGAGCCGTTACAGCAACAGCTTCTTACAATAACCTTGAACCCTATATGCGAATTGCACCTCAGAATTACAGCTGGGTGCATTCGCCCGAATACGGCTCAGGAGCTTTAAGTGTGAGACAAAAAACGGGTAAAACCGGGATGTTTAAACTTTACGGCAGTTTCGGCGGTTCAAGATATATTCTCTCAGTTGAAGATCTGAATTCGGAAAATAGATTCATCGATTATAACCTTCAAAATACTAACAGTTTTTTAAACGCTTCTTGGCGAAGTAGCTTAGTCAAGGGCTGGTCAGTTGCTACTGCTGCGTCCTATACAAATAATTCGGATAAAGTTAAATTCGAAGGCAGTGCATTTGAAAGGCAACTTATCGGAACGCACCTGAAAAGTGTATTTACAAATCAGATTACTGAAAAATTTACGCTCAAATTCGGCGGAGAACTCTTTGCAAAAAACTACAGCGAAGACTTTTATTCCGTAGCTGATACTTTTTTAAATTCCTACCAAAACACCATCGTATCAGGATTTGCCGAAGCTGAATTATACGCCTCAAAGAAATTTGTTTTCCGACTTGGAAGCCGCCTCGAATATGGCAACTACCTTGATAGAACTACGGTATCTCCACGGATTTCAGCCGCATATAAAATTAACAGTTTCAGCCAGTTTTCGGCTGCTTACGGCTGGTTTTACCAGGACCCTACTGATGATTATCTATTGTACACCAATAGATTGGATTACGAAAGAGCCGATCATTATACGCTCAGTTATCAATTGTCGGAAAACAACCGGACCTTCAGGGCTGAGATTTATTACAAGGATTACAACAACCTTGTGAAATTCAATGGTGATGAGTTTTACCTTCCCGAAAACTATTCGAATGAAGGTGATGGTTACGCCAAAGGTCTGGACATTTTCTGGCGCGATAAGAAAACCATTAAGTACGGCGATTACTGGGTTTCCTATTCGTACCTCGATACAAAAAGGGATTATAAAAATTTCCCGGTTGAAGCTATTCCATCCTTTGCGAGCAAACATAATTTTGCGGTAGTTTACAAGCACTGGTTTGGCGGATTGCGTTCGCTGGCAGGTGTAAACATGAAATATTCATCGCCGAGGGTGTATAACAATCCGAATTCCAGTGTTTTCAACGGAGAGAAAATGTTACCATACCGAAGCCTCGATATAAGCTGGAGTTTTCTTTACAGGCAGAATGTAATTTTTTATGGTGCCGTTACCAATGTGCTGGGATTTAAACAGGAGTATGGAAATAATTATGCAACTATCCCGGACGAAAACGGCGTTTATCGCTCAGCGCCGATTGTTGCAGGATCGGACCGGTTTTTTGTTGTAGCCTGTTTTATCACGCTTACGCAGAGGGGGGAAGAGAATCAGTTGGATAAGATCGAATAGGAAGACCCAGGATCCAAATTCCAAGATCCAAAAACTTAATTACAAAATCCAGGAATCAAATAAATCAAAATCAAATAAATCGCTAAAAACCAATTAATTATGAAAAAGATCATTTTAAGCATCGCAGTAGTTTTTCTGGCTATGTTCAGCCAGGCCGGAAGCCCAGAGTTTATGAAAGTAATGGGTGAAACCCTTGGGCAGTATCAATATTGTAAAAATGTTGAGGATTTTCAATCCCTTGCCAATAAATTCGAACGAATTGCCAATGCCGAAAAAGGGGAGTGGCTGCCTCTTTATTATCATGCACATTGTAACATCCTGATGAGTTTTATGGAGCCTACGGATGCTAAAAAGAAAGATGAATACCTGGATGCAGCCGAAAAATCAATCGAAAAAATTATCGTAATGGCTCCTGGTGAAGCGGAAGTATTTGCTCTGCAAGGTTTTTTATATACCGGACGACTTGTTATAAATCCGATGGAGCGCGGACAGAAATACAGTATGCTCACTGGTCAGTCATTGGGAAAGGCACTTGCTATGGAGCCAGGAAACCCAAGAGCAAGTATTCTTAAATTACAAAACGAAATGGGAACCGCGCAATTTTATGGCAACGATCCGGCGGAGTATTGTAGCCAGGCGTTTGAACTCCTTGCCCGCTGGGATAACTATAAACCCAAATCACCCATTTATCCTGCCTGGGGAAAAGACCAGGTTGAAGAAATAGTTAAACGTTGTAAATAGTGCAGATGGATCGGGTTCGTTTCAATCAGAAACGAAGCATAGTTCTAAAGCGAATACATGGATTGTGCTTGTTCACCCCAAAAAGTTGAGTTTTATTTTTACATTTGTTATACAAACCACTAACGATGAAAAAGATCAGAGAGTTACTTCATCCGCTTTCAATAAAGCAATTTCTGCTTTCCAATCTCGTACTTTGTATCCTGATCATCATACTGTTTATGCCTAAAGCTCTTTCGGGTTACAAGAGTTTCCTTATTTTTAGTATATGGGCAGGTGCAATTTGTATTACACAATGGATATCAATAATTTATGTAAATCATTTTATTGATATTAAAATCAAATGGATTGAACGCCCGGTGCTCAGGTCGGTGGTTGGAATAATTGTTTTGGTTCTGGATTCAGTGGTCGTATTTTGCATCGTGCAGTTCATAATGATTTACCTGGTTTACAGCTTATTGCCTGCCGAAGCATGGTCCTACGTTTCGCAGAGTATTCTGCATGTGCTGCTTATTTCTTTCATTATGTCGCTTATTTTTACCGCTGTAGGTTTTTTCAAGGCCTGGAAACAGGAAATGATACATGCCGGGAAACTAAAGACAGAAATGATGGCATACAGGTACGAGTCGTTACGAAACCAGATCAATCCTCATTTCCTTTTTAATAGTTTTAATGTCCTCAGCGACCTTGTATATGCCGACCAGGCTATGGCTGTGAAATTTATCAACCAGCTCAGCGAACTGTTCAGGTATGTGCTTGATAGCAGGGATAAGGAACTTGTGCCTTTGAAAGATGAACTTGCGTTTATGCACTCCTATATTTACCTGCTCAAAACCAGGTTTGAGGAAAAGCTTAACCTGTCAATCGACCTGGAAGCTACCCCCGATGAACTTATAGTGCCGATGACACTTCAAATGCTTGTCGAAAATGCAGTGAAGCACAACGAAGTTTCTGAAGCTTTCCCTTTGCAAATCCGTATTCGTCGCAATGGTTCTTATCTGGAAGTAGAAAACTCGTTGCGGGAAAAGAAAGTCGGAGAGGATTCAAAAAATACCGGATTGAAAAATATAATCCAGCAATTCAGTTATTTTACTGATAGCCAGGTAGAAGTGAAAAACGAAGATGGTAAATTCCTGGTCCGTATTCCATTGTTAAAAGCTTCAGCGAAATGAATGTAGTGATCCTCGAGGATGAAACCCGTGCAGCCAGTTACCTCGAAAGGCTTATCCGGAAAGTTGCGCCCGAAATGACTGTGGTTGCCAAAATTGAATCAGTGCGCGATGCGGTTCCATTCCTGGAATCGAATGGAAATATCGGGTTGATTTTCTCAGATGTGCAACTTGCTGATGGTTTAAGTTTCGAAATTTTTAAACAAGTTACTATCCGGTGCCCGATCATTTTTACAACGGCTTACGATCATTATGCTATCGAAGCATTTAAAACCAATGGCATCGATTACCTTCTGAAACCTGTTGAGGAAGAGCGGCTTAGTAAAGCCATTGAAAAATCAAAGCTTTTTTCGCCTTCACTTGCATTGGAAAAACTGTTGCTATTGGGTAGTACAGCCACTGCCAAAACATACAAGTCGCGGTTTATGGTGAAAGTTGGCGACAAAATAAAAAGCATACCGATTGAAGAAATTCTCGCTTTTTATAGTCTCGAAAAAGCAACGTATCTGCATACTGACTCCAACCGGGATTATTGCATCGATTATTCAATCGACCAGCTCGAAACACTTCTCGATCCGGCCATATGCTTTCGTATCAGCAGGAAATATATCGTTGCTATTCAGGCATGTACAAATATCCTGGCCTGGACTAACAGCCGTCTGCGTTTAAAGATTGACGGAATTAACGATGAAGAAATAATTGTTGCCCGCGAAAGGGTTCAGGAATTTAAGGAGTGGCTCGACCGTTAGTTAATTTATAAGGAGTGCAACTTTAAGTCGCGCCCCGAATAACTTTAAACCAAGCCAGGCATTTAATCAGGGTTTCACTTTTTGTGAAGCCCTGACTTATTTAAAAATCAATTTTCCCTCTGAAAGCCACCGTTTTATGGGCCTGATTTGTCCCCTCAAAGCTAAAGACGGAGCCATTTTCGCTTCCGCGCATTATGCTCAAGGAGTCGCCGGGCAATGTTTCTTTCATAAAATTGACAGATAACTTTTTGGGATAATGGCTCTTATGAAAGTCGACCGTTAGTGTATCCATCATCCAATCAACATAGCGTGTTGATGTGACGTGCCTGTTTAGATCAAAATCGAAATAGCCTGCATGTACTTCATAAGTATCGCCGGTGGTTGTGGCCGGAAGTCTCTCAGGCGATTCGCTTAAACCATGTTTGTCTTTCAGATGTACAAACATTTCCGAATGAATTCCATCGATAACTTTTGGCTTTTTGGTTTCAGTGTCAATTGCCAGCCAGCCCGAAGTAGCTCGTGCAATAATATTCTGTTCCATGTCGCGGATAATGTAATCGCGGGTATAAAGCAGCCCTTCGACTGATTTTGGCCAGGTTTCGACAATAGCTTCCTGGTTCCAGGTGACTGGATGGTATAGTTCGATAGTTAACCTGCTGAGCACCCAGTATAGTTTTTGCTCTTTCAGGTTTTTAAATCCAAATCCCAGACTTTCAGCCGAATTGATAGCAGATTGTATCAGCATATTAACCACAGCACCGAGTTTTACACGCATGTACATATCGGTATCGGCAGAAGTGATTTTAAAGGCAGTGTATATGGTAAGGTTGTTCTCAGTAAGCTCTCTCATTATGATATCAGATATAAAACATCAAAAATACGAAAACGGATGATCCGGATATTCAGATCATCCGTTTATATTTGTTTAAATTACATGTTGTTATTTAATCAGTTCAAAAACGGCTTCCAGGCCGCTTGCCGAATTAGTACCGACAAATACTTTAAATTCTCCAGGTTCAGCTTTTAATTTCAGTTCAGAATTGTAAAAAGCAAGATCATCAGCTTTCAGCGTGAAAGTAAGCGTTTTAGTTTCGCCTGCTTTCAGAAATACCTTTTGAAATCCTTTCAGTTCTTTCACCGGTCGGGTTATACTGCCTACCAGGTCGCGGATATACAGTTGTGCAACTTCGGTACCATCATATTTTCCTGTATTTGTTAGTTTTACAGAAATGGTAAGTGTGCTGTTGGCTGTCATTTTCTGTTTATCCAATTTCAGATCAGTGTAGCTAAAAGTGGTGTAACTTAAACCAAATCCGAAAGGAAATAATGGCTCGTTAGGCACATCGAGGTAGCGGCTTTTGTATTTTTCGTTTTTGCTGGCATCAAAAGGCCTGCCTGTATTTTTGTGGTTATAGTAAATCGGAATCTGGCCTACGTTAACCGGATATGTCATCGTCAGCTTTCCGGAAGGATTATATTTCCCGAACAAAACATTAGCCACAGCATTTCCGGCTTCGGTGCCACCATGCCATGCCTGGAGAATTGCAGGAACATTGGCAGCTTCAAATTCTAGTGTTAACGGACGACCACTCATAAGGACCAATACCACCGGTTTTCCGGTTTTCATAAGCGTTTTAAGCAGTTCGAGCTGTCGCCCGGGCAATCCAATATCGCTTCGGCTGGCAGCTTCTCCGCTTAATTCAGCAGGTTCGCCCAGCACTGCAACTATGATATCAGCGTCAGATGCGGTATGATAAGCTTCAGTAATCATCTGATCGTCAGTTCTCGAATCTACATATTCGGCGCCGCTTATTCTTGATTGAAAAGCTTTGTCAGTAAGCAGGTTACAGCCCATAGCATATGTAACTTTAGCAGAAGTACCAAGCAGCGCTTTAACCCCGCTAAGAACACTTATGGCATGTGTTAAGTCGCCGGCGGCGCACCACGAACCGATTAATTCGCGCTGGTTATTAGCCAAAGGGCCTATTAACGCAATTGTTTTCGACGGGTCGAGTGGCAGCAGCTGATTGTCATTTTTCAATAAAACTATTGAGTTTTCAGCAATAGTCCGGGCAACTTTCCGGTTTTCGGCAGTAAGGATTTCATTTTTCGCTCTCTCGTCGTTAATATAGCGGTATGGATCGTCGAATAATCCCAGTTTATATTTTGCCTCTAAAATGCGGCGGCAAGCGTCATCAATCGTTTTTTGCGAAACTTTACCTTCTTTAACCAACGCTTTCGTATGTAAAAGGAAACCTTCTCCAACCATATCCATATCAATTCCTGCATTGAGTGCAAGTGCCGAAACTTCTTTCAAATCCTTGCCTACGCCGTGTTCAATCATTTCATTTATTGCAGTATAATCCGTTACCACGAAACCACCAAATCCCCATAGTTTACGAAGCAGATCGGTCATAAGCCATTTGTTTGCAGTAGCCGGCATTCCGTTTATTTCGTTGAACGAACTCATAGCACTGCCGGCACCGGCATTAAAAGCAGCCAGGTAAGGCGGTAAATACTCGTTGTACATGCGTACCATGCTCATATCAACAGTGTTGTAATCGCGGCCGGCTTCCGCAGCTCCATAAAGTGCAAAGTGTTTCACGCAAGCCATTATTGTATTGTTTTTGCTCAGGTCGTCGCCCTGATAACCTTTAACCATGGCAGCAGCAACTTCCGAACCCAGCCACGGGTCTTCTCCCGCACCTTCGGCAACGCGCCCCCAGCGCGGATCACGGGCAATATCAACCATCGGGCTAAACGTCCAGTTAAGACCTTCGGCAGATGCTTCCTGCGCGGCTATTCGGGCGCTTTGTTCAATAAGTTTCATGTCCCATGTACATGATAAACCAAGAGGAATAGGGAAAATTGTCTTATATCCATGAATAACATCAAGTCCAAAAATCAACGGAATTTTCATCCGGCTTTCTTCAACCGCTAATCGCTGAGCTTCGCGTATTTTAGGAATCGACAGGATATTTAATACTCCTCCGACTTTCCCTTCACTTATTTTCTTCCCGACGTCGGAACTTTTCGATGCACCCGTTGTAAAATCGCCGCCGGCAGGTAAATTCAGTTGCCCGATTTTCTCATCAAGAGTCATTTTTTTCATCAGGCCATCAATGAATGATTTCATTTTCGGATCCGATGCCTGAGATTTGTTCTGAGCTGAAAGTGTGAAGCTTACCAGCAATAATATGCTTAAAAGGACGATTTTTGTGCTTTTCATTATTTGTAAGGGTTTGATAGTTTATTCAATTGTTAGAATGATTTTCTGGGTTGGAACTTCGTTTTCACGAACCAGTTCCGTTTATGTAACTGAAAGCAAAAAAGCAATAACTCAATCAACCTTTTGAACTGAAGTTCGCTCACTTACTCCGTTTTCATTAATGGCCTCGATAGTAAAGTAATATGGTTTTTCCTTATCCATGGTTTTCAGCCAATATTCGTTTGCATTATAAACCATGATCGAATTGTACAGTTTATCAGGTTCAGTTCCCATGTAAATGTTGTAGGCATAAGCATTATCGACCGGGCTCCATTTCAGCCAGGCGCTGCGTTTGTCCTTTTTTGTACGTAGTACAGTAAATTCTTTTACTACATTAGGTTTTAGTCCTGATCCCATACCAAAAACACGGAATCCGCTGATTGCAAATTTCCCTGTCGGCATATGGATATTTACTAGTCGAAGAAAGCGGGTTTGAACCGGTTTTGCAAGTTCTACATAGTCATGTGGGACATCCGTACTGTTCTCACTTTTATCTACCAGTATATTCCATTTCTTTCCGTCAGTTGATTCCAGAATTTTATATTGGTGGTAAACACCCAAGGATTTTCCAAGAAATTCTGCATCCTGATCAGCAAAATTAACCTGAATGGCTTTAACGGTGGAAATGCTACCAAGATCAGATTGAATCCATTCATCGGGATTAGCCGTTGCAGCACTCCAATAGGTTCTTATACTTTCGTCAACAGCATTATTCGCACCATAATTCCCAAAAGTTGACGAAACGGTTACAGGTTTATTGTAATTCAGCAGCATCCAACCTGTAAACCGGCTTTTCAGATGATCTTCTTTTCCATCAGGCAGATAGGTTGGATAATCGCCAAATGCAGTATTGCAATACATAACGCTATCTTTATCGAAACCTGTAGGCCAGATTCCGATCCGGCGTTCAAAATTATTCTTTACAGAAACAGCCATGGTCGAAACATGCCAGCAGTTGTCCCATTTATCCTGAAAAGTGGCTCCATGCCCGGCACCTCTGGCAAACCCGCCTGGTTTGTAACTTAGTGGCATCGATTGAGGCTCGAAAGGTCCCAATGGATTGTCACCCACAACCACACCATCCGCATATCCACTGAACTCCGTACCCGGCGCACCGTATTGGAGGTAATATTTCCCATTATGTTTTGTCATCCATGCTCCTTCAATAAAAGGATCGAGAAAAGTATCATCCATATTTTCACCAAAGCGCTGCCAGCCATAACGCCAGGGTTCCAAAAGGTACATTTCCTTGCGGGTTGCTTTTGGTTGCAGCGTTTTTCGGTCAAGTTCAACTCCATACAAAGGGAATTGGTTACTGCTGCCGTTGTACATATATAACCGGCCATCGTCATCGGTAAAAAATGCCGGATCCCAGCCTCCGATAGTGAATTTTTCAACCAAAGGTATCCAGTCATCAACTTTAGGATTTGTGCTCATCCAGATTGTAAATTCGCCTGTGTAGGTTGAACCGAATACAAGCATCGTATCACCAATAATTCCAACAGCCGGGGCACAGAGCTCATCATAAACTTCGTTCCATGGGCGCAGGAATTTTCTGGAAATGAAATTCCATTTTATCATATCGCTACTCCACCAGTATCCCCATTGGTTTGTCGAGAACAGAAAATAATCGCCCTTATAATTGACAATTACCGGATCGGCTGTTGCCCGTTGCCGGCCCCATTCGCTGAAATTGGGAATCGGAGTATATCCGTAATCAATATTCACTGGGTTGCAATAGGTTTTTTGCTGTGCCAGAACCGGCAATGTCAGAATGAAAGTTAAGGCTACTAAGAGGTAATATTTTATCTTTTTCATTTGTAACCAATTGGGTTCCTATTTCTCAAACGAAAACTTAAATGAAGCACTTTTCTTTGGAGCTGTTTTATAAATAACCGCCTGCGTAATATAGAGATTCGTGCCAAGTGATTCAGGGTTCTTGTCGCCTTTCAAAAGCAGTTTAACCTGATGCTGGCCTTCAGGTAAGCCTGTAATGTGCCATAAAGTTACATTATCATGTTCCTGTTTGTTGTAGAAAAAGTAAGTATCAATAGTTCTGACAAACTTCCCATCAAGGTAAACATCGGCCTTTCCACCATCCTTCACCCAATTCCCATCAATTGAGATGCCAGTTCCGGAAAATGAGATTTCAACAGTCTCTCCTGATTTTTGTGCAAATCTGGATTGATCAACCATTTTGTTTTCAGGCCAGCCTTTCCGTTGATATGTTTTCCAGTTTCCTGAAAATGTCCATGCCTCTTTATCAAAAACGGATATTTTTTTATCCAGCACAACATTGGGAAAAGATACCTCCAAAGCCGGTGCAAACGGGAACTTTTTTGCAACTGCAATTTCTGTTTCGCCGACTTTTCCGCCATTTTCAGAAATCAGTTTAACCGCGTAGTTGTATGTGTTTTCAACGGCTTTGTTAAATGAATAATCAGTGTTGATAAAGAGTGAATCAGCCATATAGGTTACGCCAGCTTTCATTTTCTGGGGCAATTTATCAAAACCAATTATAACACCGAGCACAGACATAGCACTGCTCGGATTGCAATCGGAATCCTGGCCGCAGCGTGTGGATATTTCCATTGTTTTAGCCGGATCGCCATCACCATAAAGCAGGCCCATTACGATATACGCACCGTTTAGTTTGGCATCGATATTAAAATCGCTTCCTGAACCGCAAAAATGATCAGAGCCCCATTTAGCCTGCAGTTCAGTCCAGGCGGCTTTCCAGTCGTTGGGATTATGTTTGTGCAGGAGTATCACGTCTGAAACCATTTTTGCATAATCGCTTTCGGCAGGAATTGATTTAAGTGCTTCGTCAATTACTTTGGGGATGTCACTTTCGAAGAATGCAACGGAATTTAGCGCTGCCAGGAAAATTCCGCCATAAACGCCGTCGCCATAATTCATAATATGACCAATTTTATCAGCCATTTTCGAAGCGGTAGCAGGCATTCCGGGACACATAAATCCGAGGTAATCAGCTTCGATCTGGAAATCAATGTCATCGGCATGTGAATTAAACTCCGGATTGCCGGAAGCGGGAGGGAAAATGCTGTCGTAATAATTTTTACGTGCCTGCACATTGGCATGCCAAAGCATATACCCGGCTTTGGCAAACATTGCCTGGAATGTTTTAGCCGGAGCATCAATTCCATACTTGTCCATGGTCATCATGAAAGTAAGCTGAACATAAATATCATCCTGCCACATGCTGCCGCGGATATCCTTTGGAGTCCATTTAATTGAATCGTCGAAGGTTTTGCCCTGTGCACGGAATTCCGTAGGAGCGCCATAGGTTACTCCAATCATTTTTCCTGCCCAGCCCCCGGCAATTTTGTCCTTCAACATTTTAGGGCTTATTGTCAGAACGTCGGCTTGTTTTGTTTTACAAGCCGTAAATGCCAGTACAACCAGAATTGTGATCGTGATCAGGTTGATGCTTTTCATATTAATAGTACTTTATGGTTTGTAAAGTGGCAGTCCTGGTTTTTATTAAATGCTTATTCTTAAACCATTATTCTCAAATTCAAAATCAGTCGCCAGGGCTGATACAGCAGGCATTTGCATGAAGCTATTTCCGTTTAATCTTTCTGTAATTTAATTGCATTACAATACTGGACCAAAATGGTTTAAAGCGTGATCTCTACAATGTTCATTTGCATGTCCAGCAACGATAAAAACATTTCCGACGGAATAACAGCCCCGCCTTTACGGTATTTATTTTCTTCAAGGGTAAAATCAACAGGCTTTCCGTTGATGGTAATCTTTTTCGGGCTAAAGTTATCCTGTGTTACAGAATAATTTAAAGTAAGAGCATGTCCCATAAAATCGATTGTGGCCGATAAGCCATCCATGGAATCCGGAATTACAGGATCAATTATTACTTTTCCAAGTTCAGGACGTAAACCAAGTAACCGCGAAATAACCAATGTAATGTAAATACCTGGCCCGCTGGAATATACACGCCATCCACCCCTCAGGGTGATTTTCCCGGTTTTTATTTCATCGTAACGTTCATCGGCTTCGTACCTGCTTTTGAATGCCACATCCGAGCTGCTGTAATAACAGTTCGACTGGCGGATATCACCACACGGAACAACCTCGCGGTAACCTACAGGATTTGCCTGTCGGAGTGCTTTTACGAATGCATCGGCATTTCCTGTAATAGCCTGTGATTCAGCATAGCGGATATGCTCATGCACGTACATAATGCCTATTTCGCGGCCAAAATGTGTGGCGCTTTCGGCACGCTGGAAAATTGTCTGAATTCCACCTTTGTATTTTAGAGGGCGATCCATCAGTCGGGCTCCATCAGGTCCTTTGAGGTGTTTTTCAATCAATTGCTGATGGTGTTGTGCCTGTTCTTTTGTGAAAATCCCGCTGATCACACCGCGATCCATCGGTAATAAGCTGTAATGTATTCCTGTAGTGGTATCACTCGGGTGTAGCAAAACACTGATGCTGCCATCCTTTTCGACCAGCCCGTACCCGGCGACAACTCCGTCTTTTACCAGGTATTTGTTAAAATCAGATTTTATCCGTTTACAGATTTCATCCATTTCTTTTTCCTTTTCAATATTACCGGTTTGAGAATACACATGTTTGTATTCGTTGAAAGCCTGGTAATTCATTTCAACCGTCCAGCTCGAAATCATGCGTTCTGCAAGTTCTTTGCTTACAGGTTGTAACGAATCGTTCCAGTCGCCGCCGCCAAATGGTACCATTGCTGTACCAGGAATAAATGAATCCACAATCATATTCACTAGCCTGTCGAGATGCTCGCTGAGCGGAGTTTTTTCGGCAAAGGCAACTCCTTTTTCGTGATAATACGGAAGTGTTTCTTCGAGGAATTTCACATCGCCGGTAACTTTAACATAGCTGCTTAGCGCGATGATGCACCAGTAATAAACATCACCATGGCAATCGCCGGCACGGATGTTGAAATAGCTGTCGAACATCCACCACTGCGGCCAGCCGCCCACAGTATTTTGATTGGAAAAGATAGTGCGAAGCACTTGTTTGGCATCTTTATATTTTTGAAGATTCAGCAGCAGGTCGAAAGGTCCCTGCGAAACATCGCGTGTTCCCCAGGCAGCGCCTCCGAATTGTTCCAGACCGTGTGGTGTAAGAAAATGTGTAACCGCATTCATGCAAAACCAGGGCAGTATTTCCTGGATAGCAGCAGTATTTTCGTTATTACCCTTCAGATGTAAGTTTAAACTCATATCGCTCAAACCGGTCTGTGCATCAGTGCAATCCGACTGAAATCGCTGATCTGCATTTTTTATTTTTTCAACCGGGATGGTGGCGCAAACCTCACCAACAAAACTCAAAGAGAAGTTGTCGGTTTTTTTTACATCGAGCACGAAAAATGAATCACCACGGCTTTTAGAATCAAAATAAAGTGCCTCATCACCTGAGGCGTTAAATTCCGAATTGCTATTCACCAGCATCCGGAATTGCGCTTTCGGGAACTTGTCTGCGATCATACTTCCAGCCCTGGGTTTTGCAACAAACTCTCCGGGAATGTTTCCCGGAATAACCGTCCAGCCGTTGCTGCTGTCGAAATGGTGAGTAATGATTAATTTTACCTTTTCGCCGCTTAAAACTTTAAAATCCATATTCACTCTTGGAGATTTTTTCGAAGTCCATGTCCGGACCTGAAAAATCTTCTCACCAAATTTGTAAATCCAAAGACAATGATTTAAGCCCATTTCGAATGCAGAAGGAACACCCAGTAAATATGTTTTTCCATCAACTTCAACAAAGATTCTCTGTCCTGTTTCCGGCAGATCGTTAAACTGGCTGGTGCAGACAGAAAGAAAAACATTGAAATTGGTATTGCCTTGTGTAAGGTGCGAATTGAAAATTCCGCCTGCAAAACAGGTAGTTGAAACAATATTCTCATCAGCTTTATATGCGGCTTGTGCCTGCATAATATGTCCATGCGGGCGGTCGGCAAGGATTTCTTTTTCACGCAGCACTACATGGTTGTTCTGACCATAGAAAAACGACAATAACTTCCCGTTTACTGTTTCACTGTGCCTTCTGTTCTGATCAAAAAAATGATTGATTTCTTCATCATTCAGATCATCAACCGGTAAAAATGCTGAAAGGTTAAATAAATTATGGTTAGGAGATAAGAACTTTTCGCCCTTATCAATTGAAATATCATTTTGAAATTCCAGCATCACATCCGGAAGCTGTTTTAAATCAGCTGCTGAAGTTGCTGCTGCATGATCAGGCAGATAAGTTGCTACAAAAACGCTTTTATGCGCTTCTCCGGAAGGAAGTGTAAACGGCATTTCCTGCAAAGCTACCATCGACAATTCTCCTGCATATTCTCCTCCAAGGTTTTTTGACATCAATCCCTCCGGAATACATGTCTCACGGAAACTTTTCCCCAGGAACTGAATTCCATCCGTGCTTCCTGAAGCAGCCTTATTTTTACAAGCCAGCATCAGCCAGGGATGGCCGGTCGATTCTTTTGTATTCTGACGGCAGCAAACCACCGAGCCAAAAGTTTTATCTTCAAGAATAAGCCTTTCAATATACTGGCTTACATAATATTCGTTAACCAATCCATTTGAGATTGGCTTTAATCCGACATCCTGTACATAAACCAGATCGAGTTCAACTGGATTGCCCGATTTGTTTTCAATGTCAACACTCCATTGCCAGCTCAGGCTTTTCTCCGAAAGTTGAAGCACACATTGGTAATCAAGTCCTTCCCAACTGCCTCGTGCAACAAATGGATCTTCATGAATCAGGAAGTGGCTTTTGCTATCCGGACCTAATAGTGCCTTGAATTCAAAAGGATCATTCCTTTTTCGCAGGTAAATATTTGCTCCTGATTTCGAGTATGGTGTTGCCGGCTTTAAGCTAATCCGGATGGGATTAACTTCAATCTGCTTAACTGAGCCATTCTCAAGGAAATCGAAGGAGAGGCCGGAGGAATTTTTTATATTCATTTGGAAACTATTTTAATCTCAGAATTCTAAATTTCTCTATTTCATTCACTATTGTCCGGTAAAAAAACATGTCGTCCCTGACGGGACTACACCTTTTTTATTACTTATTTTCTACCAACATGTTGTCCCTAACGGGACAGTCCCTGAGGGACTGAATATTGGTAGAAGAAAAGCTAACCCCACGTGATCAAAAGTCCCGTAGGGACGGTATAAATCAAGCAGTTAAACCTAATTTTAATATTTTCTCAGGACAACAGTGATTTCATTTATGTTATTAAGAATTCCAATTGCCAAAACTCAGTTGCCGGATTTTTATTTCCGGATGTCAATTTCCGGTGGCTTAAGCAAACGGTAAGAGTAAATGATTCATTCGAGGAAAGTCTAAATAAAAAGCAACCCGTAACTTAATCACTAAGCCAACGGAAACAGGAAAATAGCTTCTCAACTGGATTTGATTGTCAGAACCATCTCACTCTTGTGTTTATGACTGTAATTAAATGCAATCCGTTTTTCGTCCCGAAGAATTCTAATATCATCACCGTCCAAAGTTGCCGAAATGAATTGATTTACTCCCGGTCCTTCAAAAACTATTTCACCTTCCAGATCACGATCACCATAAAGGGAAATTTCCATCTGATCATCAGTTTGCGTAATACCCAGAACATCTGAAGTGCTGTGAAGTATCTTTAATCCCTCAGTAATTTTCATACAAACCGGGCTCAGAATGCTATATAAGGCAGGCCAAAGCATTTCATCCTGAAAGTAAGGTATGGAGATTGATTCTCCGTTTTCGGGATGTGTATAGGTGATTTTGCCGGTTTGTTCTTCGTTGTAATAATTGGCTACAAAAAGAACAGCGGCATTTTTACTTGTAAATCGTTCGCGAACTACAATATTTTCATTGTTGGTTGAAGCCTGCCTAAGTTTAGCCTCTGAAGTATTCAGTAGTGCTTCATAAACAGGTTTCTGACCTTCGGTGTCAAATCCGATCCAGGTTCCAAGGTGAGTCAGTGATCCGTTTCCAAGTTTTTTGGTAAACCCGCAGGCAGAACCGCGTAATGTCCGGGCAATAATTTCTGCACCTTTAAGTGATTCTTCCGAATAAACAATCAGAGGATTAGCGCACTTGATATCCTGCAGGTCATATATATCGATCAATGGAGAATCAATAATTTCCTTTCCTGAAGGATAAACTGAAAGCGAATCGCGGATTATGGTACAAGGTTTTTGTGACATTTCGCGATCGGGGAGGTAGGGGAAAATTACCAGGTTACCGCCTGCTTCGGTATAATTTACAATGGTTTGCTGGTCGGCGGCATTCATTTCATCCGTACTGAAAGCCCAAACCTGTTTATAGTTTTTCATTGTTTCAGCTGAAGCTTTGGTCAGATCTATCATATCGTAATCAATATTCAGGATCTGGAGTACTTTCAGTAAACCATCAAAATAAGCAGGCCTGCGGATGGCTGATGCCGTGAACATAAGTTCACAGGCTCCGTCGACAGGTCGTTCCAGTTCCGAAGCGTAATAAGGCGGATAAAAAAGGACGCAAACTTCTGCTTTACGTTTGGAATCCACAATAAGACTTTCCGATGTTTTAATGATTTTATTCATCCGTTGTACCAACGGGAAAGCACTTGTGCGCTCACCTTCCGGGGTAAGCGGATTAAACCAGTAGAAGGTTGAGCCTGAATAACCGGTGTGCCTGGTATTTCGTCCCTGCGAAAACATATAATAGTTCCAGCCGGAAAGGCCGTTGGCAACGCTTGCTTTGTAGAAAAGCTCCATTTCACGTGGATTGGTAACCACATGATATTCTCGTGAACCACTCTGGAATTCGGCAGCAAACAGAGGCTTGTTGCCTTGCATGGCATAGGTAATGTCATTTATAATCCGGTCGTCGTGCATATTGCGGTACGACAGGAATTCCGGAATATGATCCACCCCAAAAATAATTTCACTCTTATCGAGAAACAGATCCTCGTACATCGTAATATTTACCGGGAATTCATACCCGCTACCATAAATCCAGCCCGGAAGATTGTGATACAAAGGAACCGTGACTCCTCTTTCGCGTGCCATTCCTGTCAGCATTCTCAGATAGTCGCCATAATATTTTCGCCAGAAATTATGCCATTCATGATCGCGGCCGCGGTCTGCTTTTGATGCATATGGAAGTCTGCCATCAGGTGGAAGCTCAACGTGGGCGAAATCCGGGTAATTGGTTGCCCAAAGGTTGTTAAGTTCTTCGATGCCTGTGAATTTTCCTTTTAAATATGAGATGAAACGCTCTTTCACCGCTTCGCAATAGTCAGCCTGGTGCGCCAGCCATGAGAAAACACCGATTTCATTGCATATTTGCATCATAATAATCGGGCCGCCGTTTGACAGCTGACGTTCACTTATGAATGGCATGATCTGATCGTACCACAGAGTTACCTTTTTGAGGTATTTCTCATTGAAAAGGCTCACACCGTCGCTTGCCACAATACCGCCTTTGCTGTTACGCATTTTTACTTCGTCGCTGTATTGATCCATAAACCAGTCCGGCAAACCTGCCCCACGGTATTCGGCAAGGATAAATGGTCCAGGTTTTACGATGCAATGTAATCCTCGAGCCTGGCAAAGTTCAATCCAGCCTTTCAGGTCATGTTCAGGAGTAGAAGTACCATCAAAATCGAAAATGCCTTCAACTTTTTCGTGAAATGCCCATGGAACATAGGTGCTAACTGTTGTTAATCCAGCTTCCTTAGCAGCATCCAGGTGTTTTTCCCAAAGCTCACGCTTAACACGGAAATAATGGATTTCTCCCGAATTGAGAAACACTTTTTTGTCGTTGAGGTAGAAGTTATTTTCTTTGATGGTGAAGGTCATTTTGTAAAAGCTTTTTATAGGTTCAATTCAGAGTTTTGAGTTTCAAGTTTCTGGTTTCAGAGTTTCAGGTTTAGCTGAGCTGAGCTCGCTGCGCTTGGTTCAAGATTCTGGTTTCAGTTCCAGGTACCTAAATACCGGCGCAAGGCACATTTATGAATCCTCCCAGTGTGGCCTTTTAGCATTAATCTCTACATTTACATGATTCGCATTCCTTTTCTTAAGCAGGTCTTTGATTTCGTGCGAGCGTTTCTCGGTAAGTGAGTATTTCAGAACAAAGAAAATCGAGAAGATACTCAATAGCATCGGCAGTCCAATCTCAACTACCCGCATCATTAATAGTGTGTAGGGTGATTGTATGGTGAGTTGAACCATTTCTGTCTCAATTTCTGCCAGTTCCTTATCCAGATTGCTTAAAGACATGCTCGTGTTTAAACCGGCCAGTTTTTTATCAACACCAATATTGTTTCGAATAATTTGAGCATAATGTTCCTTGCTTTTATCTGATTCCAGCGATTTGCCTTGGAGGTGGGCCAGAAGCTCAAATGAATTTAACCTGGCTTTTTCAAGTTTAGGTTGTAGTATCAACGGAATTGCTGTGTTAATGATTGTTTTGGACAATGAGTCAGGTGATTGAGAGCTGATATCTCTTAATTGCATTTGCAGTGTTTCCAGTTCACTTATCGTTGAATTTGTAGATAAGATTACCTCCGACAACTTGCTTTTTCGCTGACTTTTGTATTCCGCAACATTCTGATAGGTTTCGTCCTGCTTTTTTACCGATTCTTTTTCCAGAACTTTTATGTAAAGTTTTGAGTCATCTATCGCTTCCGAAACCTGTTTTTTTGTGTTTTGAAGCATAATAGTATTTGTACCTGACAAGCCCTGATCGCCTTGCCAGTATTCGATATCACTGCGGAGTTCCCTGATATTCCCCTGTAAACTATCCACTTTTGTAACCTGCGTTTCGTCGAAAAGGGTAAACACGATTAGCGCACCAGCAATGAGGCTGGCAAGTGCGGTTCCCATTTTTATAAACCACCAGAAAACGGAATAAAAACTTCCTTCGGAACGGTGGCCGGTTTTCAATTCATCTTCATCGCATATATCGCCAACCATGGAAGACCCGAGGGTGAAGAAAAACAACATCCCTGCCGAAAGCAATACGGTTGGGATAAGCACCAGGTAAGGATAGGTTGGATTGTAACATACAATTTTCGATGCTTGTGCCAAGACCATCAGAATAATTGCAATGGTGAGGGTTTTGCGCTTACCCAATCGCGGACTTATCCAGTTTAAAGGGAAAACAGCCAGCACTCCGGTTATGGCCCAAACAGTACCATTGATTCCAAGAAGCGTGGCACCGGCAACTTTGTCGCCGCCAAAAATATAGAAAATGGGAATGTACGAACCTAAAAGGCTTACAAAATTAAAGCCCATAGCCAGCGTAAAAATGGTAAGCGTCAACATGATGAAGTTCCTGTTGTTGGCAGTACGTTTCATGTCGGTCCAGAACGGTGTTTTTTCCTGTGTTTCCACTTTTTTAAACCCAGGTTCACGCAATCTGAAAAACCACCAGAATGAAAGCGGAATCAGGATAGCAGCAATGAGGATTGAAACATAACGCATTCCATCCACTTCATTGCCGCCGGGACCTTTAAAAATTTCCATGCTGGCAAGCGCAAACAGCCAGGGTGTACTCATGGCAAAAAGATTGCCAACGAAGCTTTTAGCACTGAATAAACGTGTACGTTCGTGATAATCTGTCGTCATTTCCATACCCAGAGCTCCGTGAGGGATTTCGAAAATATTCACGGCAGTGAAAAAGATCAGAAGGGAAATAAGGATATAGACAAGCTGAAATGCCTGGAAACCTGAGTCAGTCGGGAACCAGCTATGTACAAGCTCACCTTTTGGAATCCACCAGATTACAACAAAAGATACAGCCACGGCTATTCCTCCTAAGAGCAGGTATGGACGGCGGCGGCCCCAACGTGTGCGTGTATTGTCCGAAAGATGACCAATAATCGGATCGGAAAGTGCATCCCACAAACGGGGAACAATCAAAATAGCTCCCAGCCAGAATGCGCTTAATCCGAGGCTAATATTACCCATCAAGCCTACAAGTATTCCGGCTACATTGAAAAGGGCTATTGGAATAATGCCTCCGGCACCATAAGCGGCTAGCTGTGAAAAGCGGATTTTATCCTCGGCTTTTGTACTTCGGTCTACCGTAATTTCTTCTTCCATCTTAAATTTATTAATTGAAAGTTAGTAATAAATGATTACTTCTGCAGGAATCTCCTTTACAGTAATTTCTTTTGCATTAAACTCTCTTATCGGCGTTCCGTTTACTGTCACTTTTGCAGGAAGTTTTGATCCGTTAAAATTCCTGATATTGATGCCGTTAGCCGGAAGTTTAAGATCACCTTTTATTGAGAAGATATAGCTGTTATTTGACTTTTTAATTGAATAAGAAATTTCGCCATAATAGGTCGGTAAATTTTCAACTGACATTCCTCCGGGAGAATCAATCCAGTCCTGGTAGAGCGCCGAAGCCAGCACAAGCGATTGATCATACTCATTTTCGTACACAAACATCGAACGGATGGCATTAATAAAATCGCTGCCAACCCAGGTGTGTGGCATGTCGCCGATAAAACCAGGGAAACGGGGATTTTTCCAAACCACTTCGGCCCAGTGGTTCCAGCCTTGCGGGTGTTGATCTTTCAGGAAAAAATCGATTAATTCATGGGCTCTGTCAGGCTGATCAAGGATAATAAATGAACCGATCAGGCGGTTTTCGTAGGGTGTGTAATTAATCCAATCCAGTTTACCATCCCTTCGGTTTTTGAAGAACTCGTAATATTTGTCGAAAGTATTGTAAACCTGTGGCTTAGGAAGGTTTTTCAGTTCGTTGCAGGGCGTTAAAGCTATGGTTGTTGAAGTAGCATCAAAGTCGCCAAGTTCAACGCAACCGGGAATATAATTAATGCTCCTGGTTTTCATGGCGAGTTGCAGCGAGTTGTAGAGATTTTCCTTAAATGTGTCGCGAACTTTTGCTATCCGCTCATAATTTGCGGTTTCGCCCAGGATTTTTTGAATCTCGGCAGCGTCCTTCAATCCTTTCATAGTGAAGAAACTATCCCAGTAGGAATGCATTGGTTTAGCGGAATATCCTTCGTGGCTGATTGATTCAGGAACAAGTCCGTAATAAGCTCGCACGCTGTCGTTTCCGTTTTTGTAATGGTCTGTCGAACGCTCGGCAACTAAAGCTTCGATGTATTCAACAGCTTTCAGAACATTGCTGTTTTTCGATTTCAGGAAAGCCGTATCCTGGGTAAAGTTAAAATATTCGCGGATCAGGTAAATCAATTCGCCGTGGCTGTCGTGTTCCGGAACAGGATCGGGACCCCTGAAATCAACAACGCAGGGAACTTTACCGTTTTCATATTGATGAGCAGCGTACCAGTCGATAAAATCTTTCACTTCCTGGACGATACCGGATTTTAAAAGTGCGGATGAAGTCAACGCTCCGTCGCGAATCCAGCTTCTTTCGTACGAACGCGAGCCAGGTTGAATGCCTGCTTTATCCCTGTTCACTAAAATATATGCCAGGTTCGATTTATAGGAATTTACAATCCTGTCGGCTGATGGCGGCAGATTAAATTTTATGTGTCCGGCTTTCGATTTCCAGAAGTCGCTTGATTTGGCAAATTCGGATGAAATATCAGTATTAGTAGGCATTTCACCAGGAGAACTTTTACCATAGAACGGAACTGCGACAAATAATTCGACACTTTCTCCCGGATTGAGATGTACAGTATGTTTAACTACACCATTTGCCAGACCATTTTGATCAATTGCTGATTTACTGACCGGCATTTTTTCGTTACGGATCAGTTCAACCAGATTACCTTCATCTGCAACGCTTGCTCCAAAAGAATCGTATTTCTTCTGAAAAACAACGGCTTTATCATCGACAGATAAATAATTGCCAGCTTCTTCTTTTATGGATTTGATTTTGCCAGCGCCACCGGTAAGATTCAGAAACTGGTAGTAGGGATTTACCTGGTAAGGACGGATCAAAAGATAAAATTCAAAATCCTGCGGTTTGTCCGAGGTATTTTCAAATGAATAACGGATATCAAGTTTCGAATTTTTGTTGGCTTCACCCGTAGCGGTTACAGAAGTTTCAAATTTCAGGTCTTTCAGTTGCCAGGTAACGGTGGGGACAAAATTAAAATCCCGGCTATTTTCCGGCGCCCCTAATGATTGAAGCGATTTTACATTGTTCCAGTTGAAAACTGAATCTCCCATTTTTATCAACGGTTCTATAGAAAAAAGACCTTTGTCAACTTCAACCATTCCGTCTTCGTTGATCATTGCTTCCTTCACATCATTGTTTACACCGGTAACTGTCCAAAAGGAGGCTTGTTCCAAAAAATATCTCGGGTAATTACCAACAGGAGAGTTTTTGGCTGAGTAAATCAGGAAGTCGTTCGGCTGCAATGATTCTTTTATAGTCAGGAATTTAATTTCACTGATACCAAAACCTTCGGATGAGCTGCTTTTCAGGTTTAGTTTCACATACTTTGCTTCAGCTTCCGGAAGACGTATAAAACTCACGTTGCTCTGATTGGATTGGACGGAATAAGCTGTCTCCCAGGTTTTTCCATCAATTGAAAGTTGAACATCAAAACTTTTGGCAATCTTTTCTCTCAGCCAGTTGATCTGCAAACCGCCGAATTCCCTGCGCGTTTTGAAATCAATAGTAACGTTATGTTCTTTGGTTTTGCCGCTTTGCCAGAAAGTTTTATCCGAATTATCGACAATTGACGCCGGTGTGTGATTCTTTAAAGATGAGGATGCCGTTGAAACGGGCGCAGGATAAGAGGAAGTTTCGGGTGGCAAAGCTTCAAACTTGAAATCATCAAGCCAGATGGTTCCTTTACCTCCGACAAATGATGCAATTGTAAATTCAATCCGGTCGATCCGTTTTAAATTTTTATCATTTATCGGTCCCCAGGCAAAACTGATATGCCTTTTTTTAATGGTTATCTTTTTCCATTCAGTCGGGAAATCGTAGTTGCGGTTGCTCACCCACCACACGTTGTCACCTGATTTATCGGCAAATTTTATTTCAAAATTATTGGCCGGAGATTCCGCTTTCACATAAAAAGTGAACTGGTAATTTTCAGGCAGATCAAGCGGGATGAGTTTCTGTATTCCCCCGTAGCCGGTTCCGTGGGTGAAATCATAATCGAAACGGACAGCATTGCCCGTTAATCCTTTTTCGTTTGAAAGGTTAACATTAACGCCATCGGACTGTATAAAATACCAGCCGTTTTTGTTTTCGAACTCATCGAGAGTTTTTATTTGAGCATAAATCATGCTGGATGCGAAAACCAATAAGATCAATGCTATCAACCTTTTTCTGGTCTGATGTTCCATCTCCTGAAAGTTTTTTATTTAAGATACTCGTAACCAAGTTTAGTCAAACCGGTTTGGATAATCGGATCCTTCATTACATAATCCCATACCAATCCTGTCCTGAAATTTTCGATCATAATCAGCATCGGTCCCTGGTCAATTCCGATAAAATCGTTGTTGACCCAATTTATCGTTGGGTTGAATGAATCGTAATAGCCGTATTTGCCCCATAATTCCTTGCCATATTTTGCGTTGATCGATTTCATGGTTGGCAAAACAATTTCAGGTGCAAACGGTAGGGATGACATAGGGCCGTAAGGGGCCAGGGTTCCGTCCTCGGCTATGGTATGATCTCTTCCGCTAGTTCCTCTACCTGCATAGCCTTCGAACTTTTTGTCACCGAAATTAAACGAACTTCCGGGACCGTCGCTGGCAGTTATACCCCAGCAAAGCGAATCGTAACCTACCCATCCTTTGGGATTTTCGATGGCGTATTCCCGCTGAACATATGTTGCCCGCCGCGAATTTTCAAAATAATCAATTCCTTTTTCCTTCATGTATTTGTCAGCCAAACCGCGGTAATCGATAAACGCTTGCGAAAACTGGTGACCAAATAAAGGAGGAAAAGCCACATGCGAAAGTCCTGTGTAAGGTGTTTGCCATTCGTAAGTTGATAACCATGAATCATAACTCTTCTCTACATCTTTCATCCCTGTGCCGGCAGCCAGAACATACAGGAACAAACCTTCGTTATAGCCACTCCATCCATGATTGAGCATTCCTTTTTCGGGTGTCCAGGCCATGGAGATGCAGTTCGGATGTTTGCCGGTTGGTGGCATCTGGAAAATGCTCCAGTCCATTCTTCCAAGAAGCATGGCTGAAAGTTCGCGTATCTGTTTTTCATCCTCGTTGTCGAGGTTGTAATAATTTCGGGCAAATATTATACCCATCATAAGTAAGCCGGTATCAATGGATGAAAGCTCACATTTCCATTCACGTGTGCCGGAATTCATTCGCAGGAAATGGTAATAAAAACCTTTGTAACCGGTTGCATTGGTATCAGTACTCTGTACTGAATTGGCAAAGAATTTCAGCATATTCAGCGTAATTTCCGCTGCCTGTTTGCGGGTAATCCAGTTTCTTTCAACTCCGATAGCGAATGAAGGAATTCCAAATCCTGTTGAAGCTATGCTGGCCGGTGCCCAAACTGCGGCGCGGTCTTTTACTATTCCCTTATCAGGACTATGTTCATTTAAAAAGAACAGAAACGTTTTTTTCTGAATCGAATCCAGCATAGCCGTTTCGTCTGTTGTTATAGTGTAATTGATTTTGCCTTGCGATTTGAACGCAGTTTTTTGCGATTGGGCACAACCCGATACTGCAAACAGTATGGCAAGTAATATTATTCCGCTGAGTTTTATCTGGTTTTTCATTTTCTGAATTCTTTATGTTAGATCAGTTTTTAAATCTATATGCATAACCCGGTCCCAACCATTACGACGAGAAAACTAAACTGCTGGTATTATTGATTATTTATAACTGAAACCCAATTTTGTTAACCCCGTCTGTACTTCGGGAGCACTCATAAAAAGGTCCCATAACAAACCTGTACGGTAATTTTCGATCATAACTATCTCGGGTCCTTTATCGATGGCAATGTAACTATCGGCCCACCAGTTCTGCGAAACACTGAAAGCATCGTAAAAACCGTAAGGGCCCCAGAGTTTATCACCCAAAATGTAGTAGAAATACCTGATGGCATTCATGGATTGTTCGGTGGAATAAGGGAGTGACGAAACAGCTGCAGTAGGAGCAATTACTCCCCTGTCGTTGGTTGGTTCACTAACTCCGTAGCCGGAAGGGATATCACTCGCGGTAAGTCCCCAGCAGAACTCATTATAATTAATATACTTTTTAGGATTTGTATCACAGTGTTTCCAGTTTATAAGGGAATGGTTTTGATTCTGAGTCCAATAGTTCGCATAAGCGTCCGAAAGATTTCTTGGATCGAGACCCAGAAAGGAATAATGTGCGAAAAACAAAGGCCCACCATAGTCGTATCCGACTGGTAAAACATATCCATAAAAAGTCTTTCCGTTTTTTATACCACCACTGCGTGCGTATCCCTGGTGGTAAGCCGTTGCAGGTATAGTGTGAGTAGGCGATGAAGCTGCCAAAATATAAGTAATGAGAGTTTCATTATATCCTTCGAGCCTGAAATTCATATCCCAGCCATAATTGGGCGACCAGTGCCAGTATAGTACATTCTGCCCGCCACGGGTGTACCAGTCCCATTCAACGGTATTATAAAGGTTCGTAATTTTAACAGCTAGTTCATTTTCAGATGGTTGCGAAAGGTCGAGGTATTGCCTAGCAGCAAGCAATCCCTGTATCATAAAAGCTGTTTCTACCAGGTCGCCTCCGTTATCTTTTGTTCCAAAAGGAATTACTTTGCCAGTACTTCCGTTGATCCAGTGCGACCATGCGCCATGAAAACGATCAGCTGTTTCGAGGAAATTAACTATTTTGGATAAATGTGCCAATCCCTGATCGCGGGTTATAAAACCGCGTTCGATTCCAACTATGATTGCCATTGCGCCAAATCCGGAACCGCCGGTTGTAACAATGTCACCCGATCCATATCGTTCGCGGGCCATGCCACTCGCCGGATGAGCATAATCGTAAAAATATTTAAACGTCTGTTGCTGAACCAGTGTCAACAAATCATCATCACTTAGTAAAGGGAATTTGAGCGACGAATCGAGAGCAGTAAAAAATGAATTACTGAAGCCATTAAAAGTGTAACCGTTAGTGCCTTTCAGATCGGGCGAAATAGAAAAATTATAATTGGTGTAGCCTTTAAAATTTTGTCCGAAAGTAACCTCGACGTTTTTATCATTATTCGAAGTATTAATAGACATTGGTATTCCTCCCGAAATATATAAAACGGAAGGAAGTTGTGCTTTGTTAACCGGTTCCGAGAATTCAATATTGATTTTAGTGCCGGTAATCGGAATATTTTTCCCCTTTGCAGGAGACTCGAAATTCTGATTGTTTAATGTAATTGTTTTTATTGTAAGTACTCCAAATGCTGTAACAAAAGTATATTGTATTCCTGGAAAAGTTTCTCCTTTTTGTCCCCGTAGTGAGGATGTAATTTCGAGAATATATTCAGTGTTATCTTCCAGATTCTGCTGCGGGGAAAGGATAACAGTTTTATGCTCATTTTTAAAAGAGACAAGGTATGCTGTTTCGGTACTGCCTTTTTTTATTTTTATATTGTTGATGGCTGAATTGCTATCGATTGCAGCTGAGAAATTAATCGTAATATCTTCATTATAAGGTATATTGGTTGTGTTTCCCGGGAAGTTGAGTTGCATTGAACCTATTGTACAGGATGATAACTGCATAACTCCGGCATTTTTTTCGTCATCCTTGTTGCACGACCAAAAGAATAATGATGAAGTAACTGCCAATATTACTGCTACAGGAAAATGTTTCATTCTGTTTTGTATTAAAAAAGTAAAAAAAAGGAGGGATCGGGAAATCCCAGCACCCTCCCTTCAACCCAAATCAAACCTGATTAAAGTTTTTCTGATTTGTACATTAAATCAACTTCAGCAGCTGTGATTGCTTTGTTGAAAATTCTCACATCATCGAGCTGACCTTTAAAGTGGTTTGCACCTTGAATGCCATATCCGCCCCATGGTTCTGTATCCCACATGGTTCCAGCCCTTGACTGAATAAAACCGAATGCAAGTTCGTTAACTACATCAGGCTCTTTTCCGCCGTACATCATACCTGTAGCTTTTACCCATTTGTCGGTAGCCGGCCATAGATTGAAATCCTGAGCTTTTACAGCTTCGCCGTTCATATAAATTGTACCTACGCGGGTAGTGCTGTTGTATGTGCAAACAACATGAGCCCAGGTGTCTTTCAGCAGACTTGGGATGCCGCCCGAACCGGTCATATCCTTGTTTAAGGTCCAGCCTTGCCAGCCGCCGTTGTCTTTGTTTTTACCATCGCCATTCCACCAGTTATCGGAGAATATTGCGGTATCACCACCTCCTGTGTATGAGTATGCTCCAGCTAACTTGCAGTTAGTAAAATCGCCGGCAATTTCGAACTGGAATCCGTAGAATGCACCCAGACCCATTACGAAATGTCCTTTATCCTGCGATACTGCTTTTACCCAGAAACTAAGGGTGAAATCAGGATTCATAAGCTGATCGCCGTTAGGAATTTCGATGATACTTGTGATTCCGTTAAAAGTAGCAGCTTTTCCGGCGGCAGCGCTATGCGAAGCAGTGTAGGAAACTGCTAAAACTGCACTTGCATCAAATGATCCAACCTGATCGTCGGCATTGTCTTCAAAATTCCAGTAAGCAATCTGTCCTGAAGGTGCAAATGTGCCAATTGTGGTGAACGACCTGTCGAAAGCAGTAAGTGATTCGCCATCAGTTGATTTGATAGTTCCGGCAAAGCTCATTTTGAAAAGGGCTCCGTTTGCAAGTGCTTCTGTTGGAACAATGGTTACTTTATTTCCTGCAACAGTAACAGTAAGAGGAATTGCAGTGTCATCGTAATCTCTCATCATTGTAATACTTGAATTGCTGGCTGTAGCAGCATCAACATCAGTTGAGAAAGTTGCAACGATAGTAGGATTAACAGGCACTGTGCTTGGTGCAACTGCGCCATTCATGTCAATGTCGCCGGCAACAAGAGTTTGAAGCGTGAGAGCTGTAGGGTCTTTTTTACAGCTGTTGAGTCCGGAAAGTAATACTACTGCCAGAACTAGTGTACTTAAAAAAGCAAATTTGTTTTTCATAGGTTGATTTAATTAAGGTTTACATTAAGGTTTAGTTGATTTTATTTTACCAATTTGGATTTTGAAGTAATGAGCCTTGTGAAATATCGACTTCGCTCTGAGGTATCGGAAGTAATTCATGCTGTCCGGTCTTGAAACCTAAGGGGCCTAAAACGTCAGCTGCTTTTCCGGTACGCACCAGATCCCAGAAACGATGGCCTTCCATTGCCAGTTCGTGACGACGTTCGGTAAGGATTTTATTGCGTAATTCAGATTTATCGGTTGTAGTAACATCAGGCAGAATTGAAGGATCTCCCTGGCGTGCGCGTTCCCGTACCTTGTTCAGATAAATTAACGCTTCACCTGGTTTATTGTTTTCATTCAGCGCTTCAGCAGCCATGAGCAGAACATCAGCGTATCGCAGTATCCTGCGGTTATGGTTCCATTGCGAAGGCACATCGTTGCCTGGTGTCCATACTTTTCGGTTGTAACACTCTGTTTCGAGTATATTGCCATTGGCATCAGTTGTTACATCGGGTGTAAGTCCGTCGCCCGCAATTATTACGCCATCGAGTTCATCGCCCAGGTCAATTATTGTTCCTTTTAATCGGGTGTCGCCGGCTTCGAATGAATTGCGGAGGTCAGGTGTAGGGCGGTTAAATCCCCAGCCCCTGTTCGGTGTTCCTCTCACTCCCTGCACGTTAGCGTATTGATTGCCAGCCTCGGCTTCTACTCCTAAAGCACCAATTTCGAAAACCGATTCAATTCCATGCTCACCATTTACTCCGTTCGCATTAATGAAATCGGGCTCTAAACCATAAATTTCAGAAGTTATCACTTCCATAGCATATTTTTCGGCATTCGGGAAATCACCTTTAAAAAGATAAACTTTTGCCAGTAATGCTTTTGCTGCTCCTTTGGTGGCCCTGCCGAGCTCTGCCGGTGGGATTTCACTTTTTTCGGTAAGATCGGTTATTGCGTCAAGCAGATCTTTTTCAATTTGAGCGTAAACTTCCTCTTTCGAAGCACGTTCGAGCTTGATCGGGGGATTCAGTGCTGTTACCAGCGGAACACCGCCCCATGCCCTTACAAGGTCGAAATAATAAAGTCCGCGCAGAAATTTTGCTTCAGCAATATACCTGCTTTTTAAAGTAGCATCCATTTCGATACCTGGAACTTTTTCAATAACCACATTGGTTCTTTTAATTCCTTCGTAAAGGGTTGCCCACCACGAAGCCAACTCGCTGCCTGTAGTTGTAAATCCGAAATTGTCGTAAGGTCCGATTGTGGAAGCCTGATCATTGGGATTACTGCCCTTTCGCGCATCGTCGGACATAATATCGAGGATAGGGAATGTACCTGAGTGATATCCAACATTACGTAAGGTTGCATAAGATGCATTAGTAGCAAGCAAAGCATCTGAGGCCGAAACCGGGAAAGTATTCTGTGTAAGGTCGCCCTGGGGTTCTTTGTCAAGAAATGATTCGCATCCCGAAAACGTAACTGCAAGAGCAACTGTAAGGGCCGAAATATATTTTTTTATCAAGTTTCTCATGTCCGTTAGAATGTTAAGTTTAAACCAAAGGAATATATTGCACTGATAGGATAAATGCCGGTATCAATACCGTTGGATAATACATCGTTGCTTCCGATTTCGGGCGTATAACCTGTAAATTTGGACAAGGTGTAGATGTTATTCCCCTTGACATAAACCCTGCATTGCTGCATATGGATTTTGTCGTTAAAAGCTTGGGGAAGGCTGTAACCAATAACGAGGCTCCTTAGACGCATAAATGAACCGTCCTGTACAAATTTATCGGATGGAATATAGTTGTACCCGCCGAATGTTGCACGTGGTTCGGTGTTGCTGGTACCCGGACCAGTCCAGCGATCCATAACATGTTGCTCAAAATTGTAAGCATCAGGCCGTACTACTTCTTTTCCGTTAAATATTTTATTACCGGTTTGTCCCTGAAGACTGAATGAAAAATCAAAACTTTTGTAAGTGAGTTCAACATTTAATCCGAATATCATTTTTGGAATGGGCGAACCTAAATCGGTGCGGTCGTCTCCGTCAATAACATTATCGCCATTAACGTCAACGCGGCGCAAATCGCCAACTTGAGCATCACTGGTATGCGGATAGGCATCAAGTTCGTCCTGCGACTGGAATATGCCATCCGTTTTATACCCCCAGAATGAGCCAATCGGCAGGCCTTCGCGACTTTGAGTTACATAACCATAAACATTGCCTCCATAAAGCAGTGAATCGATACCGCTGTTGCCACCTACGCTAAGTACTTCATTTTTAATGGTCGAAGACAGAAATCCAACACTGTAACCTAAGTCTCCGATATTATCGCGCCAGTTTATATTCGCTTCAAATCCGCTGTTTAAAACTTCGCCGGCATTATACGTTATTCTTTGTCCCTGGCCATTACCGAGGAATCCCGGGGTGGATAGTTCAACAAGAATATCGTCAGTAATTCGGTGGTAATAATCGAATTCGCCTGTCAGCCTGTCATTGAGTAACCCTATTTCAATACCTATATCAGTTTGGGTTGTAGTTTCCCATAAAAGGTCAGGATTTCCACTTTTAGCATACGAGACTGCCGGATACTGAATATCGCCCTGTCCAAAAACAGCCATCAGGTTTTGTGTAAGCGAAAAGCGATTTGAGTATGCTATCTTCTCATTTCCAATTTTTCCCCAGCTGGCACGTACTTTCAGTTTGTTGATTGCGGGGATGCTCTTCATGAAATCCTCTTCTGATGCATTCCAACCGGCTGCAAACGAAGGGAAATTACTGTAACGGTTTTCCTTCGTAAATTTTGACGATCCATCACGGCGGAAAGTAGCTGTAAGTATGTATTTATTATTAAAAGTGTAGTTAGCACGGAAAAGATACGATAGCATCGAATAATATTGATTAATGTCGACGCCGTTACCAAAATTGCCGTTTATTCCGCTGCCAAATAAATTGTTATACTTCAGGTACCAGAAATCTTCGCCATCACGGATAATATTCTCGCCCGATGCGTTAATGTATTCGGAAGTGGTATTCTGCATCGTATAACCTGCTAAAGCGCTGATAGAATGTTTTTCGATTACTTTATTATAATTCAGTGTGTTTTCCCAAAGCCATGTCAGGTTTTCGGAGGTTCCTTTCGAAAGACTGCTTTTGGTATGTTTTTGAAGTGACTCAGTGCCATCATAATACAATACGGTGTAAGCAGGCGAAAAATTCTCATTTTTATTATACCCTGCATCAATACCAAAACTCGATTTAGCAGTAAATCCATCGAGGAAAGTTGCTTCTACAAACAAATTTCCTACAGCGCGCAGTCCTTTATTAAAACTGTTATTATACTCAATATCAGCCAGTGGGTTGCCAACTCCGGGTACACCGGCAAAACTTCCGTCGGCCCTGTATGGTTCGAGTGTAGGCCATGCGCGGTAAACCTGGAAAGTTACGCCGGGTGCATTTTGTTGACTGTATGGCGATATAGTTATATTATTACCAAATTTAAAATGGTTGGTGAGGTTGTATGTATTGTTGAATTTCAGCGTAATGCGCTCATAACCTGATTTGTCAACTATACCTTTTTGATTAAAATAACCGATACCTATATAATACTGTGTTTTTTTAGAGGAACCCCATGCAGAAAGCTGATGGTTATTGATTGGAGCCGGATTGAAAATAAGATCCTGCCAATCGGTGTTCGGAACGGCGTCAATGTTATTGTAATTAGGATCGCCTGGTATTTCGTTGGCAATGGTTGCAAATTCCTTTCCGTCGAGCAGGTCAATTTTCTTCGCAAGATTTTGAATACTGTATTCACCCGAATAGCTGAAATTGGTTTTTTCTTCGCCAATTGTTCCGCTCTTGGTAGATATTAAGATAACTCCGTTTGCACCTCTCGAACCGTAAATAGCGGTAGCCGATGCATCTTTCAGGATTTCCATCGATTCGATATCGGCAGTATTAAGGAAGGAGATATTTTCGAGAATTACTCCATCAACCACATAAATAGGAGAGGAGTTGTTAAATGTACCTACCCCGCGTATCCTTACCGATGGCGTTGCTCCAGGTGCACCCGAAGTACTTGTAACCTGCACACCGGCTACTTTTCCCTGTAAACTCTGTTCAGCGTTTAGAGAAGTTACTTTTGTGAGTTCTTTCGCTTTAACTGACCCGACCGATCCGGTGAGATCACTTTTACGAACTGTTCCGTAACCAATAACTACAAGTTCGGAAAGCATAACTTTGCTTGGCTCAAGCGCAATATTAAAAATACTTTGAGTCCCGATTGCTACTTCCTGAGGTTCGTAGCCTACGAAGGAAATAGTTAAAATGGCATCAGTTGGATTTACTGCTAAACTAAATTTCCCGTCAATGTCCGTTGATGTTCCCCTGGTGGAACCTTTTATTGCAATTGTAGCTCCGGGTAGTGTTTCCTTTGTGTCCGCAGCAGTAATTACACCCGTTATGGGTCGCGACTGCGCGAATGTTTGTATTACTGAACCAAAATAAAGCAAAAGCAAGAATGCTAATGCCCGGAAGGCAGTTTTTGAATGGTCTGAACGTAAGGTTTTCATCATACTATTGGTTGTTTGGTAGGTAAATATGATTATGTAGAGGCTTCACTATTCTAATAACAGGCAAAAACTTTATATGTTAGTCAGGCAGTACTGAAATCAGATTGAATCCAATAATTCAATTGTTATGTTCAGTATTGGTAGTACAAATAAAGTATGTAAAATCTGCATATCAAACATGTATGCATTCATCACTATTACTTCATGTATGCTGACAGTCAAATGCGTACCACTACAATACTACATCACCAATCTTAATGTGTTTCGTAAGTATCAGGTATACAAATATATGAAAAATTATTTGCACTGCCATAGTTAACATTCTAAGCCTTAAAAAAATCATTTTGAGAAAGAGAATTTCAAACTAAAAATAAAGAGATTTTAAAATATATATAATAATATTGTTGCCAAAGTAAAAAATATTAAAAAGATTATTTGAATTATGTATTTTTCTTCAATATTTCAGGTAATCGGATATGTAATCAGATTACAGTTTCTGCGATATTTTTAAACGATAAATGTTTATCCCGTTTAAATCTTACAGCACATTGATTAGTACCTGATTGGGATGGATGAGAGTAGTTTTTAAGAAACGATTCTTAAAACTGCATAATGTAGTTTACCAGATTATCATCGCTCGAAAGAGCTAAACGCTTACGCAGCCGGTACCTTCGGATTTCTACACCACGAACCGAAATATTGAGCAAAGGCGCAATTTCCTTCGACGAAAGGTTTAATTTTAAGTATGCGCACAGTTTTAAATCACTTTGCGTAAGGTCAGGAAAGGAAACTTTTAACCTTTTGAAGAAATTTTCGTGAGCCTGATCAAATAAGGCTTCAAATATTTCCCAGTCGTTATCGTTCGAAATATTTTTATCAATAAGTGTACTCAGTCTTTGAAGGTACCTTGCCGGGTAACGGGGGCCAAGTTCTTCCTTCTGTTTTTCGAGCTCATCTTTAATCTCAATCAGTACTTCATTTTTTCGGATTATTGAAATGGTTGAATCAGCTAATTGCATGTTTTTATGCGAAATCTCAGCCTGAAGCTTTTCATTCTGAAGCTCAATTATTTCCTGGGCGGCATGTTGCTTTTCCATTTCGCGTTTTTCATCAGCGATATGCCTGAGCCTTTCGTGGTGCTTTTCGATCCGTCTGCGATAGATTATCTGGCTCAGCAGAATTCCTCCGAATAAAATCAGAACATATATAATAGTGGCAGGAACTGATGCGTACCATGCCGGATTTACACTGAATTTAAGTGTTACAGGCTCAGTTATGGCTCCGTTGCGTGTTAGAGTACGCACTTCAAACCTATATTTGCCAACAGGCAGTCGTGTGTATCCGGCACTTGCATGTTCCGACCATTTGCTCCAGCTGCTGTCAATGCCTTCGAGCCTGTATTGAAATAACCGGCGCGAACATGGATTTTCGAGCGAAGAAAAGGAAATAGCTATGTTATTAAATGAATAATTCAATATTTTGGAGCTCGAGGAGAGGTTGATCTTACGTAAATCGCCATTGGCATGCCAGCTTAAAAAATCACGGATAACAAGTTCTGACTGTTCTGTATCAGTGCCACTGTAATAGTCTTTGTTGAAAACTGCAAAACCGTTTTCGAGGCATATCAGGTGTAGGTTTTCGGTAAGAGGGACAATGTTTTCGTAACTATCGACAAGGTTAATGTTATACTGCGGCAAAATCAGACGGTAAAGCATAGCCGGTTTATTTTTCTGAATATTGAAAAATGCAGCTTCGTCCTTTTTTAGGAACCAGTAATTATTTTCATCCACCTGAACTATGGATGTTGCCGACTGAAACTCCTGTAGGGCAGTATTGAAATCAGAATAGGGGATTATTTTCTGATTGAGATCGTCCCAGGTAAAAAACTTTTCCCCATTAGAAAAAACAACCCTGTTCGATATTTTAAATACCCTGATGTTGAAATCAGATGGCAGACCATCCTTTATGCCATAAATATGCTTTTCAACCACTTTATCCAACTGTTCCGACAGGCGAAGCCTGTACAATCCTTTTACAGAATGGCCTATCCAGATATTTCCCAGATGATCAGCCTCAATAAACCGTGCTGGCTCAATAAAGCTTTCCACTTGCCGGTCATATTCCCACGAATTGCCTTTCTTTTTATAAATTACCAATTGCGAATAAGTGCTTTGGATTAGAAATTCCTGTCCTTTTGAAGTGATTTTCTGAAGCATATAACCACCGCTTACACTTGATATCCGTTGCAAAGTGTTACCATTTATGATATAAGTTCCATTTGTATGGCCACAGAACAAAACCCCGTCGATGACTTTTAGCTGCCACACCTGCCCCTGCGAATTATCCAGAAATCCATTATATACAAAGTGGTCGCCGGTTTTCGAATAAGTAAAAATGCCCCGGTTAGTACCTATATATAAAGTGTTTTTCCATAATGCCGCCGTATAAACTGCTCCAAGAGCTTCGTTACGTGCAGGATACACCTCTATCGGATTGTCGAACGAAATATTGTCGATACCATTATCGAGTCCCACCCACAGGCTTTGGTCGCCACTATTAACGAGCGAAAGAACTGTATTATTTTGAAGGTCGTTCTCGCTGTGGAGGTGATTTAGTATTTTGCCGTTGTAATCTGTTATAACCACCCCTTTCACAATAGTTCCGAATGCAATTTTGTTTCCGAAAATGATGCCGTTATTAATCTGGTAAGTTTTCAGTAATGAGTTAGCTTCGGCATTCCATGGGGTTAAATTCTTTCCATCATATATAAAAACCCCTTTCGACGAGGTTCCTATCAGCAAAGTCCCGTCCTTATATGGAAGTATCGTTTTTACTTCGGTTCCTGCAAGCAATTGACTGTTACTGATGCTAACCATTTTGTCGTTAATTAACTCAAACAGAGTTCCCTGTATTGTTTGGGTGAAGAGACGGTTATCCGCTTTGAGCAGGAAAACGATTGTTCCGGGGAGTTCGATGCTCTTAACAGTTTGCTGATCGTATACAAAAATGGAAGCGAATCCCTGAAAATAAACCTTGTTTTTATGTTGAACTATTTTCCAGATTTCCTGGTTGTGCAGATCGAAATTTTTAAGATATGGTACCAGTGAGAAATATTTCAGGTCCTGATTTTCATCCTTTTTCCAATACCCAAAATCTTCATGCGACCCGGAGTAAATCACCCCGTCAGTCCCGGCTGAAACAGAACGCATGATGGTTCGCGAAGGCAATGGATACAACTTCCATTGAACTCCGTCATAAATCATAAGCCCGTTGTTGTTGGCAACATATACAAAACCTTGTTTGTCCATATCAATTGACCAGTTCTGACTTCCTGCATTATAAGCATTGCGGTTGTAATGTGTTACCAGGCAGGAGAATTGTGCCAATGCATTATTGATACTTATTAAAGTAAGTATAAGGCTGATAATTAATGTTTTAAAAAGTACCTTCATTTGCTATTGAAAATGAAATCTCTGGTTCGGATGATTTTGGATAAAATTAAAATAATTCTTTTGTAATCCATTAATTATGTTTAAAAAAGAAGCGATGCTGATGTTTTCGCTTATTCCCAGAAAAAAAGCCACACTTTTTTAGGGTGTGGCTTTAATAAATCAGGTTTTAAATTTTATTCAACAACGATTTCATCGATCAGCAACCACGCTTTTTTGCCTGCTCCGGGATGATTATCCGGACAATTACCTCGATTAAACACTAATAATCGTATGTGTGAAGCTTCCGTTTCGGGGAAACTGATTGTGAGTTCAGTCCTTTTAGCTAAGGTATTCCATAAGTTATCATCCACATCTACAATTCCGGCGGGTTTATAATTAATTCCGTCAGCCGAGGTTTCGACAATAACCGAGCGGGGAGCAAATATTAATGAACCACTATTTTGCAGGTAACCTATAGTTACTTTCGATATTTTGAACTTTCCTTCCAGTGTTAATAAAGCACTCAGGTTTTCACCTTCATAACCAAGCCAGTTTATACCGGGTGTATTGGCGGAAGCTTTTTCGCCATCAGTGAGGGTTGTTCCGAAACGAGCCTTGTATTTATCGGCAGGTTGCGAAACGCTTACCGGTTTGCCATATGAAACAGGGATTTTTACTGTACTGACATCACCTGACTGTTTACCGTTTTCAAAAGCTACTGCTTTTACAACAGCGGGCAAAGTGAGTTCGAAAGAATTGGCAAAAATACTGCTGCTTGCCGTTGGGGTTTTACCATCAAAAGTATAATGCACATTCAGGCTGTCGCGAAGTGGTGTAATTGAAATTTTGGCTTTATTGTTGCCTGCATATGACATTGAAATTTTTACATCCGGAATATTTTCCCCGATGTACTCCTTGGCAGCATTGTACACTTTAACTGCATAAACGTTCACATCACCGGCGGTTGGTGCTTTGGAGAGAGAGCCGGGTTTGGTAATCCAATTGGTTTCCCATTCATTGAGATTTAGTGCTTCACCACTTTGAAGTGAATTTGCATACGCACTCCAACGTCCTAAATAATAACTTCTTATAAGTCCGCTCCAAACTTTTGATGCATAATCATTCAAAGCCGGGGTTGAAATATTTCCCCACTGCGTTAACTGGCGTTTTGCGTTGGCTTCGAAATAGTCGGATTCTTCTTTGGTATATCCGTATTTCCGGGCGTTATCTATCAATCGCTCCAGGCGCTGGCTTGGAATGCTGTTAGTAAGTACATCCATCATAACCATAAGCTCAAATGCCCTGTCGAAAGCGCGTTTGCTTTCAGCTTTTAGTCCAAGGTTGTGCAAGTCGAGTGCTCTTTGTAAAAGGATATCTGTTTTGTTTCCTGCAAACTGGGTTATAACCTGTGCAAGATCAACCTTAAAAGTCGGATTTGTGCCGTGCTCTTTAATTGACTTAATAAATAATTCAGCGGCCATATTAAATCCGTAATCGTCGGTTACATTTACATTCGGACTGTAAGGCGGACGAGCCTGGTAAAGGTTAAGTGCATGCTCGTTTTTACGGGTATAAACTGATCCTAACAGCGACATCCATGCTCCGGTGATAGTAGCATCCGTTTTTCCATAACGCTGCCTGGTGAATTCAGGAAAGTATTCTTTAATATTTATTTCTTTTGCAGTCCAGGATAGCTGAGTAAGCAGCTCATATACAACTTCATTGTTTTCAATTCCTTCAGGCGAAATGCCGAATCCTGACAGATTACCTTTTTTAGGGTTCGAAAGCATTTCTTCCGGATTACAGGAATAAAAATAAAGATCGCCACCCATTTGTGAATTACCTCCATAATTAGGAGCTACGCCATAAATCCAGGGTTTACCGTAAAAACCTTCATGCTTTTTCCAACCGGCAAAATTTTCATTTGCAATATCGATGATGATCATTTTGTTATCGGGCACAAGGCTAAGGAATGCTTTTACGGTATTTTTATCCCAGAAAGCCTGGTTGTGTGAGAATGTAGTGCCCGGCATCACCCATATTCCTTCGGGGTCGGCAGCGGCAATGGCGTCGGAAATTGATTTGCCATACATGGCCAGATCGCTTTCACGGTTTGCGGCCGTTACAGGAACCTCATTTTCGTTAAACGGGTCGGCCAGGAAATAATTTACAGTATTGTAGGTGCGTTTGTATTCGTTGATAAAATTTTTGCCAATAGTAACAAAATCAGAAGTTCCCGGAGCCAGAATATATGATTTAAAATCGGCAGGGAAATTGGACCAACCCTTTAATTCGCGAAGCTGAGCACCAGGATTTATCCTAGAGTATGCAGCCGGAACTATACCTGCAAAACCCGGAACAACAGGCTGCATACCAAGTTGTGTCATGCGGGTAAGGACCTGTTTCTGTAGTTCCATCGACTGATCAATATATGCCTGCGGAAGCGGTCCGTCGTATTTTGCAATATTACCCTTACGCTGCCAAGGAAGGAAAGCCGGACCTGTAAAAAACGAAGCCAGCTCTTCGTCTGTCATACCCATATCTTTATAAACCTTCTGCCATATAGCTTCCTGACCTGCCATAGCCAACGGCATATTTATGCCATGTAATGCCATCCAGTCAAGTTCTTTTTCCCAGTCGGCAAAATGCCAGAATGCGGTGCTGTAACCCGAAGCATTTGGGCTAAAATACTGACGGAATTTGTAAGGCGAAACGGTACGTGGTATGTTAAAATCCGGTAAGTCCTTGGGTAATTTAATATTCTGACTGCTCCATGTGTACTGTACGTTACAGGCTTTGCGCATGTAATCGTAAGCGCCGCGGGTCATGGCTATAGTGCCCGATCCTTTTACCTGCACTTTGCCTCCAACCGCAATAACTTCGTAAACATCGAGGCCATTTTCGGAAGGTATTTTTTCAAACAGGAATGATGTCGATTTCATTCCGACGGTGCGCATAAGCACCTGTTTGGCAGCCATGATCTCTTTATCAGAGTTATCCTGCACATTTTTCTGTGCAATTGTAATAAATGGTAGAGTTGCTAATAATGTGATTAACAATAAGTAAGTGTTTCTCATCTGAATTTTATTTGGGTGGCAAAGATAGTATATTGGGTTTAAAAACGGCAATATCCTAACGATAGTATAAGATTAAGGTTTTTTAACAAAGGGATTGATGGGATTGATGGGATTGATGGGATTGATTAGATTAATGGGATTGATGGGATTGATGGGATTGATGGGATTGAAGAGATTGATGGGATTGAATGCCCGATTTACCAAATTGACCAAAACATCACCCCAGCTCCTCTCTGACCTCATCCGCCCTTCTGACACATTCTCCTTGAAAATAGGAGAATGGAAAAGGCCTTTTTGCCTATCTGAGAGAGGTGACTACTCCCCCGAAATTTTATTTAAAACGACTATGGGGCAGAATGCCACCTATTCCTTGATAAAGTTATTCATCCATCTCTCTCCACTTTTCACTTTTCACTCTTCACTCTTCACTCTTCACTTCCTCCGTTTCCGTTCCTGTTCGATCAATGATAATTCGCGCCCGGTCTGGCCTGCGATGGATGTATTTTCCTCGGCACGGCGCAGAAGATATGGTAAAATATTGCGAACCGGTCCGTATGGAATATATTTGGTAACATTATATCCTGCATCGGCCAGGTTAAAACTGATATGGTCGCTCATGCCGTAAAGTTGCGAAAACCAGATGCGGTTATCATTGCGCGGCAGACCGAGTTTTTCCATTAATTCGGTGAGCAGACGGTTGCTGTTCTCGTTGTGCGAACCATTAAAAACCGAAATCCGGTCGAGATGAGCTACCGAAAAAGCAATTCCTTCATCGTAGTTGCGGTCGGTGGCAGCTTTATCAGGCTGAATAGGTGAGGGATATCCTTTTTCGGCTGCACGTTTGCGCTCTTTTTCCATGTAAGCGCCACGAACGAATTTTATCCCCAGGAAATAATTTCCTTCTTCAGCTTTTTTTAACGATTGCTTTAAAAACTCCAGCCTGTCAGTGCGATACATCTGCAAGGTGTTATAAACTATCGCTTTTTGTTTATTGTATTTTTCCATCATTTCGGTAACTGCCTGGTCAACAAAAGGCTGGTACCATGAGTCCTCAGCATCTATCATGATTGGAATATCATTTTCATACGCTGTTTTACACAGTTTCTCTACGCTATCCTTAAAAAACTGAATTTCTTCGGCAGTTTTACTGTCAACGGGTTTATTTTCCGAAGCCAGTGTAAGTGTTTGCTGCGAGGCGAATGCAGTAGGTTTAAATACCGAAAACGGGATATCGGGATGTTTGCCGGCATTCACAACCGAACGCAGGGTTTCGTCTAACGTCCGCTGCATGGTTACCAGGTCTTTTCCTCCCTCAACTGAATAGTCAAGGATTGATTTAACCTTGAACTGACTCAGCAACTTAACTGTCTTTTCGCATTCTTCGAGCGTTTCGCCACCCACAAAGTGTTTATATAAGGTAGGTTTTATAGCCCAAGCTATTGGCAGATGCAGGTTTAACGCAAAATAAGTAAGTGATTTGCCTGCTTTAACCAGTCCCGGACTGGCTATAGTGCTGAACAACATGTGTCCCCGCGAAAGATCGGAATTGCTTTTATAGCGGAATGCGATTTCGGTATTATCAAAAGAAAGCATAAAGATTTTTTTGTAGATGCAAATGTATAAACCTTTTTACACGCCAAACATACAGTTCGTTATTAAACTAAAATATTTCCTTTTATACATATATTATTTATGGTTCACAATTAGCGAAGTGAAAACTGGTTTGTTTTCTGCCCGTTTTCAGGCACAAGAAAAATGAAAATCTGATCAATTCAAGTGGAAATGATTTAACTTTGCCGCTCAGTTTCTGTAATTTTTAAAACAATCCTCTGCATCATAATTGCTTCAGAAGGATTAATTTAAGATCTATTAGAACTGATAGCATTAACCTGATCCGATTCTGAAAACATACTTTTTGATGATAGCTTTCATATGATATCAAAAAGATAATTGGTTATCAGTAATTTAATATCTTTATCGTGATGAACAAATTAACTTCGATCAATACGGGTTCCAATGGATGGCTGCTCTTACAGACAATGGTTCTGGATTACAGTCAGTCGGGGATTTATATATTGGTTGATGAAAATACCCAAAAGTTTTGCTTGCCGATATTACTCGAAAAGTGTTCGGGTTTAGAAGGTGCTGTTGTTATTGAATTTCAGGCAGGCGAAAGGAATAAGACAATTTCGGGTTCTGAAAAAATATGGCGCAGGCTGGTTTCGGAAAAAGCAGTTCGAAATTCACTTTTAATATGCCTGGGCGGAGGCGTTATTACTGATATTGGCGGATTTACGGCTGCCACCTACAAGCGTGGAATGGATTTTATTCATATTCCTACTACTTTGCTGGCAATGGTTGATGCTGCTATCGGGGGGAAAACAGGGGTGAACCTTGATTCTCTCAAAAACCAGATTGGTGTTTTTGCTCTTCCCAAAGCTGTGTTTATTTTTGCAGAGTTTCTTAAAACTTTGCCCCCACGGCAGCGCTTATCAGGGTATGCCGAAATGCTGAAACACGCTGTTATCGATGGCAATAGCCATTTCGAAAAGCTGCTGTTGCTCAATTCGCCCGAAAAAGTTTGTAACGAAAAAAATATACTTGAATCGGTACTCGTAAAGACCAGTATTATCGAAAGTGATTTCAATGAAACCGGTTTACGCAAAGTGTTGAATTTCGGACATACTATTGGTCATGCGGTTGAAACCTATTCGCAAAAACACGATGCCGATCCGCTTCTACATGGCGAAGCCATTGCAATCGGGCTTATCTGCGAAAGCTTTATTTCGATGAGGTTATTGGATTTTAGCCAGGATGATCTTAAAAAAATGGCCAGCCTGGTAAGCTGGCATTTTCCGCATTACCGATTAAAACCACAATCTGCCGACGAGCTGATAGCCATCATGTTGCATGATAAAAAGAATCCCGACAGTTCAAAAATCAATTACTCGCTTCTGCAAAAAACAGGTGAACCGGTTTTTGATCAATACCCCGGAGAAAAACTGATACGCGAAAGCCTGCATTTTTATGTAAACCTGGAGGTCGGTTTTTTTGTGTAAAAACAAAACAACATCCTCGCATTTTTTCGTACAATTTATCGTCAGTCTCTCCTTTAACCATTCCTGAATGCACCGCATTAAAGCACTCCATTCTTCCGTAAATTGCCAGGTGATTTTACCGCTGAGTAAGAGCATTATCAACAGGTTGCTGGTAATGAATCAGCTTTCGGACGGGGTGGATTTTGATGGGTTAAGTGCTGAAGCGGATGATATTGTTGTATTACAGCATTTGTTGGAAAAAATAAATTCTGAAAAGGGAAATACCGGTTCAACCTGTGAAATAAATGTAGGAAACGCAGGAACAGTGATGCGCTTTTTAACAGCGGTGCTATCTATTACTCCCGGCAAATGGTTGCTATACGGATCTGATCGGATGCAACAGCGGCCATTGAAACCACTTACCGATGCTTTGCAACAAATAGGCGCAGATCTTTCATTTGTGGATGATATCGGTTTCCCGCCGGTTTGTATAACCGGGAATCCAAATCTAAAAGGTGGTTCCATTAAAGTAAATGCCGGAATCAGCAGTCAGTATATCAGTGCGTTAATGATGATAGCGCCGGCGCTGAAAGGCGGACTTACAATTGAACTGCAAGGTGCAGTCACTTCGGGTGCTTACATCCGAATGACCCAGGCGCTGATTCAAAAAGCCGGGATTAATGTTGATTTCAATGAAAATACAATCAGAATCCAGGAAGGGAAATATCAGAAATTTGATTTCAATGCTTTGGCAGAGCCTGATTGGAGTTCTGCCGCTTTTTGGTTTGAAATGGTTGCCTTATCCCAAAAAGCTGAAGTATTTATAAAAGGAATGAAGATTGATAGTGTTCAGGGCGATAAAGTTTTAACTGAAATTTTTGAGAATCTGGGTGTTACTTCTCAATTTACTGATCAAGGATTATTGCTCACAAGATCGGGAAAATCAATTAACAGTGACTTTAATTATGATTTTACCGAATGCCCCGACCTTGCCCAGGCTGTTATTGTTACCTGTGCAGCTTTGGGAATAAATGGCCGTTTCGCAGGACTAAAAACATTGCGTATTAAAGAAACCGATCGCATCGGGGCGTTGCAACATGAATTATCAAAACTAGGTTACCGTGTGGAAGTGGATGGGAATGATATTCTTTTATACGGGACTGATCCGTTATTCCATTCTGAAACAGATCCTGTGATGATAAAATGTTACGATGATCACCGTATGGCGATGTCCTTTGCGCCATTGGCACTAATCCGCAGCGATATCAGCATTGATGATCCGCTGGTGGTTAAAAAATCGTATCCTGGTTTTTGGAGGGATCTGGAGAAAATAGGGATTGTGATACTTTAGAAGTGTTTCAGGTTTCAGGTTTCTTGTTTCAAGCTCCACGTTCCAAGATCCAAATTCCAAAACCCAAATTCCAAAATCCAAAATTCAAAACTCTTTTTACTGTTCAAACCCGAAACTCTTCAAACTCTTCAAACACATCAATCCCCTCAATCCCATTAATCCCCTCAATCCCTTTCCGAACCGGTTAATAACTTATTCTCCCCCAACGATAATTTTTTGATATTTTTGCTTTCGAAACTGAAAAACGCCACAATTCATGACGGTTGACATATTTATCCCTTGCTTTATCGACCAGATATACCCTGAAACAGGTTTTAACATGGTTAAAATTCTCGAAAAACTCGGGGTCGAAGTACATTATACCAATCAGCAGACCTGCTGCGGGCAAATGGCCTACAACAGCGGGTTCTGGGAAGAAGCCAAAACCGTGGGTGAGAAATTTATCCGCGATTTTCCGAACAACCGTTTTATCGTCGGACCATCGGCTTCTTGCGCCGGTTTTGTAAGGAATTATTACGACGAAATGTTTTACAATTCCGCCCTTCATATCGAATATCACCAGCTGAAAAAGAATTTTTACGAATTCACTGATTTCCTGGTAAATGTGATGAAAGTGACCGATGTCGGCGCCACTTTTGAGCATGTTATCACCTATCACGATTCGTGTGCCGCTTTGCGCGAATACAAACTTACCGACGAACCCCGTCAGTTGCTGAAACAAGTCCGTGGCCTCGAACTCCGCGAAATGCAGGAAACTCTTACCTGTTGCGGTTTCGGCGGAACATTTTCGGTAAAACACGAACCCATTTCCACAGCTATGGCCGAGCAAAAAGTACTCCATGCCATTGAAACCGGTGCCGAATATATTGTAAGTACCGATTCATCCTGCCTGATGCATCAGCAAGCGTATATCGACAAGCACAAACTGCCGATGAAAACTATGCATGTTATTGATTTATTAGCTCAATCGTTATAGGTTTATCTTATATCATTACCGGGTGTCGCGGATTACATCCGCGAAGATTTATTTTGTAATTGAATGTGTGCTAATAAGTACAAATTTTCGCGGATGTAATCCGCGACTCACGGTTTTAGTATAATTTTTCGCGGATGTAATCCGCGACACCCGTCTCGCGGATACAATCCGCGACACCCGATGTAAGGATAAATTTTCGCGGATACAATCCGCGACACCCGTCTCGCTTAAACAATCTATTACTTCGCGGATACTCGGTGTTGAATGCAGATAACCCAGGAAGGAATTCAGAAGGTTAAAATCGGCATTGAAATGGCTACTGAACACGGTAAATCGCCAAAAGTTGGTTCGGAATTGATGAAGAACGTTAAATACACTTCACCCAAAGGAAATTTCAATCATAGAACTATGCCCGAAGGCCGTTACCTGCTTACGGTAATCAAACCGGGTTACATTACACATGTAAAAAGAGTAAATGTTGTAGCCGGCGAAATGTGCCGTGTAGTTGTGACTTTGGTAAAGGAATAATTGTGATCGAATAGAACTACGAAACCCCGCTGTAAAGTGGGGTTTTGCGTTTTTAGAAGGAATGGGTAAGTTGGGATTTACGGTTTCAGAAATCAGCAATCCGCAGTAAAATCAATCATTTATATACATATTACAAACCGTAAAATCTGACTTTCGAAATACCCTGTTTTGGATTTTGAAACTACAGGAAATTTTTCTCCAGACAGCCAGAAATTAGTATGCACAATAAATGCAGTGTAAAGCTCGGGTTTTCAGTAAATTAATCATATCATTTTTTTTGCACAAATTGGATATTTATCTTTCATGTTTGTGCTTAATTGCTAATTTTACAGCCTTTAAATAACTTCATTGCATAAGACCTCATGACAAAAAAGTTACTCCTATTTCTGCCCCTCATTTTCTTAATGCATACGGAGCCTTTACAGGCACAAACAATAGTTGGTAGCAACGACACTACAATTTGTTTGGGTAATCCAGCCGAATTGCACGCTCAGTTAATAGGAGGTACTTATGGAACAACAAGCTATACTTTTGAACAATATGCTTATTCACCACAACCATTCACAGGTGGAAATCCGATAGACCCAAGTTTTAGCGAAGGTTATTGTCAAAATGCACCACATGATGATTGCTTTGCAGGTCCTTTTAATATTGGGTTTTCATTTTGTTTTTTTAATCAGTTTTATACACAATTCTGGGTTGGGAGTAATGGCTGGATAAGCTTTACAGACCCTCATACTGTGGGGTCACTCGGTAATTGGGTAGGATGGACTCCTTCAACGTTACCTGATCCAAATGCTCCGGTTAATTGTATCTTTTCACCATGGGAAGACTGGTTTCCCAAAGGGGATAAAAACTACATGTTTTATTATACAACAGGAGTAGCTCCAACCCGAAAACTAGTTGTTTATTGGTTGAATGTCCCTACCTATAATTGTCAATCCATTTTAGGCACGTTTCAGATAGTTATTAATGAGCAGAATAGTGTAATTGAAAATCATTTAAAAGATAAACCCTTGTGTAGCCCTACAGGTCCAATTGCAACTCAAGGTGTTCAAAATGCTGATGGCACTAAAGCCTTTATTGCTACCGGCAGGAACCAGTCGGCCTGGTCAGCAACTAATGAAAGTACTCGCTTTGTGCCAAGTGGTATTGTATGGTATACTGGCGGATATCCTGGTGGTACGGTTGCCGGATATGGAGCAAAACTTGATATTTCGCCAACAGTTACTACTGTATATACGGTTGTTGTTGAAACATGTTCCGGAGGAGCAGCAATTACTAAAAATATAACAGTAAATGTTGACCCTGCACCAACAGTAAATGCCGGACCCGACCTTACTGCTTGTACTACCGGCAATACGGTTTCAATTGCAGGAACTGCAACCAATTATTCTTCAATTTTGTGGACAACTTCAGGTAGTGGTTCATTTGCTAATTTTAATACCTTAACTCCTACCTATACACCTTCAGCTGGCGATATCCTTGCCGGAAGCGTAACTCTGACAATGCATGTTAATGGTGCAGGAAGTTGTTTGAACAATCAGGTTACTGACGATTTGCTACTTGTTGCAGCACCGACTCCAACAGCTTCTGCTGGACCAGATGGCAATATGTGTTCATCCGGCTCATATCAACTAAATGGATCAGCCTCTGGTTCAGGTACAAAAATATGGTCTACTTTGGGTGATGGGTCATTCAGTAATAATTCAATAGTTAATCCTTTATACTTCCCTGGTGTAAATGACATAACAAACGGTGGAGTTAATCTTATTCTTACCTCAAATGGTTCTGGCCCATGTACAGGCATTTTTGCTAAAGATACCATTCATGTAAATATTGTAAGTGCTGCATCATTGAATGCAGGCAATGATTTCTCTGTATGTGAGGGAAATACGATTTTGTTATCTGCTGCAACAGCGCTCAATTATCAGTCTTTGCTCTGGACAACTTCAGGAACAGGTTTTTTTGATAATCCTACAATTCTGAATCCAATTTATACTCCAAGTCCTTCAGATATAGCTTCAGGAAATATTGTTCTAACATTGAATAATAACCCGTTTTCACCGTGTACGGTGTTAACTGATCAGGTAAATGTTCTTTTTACACCAATGGCAACAGCCATCGCCGGGGCAGATTATTCTCTTTGCCAGAACAGCAGTTATAAAATAATGGATGCCGTTGCCGATCATTACAGTTCCTTGTTATGGACTTCGAATGGCACAGGAACGCTAACCGGCGAAACTACCTTAACCCCAACCTATCAGCCGGGAGCTGGTGAAACAGGTCCTGTAACTGTAACTCTTACAGCTTTCGGGAATTTACCTTGCGGCAATGCAGTAAGCCAGTTAACACTTACTGTAAATCCTGCAGCCGCGGCCAATGCAGGTCCACCGGCTGTTATTTGCGAAGGCAGTAACTTTATTCTTTCCGGAGCTACGGCTGCCAATGAATCATCCTTACTTTGGTCGCGTTCCGGAACCGGCAATTTCGATAACACATCAATTCTCAATCCAACATACACACCCAGCGTGGCTGATATTGCTGCAGGAAGTGTAACCCTCACCCTCACTGCGAATGGACTTTCGGGATGTTCGGCAGCACAAGGATCAGTTGTTTTGAGTATTTCGCGGCAGGTTATTATTAATGCAGGTTCTGATGCCATTGTATGCCAGAATAATCCATTCACAGTGCCGGATGCCACCGAACAGTTTTCTACCGGTTTGTTATGGAGTCATAACGGAAGCGGAACGCTTACAGGCGGAACAACCAAAAATCCAACCTATACGCCTGGTGCCGGCGATAATGGGATTGTAACACTTACACTTACCGGATTTGCAAATGCCCCTTGCGGAACAGTTACGGATGCCCTTGCACTTACTGTAAACCTGCCGGCATCGGCTAATGCCGGTCCGGCAGCTACCATTTGCGAAGGAAGTACATATACCCTTTCCGGATCCAACGCATCCAACATGGTTTCACTGCTTTGGTCATCATCCGGTTCGGGTACTTTCGATAATACTTCAATACTTCATCCTATATACACACCAACTGCCGCAGATATTACAGCCGGTGGCGTTACTCTCACGCTTACAGCCACAGGCTATGCTTCATGCTCAGCAGTAAGCAGCCAGGTTACACTAAATATATCCAGGCAAGTGGTTGTAAATGCAGGTCCGGATAATGCGATATGCCAGAACACAACATTCACGGTAACGGGAGCCAGTCAACAACATAGCGCTTCATTGCTGTGGAGTCATAATGGATCAGGATTAATTTCGGATGCAAATACAATAAGCCCGACCTATATACCGGCCGCAGGCGAAAGCGGAATTGTAACACTCACATTAACCGGTGATCCTATTTCGCCGTGCGGGAATGATATTGATCAGATGCAGGTTACCATACATCCCTTACCGCTTGCTTATGCAGGCCTTTCGGGAACGTCGTGCCAGGGCAGCAATTTTACCATTTCTGACGCTACGGCACAGTTTCACAGCTCTGTTTCATGGATTGAGGACGGACCAGGTAATTTGGTAAATGCCAATACACTAACGCCAACTTATATTCCATTACCCGGCGAAACCGGAACCGTTACCCTTACACTTACCGCACAGGGAACAGCAAGCTGCTCGGCAGAAATAGCACAAAGTACACGCACACTCACAATTAATCCGCTTCCTGATGTAAATGCTGGCCCGGATGCAACCATCTGCGCTGCCACCACATTACCCGTTTTGGGAATACAGCAGTATACTTCGGCTTTGCAATGGACAAGTTCGGGCGATGGTGTTTTCACAAATCCGGGTCAGTTATCAACCATTTATACTCCCGGAGCTAATGACATCTTAAGCGGAAATGTGTTGCTGACTTTAACAGGAAATGGAAGCGGCGCCTGTTCGGCAGTTAATGATGTTGACCAATTGGCACTTACTATCGATCCTATGCCTGCCATCAATGCCGGACCCGACGGAGCATATTGCGTAACAACGCCGGTTGCATTAAGCGGAACTTCGGCGGTGCATTATTCGTCCTTGCAGTGGATAACTTCGGGCGACGGGGCAATAAGTAATTCAGCTATACTTTCACCTACCTACGCGCCTGGCAATATTGATTTCAATAATGGCACCGTTACACTTACTCTTAGGGCTTTCGGTCAGCTCAGTTGTGCTGCCGAAAGTGTGATTGATTCCAGGGTACTGAGTGTTTCAGCTTTTCCTGTAATAAATGCAGGTCCTGATGATTATATCTGTAGTAACGTAACCCAGTTTCAGCTCAACGGTATCGGGAACAATTATAACCTGGGTAATATCCAATGGACGTTTACAGGTGGCGATGGTACGCTCAGCAATCCTAATGTGATAAACCCTGTTTATAATGCCGGTCCTATCGATCTGAGTACTGTTAACCGTCTCATTACATTTACGCTTACGGTTCAGGGAACCGGAAATTGCAACAGCGTTTTTATAAACGATCAGGTTGAACTCAGGATTGATCCAACGCCTATCAGCAATGCCGGTCCTGATGATGAAACCTGTGGACGTAATCCATACCAGCTTACAGCAACAGGACAGTTTCAGTCATTGATTAACTGGGTAACCTCAGGCGACGGAACTTTCAGTAACCCCGGAATCCTGAATCCGACTTACACACCAGGTGCTGCCGATGTTGGAAATACAGTGGTTCTTACGCTGGATTTGTCGGGTTGTAAAAGTATTACCGGTGGCGACTTCCTTTGGTTAACGGTTCATCCCGATCCCAGTGCAACCATTGCAGGAACAACTGCCATTTGCGAAGGCAGCACAACTGATGTACAAATTGCACTTACCGGAACTCCGCCCTGGAATATTACTTACACGAACGGAACAAGCCCTGTAACGGTCAGCAATATTTTGTCATCGCCATGCACTTTCAGCGTAACTCCGGCAATAACCACAAACTGGTGGGTAACAGCTGCCAGCGATGCAAATTGTACCGCGCCCGTCGATTCATTGAAAGGACTTGTCACAGTAACAGTATTTCCTCTGCCGGATAAATATACTGCAACTGTAAGTAATAACGGGGTGTTCTGCGAAGGAACGGCAGGAGTTTCAATCGGATTGAACAATTCGCAGCCCGGCATGAACTATGAGCTGTGGCAAAATGGCCTGAATACCGGAAATATGCAACTCGGGACTGGCAATGCGCTCAGTTTCGGAATTATTAATGTTCCCGGGCAGTATTACGTCCGCGCAATAAATCCGGCAGGTAATTGCATCGCCATGATGAATGATACGCTGAATGTGATCATGAATCCGATACCGGTAACTGATTTCGTTGCCTCGACGCCTTGCCTGGGCGATACAACTGTTTTCGCGGTCAGTGGTCAGTATATCAGTTCGACTTCGTTCTGGCACTGGACATTTGGTGATGGTACTTTCGCGACGTATAATGCGCCTTCAAGTCCAAAACATCTTTATCCTGCACCCGGTATTTATAATGTTGTACTGAGCGTGGGCGATACTAATAACTGTCTTTATTCGGTGACACATCCGGTGGAGGTTCGTCCGCATCCTTCAGCGTTTTTCAGTTACAATACACCTAATTGCATTGGTTCGCCGGCCGTTTTCACTGATTTAAGCACAACGCCCGATGCACAGGGATATATAAATCAGTGGATATGGAATTTTGGCGATGGCACGCCTTCCGATACTATCGATTTCCCTGCGAGCCCGAATGTGGTTCATGACTATTTACATGAAGGAACCTACGAAGTAACGCTGACCATATTGAATTCAAGAAACTGTGGAGATACTTATTCCACGACCATCACAGTTTCGAAGCGTCCGCTTGCCGATTTTACATTTACAATTGGTTGCGAAGACGAAATTGCTGTTTTTGCTGATAACTCTAATATAAATGGTGGAGGTCAGATTGCTTCATGGAGCTGGAATTTTGGTGATCCGGGATCAGGGGTAAGCAATTTTTCGACTTTACAGAATCCGGTTCATGATTATTCAGCATCAGGCAATTATACTATTACCCTGATCATAAATAATATGAATGGTTGTTCTGATACCCTTCAGAAAACCATTTACGTCAAATCCAAACCCCTTTCCAATTTTTTCAGCAGCCCGGGTTGTGTGAACAGCGCTACGCAGTTTTTAGCCGATAGTACTTTGATAAATAC
>CAYQTT010000006.1:0-231701 GCA_964420555.1 uncultured Lentimicrobiaceae bacterium | reverse complement strand
ATTCTTCTAACGGAACCAATGTTGGAACTGTTGTAGCTTCGGATCCTGATGCTGGTCAAATTCTTACTTATTCCATTCTTTCAGGCAATACCAGCGGCGCTTTTGCTATCAATGCTTCAACCGGAGTGTTGACGGTAGCTAATTCGTCAGCTTTAAACTTTGAGACAAATCCTTCTTTCTCGCTAGTTGTTAAAGTTCAGGATAACGGAAACGGGACTTTGAACAGCCAGGCAACGGTAACAATTAACCTTGTTAATGTCAACGAGGCTCCGGTTGTAACAAACCAACTTTTTATTATCAATGAAAATTCGCCTAATGGAACCGTTGTTGGAACTGTGGTTGCAACAGATCCTGATGCCGGACAAACACTTGCATATTCAATTCTTTCTGGAAATGTATCGAATGATTTTGTTATTAATGCTACAACAGGTGTGATTTCAGTGGCTAATTCACTGGCGTTAAATTTCGAAGAAAATTCATCTTTCGCACTTCTAATAAATGTGCAGGATAATGGCACTGGCAATCTAAGTAGCCAGGCAATTGCTACAGTGGCCCTTAATGATGTTAATGAAGCTCCTGTAATCAATAACCAATTCTTTACTGTTGCTGAGAATTCGTCCATCGGAACTGCTGTCGGAACCGTTGTTTCAACAGATCCTGATGCCGGCCAGGCACATGTTTATTCTATTGTTTCAGGAAACGAAAATGGTACTTTCATTATCAGTGCCACAAGCGGAATTATTACGATTGCAAATTCTACGGTACTAAACTTTGAAGAAAATCTTTCTTTCGCCTTTGTTGTAAAAGTTCAGGATAATGGTGTCGGAAATCTAAGCAGTCAGGCATTAATAACTGTTTCATTAAGTGATGTAAATGAGAATCCAACAGTTAATAATCAAGCGTTTAGTGTGTATGAGTTCGTTCAAAACGGAACTGAAGTTGGAACTGTACAGGCCACTGATCCAGATGCAGGCCAGCTACTTACCTATACCATAACAGCAGGAAATACGAATAGTGCTTTTGCAATTAACAGCTCAACCGGACTTATAACAACTTTAAATTCAGCTGCAATAAGTTACCTTAGTAATCCTGTTTTCAATCTAATGATAAGGGTTTCAGACAATGGTTCTGGTAATTTATTTGATGATTGCATAGTTACGATTCATATTTTACCAGAAATTAATCAACCCCCGGTTATTAATGATCAGACATTCTTTGTGAATGAAAATTCCATCAACGGGAGTTCGGTTGGTTTTGTTGAAGCTTATGATCCGGATGCTGGCCAGATAATCAATTACTCAATACTGTCAGGAAATACTGCTGATGCATTTACAATCAATTCATTAACTGGTGAAATAACAGTTTCAAATTCGCTAGCTCTCAATTATATTACTAACCCAGTCTTTACCTTAACTGTAAATGTGCAGGATAATGGCACATTAAGTCTTGAAGACCAGGCAACTATTACTATAAATTTGGTTGATACAAATGAACCTCCTGTTATTACCGATCAGGTGTTCAATACAACCGAACATAAACCAATTGGAACACAAGTATATACTGTTGTGGCTTCGGTCTCAGGTTCGGGTAATTCACTGTCATATAGCATAGAGGCTGGAAATATCGGTAATGGTTTTGCAATAAATTCCTTTACTGGCGATTTAACAATTAGTAATCCAAATGCAGTATGTTATGAAGGAAACCCAGAGTTTGATCTTTTGGTAAAGGTTCAGGATAGTGAAGGTCTTTCAGCGGAAGCAATTGTAACTGTTAACGTTATGGACATTAATGAAAATCCGGTTTGTAACAACCAGATCTTTACCATTCAGGAAAATACACTCTCAAACACTATAGTTGGAAGTGTAATAGCAACCGAACCCGATTTCAACCAAACACTTACCTATACTATTGTTTCGGGAAATTCAAATGATGCATTTTCTCTGAACGAAACTGATGGTCTAATTAAGGTTAATAATTACACCGCACTCAATTACGAAGAAAATCAGGTGTTTACACTTGTTGTATCAGTTCAGGATAATGGCATTGGTAATCTGATAACCATTTCCACAATCACTATTAATTTGCTGGATGTAAATGAATATCCGATTTTTGAAAACCAGGTTTTTGATGTGGTCGAAAATTCTGTAAGCGGAACTCAAATCGGATATTTATCGGCATCTGATCCTGATGCAGGTCAATCAATTAATTACAACATAATTGGCGGCAATGAGAATCAGACATTTACCTTAAATCCAGCAACAGGCTTATTGAGTGTTGCGGATCCAGCTTTATTGTTTTTTGACTTGAATCCGGTATATATTCTAACTGTAATCGCACAGGATAACAGCGCCGACTCACTTGTAACTTTAGCGTTGGTAACAATAAATGTAATAAAAGAGCTCGAAGGGGAAATTATTTATATTGATCCAACTAACGAAAATGATCTTGCTGAAAACGGCTCGATCGATCATCCATACGATTCGTGGGAAGATTTTACATTTAAAAATGGAATCACTTACCTTCAGAAGCGGGGAACAACATACAAATCAAACAATTCCATAATCATCAGTAAAAAAGCCAATGTCACTTTGGATGCTTATGGAAATGGAACCACTCCTGTTATTATTAATTTTCAAACAGCTTCGCATACTTTTGAATTTGATAATACCATAAATTGCGTTATCCGCAATCTCGAAATTATGTCTGATCAGAAAGGTATTTCCTGCATATTTATTACAGGTGATGAAAGCAAAAGTCTGACAATTGAGAACTGTGAATTACATGACGCAACTTTCGCAATTAGCTCTATCTCCCGTATTAAAGACTTGAAGATTCTCAATACAGGCATCTATAATACAGGCCTGGATGGAATAAACGCTGATGAATTTATAAGTATTGAAATCAGAGATTGTAAAATTTCCAATGTAAACCAGAGTTGGTTCAGCGATCCTTATGCTGCAGGAAGTTGTATTAATTTAAACTCAAGTGAAGGGAAAGTTTATATTCACAAAAATGAGCTTGATCACACTAAAACAGGCAACATGTCAGTAGTTCGACTGAACGGGATTAAGATGGAAGGTGTTATTGAATACAATACACTGAGTGGAAACAAAATTTCGGATAACCATTGTTTAAATCTTAGTAATAGCAGTGGTGATTTTATTATCCGTTACAACACAATTTTAGGTGGAAAAACCGGTGTGAATGTAAATTCTGAATCTGTAAAAATTTATTACAATCAGATGATTGGCAATCAGGTTGCTGTTAAAGTTCAGCAATACAAAGCAGCTTTGATCATGAATAACACTTTTGTTGCAAACGATAATTTTGCTGTCGAAAGCTTAACAGGCTCAAAAGTAAGTGCTACGAACAATATTTTTCACCTCACTCCCGCTGCGACTAAAGCATTCAAATATGGAGGTTCATATGTTTCTGATTTTAACTTGTTCAATATCGAAAAATCGGGCTTCCTAAATGGTTATAGCACATTAGCCTTATGGACAGCAGTAAGCGGACAAGATAAAAACTCGCAGGTTAAAGATCCGCAATTTGAAAATGGCGCTGAAGGTAATTTCCGCATAAAACCGAATTCTCCATGTATAAATAAAGGGTCAGATTTAAAGCTGGAAAAAGATTTCTTTGGTACGAAGGTTCCCCAGGCCGGAAAACCGGACATTGGATTCTGTGAAGTCGAAAACGGAAGTATTGATCCGGAAGAAGAAACAATTCCTTTAGTTGATCTCAACAGTGTAATTGATTTAACTGTCTATCCAAATCCTACTACTGGAATTCTTAGCATTGACCTCGAAAAGGTTATTGAGCAGGAAGTTAAAATCAGGATTATAAACATGAATGGATATCAAATCTACTCAACTGTTTCACAAGGCCAGAAAGAGCTCAAAATCAACCTTGAAAACGAAAAATCAGGGATGTATGTGATTCATTTTATAATTAGTGGAATGGAGTTTACAAAAGGGGTTGTGGTGAAGAGATAAAAAAAAGGCTACCAATGCAGGTAGCCTTTTTTGAATCTGGAGCAATTATAGTATGAAGCTAGAGCCTATTAATCTGATTGAGAAACAGACAATTGTTCCGACTTTACTTCTTTATGAATTTTTTTTACAATTTCTGCACGGGTTCTGATCTCACCTTTTAGTATTGACTCTTTAAGTATATCCCAATATTCTCCTAACAAAAATTTTGCCCGGACAAATCCTTCTCCCCCATGGGATAAAGAATATCTGTTAATACTGAGTGGATCAGTATTATTAAAAAAGTCGCCATTTTGACTTGAGAATGCAATCCGACATCCATTCCGATACAAACTACTTATTTCTCTTTCACTAAAATCGACTCCTGGCACTCCATTAGGATATGCAAAATACTGAACTTCATGACCTAATAAGTCTTTGAGGCGAAACAAAGATTCAGCAATTTCCTTTTCACTGCTTTTGTCGTCTTCATTTGCCAGAATTGGATGATTCATCGTATGAGCTCCAATTTTAACCAAGCCGAATCTGTCAATCTCAATGAGTTGCTCGAGTGTGATATTTTGACTCTCTTTAACTTTAATGTTGTAGGTTTCCTGATATAATTGAATACTTTTTAGAACTTGATCTATTTTCAAACATTTAAGAATCGCAATTAGAGGATATTTTGATAATATGCATTCATTTTTATTTATAATCTTACAGATTATCTTTTTAAAATTATCGTGATCATATCCTTCAATTTCCTGAAACCAATAATTTTTTCGCTCGTTTATTATTTTGGGTGATACAAAAATTGATGCAGGAATATTATTTCTTTTCAGGATAGGATATACAACATTGTAAAAAGTTGTATCGCCATCATCGATAGTAATATGGCACGAATTATTGAGCTTCTTTTTTCTATAATAATGCTCAGATATGTCTTCAATACTTACAAATGAGTATTTCCTTTTCAAGATATTTATAGTATCTTCAAACCATTTTCCATCTGTAATATCATGAAAATTTATTATCTTATTCATTTTTTGTTACCATTTATTGTTACCGTAATAAAAATCACAATCTGAATCAGCAAAAGTGACAAATATCGTATTTTGATCAGACGTATTATTGGTCTGAAATTTCGATACTATCTCCAGATCTCTACCAAAATTGAAAAACAACTTTTCTCGGAGTTCCTTTTTAAAACCTGGAAGTGAACACCCCAATATAGTTGCAGACATTTTAAGTTTTTTAGATAGTTTTAAAACAGCGTTAATAATTTCGTTAAATGTGTCTTTTTGTGAAGTATCAAATCTATAATCAACCAATAGAAGACAATTTGTTTTCTTCCACACAATCGGCCTGACCACAAAAAAAACTGGTTCCAGATCTAGTCTATGAGTGTTTGAGTGAAACTTGTAAATTATGTATTTTTCAGGATAAAAAAAGTACCTCCAAATTATAAACTCCTTAGTCCTTGTAAATTCAACTAATTTGTTATTCCAATAGCCCTTTGAGGAAACAATATCATCAGCATTTAATACTCTTGAAAAACTGCCTCCATGAACGCTTAATGTATCAGGAAAAACAAATTTTGATGATCTACTTTCCTTCTTCTTAAATAAATAATTACTTAGTGCAAATTTAATATTGATTTTGATATATTTCGACATGTAGCCAATAATATTTACTTTAAAGGCAAGCAAAACTTTTAAAGAAGCGTCTGTCAGTCCTATGCCAAAATTGTACTTCAAATCTTTATATTTATTCGCTAATATAACACCAGCCATAGACTTTCTGTCTTCTATATTTACAAAATAGTCCATGCCCAGGAAAGCCGGATATACATTTCCTTCATAACTAAATTCAGAGTGCATAACAAGGATCTGTCCAATGATATTCTGTTTCTTATCCCAGGCAATTAGTGATTCCTGTTTCCTGTTTACGGAGAAAGGATTTGCATAAAATCGATATTTAAAAGATTCCTCAATATTGTTTCTTTGATTAAAAACAACTTTATTAAAATCTATTAATGAATGATAGTCTTTTTCTTCGAATTTCTGAATAATCATTAGTGATATGGCTATTAGGAAATGTTACAATTTTCAGTCATTTGATTCGCTGTTCTTGTCAAATGTTTTAATCACTACCGTTTTGTGAAAAACATATCCTATCCAAAGGATTAAAGCTGGCAAAATCAATATAAGTTGTCGATTATCAACACTGACTAAACAACTCCCGCCCAAATAGATAAATGAAAGAATGAAAACTACCTGAATACTTAAGGCTATACTACGCCAGTGCACGATTGTCATTAATAAACTGAATAAAATGAGCACATACAAAATTGAAAAATACCATACTTTATTCATCATTACTTCAAAAGTATAACTCTTAGGGAAACTGAAGAATAACCGGCTAATATTGGCAACACAATTTTTTAAATACTTTGTCGGATGATTTTTTATGTTAGTTAAAGCCATTTCCATTAAAGCATCATCTTTCTCCAATGTGCTCATATCTTCAATTTTGTCAAAGTTTGCCTGATGATTTGCTTTTAAGAGTTCCATTCCTAATTTCTTTTCAGGGCCATTAGCATTCGCATCAAACTTAGAGTTATTCCACGACCCATATTCGTACTCATATGGAGTACTCATCCAATAAAAAGTATCATTTCCTGCAGAGCCAAAATAAAATAATTTTCCGGTAAGATTATAGGTATAAATCATATATGGTAGGATTACAACCATTGCAACTAGGGTAATTGTTAACCCCTTTTTGTAATTAATATTTTTATAAAAGACAGTCATTATTGCAAAGTATATCAATAATGTTATTAACACATAAGGGAAAATAACTTTCACTAAAGCCATATAGCCTAATAAAAAACCCGCGATAAAAATAAACTTCTTTTGAGAAGAATTGTAACTGTTTATAATATAATATATTAGGAGTGAAATCAAGAACAGGGACAAAGGTTCTGTAACAATTGATGATAATAAATAATAAGAGCTATAGCAACTGGCGAAAAATGCAGCAAATAATATAGCCTTTATTAAAGGTAAATAATAGCGGAGAGATTTAAATAGAAAAACTATCGAAAGATATTGAAAAATAGCATTAAGGAATGAGAAACTGATTAAAGGTAATTTAAATGCAACAAAAGGAATGAGGATAATAGGCAAGCCCGGACCTTCAATTAAATTAAAATTGGGTGCCGGAGGTGAATAAAACCCATTAAGCAAATTGTTAGCAAACATTAAATAAACATGTGAATCAGAAGCTAAAGGAGCATTTCGATTGTATAATACAAATAGAAAAAACACAATTAAAAAAGGCAAAAACAGAAAAAAAGGATTTTGGAAGAGTTTATTCCTTTCAAAAAATGTTAACATTTTGATATTTGATTTCATTTTTCTATAAATTTATTTAAGTTTGTGCTAACTGAATTATTCGATTTTAATACTTTAAACACAAATTCTTTAAATCATTTACCTTATTTGTTTTAGTTTCAAGATAATTTTTCAGCATTTCAGTGAATAGCAATAACTGAGTTATTCAATTTCATTTTTTTTTATCCTTTTCACAATTGCAGTTCCCAGATGAAAAAGTTCCTCAAAATACCTTTTACTCTGAAGCGACATAAAACCGAGGCTTAAAAATTGGATTGCTGCTAGAAATGTTATTCCACCAACAAGAAAAGTTTGAGGATTTTTATTAAACTGTAAAGCGAGACTTACTGAAAATGCATTTTCAGTAAGTGAATTTTGCACATTAATTCCTTTCATACCCGAGATTGTATCAAAAAGCAACCATACAAGTTCATACAATGAAAGGCCCATAAGCAAACCGCCAACACCAATAAAGAAAATGTAAGGTCTGAAAATAAAACCAGACATGAGTCCTGAAAAGAATCCTCTTAATACACGAATGCTTGACGTTCTTTTTCCTGCAAATTTGTTTTGTTCTGTCCAATCAAGGTGGGCAGGTATTTCTGTAATTTTAGCTCTGAGAATCATTGCCTTATACATAATCTCAGGATTTATTTCATAATCTTTGGTTTTAAGATTTACGTGACGGATAAAATCGCGTCGATAAGCTCTTACCATTCCAGTAAAAGTGTAGTACTTGTCCTGAGCTGCTATCCGCATAAATCTATTCACCCACAAACTCATTATTTTTCTGGTAAATGGTACGGCTGTAACTCGCCCCCCTTTCATATAAGGCGATGCCACAACTATATCACTTGAAGTTTCTAACATTTTATCTACCATAACTCCAATATGATCAACCGAATAGCTGAGGTCAATATCCAGTACAACAATAATTTCACCTTTTGAATTGCAAAATCCTGTTTGTAAAGCATGTCCGAGGTTAAGGTTGGTTGGGTGATGGATAACACGGATATTGCTGTGCTGGTTTTCAAAGCTATTTGCAATTTCGCCGGTTTTGTCCTTACTACCATCATTGACGATAAGAATTTCCCAACGGTACTTCTCGTTTTCACTATTTAGATAGGAAATAACCGCATTAAGGTTTTCCTGTAAAATTGCTTCCTCATTGTAACAAGGGAGCACAATACTTATAAAAGGTTTTTCCATTGATTGATTAGTTAATTTGAAATAGTATCAAGAATAGGGTTAAATAAAAGAGTTGTTCTAAGCAGTAATACCTGAAGGTGTTTTTTTAAAGAGATACCAATTTAAATCATGTAGTGGATAAATTACAGTTAACCTGCCAGCTATAGCACCCGTAATTTTAAATAATTTCTTTTTAAAACCGAATTCAGGAAGTTTTTCTTCAAGGAGTGAAAGGGCATGTTCCACATTTATTGTTTTTTGTGGATAGCCTTTAGCAACCATTTTTAATCCTATGTTCTCAAAAAGATGAGCAAGGGTATTATCCGAGAACCAATTAAGAACACTTGGCGGGCTATATTCATGCCATCGTTTACCTAAAACTTTTGCAGCAAAGCTTTTCATGTTCCAGGATTCGACTAATACATAGCCGTCATCATTAAGTAGGTTTAATATATTGAGTGTTGCTTTTTTTAAATCATAAAAATGGCCTATTACTTCAATCAGACAAATCAAATCATATTTTGATGTATATGTAAATTCTTCGAGACTTCCATTAAAGATATTCATATTCATCACGTTACGTCCATAGGAAACCATTGTAAGATTGGGTTCTATTCCTTCACATTCCCACCCCTCGTCTTCAAAACCTTTCATAATAAAGCCTGCGGCACATCCAACATCCAAAAGTTTACCTGGTGTCATATAATTTGAGACAATTTTGGCATAACGGTTGCCCGCTTTAATGAGAAGCTCTTTTTCTGCTAAATAATCAGGATATCCTGCTTTACCTTCAAAAAAATAATCATCAGAGTAAACCTCATTTAAATGATTCTTTAAATCATCAATTCTTGTAAATCTATGCCCACATTCACTGCATTCTTTAATTGTATATCCATCAACAATGAAAAGTGTTTTTTCAGCTGAACTACAATTCAAATGAGATTCACATTTCATAACCAATTGATTAAAACCCGGACCAAATCTTATACTCAAGAGTTGCCTTCTGAATATTATTGATATATATATAACATATACCAGACAAAATGTATTTCTGAATCTGCTATTATTTTTCATTAAAATAAATGTCTTTATCAAAATTGTCTTCCTTGGCACTGTGTATAAATCTATTTATAAATTGCCGAAAGAATGTCTTCCGGTTAATCGATCAAATCATAATTTTGCTTCTCTAAATCCACCAAATTGATCAATGGATTTTTCAAATATTTTATCTCGCGTCCCGAAATAAACTAATATTAACCATATGGTCAGGTATGCGTAAAATGCCTCATTGTTTATAAAACTAATTGCTGGAATAAGTATAATCCAAAAATACTTCTCTCCATTTGGTATAAACATAAAGTACATGATAATGAGTAAGAGATAAACTGCATAATGACTCAATGAACTTGGATATATAATAAGTGCTAAAGGAATAAAAGGTAAAAATGCTAATTTGTTATCATATTTTGCGATTTTTCTTGAAGCAAATATTGTTATTATTGTCATAATTCCGGCGAAGAAAAAGTAAAGAATAGTAATTGTTCGAGATCCTATTCCATACGCTGATAAATTCCGATTGAAAATCGCAATCAATGATTGATTAATACCTTGAGTGTAAAGGTTATATGGTAATCTTTCATTTGGAGGCGAAACAAAAAAACTAATAATATTATCAATGCCCCAAAAATAGGTAGTCAAGAAAAGCAATATTACTGAAGTAATTGAAAAGTATAACACAGATTTCCATTTTTCGTTAAAAATGAAATACAAAATAAAAATAGCAGTTATTGGTTTAAAAACTATAGAAAGTGCCAGGAATATACCTGCGCTAGGCTTCTCAATATATTTGAAAGTAAGTAGTAATAAAAACAAAATAAAGAAATTGGTCTGCAAATAGGCAATTGTATTATTTGTAGCAGGATCTAAAATAATAATTACCAAAATGAACAGGTAAGAAATGAATGATCTTCCTGATTTAATAAAAATAGTATTAGCTACAAAAGCATTTATAAATATAAAAACAAGTATGCTTACACTGAAAATAATTTTGGATGTATTATAATCAAAAAACGTCAGTGGCGTAAAAAAAAGCATAGTAATTGGAGGGGAAAGCATGCCAACATCCAGTATTTCAGCTTGTATACCACTTTGAAAAGTAAATGGATAATTAACAGTATTGAGCAGTATTTTGAAACTTTCTGGATCATAAAAGGGAAGGTTATGCAAACCTAACTGTCCTTGCATATAAAAACACATGAAATCAAACTGTTCGGGTGATTGGATGGCCAGGTATGTTTGAATAAAAATAGTAGAGATAAAGAGAGAAGCTAAACCAAGAATAATTCCTACCACAAAATGATTATAGCCTTGTTTTCTCCACTTATGATACGCATAATATAGGAATATCATGGAAATCAACATATGGAAAGTTTTCCCTTCAATATCTTTACGCAAGATTAATAAAGACAATCCGAAACCAATAAAAACAAGAAAAGCAATCCAAATAGCTTTATAATATTTGGCTATTAAACTATTAGCTGGTTTCATGTTTCACATTTATGTTCACATAAGATGTTAGTTGCAAAAAATAAATCTGGTTGGAGTTCTGATTAATCTTTATAAAAAAAGGCGTATAAGAGCTTATTTCATTACGTAAATTAATCAATAATTGTTTATTTTCAGTTATTTATGTTCTCTGATCTGATGCTATTTCATTAGAGAAGGCAAGCATGGGTAGAACTTTAAAATTATGCTTTAATTTTTTAAGTGTATATCTGAAGACCTTCACTTTTTGTTCTGTCGCAATATTCATTCCGGGAAAAAATGCCAGTGACTTGATTTTGTCGCCACCTATTAGATCAAGAGGGTGCAACAGATAACTAGGTTTTGTCCGGGTAATTTTGCAGAAGAAAATTGCAATGGACAGGTACAATTTCAATAAAACAGGCGATATCCCGCTTAAATAAATCAGGTAACTTAGGTGAAAAGGAACACGCAGAATTGGAATGGTTGTTACTGGAATTTCTAACAACTTACTTCCATCTTTTAGTTGATGATAATAAGGTTTATTAGGACGAAGTCCATCACTGAATTTCCCAAAAAGTTCTTTACGTGCTTGTTTTTCTTCTTTCGGAAGATCCGATTTCATGAAATAGTAATAGCGTGCCAGAGGACCTAACCAAGTCGGTAAAGTTGAAGCATCAAACAAGTAATTTCGCTTTTTTAAAACTTCCAACAAATCATTGCTCCAACTAAATCCCGGACCGCGAAAACCACGAGTTCTTTGCCCAGTTGCCTCAAAAATAGCATCTTCAGCATCAATTATTTCTTTTTCAATTTTATCATATGAATAGGTTTGAAGCCATGATTCGTGGTAATAACTGTGGTTTCCAACTTCATGCCCCCTTTCAGTGATCATTCTGAGATACTTTCGGTTATCTTCTGTTTCGGTATCTTTTCCTACAATAAAAAATGTGATTTTTAATTCCAACTCATCCAGGATATCAAGAATATGTGGAACAAATATGTCGAAATACGATGGATATTTATCCCAGCCTTCATCACCATGAATTTTCATATACGACCATTGATTGTCGAGGTCGAGAGAAATGCTGGCAATAGATTTTTTCTTAGTCATGTTAACTTTGTATTAGTTTCAACTTCGATTCAGCAACATGGATAGTTTCATTCACGTTCAATGTTCCATTAAGAATTTGTGCTGAATTAATAATATAATAATTCCCTATTGAAGTAAATATCCCTGGTACTTTCTTCGAATATTGTATTGTTGGAAGAGCAAAAACTACGCGCGATTTCGATACTCCCCAAAACAAAATGTCATCTTCATTTATGTGTGGATACATTTTTAAAAGTGCACCCATGAAAATATCTTTTATTTCTTCACTGGATTTTTCAAACAATGAATCTTGTGTATTAACATATTTAGGAAGATAAATTAGATTGTTTCCCTTGATTTCCGATTTATCAATAAGAGCTGTCATTTCGATTATCCCGGTAAATGGTGGCCAGGAATCCGTGATATTTGTAACGTAGTAAGGCGAAATTGGTTTTCGAAGCATTACCGACGGGCAAATTACGCCCAGGTATTTAATATCGTTATGTTGCTGCTTTTCAACATCTGTCAATTGAGGTGCAATTTTCACTGATAGCTGAGATGAGAGCGTTGAGATAACTGAATCAAATATGTGTTCCTCAGCACTTTCGGTTACAACACAAATTTTACCATCTTCAAGAGTATTAATTGACTTTACAACCGAATTTAGTTTGAAGTCGACACCTGAATTGGATAAATAAGAAGCAAATTTTGAGTTAATCTTTTCATAGCCTCCTTTTACATAACCGAACATCTCTTTTTTAAGACCACTCTTTCTGGCTGCATACATACGTTGTATGGTTGTCCAGATGAATGCTGCCGATGTTTCGGTGTAATTGTCGCCGAGTTTAGCCTTAAGCAATGGCAGCCAGATTTTTTCAAACACTCTTTTTCCCGACCATTTTGTGAGCCAGTCAGCCACAGGAATTGTTTCAAGTCTTTCCCAGTTCTTTATTTTTGAGGCAACAAATATTGTTAATCCTAACCGAAATTTGTCGATAAGATTTATTGGCGGAAACTTGAAAAACTCAATGATGTTCGACATGGAATGTAATTTCTTTTCCGAATAAAAACCAGTCTTTGTTTCAACCCAATTTAATTCATCTGCCAGTCCAATTTCTTCAAGTACTTTTCGCGTATTCAGGTCCGACATTAATATAACATGGTAATAGCGATCCCATACTACGCCATTCATTTCCCATGAACTGGTCAATCCTCCGGGTTTTTCAGCTGACTCAAATACAGTGACCTTTTTACCTTGTTGAGATAGCCGCAATGCAAGTGTCATCCCAAGTATTCCACCTCCGATTATTCCCCAATTTTTCTGATCAGACATATTTGGTTATTTTCTGATTAATGTTATAGTACATGTCTTGTTCTTGTTGCTTTAATTACAACTTAACAAATATCCTAAGTTTAGTCTCTTGTGATTGTTGCTTCCAGAGATTTGTTTTGCTATGATTTCAATTCAGTTTAACACATCTTTTTCTAATCCAAACTGATTAAAAATGGAGAATGTGAAAATGTTACGAACAAAAAAAATCTCTGGCAGCAATTATCTTTAACAGGTAAAGGATTAACAATTATTATTTATTCGTAAAAGCGAGCTCTACTAGTCTGCTCGAAAAACCTTGATAGTATGGTAGAACTTCTACGGGAATAGCATCCGCAATTTCGCAGCCAGTTGAGCAGGTTTTTGCTAATTTCTGAACATCTTTAAAATCTACTTTATTGAACTCATCAAAAGCATAATTTGAATTGTAAAATTTTATCAGATTATTCAGTTCAACAGCCAAACCATTTTCCATCGACTGAAAACTATCAAAAACAAAAGAAATAAACTCATTTGTTGGTTCATCAGTTCCTCTGCCTATTCCGGTATATGGAATACCGTGTTTCCTAAAATATTCAGAATCATAGATATTGCATGCATCAATTACACCTTTTAGTGCTTTAGGCGCTTTTAATATGGTTTCCAGATTATCGATATACTCTTTATGTGAATTACACATTATAATATAATCAGCATCCTTCAAAGCCTCATTTAGATCAAGAGTATAATTGTTTTCCTGATGATATTTTTCGAGATTTTGATCATCCGCTTTTACATAGGGATCATGCATAATGTAGGATACACCTTTCTCTCTTAAATAATTGGCAAGAGTAAGAGTAGGAGAATTCCTTGTATCTTCCGAATTAAAACGATAAGCTACACCAAGTAATGCTATCCTTTTATCTTTCAGATTACCAAAAGTTTTTTCAGCCTGATTGAATGTATATGCAGGTGATTCATCATTAATGATTCGGGAACCCAAAATAAGGCTTTTGGAGGTATCGGTACCTGCTTCAATATTTCTCCACCACAGCAGAATACCATCTTTCGGAAGGCAATGGCCGCCAACACCAAGCATCGGGATAAGAATTCCACCACTGGGAACAACATTAGGGTTGCTTGTAGCAGCATCAACCTGCGAAAGCATTGAGTTTACCTTATCGCGGACTTTATAGAAATTTATGTTGTTTTTATCACAGTATCTTACAATTTCGGTCGAGAAGGCAATTCGAACGTCCCTGTAAGCGTTTTCCAGGGTTTTTACTATTTCTGCTGTCAGACTGTTGGTTTGATAAACCTCCCCTTCTGTAACAATGTGGTTATAAAGTTTAGCTATAAGCTTTGGAGTTTCCGGATGAAGACCGCCGGCAAGTTTATCCGATTTCCTGATCCGTTCAACCAACCTGCCAGGCATAACCCTGTTCGGACTATTTCCTAATAGAATATCTTTACCTTCGACTAGTCCATATTTCATGAAATGTGTTCTGATTAAAGTATCCATGGTTGTTGGAGCCAGTGTAGACTCAAATATAACTAATGGTATTTTTCCGGCAGGTTTATGAGTTAATGCTTCAGCCAGTTTTTCAAGAGCACCAAATAATGGCCCATAATCTGGTTCAAATCCTTTTTTATCTGTTTGCACCGATACCAATATAACATCAGCATCTGATAAAACCGAAAAATCGGACGATGCAGAAAGTAATCCGGCTTTAACTGCGTTACTGGTAATATCATCAAGCTCAGGTTCAATGCCCCCTATGACTGACTTTCCTTTGTTGATTGAATCGACTTTCCAACCTGAATTTCTGGAGTCTCTTTGAATTACAATTACTTTAGCAGGAACATTTGTTCCTATTTTGATTTGTGCATTAGCGAGCATACCAGCCATTGGCATTCCAACAATACCTGGCCCGATAACACCAATTTTTTCAATTTTCCATGATTCTGCATTGATAGGCACATTTTGATTTTCCATAAAATTGTTATTTGTCAATAAATTGGTTAAACCATAATTCGAGTGATAAAATGCCCCACAGTCCTCGACCGAAAGGCTGCTCGGAACTAATCATTTTCTCAACATATTTAGTATTAATTATATTCCTCTCTTTTGCATTTTTTGAAAGTAAAGTATCAAGAATAAAATCCTTGGCTTTATTTTGCGACCAGATATGCAGAGGAACAGGGAATCCCATTTTGTCTTTTCTGTTCATAATCTGCTCGGGCATTATATCTTTAATACTTCGTTTCAGGAGGTATTTCATCTCACCGCCTTTGAATTTCATTCCAGCCGGCATTCGGGATATCAGATCGACAATCCGCCGATCGAGCAATGGAACCCTTGATTCGATTGATACGGCCATACTTACTCTATCTTCTACCTGCAACAATCCTGGCAGACTACCAAACATGTCGAAGTGAGTCATCTTATTAAAATAACTGGATGTGTCGGAATGATTAAAATAGTCCGAATATTTTCCGAAAATTGCTTCATCATTCCGTTGATTAATAAATTCGGAATGATAATAACAATCGGTAGTTCCCATTCTGTTAATAAGATTATAATACCTTCGGTCCATAGGTTCAAAAGCACCATCATTCCAGAAATTTTTCATCATTGGAATATACTGCCTTAGCGAAGGAAGGTTTGGAAGAATTGACTTCAGCGATACGATATGTTCACCTTCCTCGTTAGACTCGAACATTGCTCCTTTAATTGCTTGCTCGAGGTATGCAACCAGGTACCGAGCATAGCCACCGAATATTTCATCCCCACCCTGTCCACCAAGTATTACTTTTACATGACTGGATGCAAATTTTGAAACGATGTATTGTGGGAATAACCCGGGTCCAGCAACGGGTTCGTCTAGATGATAGATTAGTTTGGGTAACAAATCGATGAATTCCTGCTCTGTTGGTAAAACTTCAAACAATTCAGCATTTGCAGCTTTTGCTGCAATGCGGGCATATTCAAACTCATTAAATTCCGGACCTTCTTTAAATCCCCCGGTAAATGATTTTATAGGTTTACCTAGAATTTTACCCGCCATTATTGTTACAAGCGAAGAGTCAAGTCCACCGCTCAGATAAGTACCCACAGGCACATCACTCCTGAGTTGTTGCGAAATAGTTTCCTGCAGAATTTTCTGAAGTTCAACAATAAAGAACTCTTCGGTATGATATTGGTCAAGTTTAAAATTTGGTTCCCAGTATTTCACACTTTTTGTGTCCCAGGTATTCAAATCAATGTTCATAAAATGACCGGGAAGCACCTTGTATATATTCCTGAACATTGTACTTTCTCCCATAATAAACTGGAAGGTTAAATATTCATACAGATTTTCAACATCATAATTTGATGTAACTTCAGGGTGCGTCAGCAATGCTTTTATTTCACTTCCGAAAAGTATTTTTCTATTATCCTGATACCAATACAATGGTTTGATTCCAAAATGGTCGCGCGCTATAAAAAGGATTTCTTTATTTTTATCATAAATAATGAAAGCAAACATTCCATTTAAATCATTTACAAAATCCTGCCCATATTCTGCATAAAGGTGAAGGATAACTTCAGTATCAGATGTTGTAATAAAATTATGTCCTTTCGCCATCAACTCATTACGTAGCTCAATATAATTGTATATCTCGCCATTATAAACAATAGTAAAATCTCCAAATGACATAGGTTGGCTGCCGGTTGAAAGATCAATAATAGAAAGCCTTTTATGAAAAAAGCCGACATGACCCTTTATAAAAAAACCATCCTCATCAGGACCCCGGTGATGGATGGTAGAAGCCATTTTACTCAAAATGCTGAAATCTGCATTTTGATTGTCTTTATTAATGATTCCGACGAAACCGCACATAAAAATATAGAAGTTTAGTACTTTTAGTAGAGTAAAGCAATATTGTAGATTGGTTCAGGTATAGTAATTAAATCAGAACTAATAATTTAAAACTTTCTAAAATTTAAATCGTGAACCATCAATTTAAAAATTCAATTAGTGTGCCAAAAATCAATCCATCTGTTGTTCAGCAGGATATAAAACCAGTAACCCCTATGCTTTACCACAACGAAAGACCTGTACCAAATTGGGACAACTCTTGATTAGCGCGTATTTTAAATTTAAAAACATGAAACACAAAATAATTATAGATGAGTTAAAATGTTTTTTTTTCTTGCACTAACTCTTCTACAAATTTTGTAGTAAATAATTTTGCCCCATCTTCGTTTAAGTGAGTAATGTCAGCAAAGAATTCACAATGCAGTTTAAAATTAGTGTCCTGCGAATAATTTAATAACTCTACGCCATATTTTTCAGCAATCTCTTTTCCTATTTTGATTGAACTATCAGTAATATCAGAGATCAGATAATAAGGAGAAACAACTACATATAATTTAACCCCCTGAGAGTTGCAATCTCTGATAAAACTTTCAAACATATTAACCTTAACGCTGTCAATTTTATACTCCACATTAATAGTATCAGTTTTGGGTGGGCATTGTATTTTTTTTCTCCAGGGCACAAACCCCTGCATGTCAACATATCTGTTTTTATTAAAATCTGTATTACCAACTGCTATGGAGAAAATTGATGAATTATACGGATATATTTTTGATAACAATTTAAATCTCTCATACTTACCTCTCAATTCTATAATTGAGCGGATTTCTGGATAAGAATCATAATAAGGTAAAAGGGCTGAAATCTTTTCATAACTTTCAGTTGTTTCTTTAAACTCCCCTTTAACCAGATCGAGAACAACTATTCTTGGTGAATATCTTTTTAATATCAGCTTTAAGAGTGCATAATTGTAAAAAATATGATTCCCATCTCTTCCTACATTATAATAGGTCATTTTTAATCGCTCTTCGATAATATTTGGGTGATAATGATTTTTTGCACGTGAGGAGCCAAAAATTAAAACTTCTGCTTTTGTTTCCTCAATAGCATAGGTTGTTCGGTATTGAAAACCACTATCCTGTTTAAAGTAATAATGCTTTAATATGTAACCGATTGTAAAGTCGGCAATATACACAAGCACAAGAAAAGCCACTAATTTTACTGCAAAATAAAGAAGGGGATTCTTTTTTATTTTTTCCAAAGTTCTTAAAGAGATTGTGAAGGATTAGAATTGAAAATAAATAAATTGTCCGCCGTCAAAAACTCCCATTATTAAAATCAGTAATACAACTGCGGCGTAAGAAAGGTTTCTTACAATCCAATTATCGTGGTTGAAAAAAGATAATTTCGTGGCAAAAAACTCTTGTTTCATTTCCACTAATAATAATATAATAATACCTGCAAAAGAGAAAATCATAATGGAGGGATTTTCAATAAATATTTTGCCGCTTTCGGTAAAAATCTTTTTTATTATCAGCATAGCATCCGAAAGACTATTAGCCCTGAAGAAGATTCTCGAAAAGCTGATTAACAAAAACGTAACTATAATCTGTTGAAACAGAAATAATCTGGGTGATTTTTCAATTCCTGTAAACGAATTGAATTTTTGTCGGTAGCTCTTAGTTATTAATGCAAAAACAAGGTAAAAGCCATTAAGACTACCCCATATTATAAATGTCCAGTCGGCTCCATGCCATAAACCACTTAGAGCAAAAACAACCATCAAATTATAGTATAATCGTAGAGTTGAAACCCTGCTTCCTCCCATTGGAAAATACAAATAATCTTTAAACCAGCTGGACAATGAAATGTGCCATCTTTTCCAATGGTCACCGGTTGTTCTTGCGAAAATCGGACGTCTGAAATTTGCCATCAGATCAAAACCCAAAATCTTGGCCGAACCAATTGCAATATCAGCATAACCTGAGAAGTCGCAATATATTTGAAATGAGAAGAATATTGTTGCCAGTATTAATGTTGTGCCATTATGGTTATCAACATGATTAAAAACTGAATCAACATATATAGCCAGTCTGTCGGCAATTACCAGCTTTTTGAAAAAGCCCCAAAGCATTAGCTTAAGTCCTTCAACTACTCGGGCATACTCAAAACTGTGCTTTTCATAAAATTGATGCAATAAATTCTGTGGCCGTTCAATAGGCCCTGCAACGAGCTGCGGAAAAAACATTACATAGAGCGAGAATATTCCAAAATGTTTCTCTGGTTTTTGATTTCCCCTGTAAACTTCAATTGTATAACTCATTGCCTGAAAAGTATGGAATGAGAGCCCAATTGGTAACAGAATTGATAAATACGGAATAGGGTTCGAATAGGCAAAACCATGTAAAAATGAAGTCAAACTATCGTTCAAAAAATTGTAATATTTGAAAACTGCTAAAACACTTATATTTGATATTAAACTCAGAATCAAATACAAACGTCTTTTCTTCCCACTGCTTTTATCAATAAAAATTGCCGAGAAATAATCGACTACAATGGTAAAAGCAAGGATTAAAATATAAACGGGTACAAATGACATATAGAAATAACAACTACTGGCAAGCAGCAACATCCAGCGGTATTTTTGCTTTAAAGCAAAATACAAAGTTGTTACAACGATGAAAAATATCGCGAAATTTATTGAATTAAAGAGCATTGCGGATTAATCAAATTTTGAATTCCTGAATACAATTTGAAAACGTTTATACTTCGTGTACTATTCTTACATTCAGTAAATTATCAGTTGTATTTTGGATATAATGTGTCAGAAACATTTTACATACAAGTTGAGTCGAAATTATTGCAACTACTGCCATTTGATCAATTTCCGACATAATATCCTGGTTTTTGAGCTTACTGAAAAGTGAACTTACTTTTTCAGGGTTAAAAACGCCAAAATCTTTTATGCATTTCAGATCAATAATTTCTGCAATATCGTCAGGTAGATTTTTATTTTTTACAAAACTACTACCTATGGGAGCTCTATAAGCTTGCTTTGACCTGTTTAAGATAGATTCTGGTATCTTTCCTGCACCCATCTTTTTCAAAATAAACTTTTCGTTTAAACAGTTTAATTTGTATCTGTCAGGTAATTTAGAAGCATATTCGATGACCCGGTAATCAAGAAAAGGATAACGCCCTTCGACAGAATTCCCCATTGCGACCCTGTCTCCTTGTGATGACAACAAATACCCTGACATAAATACAGTGGACTCAAGATATTGTGATTGTGCTAAATAACTCCAATTTGTAAAATCATCAGGCAATGAGGCTGTTACATCATTTAGTGGCGCATAATTCTCAAGAGCTGATAAATAATCATCAGAGAAATAAGTGATTATTCTGGAGGTATTATGCCATCGAAGCAGATGAGAATATAAGGGATTGGATGTTTCGTTAAGTTTATATCCAAAGAACATTTTTAGAGCCAGATTATTTGAACTCTGCATCATTGGTAAATACTTATACAATGTCGATAAAAGCTTAGGCCGGAATTTGGAGTTAGGTTGATTTGCCCAAAACCTTCTGATTTTAGCTTCCTTAAATATATTATACCCTGCAAAAATCTCATCGGCACCTTCCCCGGTTATGACAACTTTAATATTTTGTTCTCTCACTTTTTTAGAAAGCATGAACATTGGGGTGGGCGATGTTCTCAGAATAGGTGATTCAGTGTGCCAGATAGTGTCAGCGAAGTTTTCGGCAATATCTTCCGAACTACATTCAAAAGCAGCATGCTTAGTATCGAATTTCTTTGATACATCCTGCTGGAATTTGGTTTCATCAAATGCTTTATCTTTAAATCCTATTGAAAAAGTATTCAATACTCCGGGATCAATTTCATGAATATATGCTGTAGTAAGAGTTGAATCGAGACCACCACTCAGATACGCACCAACCTGCACATCTGCCCGAAGTCTGATTTTTATTGCATCCTTAAACAATTCCTCGAATTCTGCGGCAGTTGATGAAATTGATTTCGTTTCCTGATTCCCATCAACATTGAAGTTCATACTCCAATATTTTTCGATTTTAATATTACCATTTTTAACCAACATATGATGACCAGGAGGTAATTCATATATATTTTCGAAAACAGTGTTGGGTGTTAAAGCAGACCAAAAAGTAAAGATCTGAGCCATACTTTCGGGTTTGATTGCTTTTGGAATCTGATCCAATGTAAACAAGCCTTTTATTTCAGAGCAAAATGCAAATGTTTCTCCTTCTGACCAATAAAACAAAGGCCTTATCCCTACCCTATCTCTGGCTAAAAAGAGTTCCTGTTTAGCTTTATCCCATATGCAAAAGGCAAATTGTCCATTAAAATATCGAAGACAATCAGCACCATATTCAGCATACATCTGAACGACAACCTCGGTATCGCACTGGGTTTTAAACTTGACACCTTTTTTTTCGAGAGCGGAACGCAATTCCGGGTAATTAAATACCTCCCCATTGTATACAATCCAGTAATTTTCGGATTCGTCTGATAAAGGTTGCTGTCCGGTTGAAAGGTCAACAATACTTAGACGGACACTCCCCAGGCCAATATTATTTCCCAGGTAAATCCCAGTTTCATCAGGACCTCTGTGACGAATCACAGAAAGCATCCTTCTCAAATTGTCTTCAGAAGAAGGTGTATTGGATGAATGATATTTATAAATTCCGGCAATTCCGCACATATGTTTTTATTAATTCAGTTTACGCACTACAAATTCAGTAATCGCATTAATCGATTCGAAATTTTCTTCAACTAATTCAGTATCTTCAACTTTAATATCAAATGTTTCCTCTATGTAATTATAGAGCGAAATAAAGCCCATTGAATCAAATATTCCCTGGACAAAAATTAATGTATCATTTTTAAGCTGATCAGGTGGAGAGAAGGTAGTTTCGATAATAAATTGTCTTATTTTTTCGGAAATTTCAAGAGATTTGTTCATGTTTGAGTATTTAAAAAATTATTATTTATTTGTTTTACATACAATTACGAAACTTTTTGAGGTAATTTTATCAGGTCACCAAGTGTTCTCTGACCAAAATCTGTGTATCCTTTATCGATACATCCTGATGGAGTAAAAGTCATTTCACCAAGTATTGCCTTACCTTTAATATCATAAAAATCCATACGAACAAAAGGGAAGGGTTTTGATAAAGCCTCAGCAGCTTCAAGCATTTCATTATAAGCAACTGGTTTAGTAATCTTTCTGTCAGCTCGCAAAGTCGAATAAGAATAGGGCAGTTTTGTCTTCCATTCACGATCATAATAATCAAACAAAGCCTGATGTTTAACTAGTTTTCGTTCCTGAACAATTAAGGTGCAGTGAACTTTCCCGTCAAAACAATATACTTTGTAATCGACCGGCAGTTCACGCGCAAGATCTTCCAAAAATTGCTCGCATATAATCCTGGGCTTCATAGAATTATAATGAAGTTCGCCGGCAACTTTACTATAGTCAATTTTCATCCATTTGTCCAGCTTCTTTTTTGCATCATTTTTATCAAAATTATCTTTGTCGGTGCAAATAATATTAAAACCACAGCCGTGAGTGCATTTTAATACAAATTTGTGAGGTAACGAATCAAAATCAATATCATTGCTGTTTTCGTATACCCCCAGAAGTTCCGGCAGTATTTGTCCAAAGCCTTTCTGCTCAACATACAAACGCATCGTATATTTGTCTCCACATTCGGTTTTCAGCGGATGTTTCCAATAAAGCATTAACCAAATCAGTTTCTCGTCAAATGTTTCCGGATTTCGAAGTTTGATGCTCTTCCCGTAAATCTTTTTGTAACGGTGCTTTGCAAAAAGTATAGGGGAAATTTTCAAGATGAACACATCATAAAGAACTTCATATTTATTAAGAAAAGCATAGTACAGGGATACAACCCTGACTTTTTTAATAATCTTTTTAATTCCTGTTAAAAACATTCTGTTTTTAGTTTAATAATTCACGATGATTTTGCTTTGAGATAATCTGCTAATAACCCGGATGAATTGAACACCAGTAGTCATTAGCAGAAAAGCTTTCATGTGTTATTATTTATAACGGCTCAAATGGAACACTTCATAACATCTTTTTCGGTAGCTGAGAAAAATTACCATGGCTATTTCACCTGATCAATTTGAAAATGATAAGCTCATTTTCAGTAGAATTCTCGTTCAGAGCTATCGGGATAATAATTTTGGAGGTAATTTAATTAAATCACCCAGAGTATTTTGGGCCAGTTCAGTGTACCCTTTACCAATACAACCAGAAGGTGTAAAAGTCATTTCGCCAAGCACAGCCTTTCCATGAATGTTATAAAAATCCATGCGAACAAACGGAAAAGGTTTTGAAAGTGCTTCAGCAGCTGAAATAATCTCTTCATAAGCATCAGGCTTAGGTATGTTTCGATCAGCTAACAAACTCGATTTGGAATAAGGCAATTTGGTTTTCCATTCCCGATCATAAAAATCGTATAAAGCATGGTTCTCAGCCTCTCTTCGTTCCAGAACTGTTAGTGTGCAATGAGCCTTACCCTGAAAGCAATAAACTTTGTAATCGACCGGGAGATCTCCTGCCAGATCATCTAAAAACTGTTCGCAAATGATTTTTGGTTTCATTTTATTGTAGTGCAACTCCCCTGCATACTTGCTGTAGTCAATTTTCATCCATTTGTCGAGTTTATTTTTGGCTTCCTGTTGGTTAAACTCTTCTTTATTTTTACAAATAATATTAAAACCGCACCCATGAGTGCATTTCAGAACAAACTTATCAGGGAGCAAATCAAAATTAATGTCATTGCTATTTTCGTATACGCCTTGTAACTCAGGCAAAACATGGCCCCAACCATTTTCTTGAACATACAACCGCATTGTGTACTTGTCTCCACATCGAATTTTCAGGGGATGCCTCCAAAAAAGCATTAACCAAAGGAGTTTTTCGTCGAATGTCCTGGGGTTTTTAAGATGAATTCTTTTTCCATATGCCTTCTTATAGCGGTATTTCACAAAATACCTGGGCGAAAATCTCAAAAGGAATGAAGGATATAATACCCCATATTTATTCAATAAAATGTAGTAAAGTGATACTGCTCCACTACGCTTAATTGTTTTTTTAATCACGGATGAGAGTTCCATATTACTTTATATTAAGAAGGTTTTATGTTAATGAGTCAACAAATTATTTAGCCTTCATGAGATTATATTATTCTAAATTCCAGGTAGCAGAACAAAATCCTTGGAATTTTCGTCATAAATCAGTGTTCGAAAAGTTAAGAAAAAATGTAATAATAGTATTGCTTAACAAGCCAACAGTTTGATATGTATTTATTTACAGAGATTAATATTTAATTTTGACACAATCATCATAATTCTGAGATAATTTTGTCATGAACTGACTGCGGCCAATTTTATTTCATAGCCGAAATCACTCTTATTTGCCCATCTTTATCAAAAGTAGCTTCAACCTTTTGATAGAATTCCGATCTCTGGCATAATTTTAATATAAATTCGCCTTGCCCGGCACCAACTTCAAAAACCAGCCAACCGTTATTTTTCAAAAATTTCGGCGCTTCTATTATAAGTTTCTGAATTATTTTTGTACCAAACATTCCTCCATCGAATGCTAATTCGGGTTCTTTTCCTAATATCTCAGGATTCATTATTTTGACTTTACCGGTCGAAATATAAGGCGGGTTGCAAACAATTAAATTAGTTCTGGATAAAAAAAATTCATTTTCAACTGATGAAAACAAATCTCCCTGCACTGCAGTTACCCTTTGTTCAAGATTTAAAAATGAAATATTTTCCAGAGTAAGATCAATTGCGTCCTGACTAATGTCAGTTGTATGAACTACTGCATCCGGAAAGTTAATAGCTATTGCTAAACCTAAGTTACCCGCTCCGCAACATACATCAATTACTACAATATTATTATCCTTTTGCGTAAGTTGTAATGCAATTTCGATGGCTTTTCGTCCTAATATTTCAGTTTCCTTACGGGGTATAAGTGCTCTGCTATCACAAATAAAATCAATACCCAGAAACTTCTGCCTCCCGGTAATATGAGCAAGGGGTTTGTTATTAATCCTTTCCGCAATTAATTGATTTAGCAAATCTACCTGTGCATCAGTTAATTCGGGCAAAGGCAGCTCAACTGCTGATTCAGCCGACATAGGATGTCCATGAGCCATATGCCATAGTGCTTTCAAAGAAGAATCGAGAGTTTCTTCAGGTTTGTCATCCAAAAAGTTAAGCTTACTGCTATACTTTTGTTTTAACTCGCCAAATAATTGGTCACTTTTCATTGGCAATTAGTTTTTTGAGTTCAAACTTATCAAATTTACCATTACTGCTTTTTGGCATTGTATCCAGAAGAATCACATTCTGGGGAATCATAAACGATTCAAGATGCATTGTACACTCCCTGAGAATAATTTCCTTACTTATGTCAGTATCCGGATAAGAAGTAACAAATGCGACAATTGATTCACCCATTACCTTATCAGCAATACCTATTACTGCTACTTCCTTTACACCATTAATTTTGTAAATCGTTTTTTCAATTTCTAAAGGGCTTACTTTTTCGCCACGTGTTTTTATAATATCGTCAGTTCTACCATGGAAATACAGAAAGCCTTCTTCATCCATTTTGAATAAATCATTAGAGCACAAAATCCTTTCACCTGGGATTTTACCCTGCTTTAACATTTCTTTACTCAAATCTTCTTTATTCCAATATCCTGCCATAACATGAGGTCCGCGGATGTATAGAATGCCAGCTTCACCTGCCTGAACCGGTTCACCGTCGGCAGAAAGCAGAAAAACTTCTGTACCTGGTATTGCTTTTCCAACTGAATTAGGCTTTACATCAACCAGCTCAGGCTCCAGGTAACATACTCTTTTGCATTCTGTTAAACCATACATTTTAAAAATCAACGCATTCGGGAAAATCAGTTTTAAATCAGGTATAAATTCAGCTGGCAAAGCAGCAGCTGTATTGGTAACTTTTTCGATGCAATCAAACTTAAGTCCGGTTTGTTTGCCGGTTGCTATCATCATTGCATAAACTGTTGGAACTCCGGGGAAAACAGTTGGCTTGTATTTTTCGATGCTTTTGTAAATTGTAGCCGGAAAAGTAAAAGACTGCTCCACAATTAGAGTTCCTCCTATTGTTATAGCCATAATTAACTGGTATAAACCATAATCGAAAGCCAAAGGCAAAATAAGCATTATTCTGTCGTTATCAGTTAACCGCAGATACTCAATTAAACTCCAAGAGGTGAATACCATAGACTGATGAGTCATCATTACTCCTTTCGGAAACCCGGTACTACCAGATGTATAAATTAATGCCGCAAGATCGTTTGGAATCAATGTAGTTTTTGCGATAACAGAGTATTCAGAAATAAGAATACTTTCGAGACTGGTTGATTGAATTGTAATTTTTCCAGACACATCAATATTGTCAGTAACAATTATCTCCTGCAGAAACGGAACATCAATCAAGGCCAGTGAGAGCTCATTTTTAAAAACGCCCGATGTAATCAGGATTTTGGCAGAACTGTCATTTAAAATGTATTGAAGCTTGTTAGCTTTAGTTTGTGGATTTATAACAATAAATACTCCACCTGACAAGGTAATACCATAAATTGCAACTACACTTTGCCATGAATTATTCAGGAAAATAGCAACTCTGTCACCTTTTTTGATTCCAGAGTTCACCAGGTAATTAGCCAGCATAATTGCTCTGTCATAGATACATGAATATGAAAATTCTTCCCCTTTAAAGATAATTGCTGTTTTATCAGGGTGCTGATGCGCAGAGAGTTTTAAGGCTTCTCCAAGTAATCGTTGCGGAATTTGAGTCATTGTTTATTGCTTTTATTCAAAAAAATCAAATTTTCGAGTCCTGGGGTGAAAAGCTGAATTGCAACCAAAATCAGGATGGATTATTTCAACAGATAAACCTTTACTATTACATTAACAGGTTCAATTGATTAAAAATTTATTTGCTGTAACCAATTCATTAAAATTTATTATTTTGATATTTCCATAGCTATCCGGGAAAGAATTAGATTTTGAAAGAAAATCAAATTCTATTTTGCGGCCTTCGATGTATGTATCAAAATCAGAAATCTCATTGGATATAAATCCCGGATGCACAGCCATTTCAAAAGAATCCTGCTTAGAAGAGTTGATTTTTTTTAGAACATTCCGAAACACCTTATCAGGATTCTCATTGTTAAAAAAATCACCGCCAATTGTTTGAATGCATTTTCCTTTCTCAATTTTTGTTGTTAAAAATCCTGAAAGGGAATTTAATATAAACATCCTTTTCCAGTTTGAATATTTATAATTTATTGGCAGCCAAGCATGTTCGTAAGGAATCCGTAGGTAAGCATCAGGGAAATAGACTTTCCTCAATTGATTGATAGCTTTAAAAAACGGAGGTAGGATATGTATGTTTTGATGTGTATCGAAATGAGTAATCGTAAACCCATTAGTTATTAACGTTTCTATTTGAGTTTTGCCTTCTTCGTAAATTTCATCAGAATTAATTTTCGACTTCAGATGATTTAAAAAATGCATGTTTGTATTATTAAACTTGCCTTTAAAATCGGTAAGAGTTGAAAATTCCGAACTGAGAGGTTTACCCATTGTAAAGTTAAGATGTACTCCGATGTTTTTTATACTATGCTTTCTTAATAATTCGATTGAGTTGATTAAAAACGGTGGATTTATGATGAAGGAAAGATCACTTACAATACCATTTATAATACATTCAATAATTCCGGCATTTACAGAATCGCACAACCCAAAATCGTCGGCATTGATGACGAGTTTTTTCATCTATTCACTCAATTTCTTTATAAAATCAATAGTATAAAGCGGGCGATTTTTAGTTTGAATGTATGTTTTCCCAACATACTCACCAATTAAACCAATAAACAACAATTGAACCCCGGCAAAAAAGAAAAGGCCGAAACCCAAGGTAGCGAATCCGGCTATTTCCTGTCCATATCTGATTTTTTCTATAACTAAAAAAACGCCAAAAAGCATGCTTACAAGGGAAACTGTAATACCAAGATAAATTGCTAAGCGTAAAGGCCTTGTTGAAACAGAAATAATTCCATTTATAGCAAGGTTTAGTAATTTAAAAAAGGAGAATTTTGTTTTGCCATCAAATCTGGTGTTTGGGAAATAAGATATTTCAAATGTCTTTAAACCAACGATGCTTAAAATGCCACGAGTATAAAAATCTGACTCGTTAAATTGTTTGACTATTTCAACAGCTTTCCTATCCATTAAAGTAAAATCTGTCAGATACACTTTTTCCTTACTCAGGAAATCTAAAATCTTCCGGTATCCGCTTGTTGCCATCTTTTGATAAAATCGCTTTTCCCTTTTTGCAGGCGAAATGTAAACCAGATTAGCTTCATTTTCCTGCATCGCATAATTGGCTTGTATAATACACTTTGGTGGATGCTGAAGATCGCCGTCCATTATAACACATAAATCACTTTCCGAATGATCGATGCCACATTTTACAGCAATTTCTTTTCCGTAGTTCCTTGTAAATCTGATAAATACTATATTCAGTTCAGGAAACTTATCTATGTTTTTTAATACTACTTCTGAAGTTTTATCTGAACTGCCATCATCAATTACAATAATTCTAATTTTTTTAAACTTGTCGGATATTTCTTTTTTAACCTCAGCAAATAGAACTTCAATATTGCCTGATTCGTTAAAAACAGGAACAACAAGATCTAAAGTCTTGGGAAAAACATTCATATTCAAATTCATTAGAGTAAATGATGCAGGTTTAAATTATTATAAATAATTTCTATCTTTTAATCCACTAGAAGAAATTGTGACTACAAATTAAAAAGTGTTGTGAAATTAGAAATTATAAGGCATTCAAAAGAAATTGAAGAATTAACTCATCTCAAAAAAAGAGACTGAATTAGTTAACCTAAGAGCATTTCATGTTCCCGATTTCAAAGCGTTTCGGATTTCAAAATAGATAAATCCAAACCTATCTTTAAAAATTATAATTACGCTAACAAGCAGAAGAAAGATATTCAGATAGAATAAGCCGGCATAACTAACCAAATAAAAAAGAAAAACAAAAAAGGCTGAAGTCTCTAACCGGCGCAAATATCCAAGTAGAATAAATAAACTAATTAAATGAACTTCAGGATAATGGCACATTGCGCTTGGATAAATAATGAGACCAACCGACAGAATAATCACAAAAAAGATGTTATGAACATTTAATTGATCTTTTTTTAGATAAATAAGACTGCCGAATGATATCAGAAATACACTTGATAATGTGTAGTAAAGTATATCAATAACGGTTTTATTATCAGGCAATTGCCTGGTTAATTCAGCGAGTAATGACTGATTTGTAGTTTCGACAAATAACGATTCAGGTACCCGCATGTTAGGGTTGTTGAAAAAGTAATCTATAAAAGGCTGAATCCCAAATATTAAAGCAGTTACTGAACTTATTATCAGACTGCTGATAATAAATACTGATGCAGATAACTTTTGCTTTCTTACAATAAGATACAAAAATAATAAAGCAGAAAATGGTTTAATAAAAATTGCCACTGACAGGAAAATACCTGCGATTGGCCTTTCTCTGAATTTGTAAAAAAGCAATAAAAAGAATAAGAGAATGTAGAGTGTTTGAGAGTAAAAAATAGTTATCAATGTTGCCATAAATGACAATACCAATACTGCAGATATCATAATTCCACTTAAGTTTTTACTATTAAAAAAGATATCTCTGATCAGAATGATACTTCCAATCAGAAATAAAATATTTATTACTGTCCAAACAAATAAAGCTTCGTTATAAGTAAAAAATCCAAGTATTGAAAATAACAATAAAGTTGGAGGAGGATAAGGACAACCTACATCAAGAACTTCTCTAACATATCCATTACTTAGAGTAATAGGTATTTCGATGGTTTTTATAATTTCATAATAATCCCTGGGATTGTAAAAGTCCATACCACTTACAGCCACATTTCCATAAAGGAAAAAACATGTAAAGTCCCAATCTCTGGGCCCATAATGTTTGAAAACGTATGCAGCAAAGGCAACAACTGATGCAATGAATAAGGAAACAAGAGAAGTGCGTGCCAGACTTCCCAATGCCCCCGGATCATTATATTTATGATAACTGATGTAGGCAATTAAAGCGAAAAGAGGCAAAAAATTATATGCAAAGAGGCTAAAATAGCCAAAACCCGAAATTAGAATAAAACCTAAGATGAGATGCTTTAGTAAGTGTTTTGAGAACATAATACTATTTTTCGTAATTGTTATCAATTAAGCTTGTTAGCTTATTCAGGACAATCAAAATTCGGATTAAAAGTCTTTTATCGGAGCCAATCTTAAATATTCGGTAGTATTTTGCTTGCGTAAGAAATTATTATAAATGGATTGGATTTCTGCTTTAGTTTTCCCAAGAGTATCTGCAACAACTTCAATATCATAGCCGTTTTCGTACCCGTACCAAATCATATCCATTTCATAGAAAGGTAACTGAAAAAAGAATTCCTGCTGGGTTTGTTCAGCTGAATAAGTATCGGAAGTTGGTGTGCGTTTAATAATTTCTTCGGGAATGCCTAAATACTCAGCAAACTGATAAACCTGAGTTTTATATAGGTGTGCAATAGGCAGAATATCAGCACCTCCGTCGCCGTGCTTTACAAAAAAGCCCTGATCTACTTCATGTTTATTAGGTGTGCCAATAACAGCATAATGTAGCCTCTCAGCATGATAATAAAGCATCGACATCCTGCATCTTTGTTTAAAATTAGAAGCTGCAACAATTTGAAGATACTCCTTTAAAGGAAGAACTTTACTTTTACTGTTACCATGGGCATCAACAATTGTTAGTGAAAATAAGGGAGGAAGATTATGTTTTATTTGTTCCTGGCTAAGACTTATTTTCATAGTATACAAGTTGGCATCATATTCAGGAAAAACAGCTTTTACAGCTTCATCACGCCGCATATAACAGCCAAATCCGGTAAGTGCCGGTGTAATGTTTTCTTCAATTGTTTTAATGCCAAACTTCTCAGCAAGCATAACAGCCAATTCTTTACTTTCGTTGCTCGAATCCTTTTCGGGTAGCATTACCCCTATTACTCTTTCAGGTCCAAATGCTTTAACCGCAAGTCCAAGAGTTACAGATGAATCTATGCCACCACTTATACCGATGATTGCACCTTTGCGTTTGAGCGAATGTTGTAAATCATAGTTAAGTTTTGATGTGATTTTTTCGATCACAAGTTCTATATTTTCAATAAAAAGGACATTACTTGTAAATTGTTTCATAAAGGAAAATTGTTTAAAAAAATGTTAGGTATTTAAAGTCGATGTTATTATTTCAAATGAATTGCATTTGTTTGAATTATTCCTATTCCCTGTGATACTAAAATTATTACTTAGAATAATTAAGCTGATAAATTAAAAATCTATCAAAGTCAAAGTCAGAAGGAATTCAGAACCTTTTTTAATACTTCTATCTGGTAATGAGGATTGTATTTCTCATCAATCACTTTATAAGTTGAATTTCTGACATTTTCTCTTCTTTGGTCATCTAAATGTATCCAGCCAGTTATTTTATCAGCCAAATCCCATGCATTATCCTCTTCAAAAAAATCTCCGTTCACACCCGGCTCAATAACTTCAAATTCGGGCATTTGGGTTTCAAAATTATTATTGGTAATCACAGGAGTTCCGTATGTAAAACAATGCATGGCGGTTAAACCAACATTTCCCGGAGATATACATACATCAGCATTATAAATAAGTTCGCCGGTTGTTTCTTCAATGTATGATGGCCCATAAAGCCATACATTCGATTCGAGACCTGAATCTGAAATCTTCCTGGTAAAACTTAAATTATCAGCATTATCGCCAATAATTGTAAGATTGCAATGGATTCCTTTTTGTTTAAGAATAATCATCGCCATTAAAATAAGGTCGATCTTTTTTACTTTTTGTATCCGGCCGATATAAACCAACACTGGAAGCTCATTTTGAAAGTGGCTTGAGTAAATTGCTGTTTTGTGCAATTTTTGCCTGATAGGAAGCTGTTTATCATAATCCAAAGAGTTATAAATGGGATACATTTTTTGGGGATTGAACCCTTTCTGAATCATAATCTTACACGAATAGTCGCCATACATAAGAAATATATGCGACAAATGATATAAAGGATATATCCTTAATTTACTTCTCCAATGCAGTTCTTCCATTGATTTGAGTCCATGCATCCAAATAAAAACTTTTTTATTTAATATCCTTGCGAAAAGTGCAATAAACCAACTTGATAAGAAATTAGTATCACCGTCAATGATGAAGAATTTATATCTTTTAAAAATCAGGTGGGCTACCCCTTTTTGCCATTTATACTTTTTGTTTAAAATAAATATGTTCTTTACCGTTTTTTTATAACCGGAGAGTTCATCAACATTCATTAACTTTATTGGAGTCCCAACCTGATCGCCAAAATAAAAATCGCAATTGAGCTCAGAATCCATTAGTTTATAGATAGCCGATCTGTAGTGAGGCGCCAGATTGAAAACACAACATATTTTATTCTTTTTCTTAATCATTTCTCAAATTTCCTTTACAACAGAGATTCATTAATTTTCTGAATCAGGAATTTACGTTTCCCTCTTTGGGTTAATGGGATATCATCAACATATTGAAGTTCAGGCTTTACTCCTATGGATTCAAATAAACTCACTATCTCCTTTTCATGAAAATAGGAAAAGCCGGTATCCTTTACTATTCTTATAACAATAAAGCCAGGAATGTCCTGTTCTATTTGCCATCGTATTATTCTTTCGAAAGATTTGAGGTGGCCACCAAATACTAATCCTATGAGATAGACTTTCTTATTGTCCGAATTATAGATAAAATCAACTGTACGGCCCTGAAGCGACTTTAATTTAACTACACCGTTAATTGTACCGCCATAAATGGCCGTATCACCTGTTCTATAGCGAATAAACGGCATAACTTTATTTGAGTAGCCGGTTACAACAATTTCGCCTGATTCGCCTTCTTTCACATGATTGCCATTCTCATCCAGTATTTCGGTAAATCCATAAAGCGGAGAGCAGATATATTCAAGACTATTGGCGAGTGTAAACGCAAAAACGGAAACTTCGGAATGACCATATTGCCCATAAATGGGACAGTTAAATGCCTTTCTCAATATTTCTGCATTCGAATTATCAAAGTATTCACTTGTTAAATAAATTCCCTTTACAACAAATTGAAGTTTTACATTATTATCTAAAAGATACTTTGCGATTTTTTCAAGTCCTGATGGATATCCTCTTATAAGGGATGGTTTAACTTCATTTAAGTGTTCTATATAACGACTTAAATTCGTATCAGTCATGTATAAAGTTGAATAGTGAACTGAACCATAAGGAAAATTTTCAGAACCCGTATTCCACAGTGTATCTGCATTTTTTAGACCGTCAGAAACCCGTGATCCATCAACTGCAACTATAACATCTTTGGAATTGCCTCCCATAAGGATATATAAACACTTTTGATGAACAAGTTCGAAATTAGTTGTTACAGGAAATTTTAGCGGCTCACCTGTTGATCCTCCTGTATTCATCCAGTACCCGAAAACACGGTCAAAATCACCCGAATACATTGCTTCCCCTTGTGCCCTAATAATTTCTTTAGTTAACAACGGTAAGTCCTTTAGATTGGAAAACACCATCTTTTTATCCGGATGGATATCCTTCATTACTTCCCGATAATAGGGAACATTTTCTTTTGCATATGAAAGAATATTGAACAATAATTTCGAAACATGATCTTCAAAATTATTAACTTCAATATTGATAAGCGAATCAGCTAATTTACATGCCTTCGTATTGATCCTATAATTAACAAATGCTTTTACAAGCATGTTTCTAGCGTTTTTAATTATAAGTTTGATCACTTTAAAAAGCAATTAGATTGTGAAAGCATTAATTTTCTGACTCAAGCGTTTTCCCCTGTTCAGTAAGCCATGCTTTTGCGCGTAAAAAAGTGAGGAAGGCGTATAGTTTAAACGGTTATATTCAGCATACTGTTTAACATTTCCGGTTTGAGCCATAAATCTGTTCAATTTAACCAGGCCGGTTTCAGGAAAATGTGTAGGATTAATATCGTTGTAAGTAGTAAATGCAAACCGAAAACCGAGTGCACTGGCTATGTTTAGTACATTTTCGTTAAAATTACCATTTGGGAAGGCCGTTGTATCAGGTTTAAAGCCTAAGATGTGTTCTAAATTGTTGCTACAGTCAATAAACTCTTTTTCAATTTCTTCATTGGTATAATTTGTCAGAATGGCATGGTTATGAGTATGATTTCCTATTGAAACTAAGGGATTTGTTGCCATTTCTTTTAGTTCATGCGGGGTTAACGGACGATCAATTTCAGACCATGGAACAGTTGATTCCGCACCAAAATGCTTATGGATGTAGGAATCTATATAATCGGATTTGTAACTTTTTAGGGCAGCCTGTTCTTTACTGATCATCTCTTTGCTAACCCCTTGTCTGGTGCGGTACTTATATATAATATCCCACCAATAAGATTTATTATCTGTCACATTTCTGGTGGTAATAAAAAATGAGGCAGGAACCTTGTATTTATCCAGAATAGGCAGAGCAAGCGAATTATTAAAGTAACCATCATCAAATGTAAGCATTATCAAAGGCTTATCGTTACTATCAGTTTGATGCAAGTCATTAGTACCGACAAAACGATAGTTACTCGCGAGGAAATACTCGATAAAATCTTGAAACTGGGATAATGTCAGATTATTTTGTGGATCAGAATGATCAAGTTTTTTTTGAGATTCCGATTCATACAATCCATGGAAGTAATAGATAAGCAGCTGCTGACTTTCATTCTTATATTTTAAGAATAAAGGGTGAACCATTGGTCCAACTTTTGTAATCATATTTATAATATTACGATCCAAAAAGCTACTTAAAGACATTATGTTATTGTTTACGGTTTTTATTAACAAATAGACCTAAGCCGGACTTTGTGTGATTAATCTGTTTTGATTAATTCAAATTGATGGAATGTCTTATCAACAACTAATAATATAAACTTGTAAATCAATTTATTAGCCTTGGTCTGGACTACTGAATTTCTCTTTAATAACATAGAAAAGAAATTTAGGATTTCCAACCAGATATCTATGCCACATCCTTCGAGGCTCTTTAATTAATCGGAAAAACCATTCCAACCCTAAGTCAATAAAACTTTGTGGCGCACGTTTAACACGCATTGAATAGAAATCGAATACAGCTCCAATGCAGCAAACATGGCCTACTTCAAGCTTCTCAAAATGCTCATATGCCCATTTTTCCTGTTTTGGAGCAGTCATACCTATGAAAAGGACATCAGGTTTACACTTATTTATTTCATCAATCATTTCTTTATTTTCTTCTTCCGAAAAAGCAGGTTTGAAATTTGGTGAAAAAGCAAATACATTAACGTTTGGATATTCATATTTCGCTCTTTCTTTAATAATTTGCAAACTGGCATCATCACTTCCTAAAAAAAAGCATTTCCCTCCCTGGCGGTTTAATTTATTCATTTCATAAAAGAACAAATCAGCACCTGCTATTTTCTTCAAGGATTTTCCTTTAATTAATTTTGCAGCAAATACAATCCCGACTCCGTCAGGAAGCAAAATATCAGAGTTTAAAATTGCTTCCGAAAACAAAGAATCACCTTGAGCAGTATTATACGAATGAGCATTAATTGTATTGATCAACAATTTAACATCAGGAATTTCTTCTAATGATTTGTCAAATAATATCAGGCTGGAAATTGAAAAACTCATTACGCTAAAGGATATTTATATGGCACTTTAATTCAGGTTTTATTCGTGTAAATCATTAAAAGGTTCTATTTTATTATGAACCTGATTCAATTTATTTAAACGTTAAAGACTAATTTCATTGTTAGTAAAAGAATCATCACGGGTATAAACTGAAAAGATGAAATATACTTCAATCTTTCAGTTCCCAATTTAATAACATGTCAGCTTTTAATTTATCTACCGAATAAGCTAAAACATTTTCATTGTTTACCGGCTTCAACATTCCTGAAGCACTAATCATGCCTTTTGTAAATTGGTCAATATCGTGTTCATCAATAACACATCCATTTATTCCATCGCGGACTATTTCTTTTGCTGCACTGAAATTTGTGACACAAGCAGGTGTTCCACAGGCTATGGCTTCAATTAGTGCTGTTGACCATCCCTCTTTATATGACCCCATTATAAACAGGTCAGCAGCATTTAAATAATTTGCCACACCATATTGATTTTGTTTGCCGGCAAGGATTACTTTACCATCTAATCCCAATTTCTTAATATATTCTATAATGCTCTCTTTGTCTTCGCCTTCTCCAATAAAATAAAATACACTACCAGGTTTTAGATTTTCATACTTGTAAAAACAATCGATCATAAATTTCCACCCCTTTAACCATCCTAACCTGCCAGAGGTTACAACAATTGAAGTTGCAGGAGTGAGGTTCAATGTGCGTCGGGCAACATCTTTATCAAATGGTTTAAATACTGCAGTGTTAATTCTTGATGGGAACTGAACAACTTCCTTCCGGTTGATAATTCCTTTACTTCTTTTAATCATTCCTTGTATAGCAGTTTCATCACCAGAAGCTAAAATCTGATCAGCATTTTTTAAATGTCGGAAAAAAACTTTTTCGAAAGTTTCAGCTATAAATTTCGCATACCAATATTTCGAAATGGAAAGTGGGTTTTCAAGGCCGGCGAAACAATAACAAACACTGTTATACCCATAATCTTTTATTCCTATCAGAATTTCAGGTCGTTGGATAAAGATATTACTGACAGGTAATTCCAATATTTGTTTTCGGTAATACTTTGTATAATAATAACTGGCCAGGCGGTCAGGAATCAGATGTTTGGTAGTTGATTTTGAATAAAATGCATATGCAAAAAAATCGTAAACTATTCCATTGATTGACTTTTTAAACCAACTTCCTATAGGATCTTCCCTATCAGTTGTTATGCCAACTAATGCTAAACTATCTCCAAAAGAGATCATCATATTCTGAGCAAATGTTAGGTAGCCTCCTATTGGGTAATCCTCGTAGTTGCAATAGTCTATTATTATTATTCGCTTCGATTTATCCATTTGCAATTTGTAAATGTCGTATTACAAGTTCAACTTATGAAAATGTACCTATTCTTATTATTAATTCAAAAACACTTCATGTATATCATTACTCCGATATAATACTTTGATAAAGAGCGATATATCTTAGTTTCATTTTCTCGATTGAAAAACATTCTTCTATACGTTTTTTCCCTTCAGATCCCATTTCTTTTCGCATAGATTCGTTGTTAAGCAATAACTGAATTTTATCTGAAAGATCTTTAGGATCAGATTCTTTAACCAGGTATCCTGTTTTTCCAGGTTCAACAATTTCATTAGTACCTCCGCCATCAGTAGCAATAACAGGTTTTCCCATTGCCATGTACTCAAGAATGGAATTCGAAATCCCTTCAGTAAAAGTCGAGAGGACACAAACATCCATAATATTTATAAGCGACTCTACGTCAGACTTTTTACCCAGAAGCCTTATATAAGGACTGATATCGTAATCAATAAGCCGCCTGGCCGGGAAAGATTCAGTTTTATTTCCGATTGCCAGAAAAGTAACGTCCTTTCTGTGACTTAGAACAATTTGTGCTGCTTCAAAATATGTTTTATAATCCTTGTAATCAGAAAAAGAGGCAACCATGCCCACTACGAACTTAGTTTTCACTTTTATTTCATCTAGTATCAAATTTCTATCGATTATTTTTTCAATTCGATTGAAATTGAATCCATTATGAATAACATGACTTTTAATATCGGAAGCTCCATACGCATTAATTCCGGCCTTTGAGTTTCCAACAATATAATCAGAAAAAGGAAAAACAAGTTTAGCTCTTATCCAGTGCTTATTAAATATCTTCTGCTTTTGAGGCGAGTCAATTACCATTCCGTTAATTAATGGTATTGACAACAATTTACATACCGGCACACTATAAATAGCTGTCATACTTTCCCAGCAATGCAATATATCAGGCCGAAAAGATTTACAAAGTTTATATAACTGGCTGAAAACAGTAACGTCTTTCTTCCTTTTCCTTAACAGGTAATGTATTGGGATGCCAAGTTTATGAACCTCTTCATAATGTATGTTGTGGCTCATAACAACAAGATTAAACTCAATCTCATGATGGTTATTTAGTGCCTTCATAAGTTCGACCAATCTTCGTTCTTTTCCACCAGAACCGAGACTATCAATAAAAAACAGGATCTTCATTATTTACCTGGTTAAGTTTAAAATCCTGAAACTTTTACAAAAGGAAATATTTGCTGTAGCCAAAACTTCATCCTATTATACTCTGACATGTTTCTGATAGATTTATATCATTAATTATTAGCGTTGTGCGAATTAGCATGATGTTTATTGTAAAAACTAGTTTTTACAAATAGCCGACCAATGCGAGTAATTTCTATGATTTATAATTTTTATTGTTAAAAGTAATTTCAAAAATTAGTTTCACAGATAACAAATCACGCTCAACTCATGGTATTAATAAAATCCTCAATAATAAAACGCTGAGGATCAACATTATCAGCGTGAAAATTAAGTTTTTTATCCCAATATCCCAGGCAATTATCGTAAACTGCTCCCATTGAGAATCCATAACTCATTTCAACCAATTGCGGACTACCCGATTTATCATAAACAAAATCCAATGCAAGTGATTGTGACTTGATTTTGTCAGCAACATCAAATGCTATTTGAATACTTTTTACATTAAACAGGTTTGGGTCATATTTAATTATTCCGCTACCAGAAGCCCTAAAATCATTTACCCGGTTATATCTTCTAAGGGCTATTGCTCTTTTACCTATTATTACAATTCTATCATCAAAACTATTTTCAGGAATAAAATCCTGAAAATAAGCATAACCTTTCTGCCGAGGAAGTAAACCTATTTTTTCTTTAGGAACAAACAATCTATATAATCCTCTGATTAAATGCAATATAGCTTTTGGACTTTGATCGCGGCGCAATTCCCAAACACGTTGTTTAAAATCGGAATACTGGCTAATCATCGGGAATCCGGTTCCAAATGCCCGATTTAACAATTTAATCGCCTTATACTTGTTTTTAACAAGTTGTACATTGGATGCACCAGCACCACCTCGTAATTTAAAAACTTTAGGAAAAGTTGTTTGATTGATCCAAACTCTGGCGTCCTCCTTACTATAAAACACATAAGAGTTAACAAGTGGAGCCTGTATGGTTTCGAACAAATATTTTTGACCTACCTTATCATCAAAATGGAAACAGGTATTAAAATCAGGAAAAATTCTGATTCCTTTTTTTTCTAACGAAAAAATGAGTTGCCGTGCAAAATTCTGGGCTCGATAATCTTCGTGAGTCCAATGCCACATAAGGCCATCACAACCTATTAATTGCTGAATGATAGTAGAGTCATAACAATTTACCAATTTGTATGAAACATTATGTTTATCGCAATATGCAATCCATCTGTCACTAAAACTACCAGGCCTGTTATGAATGGCTATCATCATAGTATTAACTTTTATTTTTTTGCAATTGCATCAATCGAAACATCCAGATGCGATTCACAACGGATAACATTTAGAATATGCTTGTAATGTTTATCTCCCCGAAAAATCCTGGAGAGCCCAAGTTTCGATAGCAATCTTTGTAATTTATGACTCCGCAAAAGATTGACAGGACTGAAGATATCCAGATAATATTCGCGTCGTGAAGCAACAAATTCATCCCATTTACTTTTTAATAAATGCTCATCAACAATAACTGCGGAGAATTCTTCAATTGATTTTAATATTTGTTGCTTTTCGGTATCACCCGAAAGGGATAACCCGAAATCCTTTTTGCTTTGCTTTATTGGATGAATTGAGAAACTTAATTCCTTTCTATCTGAAATTGAAAGTTGTAGAATTAAGCCCGTGTACCAGTCTTTATACTCTGAATCAAGTGTAAATAAGAAATTACCCAAACTATAAAAAATCGGAACATTATTAAATATTTCATATCCCGAAATACAATGGGTATGATGACCAATAACAACATCAGCACCATTTTCTGCAAAAAATCGGTATTGTTTAACCATCCGGGGACTAGGATAGTTGTAATATTCATGCCCACCATGAACTATAACAATTACAAAATCAACCAGTGGCCGAATTTCTTTTATTTTGCTGTAAACAGTTATTAAATCAAGAGGGTTTGCTCCAGGAATATCATTGGTTGCAATTGACCATTCGTTTTCACAAAAGTTTATAACGCCAATTTTAATGCCATTTTTCTCAAAAATTGCAGGTTGAGAGGCTTCTTCCAGATTTATTCCTGCACCTGTGGCTAAAATGTTATTGTCCTTACATAAACTCAGCGTGCTGTTTAAACCACCGGTTCCATAATCCATAATATGGTTGTTTGCCAGTGCTACAGCATGTGTATTGATTTTTTTTAATAAGGTAAATATCCCCTCACCTGTCCGTAGATGCGGACCGGTTTTCTCGATTTTTAGGCTGGCATCATCAACAATTACAGGGCATTCTAAATTTAAGATATTTAAATCGCCCTCTTCGAAAAATGAAGTTATTTCCTCCGAAAAGAAATTATTATTTAAAAATGGTTCTGTGACACAAAAATCACCACAAATATTTATTTTAATCATATTTACTTGTTTGAAACCAGAAAATCGTGTAAACGTTTTGACTGAATATCTTTATTGAAAATTTGAAATGCTACTTTTTGCCCTTCTTTGCCTACTTTTTCAATATCCGCAGCTGACAATGCTTTAGTAATTGCTTCTGAAAAAGATATAAAGCTACCTGGTTCTGCAAAAAAAGCACTTTTATCATGTATCAGATAATCACTAATCTCGCCAATATCAGTTACACAAACTGGTCTGCCCGATGCAAGGTATTCTCCCAGTTTAGTTGGAAACCCACCTTCTGATTGTTGCGAATTGGGTCTTGCAAGAGCCAATATTGTTGCATTAGATAAAAAAGCTGGAATTTCTTCCCTTGATAATTGTCCAAGGTAAGTAATCCTGCTTTGAGCGTTATTCTTTTCAATCAGTTTAACTTGAGCTGAATAATCTTCTCTGGGATCTTTTGCACCGGCCAGATATAAATGCAAATCGGGAAATTGATCCATGATTTCGATAAATGCCTGAATTAATATATCGACCCCATCTTTAGAGTTGTTCATACTCCCGCAATAACCTATATAAGGGCCCGAAAGGCTTGCTTCTGCCTGTTTTTCTGAAAATCTTGATAAATCCACCGTCATAGGCAAATGTATCAGAGCAGTTTGTTTGCTCAGAAACTGATTATAATACTCATTAAGTTTTTTTGTCATTACAGCCATCACCTTAATGCGAGGCAATATGTTTTTCAAATAATCATCATGAAGTTTCTTATTATTTGGAAAAGCAATCCAGCTGAATTCACTTCTTTCATGAAACAAATTTATCTGAGGCTTAAATAATATCAGGTGCGATGCTATCTCGAAAATTTCTTCCGAAACACCTAACCACAAATAGTCATAATTTCCATTGACATATTGATTATGAATTTTATTTGCTAAAACCTTAGGATTATAATACACTTTGCCAAGTTTCTTTATAATTGGATTCAGAGTCACTACAGGTGAAAGATATTCGTATTCAAATCCCTTGTAATTCCCGCTTTTTGAAAACTTTAGCTTCTCTGACTTCAAACCACAAAACTCAACAAAAAGTAATTTCATGTTTACTTTGTTAGCTACCAAGCCTTCAGCCAGAGAAAGAAACCTATTGTTTTGGGCCGAGGTTTCAACAAAAGGATTTCGTTGTAACAATACTTGTATTTTCATTCAGTTTGTTTATCTCTGTGATCAGGAACAGATGTTTCCCGGGTTTATTTAGCTAAACGACTTATTGCATGTTTTTTTTACCAATGCTATTAAGCAGAACGGATTTAAAGTTTGCCCTGATTATATTGCTATCGAACTTTTGAATAGCAAGTTCCCTGGCACTGTTGCCTAACGATATTCTGAGATCTTTATCAGCATAAATGTTTTTTATGGCAGCTTTAAGAACTTCTTTATTATTCTGAGAAACAACAACTGCCCAATGGTATTGCAAGGCATGCCTGGTAACTGCAGTTTCAATACTCGAATAAACAAGTACAGGTGAACCTGAAGCCATATACTCACTTGCTTTTGTTGGCATTGAATATTTTAAAAAGGAAACAGATTTTTGATCAAAATCATTTGGCAATAAAAGCAAATCAGCTTCGCCAAAGATTAAAGGTAATTCATTGTATGGCACTGGTTTTCGGATTGAAACAAACTCAAATCGCCCGAGTTGTTTTAAAACCGGATTATCATTAGTTGCCTGAATATGAAATACAATATTTAATCCTTCGGTGTTCAATTCTCCGACTGCGGCAGCAACCTCCAAAAGTGAGTCCTGAAGTCCTGTGCCAATCCGACCGGCATAAAGCAGTTTAAAAGCACCTTCATGTTCATAGGTCTTATCAGGTAACAACCAATGTTTTACATCAATGGGATTATGAAAAGGAATAAATTCCATTCCATACCTGGAATAGTATTCTTTGCTCATGTATTCGCTAATGCTCATCAATGCATTAGCTTGTGAAAGCAAATATCTCAGTTCTTTATCAATCTTGGTCTCCCAATGCTTGCGAAACAAGCTGTTTTGTGATATAGTTATTGTAACCGGCCAATCGTCCATAATATGAAAAACCATTGGCTTATTAATTTTACTTGACAAATCACCTAGAAATCTTATTAGTTCGTAGGATGCAAGTTGAGAGTAAATAAGATCGGGTGAAAACTCATCAATCCAGGTTAAAAATTGTTGACTGCAAACAAATTTCCGTCTTCGATGCATTTGTCCTGTAAATAATAGTACCCGGTCTTTTCGACTAATTGATGTATTATTTAAACCAGTATTTGATTGTTGATTCTGCCCGGCTTTTTGACGAACAACTCCTGATTTTGAAACATCATTTCTCATTAAAAGATTGAAAGGAAATCCTCTTTCAATCTCACTTTCCCCCAGGTTATAATAATTTTCGCAAACAGAATAGTCCGGGTTTATCAATTCACTGGCCGCCACTGCTATTCTGTCTTTATCCCAACCCATAAAAAGATTGGTCATTGTAATTCCACTTCCTGATTTTTTGTGAAAAAACTGACCTAATATTAAAACTTTTGGATACGTTGATGACATAAAAAATAATTGCTTTAATCGCTTTTAAATTATCTGACTTTTCGAATACAAATGATGAACATGCAGCGAAAAGTTTATTTGCAATTTGCAATCTCCTCATGAAATGAAGAGCTAACCTTAACCTTATCGAAATTATTTCTGGCAAATTCCGCAGCCCTGACCGAAAACGTTTCTCTGGAACTTTTATCGGTAAGGGCATTCATAATTGAACTCTTTAATAATTCTATCCTTTGATCGTTACAGATAAAACCAAGTTTGTTTTCCATCATAAAACGAATGGAATAAACCATTGACGGACCATAACAAAATACAGGAATCCCTGATATTAAATAAGAGGGTAGTTTTGTTGGGAATGATAACCGAATAAACTCAATGCTTTTTTTATCGAAATCAACAGGATAAAGCAGTAAATCGGCTTCTAAGAGTTTTGTAATGAAATTATCATCCTTTAAAGCAGGTAAAAGTTTAGTTCCGTTATGCTCAAATTTGGTAAAATCATTTTCTTTTTCATTAAGGTCAGTGTAGATATTGAAACTGATATCAAGTCCTTCCGTTCTTAGTTCTTCAATACATTTACTAAATTCGATTATTGAATCATGGCTTGCAGTCCAACCAATCCTTCCCGAATAAACCACAAGGTAAGAACCATTCTGTTTTTTTTCAATATGGTTCAATTCCTTCATTTTTGTTAAATCAATCGGGTTATGAAAATATTTAAACGGAAGTGAGTACCTGGTTTGAAACTCATCGGCCATAGCTTTAGATATACCCAATCGAAGAGAAGAACCATTGAGCAATTTTTGAAATTTTAGATTTACTATTTTCCTTAACAAAAATTTCAGAGTTCTGTCTTTATATATCAGATAGGGCCAATCGTCCATTACATGAACAACTACTTTAGCACCTGTAATACTTTGTGCTTTCAGAACCAGATTGATGAAAGAAATATTTTCGGGTTGACAATAAATAATATCAGGCTTAAATGCCAGTATCCACTCTTGAAGTGATGTTGACATTCGCAGAGGATGAGCAAATTCCTGTAGTCCGGTTTTCAGAAGAAAATGCTGAAATCTTTGTTTTATGACATTTTGTGTAGGAATATGTTCATGCAATATAGTTTCAGAATTATTCTCAGTTCCGTAAACCCTATCGAAATCAGCCGAAGAATATGGCCCGTTAAATTTTCCGCGGGGTTCATTACTCAATTTATTGATTGGAAAAATATAATGAGATTCATCATAACCAATTTTGTAGTATTTATCACAAACGCTTGTCATTGGTTTAGAGTCACTAAGATGGGCAAAAGCAATCTTATCTTTGGGCCAACCAAGAAACAGGTTTTTTAAGGTTATACCGCCACCTCTGAACTCGTTAAAACTATAATTATTTATTATTAACAGCCGGGGATAATTCATTTCGTTTATTGTATGTAATTTTTCTCAGTAAAGAATTAAACAAATAATAGATTGGTCAATTCGCCTGTTTGTGTTTATAACTATTCATGAATCAATTGTTGTTTACTGTCATCAAAAATCTTTTGATAAATAAATGACATTCTTTCTCTCACAAGCTGCTTATCGTGGCGTAAAACTGCTCTTTTATAGGCATTCCTGGATATAAGAAGTGTTAGATCTTTATCCATTATCAAATCGTTTATCGCACCAGTGAGCGAATAGGGATCACCGTCCTGAACCAACAATCCTTCTTTACCATTTTCGAGCATTGATGGAGTTCCGCCGGCATATGTCGCAACTACCGGCATTCCCATTATCATTGCTTCGCAAATACTGTTAGGGCTATTCTCAATATGTGATGGGTGAACATACATATTAGCCTCACTCAGCTCACTTATCAATTTTTCTGCACTTAGTGATCCTTTGAAACAAATATTATGATCAGCAAATTTTAAATTGGTTGATTTTTCAATCATTCTAATTATCTCTTCATTGCCATTTATACCAGCAACTATCCATTCAATCTCAGATGAACAGATATTCTTCAGCAAATTTGAAGCTTCCAGAATAGTTTCAAGTCCTTTGTAAGCCATAGTGCTGATGGTTGACACCAGCCTGATTTTATTTTTTTCAGGGTTCTGCCATGGTTTTACATGATAGAATTCGTCTCTGAGCAATTCTTCGCAATGAAAATAAGTGCTTGATGGAGAAAACACTTTACTGATTCGACGGTCCCAATCAGTTCGCCCAATAAAGTACTGGCAATAATTCATTAATTTACGCTCTCTTGCTGCCCTATTCGAGAAATGAAAGTATAAATGCCATAATCCATATGCTTTTATTATATTTTTAACATTTGAATAACGCATAACATTTATAGAACTCAATCCCGAAAACCATTTTTTTGCTGTTATTGTAAGATTGCCTTGAATATGGATTACTACAGGAACTTTTACATGAGGAATTATTAACCCAAAAGGGGATTCGGTGCCGAAAACGTGTATAACGTCGGGTTTAAACTCATCGACAATCTTAAGGTAGTATGCAATAATACTTTCAGATTCAATTTTATGGTTCCATCTATCCCAAATACCAGCTAGGTTACTCTTGGTTTTAGGAAACGGATACGAAAAATATTGAGTTTGGTTTAACTCGAAATTTGATTCTTTCTCATAACCATATGGAAATGCTACACCAAGTTGTATTTCTTTATTTTTTTCAATTTCTTTCTGAAGTGATACAATCCAACCTGTAATATTTCTTTCAATATTTAAATGCGCCGAAGCAAGAGATGGTGAATCAGTAAACCAGAGTACTTTCATAGATATTTGTTAACCTTCCGGAGCTAAGTTTTCCTGACTTTCTTTTTTCTTTTTGCCGTATGCCATTATCAGTGCCGATAAAACGCCAAAATACCAAAGGGCAAGTGCAAATCGACTCGGCGACATAATAGTAAATGAGGTAAATCCCTCAATTACCTGTGAAATGATTGTCAAAAGCAACATTAAAGCTAATTGCGACACTATTCCTTCTGTTCGTAAAAAAAGAAAGAATGCTTTTATTAAAGAACTAACATAAAGTAGTATAAATAGAGCTAATCCCAAAAAGCCCCAACGAAAAACGACTTCAGCCCATCCCATATCGGCAGTAGCACCATCAACAACTTTCACAAAAGGGGTTTGTTTTTCAGTTACAGATCCATAACCAAAAAGTTTTTTATCAGTTGACATTCTTTCTATTACACGATCAATTTTGTAAAACCTATAAACAAGATTGTTATTTTGTGCTGTAGCAGGCTGATCGTCAAGTTCTTCAAATCTGCTCAGGAAATAATTAGTACTGGCAGGAAGAAAGTTGGAAACAACAGCAAAAATACCAATAGCTGCTATGCATGCCAAAAAGAGATTTTTTAAAGTTTTCCCAAGGCTTTTTTCTTTAAATCCGATTAAAAAATAATAAGCTATAAATAACAAAATTGCAATTATCAGGAATGAACGCGTATATGAGATATAAATCCCGATAACATTAATTGAAATTAAAAGATAGTCCAATATCGTTTTATTTCGAGTCATGGCTAAAAGGTAGGAAATTGAAAAAAACCAAAGAACTGGCATAAACCAAAATGTTCTTGTAATTACCTGACCTTCAAATACAGTTACAAGATATTCATTGTTTGTACTTGCATATAAGTTTACATGCAATCCCTGATGGATAAAATAGAAACACGATGCTAAAGAATTGACAAGAACTATGTTATATAAAAACTTTTTCAAAACATTAATTTCAACCCTGCTAGTTACATCTTTTACTATAAAGAATCCTATGAATAGTGCAAGGAGTACGATAATTTTGTCATACACCTCATTTAGGACATAGTATTCATTAATTACCATTCCAAACCCGATTAAAGTTATGATAATTAATCCAGCCACCATATAATCAATAATGCTAAATTTATTAAAATGCCTGATATTATTTAAAGTTGGAAAATCCTCCGAGCGGATTCGGAAAATTATCCAAAATATTATCATCCATACCAATAAGGTAATGTCAGGATTTCTATCTATGGATTGAAAAGATCTAAAGGGTATCCTGAAAAGTTCAACTGATTCGAAGAATATTGATGAACGCAGAAACATAAGGAATGGAATTCCGAGAATAAATATCGGATCCTTTAATGCACGGTATACAAAATACAATACAAGGATATAAGGCAAGAATTTGAGAAAGAGGTATATCATATTAAAATAGTCAAAATATTATTTCTCTGATTCACCCGATAATGCTTGTATTAAAACAGAGTTCAAATTTTGAACTGACTGGCTTTTCATATAGTCTTCGATTGATTTTGAAAACGATTCTTTTGGCGTATTAAAAAAGCTTTGGAATTGCTTTTCGAAAGATCCTTGATCATAAGTGAACCCAAGATTATATTTTTTAACCCGGTATCCAATTATCCCAACTTCCGGTACAAGTACCGGGATATTGTAACCAAGTGCCTGAAGCATTACTCCACTTGAACCCAGAAAATTTCTATATGGAAGAATCAGGTGACTAACCGATTTAAAGAAATACTCAATAGTTGGAGGGTCAGTTATATACTCATTAGTTTCAAAAAGTCTGTTCTGCGTTTCCAGAACTCCGCGCAATGTATTTACATCATACTCATAATCAGTATCATCGTTTCTTAATCCGCAATGGATAAAGCATGCATCATTATCCAGAGCTAATTTTAAGAGTATATCGTACCCTCTTCTTTCCTGTGGCGCGCCAAAATACAATAGCATTCTTGCACCATTATTTTTGTTTTTAAACTCGTCTAATTTCTGAATCCAAAGCCTTTGACCTGAATTCTCCTCTTTTACCAATTGATCTGCAAATTGCTGAAATACATCAGGCAAACAAACTGCACTTCTATGTTTAGAAACGAAAAAATCATCTAAATGCATTGAGACATTTAACAGATGAAAGAATGGATTTAAAACTTCATGGAAAAATCGGGCATCAGTATCCCAAAAAGAATGCAACCGTTTTACATATCTCGCTTTATCGAGTAAAGATAATTTATGATAAAAGTAAAATGGCCTCAAAAATATCCCAACTGTTCTGCCGTTCAGTCTCTTTTTCCCTGATTTCAATTGTGATACAAATAGTGGGATATGGCTGTCGGCTTCAGTAAAAACTGTTAATTCAATATCATATTTATTTTGCAAGTCAATAAATTCATCAATTTTAATACCCACCCCATCACCATCAAATTTACTGGTATCAATCCTGAAGATATTCTCATCGTCTTTAAACCTATCAAAATAAAAAGTGCTGTTTAATTTAGTTTTGAAATTGCCTGCTATATAGATTGTATAACCCAGTTTCTGAAGGATTTGCACAAAAACAAAAATATAAACCTGACGGTGACCTACAAAACTTGGCGAAAAAAGAAGAGCGTTTTTCAAAGTTTAGAGTTTATATTGAAAGAATTAACCGGCAGATAAAATATTTGACAAATCATATTAATCGGTTGCTCCTGTTTTATACCAGGGTAAAATCTTTGTCAGAGCACCTGGTCTGTTCGATTTGCTTATTCTGTTCCAGAAAGGAGATATTCCATGATTAATTTCGACCTCAAACGATAATAATGGATCAGAATTAATTATCCATTTCTTGAAATGATGGCTTATTTTAGGACTGATATAGTAAGTACCCTCATTAAAAAAATCTTCAGGCAATTCACAAATAATGGAGTTTAAACCAACTTTTAAGGTTGGCCAGTTTTCTGGATAACCATCATTATGGTATGTTCTTAGAATGGTCATTCCACTTTCAGTTAATACATCGAAACCAATAACTAAATCATTATCGAGTTGGTATACAATGAAATCTAATTGTACTCTTATTTTTAGTTTAGAAAAGAAATGACTCCTGATATTATCATCCTGGTCCATAATTTTTATAGCCATGAGTTTAATAGAGGAATCACCTAATGCGGTCTGTTCATCCCAATAAATTGAACCTTCTTTTAAAGTTTCATACATCAGGTATTTCCTAATTACATCAATAGGATTACTATCATCAACTACAGTGCCTTTGTTAAGTAAAACAACCCGGGAACATAAATTTGTGATTGCCTGCATATTATGACTTACAAATAATACTGTGCGCCCCTCTTTGTTACTAACATCCTGCATTCTTCCTATTGCCTTTTTCTGAAATTCGGCGTCTCCTACGGCAAGTACTTCATCAACAACCAAAATCTCTGGTTCGAGGTATGCTGCAATTGCAAATCCGAGTCTAACTGTCATTCCACTTGAATATCGCTTCACTGGTGTATCAAGATATTTTTCAACACCTGCAAAATCAACAATTTCATCAAGCTTACGGGTAATTTCGGCTTTTGTCATACCCATAATTGAACCATTCATGTATATATTTTCGCGGCCTGTCATTTCAGGATGAAAACCAGTTCCAACCTCCAGCAGTGAAGCAATGCGCCCGTGAGCAGCAATCCTACCGGTAGTTGGTGTAGTTACCCTAGACAAAATCTTAAGCAATGTAGATTTGCCTGCACCATTTTTACCTATTATTCCTAAAACTTCTCCTTTTTTTACATCAAAGCTTATATCGTTAAGAGCCCAAACATAATCACTTGTAGATTTACTTTCCCTGTCATTAACCTGGCCAACTTTCAGATAAGGATCTGCTTTACCCCGAATATTCATTGCCCACCAACGATTCAGGTCGTGACTGATTGTTCCTGTACCAATTGTACCAAGCCTGTATTGCTTTGAGATATTTTCGAATTTTATTGCTATATCATTCATTCTTGTCATTATATTGAGTTACAATCTGTTGTTATCAGATTATTTTTTATAAGTACTCCAGATTGCTAACTTGATTTTATGCTAAACCACATCCATAAATGATCTTTCAACTTTATTGAAAATCCAAGTTCCGATAAGCAATAAGATAATTGTAAATGTGAAGCTGTATCCTAAAGAGAGCCATGAGAATGAACCTTTACCCAGAAACCCGTATTTAAATGTCTCCAAGACAGCGGTAAGCGGATTGGCCTGAATGAACCACATATACTTTTTGTAATTTCCTTCCATTACTGAAAGAGGGTAAATAACCGGTGTAAAATACATCCAGAGTTGGATAGCAAAAGCAACCAGGAATTTTAAATCCCTGTATTTTGTTGTCATTGATGATATAATAATGCCAAATCCCAATCCAAGTCCTGCTAATATAAAAATTAACACAGGAAAAAGAAAAGCATAACTATTAATTGCTATTTCAGTACCTTTTGAGATAAAATAAATATACACGCCTGCAAATAAGATAAACTGAATCAGCATTTTCAGCAATCCAGACATCGTAACTGATATAGGTACAATTAATCGGGGAAAGTAAACTTTACCAAATACTGACTGATTAGTATAAAATGTATCAGATGTTTTAATTAATGAGTCGGAAAAATAATTCCACAGGCAAATCCCGGATAAATAAAATAACGGTTGAGGTATTCCATCAGTTGGTATACCGGCTAAGCCACCAAAAACAAACATAAAAACTATGGTGGTAAAAACCGGTTGTATAAAAAACCATAGCGGGCCCAATATTGTTTGCTTATAAAAAGTAACAATATCGCGCTTTATGTACATTTCGAGCAAGTCTCTATACTTCCATACTTCTTTCAGATTCAGATTAAATAAACTACCTTTAGGTTTGATTACTATATCCCAGTCTTCATTTGTTTTAGCCATTTCGAAAATTCAATTAATAAAGTACGTACTTTATATGATGTTTGTATTGGAAAAAATTCAATGTTAAAATGGTTAACATAATCCAAATTAACTACTTTGCAGCACTTTGAATTTTAAGATTGTTATTCTATTTTTTTTTTGAATTGAGATATTAAATGAAATGATTCTTTCATATCTCGTTAATTCCATTCCAAGGATTACTTAGTTTGCAATTTCCCATAATTAATTTTACAACCCGCCACGATGTATCATTAATCTGGTAATCATTTGGAATACTAAACGTTTGTCTTTCTTTGCGTTCGTTTATGACCAGAGTTACCGAATTTATTATTATGGCAGGATCAAAACCTGTAAGAATAATCGAGCCTGTATCCTGTGCTTCAGGACGTTCCATAGATTGGCGTAATGAAATTGCAGGAAAGCCTAAAATTGATGATTCTTCACTAATTGTACCGCTATCCGATATGGTGCATAAAGCGTTTTGTTGCAGATACACATAATCAAAAAATCCGAATGGCTTTAAAAACATAATTTTATTATCGAGGCTTCTTTCACCAAGTTGTTCAATTCGTTTTCTGGTTCGTGGGTGTGTACTAACAACAATTGGCAAATTGTAGTTTTTAGCTAGTTCGTTCAGCACAATCAATATTTTGTCGAGGTTAGGAGCATTATCTACGTTTTCTTCCCGATGGGTTGAAACAACAAAATATTTTCCTTTTGTTAATTGCAAAGAATTTAAAATTCCAGAATTATCAATATTGTCTTTATAAAAGCTTAATACCTCACGCATTGGAGAACCTGTAAGGTAAATCCTGCGATGCGGCAATCCCTCGCTTAAAAGATGGCGCCGGGCATGTTCAGTATAAACCAGATTAAAATCTGCTATGTGATCAATAACTCTGCGGTTTGTTTCTTCAGGAACGTTGAAATCAAAACTCCTGTTTCCTGCTTCCATATGAAATACAGGAATATGCAAGCGTTTTGCCATATATGCCGACAAGCATGAATTTGTATCACCGAGCACAAGCAGTCCATCTGGATTTTCATCTCTGAGTACTTTTTCAATCTTGCGCAATATATCACCCACAGCTGAACCTAAGGAAGTTGTGTCAATTTCAAGAAAATGATCGGGCCTTCTTAATTGGAGCTCTTTCCAAAACACTTCGTTCAATTCATAATCGTAATTCTGACCTGTATGAACTATTATCTGATCAACATACTTATCAAGCAGTGCCATAGTCCTGGATAATCTTATAATCTCAGGCCTGGTGCCAACTACAGTAATAATTTTTAATTTTTTTTGAGTCATAAAATTTTCAAGGACTTGATTACTAATGTATTGTTTGAAGTCTTCAGAATATATTCAAGACATTTACCTATGAACTATCAAAATAGTAACGATTTACAATCTCACCTTTTCGAAATAAGTATCCGGATCAGTTGGATCAAAAAATTCGTTTATCCAGAAGAGTGTCAACAAATCGGTAGTTCCAACATTTTTGATATTGTGAGTGAACCAAACTGGCATGTCAACAAAAGAAGGTTTATCGCCATCAAGGTCAAAGTGTAATACTTCATCAGTTCCGATTCTCCGAAGTTCAATCTCAGCTTTTCCTTGAATTACAGCAAATCGTTCAATTTTTCGGGTATGGAAATGCTCACCACGGGCTATTCCGGGATGAGTTGTAGAGAACGAAAATTGACCGCCAATCGAGGTTTTAACTGTTTCCACAAAGCTTCCACGATTATCAGTATGCTTAGTGAGTGAAACAGGGTAATGGTCTGAATAGTTAATGTATGATCTGAATGTATTAAAGATATTTAATTCAAATTTGCTTTTTATTTCGGGTACTACTGAATTTTCGAAATAGTATTTTTTGTACCCTTCAAGCAAAGATAAAACTTCGGATACCTTTATTTCGGATGTAAAGGGCACAATAAATTCAGATTCAGCTTTTTGATCAATAATAATGTTCCATATTACATCAATCAACTCGCCAACATAAATAAGCCTCATGTTGCTGTCAACTTCAATTTTAGGTTGCTCATTATGCGTAAGCTGATGAGAAAATGTGGCAACGACAGAATTATAATATGGATTACCAAAAGGGCCGAAAACATTTGGAATAACCAAGCCTGTAAACAGTGCATTATGCTTAATTGCCCAATTAGCAAACCTTATGCGACCTTCTTTTTTTGATAGTCCATATTTATTATCACGTTCTTCCTGGGTTGATGACGAAAAAATAATATGGGGAGTTACTCCCTCATTTTCCATTGCATCAATCAGTTTTTGTACTAATAAAATATTCGTTTGGTACAATACATCAGGATCGTTATGACGGTTCATTGCCGCAAGGTGAACAATCACATCACATTGACTTACAAAACTTTGCAATTGTTGCTGATCCTGAAAATAAGTATCTTCAAAATAGATCCGCTCAACATTTTCTTTTAAGCCAATTGTATTGTAAAGATGTGTGCCTACAAACCCAGCCTGACCGGTTATGCCTATTTTTAACATTATATTCTAAAGGTAAAACTGATTCCTGATTTTTTTCATGTTTTATTTACTTATAACCCCAGATCTTTTTTGATAATATCAAGTTTAAGCAAAAGCTTTTTAGTTCCCTCAACATCAAGGCGTTCTGTATTGTCTGAATGATATTCTTCTATCTGTGATACATCCTCCCCTTCAGAAAAATAAAGTTCATAATTCAGGTCACGGTTATCGGCCGGGATACGATAAAAATCACCCATATCCTCAGCTTTAAGCATATCTTCTCTATTAACAAGGACTTCATATTTCTTTTCGCCATGCCGTGTCCCGATTATTTTAATTTGGCTATCCGACTTATATAATTCTTTGAGTGCCTCTGCTAAAGTTAGTATTGTTGCTGCAGGAGCTTTCTGAACAAAAATATCACCTGCTTTTCCATTGGCAAAAGCGAAAAGTACAAGTTCAACGGCATCTTCCAGTGTCATCATAAACCTGGTCATACTAGGATCAGTGATTGTTAATGGATCACCACGTTTTATCTGGTCAATGAACAAAGGAATAACCGAACCTCTCGAAGCCATTACATTTCCATAGCGTGTTCCACAAAACACAGGACCGTTACCATTCAAGCTACGGCTTTTTGCTACCATAACTTTTTCGCTCAAAGCTTTTGACATACCCATTGCATTAATTGGATATACAGCTTTATCAGTGCTTAAAACAATAACATTTTTAACCCCATGTTCCAATGCACTATCTAAAACATTTTCACAGCCCAGAACATTCGTTCTAACTGCCTCCATTGGGAAAAACTCACAAGATGGGACTTGTTTTAAAGCAGCAGCCTGAAAAACGTAATCAACCCCATACATAGCAGAATCAATACTCCTTTTATCCCTGGTATCGCCGATATAATATTTGATTTTATCATTACGATAAAATTGGCGCATATCATCCTGTTTCTTCTCGTCGCGGCTAAATATCCTTATTTCTTTAATATCAGAGTTTAAAAACCGTTTTAGTACAGCATTACCAAAAGATCCGGTTCCTCCGGTAATTAATAATATTTTGTTTTCGAGCATGATTTGAAGTTTTAGAGAATGTTTAGTACACTATAAGTTCCTGAATCTGAGTATTATTTACTTTTCTTGTTGTAACCATAACCATATCCGTATTGATCACTTTTAATACGGTTGTCATTTAAAACAAGACTTACATTATCGATATTTTTATGCTTCAGGTCTTTTAAAACCATAGAAAGTACTTTTTTCTTCGAATAGTTATATCTTACTATCAGCAACTTTAAATCAGATGTTTCCATCAGTAAAAATCCATCAGTTACCTGTGCTAATGGAGGAGTATCTATTATAATATAATCATATTTATCCTTTAACTCAAGAATCATCTTTCTTGTTTCCTCCAATGCTAACAATTCAGCAGGATTAGGAGGAATAGGCCCGGAATTAATATAATCCAGTTTGCTGTCCGGTGATTTCAGGATAATTTCCGGCAAACTAACTTTATTTATTAGAAATGAACTTAACCCTATTGACGATTCTGTCTGTTTGTCAAAATATGAAGCATGTTTTCGTAAATCAAAATTCATTAGAATAGTCTTTTTCCCTAACTGAGCATAACTCATGGCAATGTTTAAAGCATTAAATGATTTACCTTCACCTGTGAGGCACGAAGTTACCATGATAACTTTATGACTAGCTCCTTTCATTGAAAAGTCAAGATTGGTACGAAGAACCCTGTATGATTCTGCAATGGGGGATTTTGGATATTCAAAAACTACGTTATCTGTTTTTTTATAGTTATGCAATATTTTGCCAAGAACTGGAATATTCGTAATGCGTTCAACACTTTCTTGTGATTCAATTTTATTATTTAGAGCTTTGCGAGCAATAAGATATGAAAAAGGTAATCCTATTCCTAAAAGCAAAGCCATTATGTAGTTTTTTTGAGTATTAGGCGAAACAGGACTTCCTCCAACCTGGGCCGCTGGCTCTATTATTATATCATCAGGCAAATTTGATGCTTTTGTTATCTTGGCTTCCGCCCGCTTTTCGAGCAAATAATTATAAATTGCATCATTCAGCCGGTATTTCCTTTCGAAACCACCAAGCTGTTGTTCAGTTTTTGGCATACGACTGATTTGCCCTTCAATTTTCGAAATTCGTTTATTCATCTCATCAATTGAAATATCAGTAGTTTGTCTTACTGATGAAATATTATCAGAAATAGTCTTTTTGATATTGTCAATCCTAATATTAAGTTTGCCAACTAAAGGATTCTTTTCCTGTCTGTTATCTATCAAGTTTGACCGCTGAGATTGCGCAGCTATGAGTTCTGTCATCAGGCTGGTTAAAATCTGATCAGGAATCCCCATAGAAGCCGGGACTATCATATTCGAGAAATCATCATTTTTTCCCAGATATTCAGCTACATAATCATAATACCTTTTCCTTGTTATTAACTCAGCCCTTTGGTTTTGCAGTTCAATATATTGAGCCGAAATTCCTGTTGATTGCTCGGCAACATTTAAAATCTGGTTAGCCGATCTGAATTGCTGAAGGTTGTTTTCAGTCATGCTAAGCGAATCAGAAATTTCACCTAGTTGTTTTTCAATATAGTCAATCGTTATACTGGCAATATGGTTTTTCCTTTCAAGATTTTGAGTTGAATACACTTTCATCAATTCGTTAACTACATCTTTCCCTTTTGACACAGACTCTGTTAAAAAGGAAATTTCAACCACTGTTGCTTTGGGATCAATAACATCAAAACTGAATCTCCCTTTAAAAGAACGGGCAATCGAGTTTTGATCATTAAATTCAAAGCTATATATTGAAGCCTCATCATCTGTAATTTTCCTGTTACTATCAATAGAAATAATGAAAGCCAGATCAGGAGTTTCAATAAGTTTTCCTGAAGTACCAAGAGTTCTGAAGGACCAGTTATCTTTTTGATATTTGTATTCTTCAGTACTAAAATCATAAAAACTTGCTTTTTCTGATTCTGCCTTAATTTCAAAGTTGCCTGAATTGTTAAAAGCGATCTCAAATCTCACATTAAGTGGCTGAACGTGGTTAGGGGAGAATAAAACCCTGAAGGGAGCACTTTTATAAGCATCTATATGCTTGAAATCAACTTGCCGAAAGTAACTTACGGATAAATTAATATTTTTTACTGTCTTTTCAATTACAGGCAAAGATTGTAATACCCATAATTCGTTTTGAAAATTTTGATTATCGCCAAACAGACTGCTATTCAGATAATCGTTCATTGAACTGGTATTACCTCCCTCTTTGTTTTCCTTTATTAAAACCGATGAAGAAACCCGGTAAATCGGAATAGAATTAAAGTTTTTTACAAATGCGTATATTAAAGCAACGGCTATACAGAAGATAAAAAGCTTATAGTTTCTTAAAACAAGTTCCGTGGCCTTTTTCAGGTCATTATCGTCCTGTAGATTGATGTTATTTATTTGAGACATAGTTTGATCTTTTAAATTAGTTTATATAAGAATATAATAAAAGGGTAAAGGTAAGTGTGGATAAAATAAGAGCAAAAGGAAACTCCGGAGTTCCCCATACGCGCTTTTCGAGTGGTTTAACGTAAATAATATCATTAGGCCTGATATAATAATATTCAGACTCAAGTATTTCTGGCTTTGTTAAATCTAACGAAACAAGCATGTTTTTCCCGTTTTCATTTCTGGTTAAAATAACGTCTTTCCTGTTGCTATATTTTACCATATCTCCAGCCAAACCTAATGCATCAAAAATTGTAAGTTTTTCCTGTGAATAGGTATAGTGACCGGGTACCCTAACCTCACCCAGAACTGAAACAAAACGATTAACAAGCTTAATCGTAACAATAGGTTGGCTTAATATGTGACTTAAGGAGTCAGTGAGTATAATATTTACCTCTGATAGTGTTTTATCTTTCGCGTAAATATCTCCAACTAATGGCAACGACAGATATCCTTCCTTATTGATTACATATGAAGTTAATGATGCACTGTAAGGGGATAAATTGTCTGCATAGGCACTTTGCCTTCCGGTAGCAGTTGAAAAAACATTTGTCAAAGGGTCATCCAGACTATTGACTCTAACATAAAGTTCATCGTTAGGTTTTAAACGATAATCAAGAAATTCCGATTCTTTAAATGATTTCGGTGTCCGATTATTTTTTTGAAGATATTCAATATCACGTTTAGTAACGCATCCTGAAAACAGGAATAAAAGTAAACCTAGCAATAAGGCATAACTTTTTAGAGGTATCGATTGCATCTTAATTAATTTAATTGAATTTAACTCCATTTGTTTAATCTATCTTATATAAAGCTTTTTGTTCTTGACCTGAAAAGTTATTCAATACTAAATTAGTTGAAATTTGTAAAACTATTAATGCCAATATTAAAATAATAACAGCTACTAAAACATATATAGTTAAAAATAGAATATTTGTGACTCAAAAACTATGAACATTCTATTAAAACTTCTACGTATTATTAATAGCTTCGCCCCATCAGTCACATAATGTGTGTTACTGATTATGGTATTATGCACGGTTTACTAAATAATTAATAATGAATATAGCAATATGTAACTCCGTATTATAAAATTTGAATGAAAAAAAATTGGCTATTAGGTTTTGACCATACTTATTAAAAGCAATATTTCTACGTTTAAACCTTTAAGTAACGACACTTATTCTTATATTGTATTAGTAAGACTTGTTTCTATCAGAAAATGTTTAATGGTTTAGTATTTATAATAAACTTCGATTAACACTCCAGTTTCATCAATGGGTAGACGAACAGGAAAACGCAATTTTAATGTTTTTGTTTGTTCAGGAGCTCAAACACTTTACATAAATAGGTTTTCAAGTAAATCTGCCAAAAAATATGGATGAATTATTTTATGTTTAGAATTCAGCATAAAGTATGCTATATTTGGATTATTTAAATTCTCAAAACAAGAAATGTACCATAATCTGTAATTGTATGTTTAACAACATCATGAAAGCGCTTTGAAGCTAAGGATGTTTATTATTTTGGAACGGCTGTCCTGTTTTAGAGTACTTCGTGATATTTTTCCAATATTTTACTTATTGTTCCAAAACAGGCCTATTTTTCAAAATAGACACAATATTACAAAATACTATGTATAATTTCTAAAAGATTCGTTAAAAAATAAATCCATTACAATTAGTTTATATTTCCTTAACGTAGCTTTTTATATTCTCCACCCCTTACCTTCCCCCAAAAATTCCTGAACCAATCCTGACCATTGTGCTCCCCTCATCTATGGCAATAAGATAATCATCGCTCATTCCCATTGAAATTTCACAAAAATCGGGCTGATATGGAAAATTTCGTGTTTTGAGGGTGCTAAAAAAACTATATAATGATTGAAATTCTGACCTGATTTGATTCCTGTATGATGTATAAGTTGCCATTCCCATTACTCCACAAAGCGAGATATTGGATAATCCCTGGAAAATCGGATCATCGAGCATTTTAGTAACCTCGTCAAGTGAAAATCCAAACTTTGATTCTTCCTTTGCAATGTATAACTGCAATAAACAGGGGATAATGCGATTGCATTTAACAGCTTCCTTGTTAATTTCAAATAATAATCTAAAACTATCAACACTGTGCACCAGATTAACGAAAGGCGCTATATACTTTATTTTATTAGTTTGTAAATGTCCGATATAGTGCCAATTTAATTCCTTTGGTAATTCATCATATTTTTTTTCAAGCTCTCTGGCTTTATTTTCCCCAAAAATGACATGACCGGTTTTCAAATACAACTCTTCAATCATTGTTGTCGGTTTGGTTTTGGAAACAGCAACAATTTTCACACTTGATGGAACTTTGGTCCTGATTGCATTAAATCGATCCTCGATACTCATATCCAAATTGAATTATACTACAAACCTACAAGAATTCAATTAGCAATGCAAAATTGATAAAAACTTTAAGTTTTGCTCTCAAATTCTTTACTACTTTGGTGAAATCAAAATCATTTCATCATATTCTATAGTTTGTTTGCCCAAAAAAAATATCCGACAATTATTTCACTGAAATACTGATGGTTACAGTTGAGGCACTAAATATTTCAGAAAAAAATCACTTTTTTTTATGAATTATGTATTACCTATTGCAAAAAAATGGATTAATATGTGAATAGTAGTACATGTTAGGAAAGTTCTTTAATGTTTAATGCACTTTAAAATAAGTACAATAAAGACAAGTTATTTAAAATGAATAGATTACAACATTTCTTTAGGAACATGAATTAAAACAATTTACTTTTACTTGCTTTATTTAAAGTTTGAAACGCAATAATGAAAATCTTTCAAAGGGTACCTGTCTTTAAGAACAGTAATCAGAAGAAACGTAGTCTGATCAGGATATTATATATATATCCTGTTGCTTTCTTTTTGGTCGGTTTAAGCACAATTATTGCTTATTATACCTGGTTACAAATAAATGAATACAAAAAACAAGTTGAAAAGCTAAAAAGCGAGTTTCCGGAAAAACAACGAACAGCATTAAAGACGAGGGTTTTAATACTTAAAGATTATATTGCATGGGTTAAATCGCATCCTGATGAATTTACGATTGAAATGTTGAACAAAAGGATTTCAACAGCCGAAAATATATTCCGCAATTATGAAAATGATAAAAACTTTACAACCAGGAGTTTACCAGTTGGCATCACCGACTCCTTGGATGAAACTAACAAAAGTTCAGTGATTAAAATATTAATTCTGAATAATAATAATGAAGTAATATATCCAGAATTTCCGTTTCGAGATCATAATGGCAAAAGGACCTCGGAAATAATCGAAAGAATTTATAAGATTAAAAATTACAGCCAAACAGAATCCCTCGTAAAGATTCCTAGCCTGGAGAATGCTACTTCCGCACCATACCTGATTATAAAAAAGAGTAAAATTGAAAATTTAAATATCGGGATTACTTATGATGCTGGTCAAAAGAGAAATATTATTCAGGAAGTAGTTCTTGACAGCCTTAGCAAAGTCAAGTATCCAAATAATGAATATGTGATAATTAATACTTATGATGGATTTGCATTGCTTTCGAAAGGTAAAAGACAAATTCCACCGACAAATATTAAACACAGCACAGAGTCGAACTGGAAAGATGTTTTCAATAAAGAACTTGAATTTGCAAAACAAATGAATGGAGGATATTATTCCTATTTATGGAGAAATAGTCCGGATGTGGAGCGAAGCGAAAAAACGTCCTACTTTTCTGGAATAAATGATTGGGAATGGATTATAGGTACCGGATTTTTTACCAGTGACATTCATCCTGTTTTACAGAAGCTAAAATCCGAATTATATTCAGATATAAGAAATAACCTGATACGATTTTTTATATTTATGGTTATCCTTATTGTTTTGGCTCAATTAACAATGAGGTATTTTGCAGTGAAAGCCAAATCAAACATATTGCTTTTTCTTCATTTCTTTAAAAGAGCAGCCCAGGGCATGCAAATCATTGATTCAAATCAGCTTGCTTTTTCTGAGTTTGATACCCTTGCGCAGGCAGCCAATCAAATGATACACGAAAGAGAGAGAATTAAATCAGTTCTCTCTGCTGAGAAATCGCGTCTGCGATATATGATAGATGCCATTCCTGACTTAATTTTTTTTAAAGACACTGAAAGCAAATTCCTTGGTTGTAACACTGCATTTGAAAAATATATTAATAAGAAATCAGATGAAATTATTGGTCTTTCGGAATATGAACTTTTCCGAAAATCAGAAGCAACCGGATATAATAAGTCCGATAAGCGTATAATTGAGACTTTGCAACCGGAGCGATCAACCAATTGGATTGAATATCCAAACGGGCAAAGATGTTTATTTTATACTTTAAAAACACCATACTTTGATTCCGAAAAGAATTTGTTAGGAATCATTGGAATTAGCCGCGACATTACCGAGATGGAAGAAACCCGGCAGCGTTTAATTCTTGCAAAAGAGAAAGCGGAAGAATCGGACAAACTCAAAACTGCTTTTCTGGCAAATATGAGCCACGAGATCAGAACTCCTATGAATGCGATAATCGGATTTTCAGATCTACTGGCTGAAGATGACCTGACTCATGAAGATAAAATTGACTTTATATCAAAGATTAAGAGCTCAGGACGATCGCTGATGTCATTGATAAATGATATTATTGATATTGCAAAAATTGAAGCAGGACAACTTAAAGTTGTTGAATCAGCTTGTGATCTGAACGTACTATTAAATGATCTGCTTGGCACTTTCGATGAGTTAAAAAATGTTTCGGGCAAAAAGAGTGTAAGCTTAAATCTTGTAGTTCCTGAAAAAACCAATAATTTCTGGGTAATAACTGATCCGATGCGATTGCAGCAGGTTCTTACTAATTTGCTTAGCAATGCACTGAAATTTACTGAATTCGGGAGTATTGAATTTGGATATACAATTCAAATGTCGACTCTCACATTTTATGTAAAAGATACTGGAATCGGAATCCTCAGAAGCAAGCAGAAACTTTTGTTTCAGCGCTTCAGCCAATTGGATCCGAGTACCACCCGAAAATATGGAGGCACTGGTCTTGGGCTTGCCATTTCGAAAAATCTGGTCGATTTATTGGGCGGCACCATTGGTATGGAATCGAATCCAGGTAAAGGCTCCATGTTTTATTTTACAATTCCTTATAAACTTGTTGAGCATAAACCTGCAAAATTTACAAGAACCGAACCTCATAGTTTTCATTGGAAAGGCAAAACTATCCTTATCGCTGAGGACATAATGCAAAACTTTATGCTAATGGAAGCCTTGTTAAAACGCACTGAAGTGCGTTTGCTTCATGCACTGAATGGACAAATAGCTATAGATATAGTTAAATCGGATCCGGATATTGATCTTGTTTTAATGGATATCCAATTACCGATAAAAACAGGTTATGAAGCACTCAAGGAGATCCTTGAATTCAGACACGATTTACCTGTGATGAGTTATACGGCATTCGCCCTGCCACACGAAAGAGAGAAGAGTTTATCGGCTGGTTTTGTTGACTTTATACCAAAGCCCATAAAAGCAGAAACCCTGATTCCGATGTTAGATAAATATCTACAGAATCAGGGCTTACCTTTATCGCTTTAAGCTACTTTAGTCCAACAGATGCACTACGAGTCCGCTACGGAGTTTTGGCTCGAACCAGGTGGTTTTCGGCGGCATAATATTACCGGTATCGGCAATAGTAATTAATTGGTCCATCGAAACAGGATAAAGGGCAAAAGCTGCTTTCATCTCACCGCTATCGACGCGTTTTTTCAATTCTCCAAGTCCACGTATTCCTCCAACAAAATCAACACGGGTTGATGTACGGAGGTCTTTTATATCCAGAATATTATCAAGCACCAGGGTTGATAGAATTGTAACATCCAGCACACCTATCGGATCCTCATCGTTGTATGTACCTTGCCTCGCGGTTAACGAATACCAGCATCCATCAAGATACATGGAAAAATTATGCAAACTTGCTGGAGAATATATCTCATTGCCTTTTTTCTCAACAAGAAATACTTCATTTAATTTTTGAAGTAATTCCTCATTGCTCAGATTATTGAGGTCTTTAACTACCCTGTTATAATCAATAATTTTCAATTGGTTATCAGGAAAAAGAACTGACATGAAATAATTATACTCTTCGGTACCATTATGAGCCGGATTGTTTTTTCGTTTTTCAAGTCCAACAAGTGCAGCAGCGGCAGTACGATGATGACCGTCAGCTACATAAAGGCTGGGAATTTCTTTTTCAAAGATTTCTATAATCCTTTCGATAGTAGCTTTGTCGTCAATTGTCCAGAAATGGTGTCCAAATCCTTCGTCAGCAACAAAATCGTAAATGGGTTTATTATGAGTAACTATATGGTTAACAATCTGATCAATGTTTTTATTAGCCGGATAAGTAAAGAATACAGGTTCCACATTTGCATTTGTTATCCTTACATGGATCATGCGGTCCTCCTCTTTATCTTTCCTTGTTAATTCGTGTTTCTTAATATTGTTGTTAAAATAATCTTCTATATTATTGCAACCGACAATGCCAAACTGAGTGCGGCCATTCATCGTCTGTGCATAGATGTATAATTTTTCATCCTTATCCTGTATCAACCAGCCTTTCCTGATAAAAGCAGCGAAATTTTCAACAACTTTATCATAAACTTCTTTCCCATGCACATCAATTCCTTCAGGAAGGTCAATTTCAGACTTTGTAACCCTGAGCAACGAATACGGATTACCTGATGCTTCAATCCGGGCTTCTTCCGAATTCAACACATCATAAGGTCTTGATGCCAATTGTTTTACTATTTCGACAGGAGGGCGTACGCCCTTGAATGCTTTAAGAATTGCCATTGTTTAAGGTTTTAATTCAAATAATAATTTGCACTTATAAAGAATCACAAAATAATAGAATAGTAATGAATGTTACAACATTAAAACAAAAAAAAACTGCAATGATCTGTCAAGTCATTGAGTTAAGCTGATAACAAGAAAAAGCAATATCAATTATCAATCATCATCACTATCAACAATACCTGCTGAACGCTGAAGAGACCCAATAAGCGCGCCTAGCATTTTAGTCATTTCCATTAATTGGTTCCTTGATTCGTCAAGATCGGAATTAGAGAAAAAACCTTGTTTGGATGCCATAGCGCTATGCACAACACATTCACGAACTGAACTTTTAGCCATTTTCAGATAATGAATAAATTGAGCTTTGTTGCGTGCTGAGCCTTCTGCAATATGTAAAGCAATGGCTTGCGCCGAATTGTAAAAATTCGATGCCAGTGAGATTGAACCTGTTTCGGGAAATTTGTTCACTTTTTTATATACCCAATCTATATAATCAAGTGCTTTCAGGTATATCCGTAAATCCTCGAAACGAAAGAAAGTAGCAGTTTTGTCGAGTTCTGTTTCCATTAAGGGTGGTTTTTGGTTTTAAATATACTAGTATGACAAAAATAGATTACAACTTCTTAAATTTTCAGCTAATATACAAAGTAAAGAACACAAATCCAAGAAAGTTGTTTAGGCGGATCTTTCTTTTTTTTTCAAACCGTCTACTTTTTTGTACCGATTTGAGTTTTTAAGCATAGACTCAACCCCAAACAACCTTCAGAAGATTTGTGATGCCGAAATTATAATTAACTGAATTTCTATTTATTAACCTGAAAAGAAACGTCGTTCTTAGTAAAGAAATCAACAATTTGCTTTGCAGCAGCAACTCCGGCATTGTTATTTGCTTCAGAAGTTTGCGCGCCCATTTTCTTAGGAGTAAAATAGAAACGGCCTAAATATTTTTCAGCAATAAGCCCTTTGCAATCAGGTTCTACATCTGAAACATATTTAAAATCGGGCCTTTCAGCAAACATTTTCAACAAGCCTTCTTCATCAATAACCTCCTTACGGGCGGTATTTACCAAAGTTGCTCCTTTCGGCATGAGAGATAGCAAATCATAATTTACCGATTTCTTGGTCTGAGCATTTGCAGGCATATGAAGTGAAACATACTGGCACGTTGAATAAAGCTCTTTTACATTTTCGAGGTAGTGTATTCCTTCTGTTTCAATGGTTTTCTGATCGACAAACGGATCAAAAGCGTATACTTCCATACCAAATCCTTTAGCAATGGTTGCTACAGCTTTACCAACATACCCGAAAGCATGCAAACCTAGTTTTTTACCTTTAAGTTCAGTGCCCGAGGATCCATTGAAATTATTGCGTGCTGCAAATACCATCATTCCTATAGCCAGTTCAGCTACAGCATTTGAATTCTGGCCAGGAGTATTCATAGCTACGACACCTTTCGCTGTAGCCGCTGAAAGATCGATGTTATCGTACCCTGCTCCTGCCCTTACTATGATTTTTAGTTTATTGGCAGCATCAAGTACATCTGCGTCAGCAATATCACTTCTGATAATAATAGCATCAGCATCTGCAACAGCAACAAGAAGTTCGTCTTTAGTCGCATAGTTTTCGAGCAGCGCTATTTCAAATCCAGCTTCTTCCACTACTTTCTTAATGCCATCCACGGCAGCCTTTGCAAAAGGTTTCTCAGTTGCAACCAGTATTTTCTTCATAGTCACGTTTTTAGAAATTTATAATGAATGAATTAGCTGTTTGCTTTCTCAAATTCGTTCATACAGTCGATAAGTGCCTGTACACTTTCAATAGGTAAAGCGTTGTAGGTAGAAGCTCGGAAACCACCGACTGAACGGTGACCTTTAATACCAACCATACCACTTGTTTTGGCAAACTCCATAAATGCATCTTCTTTGTCCTTGTACTGTTCTTTCATTACAAAGCAGATATTCATCAACGACCTTGCATTGCCGGCAGCTGTTCCTTCAAACATTTTACTGTTGTCAATGGCATCGTACAGCAGATTTGCTTTAGCGATATTCAGTTCTTCCATTTTTTGAACTCCGCCCATTTCCTTCACCCATTTCAAGGTTTCCTTTAGTGTAAAAATACTTACGCAAGGCGGTGTATTAAACATTGAACCTTCTTTAATATGAATGCGGTAATCGAGCATTGATGGGATTGCCCGTTCAACTTTACCCAGAATATCTTCGCGGATAATAACGAAGGTTACACCTGCAGGACCTGCATTTTTTTGTGCTCCGCCATAGATCATGGCATATTTAGAAACATCAACCGGACGACTGAAGATATCGCTCGACATGTCAGCAATCAAAGGAACCGGCGAATCAAAATCTTCCCTGATTTCGGTACCATAAATTGTATTATTTGTTGTGATATGGAAATAATCAGCATCAGCCGGAATTTCCCAACCTGTAGGGATGTAATTGAAGTTTTTATCAGCGGAAGTTCCAACAACAGCAACTTCACCAAATAGTTTTGCTTCTTTAATGGCTTTCTTTGCCCACACACCTGTTTCGAGGTATGCTGCTTTCTTATTCAACAAATTAAAAGGAACCATGCAAAATTGAAGGCTTGCTCCTCCTCCAAGAAAAAGCACATGATAACCTTCAGGCACATTAAGAATTTCCTTGAACAATGCAACGGCTTCGTCAATCACTGCCTGAAAGTCTTTACTCCGATGCGAAATTTCGAGTAGTGACATACCAATACCATTTAAATCAAGTATTGCTTTTGCCGTGTTTTCGATTGCGATACGGGGCAATATAGAAGGCCCTGCGTTAAAATTATACTTTTTCATTTGTGTAGGTTTTATGATTAATATGATGATTTACAAATTTTTACTCATTCAGAAACATTGCACCAACCGATGAGCTCTGTTGTTATTAATTTCACACAAAGCTATAAAATGTTTTGTTGGACAAACAAAAAATAAATGATAATTTTTTAGTTCAATTTCAATAGTAAAAAGTACTGTTTTTAGAAAAATAAATTTTGAAAACGATACAAATACAATTACCGAGTGATATTTATTGCTGAAAATTTCTAAAAAGGCTCATTTGCTGTTGGCGACTTCAATTTCTTCAACAAGTGTCCAGTATCCATTTCTAAAAATATAACCATCATACGTATCTCCTGAAGGAACATAGTATTTACGCATATTTTTTAAAGACGGATCCATCGGCACAAGCCTGTCCATAACTATCATCCAGGCATTCTCCTTTTTAATTTTCTTTCTTTTTTGAATATTTATTGCCTGAAAATCATATCGTAACAACATACTAGCCTTATCGGCATACTCGAAAACTACCCGGGGTTTAATTCCCTGATCAGTTTTAAAAACTGGCATTCCGAAAGTCATATTCCCAAATTCATCAATGGATAGTATATCGATCAATTTACGGTTAGCATCGCCTGTAAATCCATCCCAACCAAGCAAAGTATATACTTTCTTGTTTTCAATTTTAACATCAATAATCTTATAATAAAGTGCTCCATACCAATGTAAAGGAGTATATTTTGCAGTCGTTATAGCGGACTCTCCACCATTGTCGAATGTTAACGGTACTATTATTGAACTGTCATTCAAAAATTGAATCAACCCCCAATATTTTTGTGTACCATCCGAAACCGGTACATTCCAAGTAAATATGCGAACAAATCCATCTTGTGAAACAGCACGGGTTATACCAGGAAGCGAATCAAAAGGCAAGAAAGCAGATTCAGTATTTTCCAAAGCCGCCCTGAATTCTATAAAAAATGCATTACCCGCAGCAATTCGATCGTCATCAGTTTTTTGCTTCCATATATTGTGACTTATCTTTCCTAATGAATCCAGAACCGAAGGTTTTGTTATAGCGGTTTGAGCCAGGCTGCAATTAGCAACCAGAAAAAAACTGAGAAGAATAGTCGGAAATGAAAGTTTCATTGAGTAAATTTATGAAAAAAATAAGGTTTAATGGCAAAAGTACGGTTTTTACAGGTAATTTCGCAGCTGATTACCAAAACCGGCACACTTGATTTTAAGATTACAAAATGATTCAAATCCCTTCTCTTGACTCCCGAATCCGGGCTTTTGCTGAACTCGGCAAGACAATGGGACTTGCCGCTAAGCATTGTAAAACAGACATCAACGACCTAAACGCAGATGCCAAAGCAATATTTGAGTCTATTGAAACTGCTGGTTTTCATAATCCCTGGTTTACCCCCGAAAATGTTTCATTTGCGTTAAAAACATGGAGTGAATTACTTACTGAAGATTTGCTGAACAGTTGGATATCAAAGTATAAACGAGATATTGATACAATCAAGCCAAAGCGTGTTGCAGTGATTATGGCCGGAAATATTCCTGTTGTTGGATTCCATGATTTTTTGTGCACACTCATATGTGGTCATCATTTTATCGGGAAACTTTCATCGGGCGATAAAATTCTGCTCCCTGCAATAGCCGGCGTTCTTTGCCGGATCGAACCCGGGTTTGCGCCAATGCTAGAGTTTACTGAAAACACAATCAGCAATTTTGATGCTATCATTGCCACTGGGAGTAATAACACAGCCAGGTACTTTGAGTATTATTTTTCGAAATACCCGAATATTATCCGTAAAAACAGAAATGGAGTTGCTGTACTATCCGGTACTGAAGATGAGGAAACATTAAAAAAACTTGGCCATGATATATGCATGTATTTTGGATTGGGATGCAGGAATGTCTCAAAAGTTTTTATCCCTGAAGGTTATGTTCCTGAAAATTTATTCAAAACGATTGAACCATATACTAAGGTATTAGCCGATCATTACAAATACATGAACAACCACAGCTACCACAGCTCTATTTATTTACTTAATACTACACAACACCTTGATAACGGAGTTATTCTTTTAACCGAATCGGGGCAGTACTCCGCTCCTATTCCAGTTATTTACTACGAGTTTTATAAAAGCCTGGAATCGCTACAGGACAAGTTGAAATCAGATACTGAAAATATACAATGTATTGCTACAGAATTATTTGTATCGGATAAAACGGTAAAATTGGGAAGCACTCAAACACCAGGTTTAGCTGATTATGCCGATGGAATTGATGTCATGAAGTTTTTAACTGACTGCTAACTCATTCGATTAAAAAACATGTTAACAAAATATTGTTGAATAAAAAGCTGTGAATATTTGTTTGTGAGCAAAAAATGTATAATTTTGCAGCCCTGAAATTTAAGCTGAAAGCATCATGAGAAAAGACATCCACCCAAAGGAATACCGCCTTGTAGTTTTTAAAGATATATCGAACGATTTTTCGTTTATCACCCGTTCGACCGTTAATACAAAGGAAACAGTTACCTGGGAAGATGGTAAGGAATATCCACTTGTAAAGCTGGAAATCTCCAATACATCGCACCCTTTCTACACCGGTAAAATTAAATTGGTCGATACAACAGGCCGTGTTGACAAATTCCGTCAGAAAATGGAGAAATCAGCACAAATGAAAAATAAGACTAAATAGTCCTGTTATTCATTTCGAAAGAAATAGTGAAGCTATCCTTGATGGATAGCTTTTTTTTTGCACAATTCATATCATTTATCAACAGGCAGGCGCATTTGTATTGCCACCTGACCAGAAGCATGTATCTTTATTGGCCTGATATATCAATAAAAAACCATGATCAATTTTATACTTTTCGATGATCACAGCCGTGTTTCGCTGCGTCCACTCACATTTTTCCGTCCGGTAAGCGCAATCCGATGCGGAATTCTTACAATTAGTGAAAAATGGGAATTGCATCTCCGGCAAACGGTTTCGTTTCTTACCGATATTTATCTCCAGGAAAAGTATAAACTAAAAGTTGGTGCCGACAATTATCTTATTAACGGCTCTATCCTGCCTAACCAGGAACTTGTTACTGAAATTCTGTCACTCGAAACTGACACTTCCCTTGTGCTGAACGACAATATCGTTGCAATCCATCTGACAGCCGAAAATCTAAAACATTTTACTGAAGGATCTTCACCTGAGCTCAAGAGCAAACAGGTAAATTCGCATTTTGAAAAGATAAATAATACCTGGGATATTTTCGGGATGAATAAAAAATCAATTGAAGATGATTTTAAGCTCATTACGGCTAACAGAAAATCGGCTGAAATTTCGTCAACAAATCAAGTTCTGGGCGACAATCTGTTTGTAGAAGAAGGCGCGAGCGTTGAATGCTCAACCATTAATACGTTGAAAGGACCGGTTTATATCGGAAAAAATGCAGAAGTAATGCAGGGTTGCCATATAATCGGCCCGGTGGCTTTATGTGAAAGTTCCGTTTTAAAAATGGGAACGCTTGTTTACAAAGGATCTACAATCGGGCCCTGGTGCAAAGCCGGAGGCGAAATCAATAACAGTATCCTATTTGGATTTTCGAGTAAAGCACATGACGGTTTCCTTGGAGATTCAATAATTGCTGAATGGTGCAATCTTGGTGCAGGAACAACAACAAGTAATCTTAAAAACAACTATGAGCCGGTAAAACAATGGAGTTACAGCGAAAATAAGTTTGTAAGCACAGGTCTTCAGTTTTGCGGACTTGTAATGGGCGATCACACAAAAACCGGCATCAGTTCGATGTTTAACTCAGGATCCACGGCAGGCGTTTGCTCTAATATTTTCGGAGTGAGTTACCAGCGTAATTTTATTCCTTCTTTCGTATGGGGCGGAACTACGGGTTTCAGGAAACATAAACTGGATGAAGCTATGGAAACAGCAAAAGCAGTGTACGCCAGACGCGGAATTGCATTCGACGAAGTGGAAGAAAATATTTTCAGGGCTGTTTTCGATTTAACCAGTGATAACAGGTTATTGTAAAAAGCGACTTCTGTTATCGATTGGTTTGACAACAAAGGAATCTGAAAACTTAAATCAATCATCCGTCAGCACACCCCATACTTTCGAAAAGCTGAACATCCTGCAAACTGCCTTGTTAATGTAATGGCATGGTTCTTGACCTTGCCTTGACCAACAATAATGAGGCATTAAATATGCCAAACTGTCACTTTACTTATGGATAACAATATAAACATAGCTGATCTGCATCTTTCGAATGTAATGGAAGATGAAACTGAATTCATCCCATTACTCTCAGCTGAGGATGAAGAAATTATTAATTCGGAAGATGTTCCACCGGTTTTGCCTATTTTACCACTCAGGAACACAGTTTTATTTCCCGGCGTAGTTATTCCAATAACTGTTGGACGTGACAAATCAATACGCCTCATCAAAGAGTTTTATAAAGGAGAACGCATTATTGGCGTGGTTTCGCAAAAAGACGGCGATATTGAGGATCCTGGATACGACGACCTGAATAAAATTGGAACTGTAGCCTACATTATAAAAATACTTCAACTACCTGATGGAAATACCACAGCAATAATACAGGGTAAAAAGCGATTTGAACTGGGCCAGCTTCTGCAATCGGAACCTTATTTTAAAGCTGAAGTTAAAAGCATTGACAAAAATGTGTTTTCATCGAAAAAGGATAAAAGATTTGAAGCACTGATTGCTTCAATCAAAGATCTTTCCATCCAGATCATTAACCAGTCGCCAAACTTACCAAGTGAGGCGGCATTTGCTATCAAGAACATTGAAAGTCCTGTATTCCTTGTCAATTTTGTTGCGTCTAATCTGAATGTAGATATCACCGAAAAGCAAAATCTACTGAGTATCCTTGATGTTGAGGAACGCGCTAACAGAGTTTTGATGCTGCTCACCAAAGAGATTCAGATGCTGGATTTAAAAAACCAGATCCAGAATAAAGTTAAAGTTGATATGGATAAGCAGCAGCGTGATTATTTGCTTAATCAGCAGCTGAAACAAATACAGGAAGAATTAGGCAATAATCCCAACGAGCAGCAGATCAACGAAATAAAAGCAAAAGCATATTCCCGCAAATGGCCTGAAGCTTCTTTTAAAGTTTTTGAAAAGGAAATTGCAAAGCTGCAACGGATGAATCCGATGGCGATGGAATTTTCACTCCAGGTTAATTATCTTGAAGTGATGGTTGATTTGCCATGGGAAACATTTACTGAAGATAATTTTGACCTGCACCATGCGCAAAAGGTTTTAGATAAAGATCATTTTGGCATGGAGAAAGTGAAAGAAAGAATCATCGAGTACCTGGCTGTATTGAAACTTAAAGGTGATATGAAATCGCCAATTTTGTGTCTTGTTGGTCCTCCGGGAGTTGGAAAAACTTCGTTGGGAAAATCAATTGCCAAAGCCATAGGCCGGAACTATATCCGCATGTCGTTGGGTGGATTGCACGACGAAGCTGAAATCAGAGGGCATCGTCGCACTTATATCGGAGCAATGCCTGGCAGAATTATTCAAAGCATTCGTAAAGCGAAATCATCGAACCCGGTTTTTGTTCTTGATGAAATAGATAAAGTTTCGGGAATGACGGTTAATGGCGACCCATCCGCAGCTTTACTGGAGGTGCTTGATCCGGAACAGAACAGCTCATTTTATGACAATTTCCTTGAAGTAGAGTATGATTTATCAAAAGTGATGTTTATTGCTACTGCAAACTCGCTCAATACAGTGCATCCAGCTTTGCGCGACAGGATGGAAATAATTGACCTGAGCGGTTACCTGATTGAAGAAAAGATAGAAATTGCCCGTAAACACCTGGTACCTAAACAAATGACCGAACATGGTATCAATAAGAAGAAAATCACTTTCGGGAAACCATTGCTTCAATCCATTATCGAAAATTACACAAGGGAATCAGGAGTGCGTTTATTGGAGAAAACCATAGCAAAAGTAATTCGTAACCGTGCCCGTTACATTGCTATGGACGAGGATCTGCCAACAACAATTTCGGCCGCCGAATTGGAGAAAATACTTGGACCAGCTCCTTTCAATAATGAGAAAAGTTATTCGGGAAATACGCCGGGAGTAGCAACCGGGTTGGCATGGACAGCAGTGGGCGGTGAGATTTTATTCGTCGAAGTAAGTCTTAGCCCCGGCAAAGGAAACCTTACTGTTACCGGGAACCTTGGCGATGTAATGAAAGAATCAGCTTCCCTCGCTTACGAATACCTGAAAGCTCATGCAAGCCTTCTGAAGCTTGAAAACGAGGTATTTGAAAAATGGAATGTGCATATCCATGTGCCGGAAGGAGCTACGCCTAAAGATGGTCCATCAGCTGGAATTACAATGTTTACTGCTCTTGCATCAGCGTTTACTAAGAAACCGGTAAATGAAAAACTGGCTATGTCGGGCGAAATTACTTTAAGAGGACGAATTTTACCGGTTGGTGGAGTAAAAGAAAAAATTCTTGCCGCAAAAAGGGCCCGTATCACTGATATTATTCTCTCATCAGAAAATAAAAGAGACATCGCAGAAATTAAATCCGATTACATCAAAGGATTGAATTTTCATTATCTTACCGATATGATTGATGTTCTTGATCATGCGCTAGTTACGAAGAACTAAGCAATCAACTTTTCAAACAAAAAAAAAACCGGACGATCTCCGGTTTTTTTTATTTTATAAAGCTTTGATAATTTTTATTGATTCGGTTTGCGTGGCGGTTCGCAGCACAACAAAGTAGATTCCATCGGGTAAACCTTCGGATTTAAATTCGATTGAATGATTACCTGACAGATAATATTTTTCGGATAACGTTTTGATTTTTACACCGGTATTGTTAAATAATTCGAAAGTTACAAAAGCTGGTTTTTCAAGATCGAAACCTATTTTCGAAACTTCTGTAAATGGATTCGGCGAAATAGTGAGACTAAAATTGGGTTTATCAGCCTTCTGATCAGCAATTCCTGTAACTGTAGTTCCGGATTTGAGCAGGATGTCGTTGTTGGGATCAAAAACCACCAGATTGGGTTCCTTATCGAATTCGAGAGCGAAAACCTGTCCGCCGAAACTATTAAAAACCCTCACAAGCGAATCAGTTCCATCTACGAAGCTAACCAGCAATTCCAACGGCATCTGGAAATAAGGCAAAAAAGCCTGATCTTCCTGATTCGCAGTGAAATGAACCAACCAGTTTCCCTTTTCACCTGAAGTAATACTATACACATTTTTATAGATAGGATGATCAGGTTTATAAATCCACTGATCGAAAAACCAATCCAATTCCTGACCTGATTCAATTTCCATCTTATTTTTAAAATCTTCGATGGTAGCCGATTTATACTTAAAATCAACAGTATCAGTTGCATATGCTTTTAATGCAGGGAAGAAAACTGAATCGCCTAATGTATACCGCAACATATGCATTACACAACTTGCTTTCATGTAAGTAATCGAATAATTGAAAAGTACATTTACCGAAGGAGTTGTAACGGCCCATGAAGGTGAAGATATAGCCCAATGAGGATTACCATTAAAATAAGTTTGGGCATAACCTGACATTTTATTCTTATAATAGTCATAACCTTGCCGGTTTTCGAACCAATAGGCTTCGGTCCAGGTAGCAAATCCTTCGTTCAGAAACAGATCAGCCCAGGTAGCACAGGTTATCATATCGCCAAACCACTGATGCGCAAATTCATGAGCTATTAACGATTCGCTCCAGCAACCTGAACATAAGCTTGTAAGTGTCTGATTTTCCATTCCGCCCCAGGCAAATTCGTTGTTAAGAGTTGCAAACCCATTTTTCTCGAAAGGATGATCACCGAATTTAGTCGAGAAAAGTGTAGTCATGTCACCGATTATACTTTTGATATAGGAAGGATCTTCACCATTGTTGTAATAAAAACGGATTGGAATAACTTCGGAAGTATTTGGGTTAGTCCAGTTAACGATATCGAGACTAAAATTGGTACTTGCTGTAAGAACAGTAATATAAGTGGCGACAGGATCGCGGCTAACCCAATGATAAGTTATCGTATTTCCATCAACTATTGAATCCTGAAGCTTGCCATTAGATCCTAATCTTGCTCCAACCGGAACTTTTGCTGTGATATCTGTCAAAGCTTTATCGCTGGGTTTATCATAACACGGAAACCATTTACGCGCTCCTTCCGGTTCGCTATCGGTAAAAGTAAAACCACCTGAAGCATAAAAGGCACCATCATATATGTCAGCATGGGAATAAAAAATATGTACTTCAGCTTCTTCGCCGGGGTTGTATGTTCTATCGAGCTGAATGGTTAACTCATTGGCAATATGTGTAAAAGATGTTCCATTTAATTGAACCCCTGAAATAGTTAATGACTGATTATCCGCATCAAGAACAATTTGATTCAAAGCCGAGTCGATTCGGAAAAGAATTTTCACATCAGCTTCAAAGCTATTAGGGTATGGACTTTGCAAGCAATTCACAAGATCAATATTTAACGTGTATTTAAGTACATCGAATGAATGTTTAGGTGCATTAGGCGATCGGAATGAATGCCCGGGCACATTGGGGCTCAGCGATTTCCTGTGAGAACACATTTCAGCGCCGTCAGTATATTTAATTTGTTGGGCATTTAATCCTGAAAGGAAAATGAAAAGAATTGCCAGTGGGAGAAATATTTTTTTCATACAGTTGTTTTAAATTTCTTTACACAAAAGTAGGCTTTTAAGTTATATCCGTAAGAAAGTTCTTAAGACATATCAGTCAAAGCCGTAATTTTGAAAACTCATTTAATTACGATGAAAATTCCTGTCATTTACGTTTTCCTGATACTAACGTTGTTCGCAACAGCGTGCACATCCGGGCATTTCGAAAATGACGGGCGAACAGTCTTTAGGTATAATGAATCGGCCGGAATTACTTCTTTAGATCCGGCATTTGCTCATAACCAGGCCAATATATGGGCTGTTAACCAGCTTTTTAACGGACTAGTTCAGCTTGATGATAAGCTGAAAGTAAAAGCTTGCATTGCAAAAACCTGGGATCTGTCGGCAGATGGTTTGAATTATACCTTTCATTTACGTAACGATGTGTATTTTCATGATGATGAAGCATTTGAAGAAAAAACAGGGAGAAAAGTTATAGCTGAAGATTTTGTTTACAGTTTGAACCGGATACTTGACGACAAACTTGCTTCACCGGGTGCATGGGTGCTGGCGCAGGTAAAAAAAGAGAATGGTATGAACATGATAATTGCCATTGACGATACTACATTGATAATAAGCCTTAAAGCACCATTTCCTCCCTTTCTTGGTTTATTAAGTATGCAGTATTGTTCGGTAGTTCCACACGAAGCTGTAAAGAAGTATGGAATTGATTTCAGGCAGCATCCTGTGGGTACAGGCCCGTTCCGGTTCGGAATGTGGAAAGAAGGCGTTAAGCTGGTAATGCTCAGGAATGATAATTATTTTGAAACTGGCATTGATGGTCCCCTGCCCTACCTGGATGCTGTTGCAGTTACTTTTATTGTTGACAAGCAGTCGGCATTTTTGGAATTTATGAAAGGTAACCTCGACTTTGTTTCGGGTATTGATGCAAGTTATAAGGATGAATTACTGACAAATTACGGAGAGCTGCGCCCGAAGCATTCCGAAAATATAACTATGACCAAACAACCCTACCTGAATACCGAATACCTGGGAATACTGATTGACACTAATTATTCAGTTGCTTCTTCAAGTCCGTTAAAAAACAAACTGGTTCGTCAGGCGATAAATTATGGTTTCGACAGGGTAAAAATGATGCGGTATTTACGTAATAATATTGGAATTGCTGCTACGTCGGGATTTGTGCCTGCGGGTATGCCATGGTTCGATCAGCAAAAAGTAAGAGGTTACAATTACGATCCGGCCAAAGCAATGCAACTTTTGAGTAACGCAGGATACCCTGCAGGCAAGGGTTTGCCACCAATTACCCTTACAACCAATGCTTCCTATCTCGATTTATGTAAATTTATTCAAAGCCAGCTTGGGGAAATAGGAATACCTGTAAAAATTGATGTTACTCCACCTGCAACTTTGCGTGAAATGATAGCTCAATCAAAAGTTGTATTTTTCCGTGGATCGTGGATTGCGGATTATCCTGACGCGGAAAACTATCTCTCACTTTTTTACTCACCAAACTTTTGTCCGGCCGGACCAAATTATACTCATTTCTCATCAGTTGAATTCGATAAACTTTACCGCGAATGCCTGTTCGAGAGCAATGATTTGCTCAGGGGACAGAAATATATGGTGATGGATCAGCTAATGATTAATGAAGCTCCCGTAGTAGTGCTTTATTATGATGTGGTACTTCGTTTCAGCCATAAAAATATTCACAATTTAGGATCAAACCCGTTGAATCTTCTTCATTTAAAACAAGTAAAGAAAAACCATGACATATAAAGAACTCAAAAAAATAAGCCCGAATGAAATAAGTCAGAACCCTTTCGAACTTATTGACGATGACTGGTTTCTGCTTTCTGCAGGTGATGTAAATTCATTTAATACTATGACGGCAAGCTGGGGTGGCATGGGTGTGTTGTGGAATAAACCGGTGGTATTTTGTTTCGTAAGGCCGCAGCGATATACATACAAATTCATGGAATCGAATAAGCTTTTTACTATGAGTTTTTTCGACGATCGTTATCGCGACGCGTTGAGTTTATGCGGAAAAGTATCCGGCAGGCAGACAGATAAGATGAAAGCGACAGGACTTAAACCTTTCGGATCTCCCGAAGGATCAATATTCTATGAACAGGCTAAACTGATGATTGAATGCAGGAAACTATATTTTTCGGATATAACACCTGAAAATTTCCTGGTTGACGGCATCGATGCAAACTATCCAAAGAAGGATTACCACCGGATGTATATCGGTGAAATTGTTTCCGTCTTTAATAATATAAAATGAGATCGGATGTTTCGGCGTCCTACTAAAGTGAAAATTCATTTTTTATTTCGATTAGAGCAGTTGAAGAAAATTTGAGTATTTTAGCAGGTTCCAAAGAGAAAAGCCATAAGGCAGGTACAATGTTGAGTAAATAACTAAGTATCATTGAAAATAATCAAAAACATACGCGAAAAATTTGCTAAGTCATACCTGCTTAAGCAAATGAATGCTATCAACCGGGTACAAAAACCGGTTAATCTGAAAAATGCCCGAACGGCAACCATTCTCTATTACCTCCCTGACGAGGATACTTATAAAAAAGTTGAGTTGATTTTAGGCCGGTTGAATGAGTTAAATCTTAAGACCAGGGTGGTTTGCTATACCGACCTAAAAATCATACCGCATTATTTCATTCCGAAAATCACACAGGATATCATTACACCTAAAGACATTAACTGGAGATTTCAGCCTCAAAAACCATTTGTCAAGGAGTTCATTGAAACTGAATATGATATCCTTATTGATCTCAGTTTGAGTGATTATCTGCCATTGCTGTATTGTTCAGCATTGTCGAAAGCAGGACTTAAAGTTGGCAGGTACAACGAGGACCACCAATCTTTTTATGACCTGATGATACATGCTTCACAAGAGGAAACCATTGATTCATTTGCCGATCAGGTAATACATTATTTAAGCTTGATAAACAACTAATCGTATGATCACAAAATTCAAAGGAACGGGAGTAGCCATGATTACACCGTTTCATAAACAAGGCACTATTGACTTTACTGCTCTTGAGCGTTTGATCGAACACCTTATTCTTGGTGGAGTTGATTACCTTGTTGTGCAAGGAACAACAGCTGAAACGGCTACTTTAACAAGGGAAGAAAAAAATGCTCTTGCCGGATTCGTTGTCGAAATTGCAAATAAGCGAATTCCGTTGGTTATCGGCATCGGAGGCAATAATACACAGGAAGTAATAAACACAATCCGTTCGAACAACCTCGATGGATACGACGCAATACTCTCAGTTACACCTTACTATAATAAACCTCAGCAACGAGGTTTATACCTGCATTATAAGAATGTGGCTACGGTTAGTCCGTTACCGATTATAATGTATAACGTTCCTTCCCGTACTTCGGTAAATATGAAACCCGAAATTACGCTTCAGCTTGCTGCGGAATTCGATAATATTATTGGAGTTAAGGAGGCGTCGGGAAATATGGAACAAATTATGGATATTATCCGCAAGAAACCAAAAGACTTTCTGGTGATATCCGGCGACGACCTGCTTACCTTGCCTTTGCTGGGAATGGGAGCCGATGGTGTGATTTCAGTTGTAGCCAACTCTTTTCCAAAACAATTCGCAGAAATGGTTTCTCTCGGGTTGAAAGGTGAGATGCGTAAAGCCCGTGAAATACACTTCAGACTTACTGAATTTACAAAGTCAATTTTTGCTGATGGCAATCCTTCCGGGATTAAAGCAGCACTGGAAATCCAGGAAATTATTTCGAACAATCTGCGTTTGCCCCTTGTTAAAATCGAAAAGTCACATTACAACCAGTTGTCCAACCTTATAGCTGAGCTTCAACCTGTTATACAGGAGTAGCAATCAGTAAAAATCACAATCTTAAGCTTGAAAAATCATTGCCATTAAATAGTTGTAAAAACGAACCTTTGTTCAAAAAATACAATCAGTTTTGGCCATAATTATGAAGCTGCTTACCAAAACTTTAAACATTTTTATGAAAAGAATTTTAATACTGATTTGCGTTCTTTCAGCAATTAGTACTTTATCAGCACAAACCATATTGAATGAGTATGCACGTGCTAAACAGGAACTATCGCGGAGAGGAGAAGTATATTTCAGTTTTCAGATTTCTGACCTAGCTCAGTTATCGGAATTAACTCAAAAAATATCTGTCAGCAACATTAAAGGGAATACTGTATACGCCTACGCCAACTCCAAAGAATTTGATGATTTTGTGAAGTATAAATTTGAATACGAAGTACTTACAGCGCCTTCGGAGCTCATATCAGTTCAAATGTCAGATAATCCGGCACAAGTGTTAACCTGGAATTATTATCCTACCTATCCGGCCTATGAAACTATTATGCAGCAATTTGCGACAGATTATCCGGAAATTTGTAAACTTATCACAATTTCAACTTTAGCCAGTGGTCGTAAAATATTAGGATTGCGTATTTCGGACAATGTAAATATCCAGGAAAATGAACCAGAGTTTCTATATTCGTCTTCAATTCATGGCGATGAAACAACGGGTTACATTTTAATGCTCCATCTTGCTGATTACCTTTTAACAGGCTATGGAAACGACACACGTCTAACCAATATGGTAAACAATTTTGATATTGTAATCTGTCCGCTGGCCAATCCTGACGGCACTTATAAAGGCGGTAACAATTCGGTAAACGGCGCTACCAGAGGAAATGCAAATAACATTGATCTTAACAGAAATTATCCTGATCCCAGAGCTGGTCAACATCCTGATGGCAACGCCTGGCAACCTGAAACTGTTGCTTTTATGAATTTCGCTGGTTTCAACTCTTTTACAATGGGGGCAAATTTTCATGGGGGAACTGAAGTATTGAATTATCCCTGGGATACCTGGGCAAAACTTACCGCTGACGATGCCTGGTGGATATACACAAGCCGCGAATATGCTGATACTGTTCATGCTAATGCACCTTCTAATTACTTTAACGAATATAATAACGGCATTACAAATGGTCATGCCTGGTACGAAATAACCGGAGGACGGCAGGATTATATGAATTTCTTCCGGAATTGCCGCGAATCGACTTTGGAAATTTCAGATACGAAACTAGTTCCTGAAAATCAGTTGATTCCACATTGGAATTACAACTACCGTTCGCTTCTGAACTATATTGAGCAGTCAGGCTACGGATTGCACGGACTGGTTACCGATTCGATGAGCGGGGCTCCCCTGTATGCCAAAGTTTATATTTCGGGATTTGATATGGATAGTTCACATGTATATACTGATCCGCAAGTTGGTGATTATCATCGCTTATTAAAAGCAGGATCGTACAATGTAACCTATTCGTCTCCCGGATATTTTCCAAAAACATTTAGCGTTCAGATTACTGACAAGCAAACAACACTTTTAGATGTTAAGCTTTATGATGGTCGTCTGGAAACTAATTTTGCAGCAGATACAACTGTTACCGCTGTTGATCAGCCGGTCCATTTTACTGACCAATCGGCTGGTTATCCGGTTTCCTGGTCATGGACTTTCGAGGGAGCCACACCTTCTGCTTCCAATGAAATGAATCCGGTTGTAAGCTACCATCAACCAGGCAATTATTCGGTAAAACTTGTGGTTTCGAGGATTGGAGCCGTGGATTCGCTGGTTCGTAATCAATATATTGAAGTGAAGCCCTGGTATTTTATGGCTGATAAAAACTATACCGTTTGCGATGCGCAGTTTTTTGATGCCGGTGGCCCGAATGGGCAATACACAGAAAATGAGGAGAGTGTAATTACATTTTTGCCGGGCGTAACAAGTAAAAAACTAACTGCCATCTTTAACAGCATTGATATTGAAGAAGGAGGTCCCGATTGCACCAACGACAAACTTTTGATTTACGATGGTCCTTCAACGTCTGATTTTCTGATTGCAACATTATGCGGAAATACTGTTCCTCAGCGGATTACAGCAACAAATCCTTCAGGCGCGTTAACATTTAGGTTTATTTCGGATGCGGCTAATCAGGCTGAAGGTTGGGACATTACTTTAAGCTGCGATTCGAATGTTGGTATCACCGAACAGATGCACACGGGAATTTCAATTTATCCTAATCCTGTAGCAGCCGGAAGTATTTTTATTAAATCGGAAACACAGATCCGGAAATTGAAGGTTCTGGATGCAACCGGGCGTATTTTACATTCATCAACGCCATTAACAAAGCAAATATCAGTTGATTGCCCCTGGCCATCAGGAATTTACATTTTACAGATTCAAACTCAGGGCAAATGGATTAACAGGAAGATACAAGTAATAAACAACTAATACTTTTTCGCTAAATATGAAAATGCCCGAAGAATTTCTCCGGGCATTTTCGTTATAAAGAAATAACAACAGATTCCTGCCTATTTACCTGACGCTTTAACTTCGAATATTTTAAAGGCGCTGCTTTCATTCCCGGCTTTATCAGTACAATAAATAATTACATGATAATCGCCAGCGTCAATGGTAGCAGGGATTGCTATCAGGTCATGAATGTTCTTGTTTTTATAACCCGACAAATCATACACCTGTTCAAACACCCATTTTTCGGAAGTGCTTTTGTGATCATGACCTTCGGCTGAATGGATATCGACTTTGTATTGATGCAATTCAACATCATCAGCAAAATCGACATCAAGATGCAATTCGCTGCCTAAAGCAAATTGTTCTTCTTCTTCAGGTTCATTGATAACGATAGTTGGTTTTGTGTTATCCACATCATCTTTTTTACATGATGTGGCTAAAAAGGCAGTCATTAAAAGAGCTGCTGCCAATGCTCCGAATACTTTTTTTTTCATGCTATTAGTATTAAAATTTATTTTTATACATTTCCAGTTACCTCCTATCAAGAGATTGAGAGTAGTGTACAATTAATTATTTTACTTCATAATCAGTTGTTTTACAATCACTCAGGCAATGAAAGGAGGCGCACGCGAGCGGATATTATTCCAGTACGAATCAAAAATCTGATGCTCAGCTTTTGTTGAGCGATCCGGACGGGTGCTTTCAGTTTTCAGTTTACTATTTCCGATATCAATATCTTCGGCCATGCTGAATTCGAAAACACAGATCGGGCACCTTTCGTTAAAATTGTGAATGTAAGTGCCCGAATAAGCATGCGAAGGATTATGTTCTCCAATATGACCAAATACCCGATGAATATCCTGTACCAGATTTGGCACAAAATATAGCATCAATGCCAGAAATGATGCAGCTGTTATATGCCGGTCCTGTTTTTGCATCATTTTACCTGCTTTATAATTGGGATTTTCATTGTCAGCTGAAAGCTTCTTCCTGCTTCGGGCAAATCGAGCGGACGATAAAAACTAAGATGATTGTAATATTTGGTATCGAAAATATTATCGATCCTGAATGACAATTTGATAAGAGTTGATTTCAGATTCAAATCGGTTGACAATGCGATTCCGAGCACATTATATCCGGGAGTCGGAAGTTCATTACGGGCAACCTGGTTTTGCGCTGTAACTACCTGATACGAAGCCATAAGAATCGAATTTTTAAAGTACTCTGTGTTTTTAAAAAGGTAACCTATCTCTGAAAGTATATTTAAGGGAGGGGTAAATGGAATCGGATAATTATTTTCGAGGTCGATGGCAAAAACATATTCGGCTGCAATATTGATATCGAATCGGTTATACAACTCTGTCTTAAATTGGAGTTCACCGCCGGTGCGAAATGCGCCCGACTGAACATATTTATAAATCTGGCCTGCATCGGGCAGAAATGAAAATTCGCCTGAAGGATTTAAAAAGATAAAATTCGGGAAGTAGTTGGCAAATCCTCCTAATACAATCCTGGTTTTCTCAATATGATAGTCGAAAGTGGCATCGAACTGGTAGGATTTTTCGGAGCTCAAAGTGCTATCGCCCATCTCGTGCCTGAAGGTTCCATGATGTATACCATTAGATGAAAGTTCATTTGCTGTTGGCATACGGAAGCTCTTGCCTATATTGATTTTAACATCAGCCAATGCTGAAAGCGAGTAAACTATTCCGGCAGCATAAGTAATATCAGCAAGCGAATTTTTAATAGCCGGACTCCTGACTTTGTATTTTGCAGCCTGCAGACTATCAGTCAAATAAAAGTCAATATACGGATCAATGAATTGTTTAATATCGATAAAACCATAATCGAACCTAATGCCTCCGTTAATCATAAGTTTTTCGGTGATATTATATGTATCACTGAAGTATAAACCTGCAGTAACCTGGTTGAATTCCGGTAAAAGAAAAGAATACCCTGCTATTGTATTATGCTGTCCTTCTGAATTTATTCCAAAATTGATAATGTTGCGATCGGAAGTATTTATTTTATGATCCACATTAAGCGTCGCTGTCTGCAATTTGAAGTCCAATTCAAGGTTTCCTTCCGGAACAGGCTCATAACCATGACTATGAGGCGAAGAGTATTCCTTACGCCTGTTCATCTGGTAACCTGCATTTATTGTGACCATATGACCGCTTCCCCTGCGGAATTTTGTGTTACTGATAATTTTATTGTGCTTAACTGTCTGATACGGAAGTCCAATATTGCGTGTGTTACCATCATCAGATAATTTGTTAATACTCGGGATGCCGTGTGCTCCGGCGAAAAACCCCATTTCACTATTTACCGAACTGAAAGTCAGACTATTAATAATTCTATTTGTAACCCATCCAGCCGAAACATTCAAATTCTGTTCGGTGCCTGCAGTATTCTTCAGCATCTGGTTATAAATGGGAAACTTATAGCCGAGATATAAAAAAGAATCGGCTGGTATCCGGTAATCGCCATAATCCTGGTAGGTATAACGTGCTTTAATATACTTTCCTTTTTTCTGATAACCAACATTGAGGGAAGCACCTATATGATCATTCACACTTTTACCTATTAAAAGTAAACCTGCTTCTACCCCATCATGAGCCGAAAGTCGCGGCTGCTCAAGCACAATTACTCCACCAATTGCATCCGAACCATAAGATAATGAAGCTGGTCCTTTGCTGATTTCGACTTCCGAAATATTAAACTGATCTATTTCGAGGCCATGGTCGGCACCCCATTGCTGCCCCTGCTGTTTTATTCCGTTTTCGACCACAGCAACCCTGTTAAAACTTAGTCCTCTGACGACTGGTTTCGAAAACCCCTGTCCGATATCAATGGAAGATACACCTGATATTTTTTCGAGGCTTTTCATCAGCGTCGATTGTGTGTTCCTGAAGAGGTAATCGCGGTTAATAATTTCGATATCAGTTGATTGTTCTTTCTTTCGCCTTTCAACATCGTTACCTGTTATTACAACATCATGCAACATTACGGTTGATGGCTTCAAGCTGTAATTAATAGTAGTATCGTTGCGGATTATCAGCAACTGATCGATACACTCAAATCCAAGGTAAGAGATATGAATCTGAACCGGATAAGCAGGAAGACCAGCGATTTGAAAATTACCGTTTTTATCAGAAACAACTGAATATTCAGGTACAATAACGAGAACATGAGCACCGGCTAATGGTTCTCCTGTTTCGCTGGCAATATTGCCTTTCAATGTCGAATTTACCTGGGCGGCTACATTGAAAGAAAGAAAAACTGCTAATAAAAGTATGAGTTTCATTGGGTAATAAATAGAAACAATTTTAAATCAACCTCTTGAGGCTGACAAAGGAAACATTGTAAAACAGAATTTATTTCTGATAATGAATCAAAGCTGATTCGAAACAACCTTGTACTTTAAAAATCGGAAAAGCATTAAGAAAATCTTAAGCTACTGAACAGCACAAAGAGAATTAATACTAACAAAGCATTAATTGTGTGATTCGATTTTGATTTAAACCTGCGAGGGGTCGGGAGATTACGCCAAAGGAGGGGCTCGTAATTGATAATATTTAAAAGTACTATTCTGAAACTGATTGTGTATTGCAACCGGCATTAAAAAAGAAATGGCCTGTGGCAATGGATTAAACCTGAAATTATTTGGTTCATCAACTACATTAAATTCAAAAGTACACACAGGACACTTTTCTGCATGAACACGATGAATGCCTGTTCCTGAATTACTTGCGCAGTGATGATGGTGATGCCCGAAAACACGGTGAACATCCTGGACCATATTGGGGCCAAGATAGATCAGCAATGCCATCAACGATGACAAAACTATAAAGTGTTTTGATTTCTGCATATTATGTTTTACTCAGGCGAAAGAAAAATGAAACTAAAAAAAGTCAGAATATAAAACGAATAGACCGACTGTTTGTTTTTAGTTTTAACGGAATGCAAAAATAAATCTTTAAAACAAGAGAAAGATAAAAAAGTGATTATTTAACAATCAGCTTGCGGGTTAAAACTTCGCTTTGAACTACGATTTGAACGAAATAAATTCCCGGTTCGATTGATTTGTTTCTCATATCAATCGAAAACAGGTTATTACCTGGCACAACATCTGATTCCTGAACAAAAACCTGTTTCCCGATATTATTGAAAAGAGAAATTACAGCTTTACTTTTCTGTCCGCTTTTAAACGAAATTTTGAGTAAATCCACAACCGGATTAGGATAAACTGACAGATTGTCGATAAAATTCTCTGTCGCAGAAACTGTGGATGAAAGTGAATTCTTAGCAAGCTGATTTTCAGAACCATTCCTGAAAGTTTGAGCGTTAACTGAAAGCACAGTCACAAATATGATGGAGAGTAAAAATATTTTCTTCATAGCCTGAATTTTAATTAAACATCTTCAATAAACGAGCCAAACTATTTTAGCAGACTCCCTTATTAATTAATATTAACAATTGAGAAAAGTAATAGTTTTTAAGGAACTATTATTCAGAAATAGTCAAAATAATTTCAAATCTCCCGAAATTAGCTTCTGAACCGCATAAAATCGGTGATTAAATGTATCTCTGCAGGATCAACCCCATTGGAAATCAAGTAGTTTTTATCAAAATCGAGTGATTCCGAAAACTTTTGCAGACTTAATCCACCGGTAGCGATTGAAGCAATATAATATTCCATTGCTTTTGGCTTGTTTCCCATACATAATTCGATATGCCCGGCATTAATTAGATCGTCAGCTGTAGCTCCTTCGGCAATGACAAGCATCATATAATTGAGGGCAAGGTCGAGCTTTCCCAATACAAAACAACACCATGCGATGGGCCGAAGAACTTTTTTATTTTCTGGCGACAGAAACTCGACTTTAAAATAATGATCGAGTGCCGTTTCGAATTGCTGCAGATCGAGATAGCAGTTACCTAACATAGTTTGAATGTAGGCATCCTCGGGTTCCATAGCTGCGGCTTCGAGGCTCCATTTCAAAGCGGATTCGTTATCTCCGAGTTTCCTGTAACAGAAAATGATCTTTTTCAGGCTCCAGATGCGGTTAGTATCAAATAACTCGGCCCTTTTATAAAAATCAAGCGCTGATTTAAAATCACCTCTCATCTGGAAACAATAAGCAAGTTTTTCGTACACTGCCTGATCGGGTTCAGGTTTTTCTGCCAGCACCTGAAATAAACCGGCGGCATCAGTATAATGCATTTTAAGAAAAAGAAATTCAGCTGTGCTCCGGATTATTGGTGTATTGTCCGAAATGTTATTTATCAGCCAGTTTTCAGGGATATTCCATTTCAGACTAAAAATGTCGCGAAAATCGGCCCGGAAAGGATGAATTTTAAAAAACCGGTAAAGATCCTGAATGTATTGGGTAAAAATATAAGTGTCCCTGCCCGGTTTGTTAAGCAAACCATCTTCGCTGGAAATTTCCCGCATACTTTCAGCTTCCATATTAAACAGGCTTACTACATTGCGACTTTGCTCAACCGGAAGGTGATTGATATTAAAACAAAACGAATATTTATCGGAATTGCACATGTAAAAAGATTCCTCTAATCCTGTGAGGAAATTAGATTTCCCCGGCATTTCGTCATTAACTGCTTTTTGTGCCGACTCATTTTCTTTGTAAAAAGGTCGGAACCAATTGGATATCTCTCTGAAAAAATCGAAATTTTTGAGCATCGCAAAAGTACCCATGAACAGATCGAGACCTTCCATCTGCATTTCCGACATTTTTTCGATTTTATTCAGCAAATCAGGGCTATCTTCGAAAATCTGCTCCCAATCGGGATTTTTATCTTCGATGAGTTCGTTGTTAATGATATTATCAATATCAAGTTTCTCTCGAAGTTTTGATTCGAATTTCTGAACATCAGGAAGTATTTCCTCACGGAATTTGCGGGTCAGATTTTCAGTTTCGAGTGCCTTAAGTATTTGAATAAGGAGGCTGTTAACGTCTTTTGTAAACACCTCATCCGCTGAATATTGCAAAAATTGCGATCGCAAGCCCGGGTATAATTCGAGACGTTTATCGTAAATAAATACTGCAATTATAAGCCCTGTAAGCGCACGTTGCCATACTTGCGGCTGCCGGTCGTTGTAAAAATCGCAAAGCACGGCAAACTTCTCTTTATCAAAGCAATTGATAAGACTAAGAGTTATTGCGCTAACGGCCAGGCTTTTTTCGAACCATGGCAAACTATCTGATTCCCTGATAGCTTTGACCAGTAAAAGGTCTGTTTCGGTATATTTATCAGTAAGCCACATAAGCTGAAAAAGCTTGGGCGAAATAGCTGGGATAGAATTATTTTCAGCGTTTTGAGCTGATAAATCCGTATCGTTTAATAGCCGGGTAAACTCAAGTTCAAAAGAATAATTATCAATTCGTCGGGTTGCTTCTTCTTTGGCGATTTCCTTTTCTTTCTCAATCTGCATTTTTAGCAGGCTGATATGTGTGCCTGTTTGAGCCAGGGCATGCTGATGGACTTTATCAGCCAGTTCGAGCAACGAAACCTTTAATTTGCCGAAAATTGCATTCCGCTGAGGATCAGGAACTCCCCTGAAATTATATTCAAGGAGCATGCGGTATGTTTGATTTATATCTTCGTATTGCAAGGTATAATCAGCCACATGCATACCTTGTGCCAATGTGCCCAGCTCGTTTAATGCTTCCTTTAAGCGGTCAGCATATACCAGCGTGCATATTGTTAAAAAAGTACGATCTATATCTTTTGCTAAAATTGCCATAACGATAAAATTTACGGACACAGAACTTCATTTCACAATCAGGAAAAGCTGTATCAATGTTTTCAGCAACAAAAAGCAATCCAATATTTAATGCTAGAGTAGCATTTCGAGAAATTCAGCTTCCGAAATTACCGGAATTCCCAGCTTTAAAGCTTTCTGTCGCTTTTCTGGTCCCATATTTTCGCCTGCTACAACAAAATCGGTTTTGGATGTAACTCCTCCTGACAATTTGGCACCATGCATGACCACCATTTCTTCCAGTTCCTTGCGTCGTTTTGATGATCCGAATGATCCGGAAACCACAATGCTCTTACCGGAAAGATTTGTTGAGAGCAGATCAGGCTGTTTATCTGCCACCATATTGAGTCCGGCAGCTTTCAGTTTATCAATCAATAAAAGATTTTCCGGCTTTCGGAAAAATGAATAAATACTTGATGCAACTTTTTCGCCTATATTCTCTGCCAGCTGCAATTCCTCATTACTTGCGGCTATTATTGCATCTATATTTCTAAAATGCAAAGCGAGTTTACGCGCAACAGTTTCGCCCACATAACGGATTCCGATTGCAAAAAGCACTCTTTCGAAAGGTGCTGACTTTGACTCTTTGATACCATTTATAATGTTCTCTGCAGTTTTACCTTTAAAACTGAGTTTTTTATCTTTTGTGCCGTCAGTCCCCTTAAAAACTTTTTCGATTCCAAGTATTGAATCATAGGTAAGGCTGTATAAATCAGCAACATCTTTAACCAGTTTGTTGTCAAAAAGCATTTCAATTTTGCCTTCGCCAAGGCTATCGATGTTCATTGCTTTACGATGAATAAAATGTTCGAGTTTGCCTTTTATCTGCGGCGGACAATGATCTTCGTTCGGACAAAAATTTCCAGCCTCTCCCTCCTGCCGTTCAAGTTTGGTACCACATTCAGGGCAAGATTCAATAAATGTTACCGGCTCAGCAAAAAGATCGCGCTTGCTCAAATCCACTCCAATAATTTTGGGGATTATTTCGCCGCCTTTTTCAACAAAAACATAGTCCCCAACACGCACATCGAGCTTGGCGATAATATCAGCATTGTGCAAACTGGCTCTTTTTACAACGGTTCCGGCGAGTTGGACAGGTTTAAGGTTAGCAACCGGAGTAACCACACCGGTTCTGCCAACCTGGTAATCAATAGATAATAACTGAGTAGTAACTTGCTCGGCTTTGTATTTATAAGCTATTGCCCAGCGGGGCGATTTTGCTGTAAAACCAAGCGCTTGCTGCTGTTCAAGCGAATTTACTTTAATTACAATTCCATCAATATCAAAAGTTAGTTTGTCGCGCTCGTGCGCCATTTTATTGATAAATGCCAAAACTTCCTCAATGGAACCACACAAAGCAGTTTTGTCAGAAATTTTGAATCCCCATGATGCGAGCGTTTGCAGACTTTGCTGATGGGTTGTAAATGAAAGAGATTCTCCTAATGCATAATACATATATCCATCCAGCGGGCGACGGGCCACTTCGGCTGAATCCTGCAATTTGAGACTTCCGGCAGCAGCGTTACGGGGATTTGCAAAAGGATTTTCACCAATTTCAACCCGTTCGAGATTCATTTTTTCAAAACCTGGACGGGGTAAAATTATTTCACCTCTGACTTCGAATAGTTCAGGAAATCCGGAGCCAACCAGCCGTAGGGGAATACTTCTGATTGTTTTGATATTGGTTGTAACATCATCGCCACGCTCACCATCACCACGCGTTAACGCCCTGGTTAACAATCCTTTTTCGTAAGTAAGACTAATTGAAAGACCATCAAATTTCAGTTCGCATACATATTCATAATTTGCATCAAGGAGTTTGTGTACACGCTCGTCGAAATCGCGCAATTCACTTCCCGAATAGGTATTAGAAAGTGATAACATCGGATAAGTATGCCTTGCCGAAGTAAATTCAGAAGTTATGGTTCCGCCAACTCGTTGAGTCGGCGAATCGGCCTGCATCAGTTCCGGAAACTCTTTTTCAAGTGCCGAAAGCTTTTCGAGCATCATATCAAACTCATAATCCGATATTACAGGTTCCGCAAGTACATAATACCTGTAATTATGATCGTTGAGCTCTTTTACAAGATTACCGATCATTATTTCCACCTCTTCCTTTCTTTTCATATTCAGCTTATGCTCAGTTTATTAATCATCTTTTTATTCTACTTCAAAAGTTATTTTGCGAGTTGAACAAGTTCAGTATTCCGATACATATAAATAGTTTCATTTCGGTTTACAGGGTTGAGTTTATGCATAATATCATCAATAAACCCGGGTTTAAAAGTAATTTCATAAACAAGCGACGGTATTTCTATTTTCATCGAATCGACCCTGGCCTGCAGATTTTCATCACTATAAAACAACACAAATGAGGCATCAGATACTGAACAAGGAATCGAATCAGCCATATACGAACGCACTCCTGTATTCGATTTATATAAGGCCTGCATCCACTGTCCGGAATAATACCTGGGCACCATCTGAGCGCTGCTTCGGTTTAAATCTTCAACAACCACTACTTTAATTCCTTCATATTTAGAAAGATAGGCCATAGCCTCAACCCTTGATCGTTTTGAATAGGCCGTTGAAACGGGAATAAGCAATATTATGTTCACAATCCAAAAGAAAACCCAGCTATTGGTAAGTAACCGCCTATGTTTTGTCCAATAGTTTGAAGCTAGTATGAAAGAATTCCAACCAATAACACCTCCGATGATTATATAAGGTATAATCGGAAAAATAAACCTTTCCTGTTTGTTAGGAAAAAATGAATGAAAAAGCAGGAATAAAAATGCCGGTAGAAAAATCATGAGTTGTTTGCGCCAAACCCTGAAAAACCCGAAAAGCAACATAAGCGATACAGGTGGAATTAAAATCCCCGCCAACAGTAACAAATAATTGTACCATGGACCTGTAATATAATCGTATGCTACCTGAAGATTGTATTCGTAATATTCGATAAATTCAGCAAAAGGGTATCCCCAAACACGATAGTCAACCCAACCCTGGAGCAACAGGATTGAAACCAGCGAACCAACTCCAACCATAATTGCAGCAAGCCATTTGCGCTGTATTAAGAGGACAAGTCCAGCGCCACCAACAAATACGATAAGCTGAAACCTTATCGAAATGCTCAACCCCAAAATGAAGCCGGCAAGCAAATACCATAAAAATGGTTGATTTTTCCGATCAGCATTTAGTAAATAAAGAATTCCGAGCAATGTGAAAGGAATACAAAATATTTCAACCAGATTTCGGACACTCAGCATAGGTAAGAACCAGATTGATGCCATCAGTAACCCGGCAAGGGCGGCATCTTTTTGAGATGAAACTTTCTCTGTAATTTTATAAACCAGCCAAACGGAATAAACTGATGCTGCTGCATGCAATATTCTAACAATAAGCATTTTAAATATCGGATCTGTAATATTTAAAATTTGTAGAAACTTAAATAAAAGAAAATGCAAACCCATGTAAAACATACTATGCCCGTCAGGGATTAATTCATTTCCGGGAGAATTTGGTCGCCCTGGTACAATAAAACCATCAACCCAGGCTTGTGCAGCCTCGATTACCAGAAAATGATCATCGTGCATTCCAAATCCCCTGGAAAAAACAGTGGCCAGAAGACGTGTAAAGATTGCAACAAACATTACAGTTTGCAAAGGTTTTTCTTTCCAAATCTTCTGTATTAATTTGATTATCTGCATCATAAATTTAAATAATTTGAGTGACTTGTGTTAAACTAAGACAATTTGTTGTTTTCAAGTTTTAAACCCGGTGTAAAGTTAACCAAGTCATAATAAATGGACATCAGGGTATTTCTCTTTTTTCCTGTTAATTTATCACCATTTATTTAGTTATTTCTCTTTTTATTCGTGAAAGGATTATGTTGTTTCTGTAAATCTTGAATACTTCATAATTTATATCATCACCAATTATGGCAGGCTCAAACCAGCGGTGAACCTTAATATCAGGAGATGTGAAATTGTAAATAATAATGTGATCTATTTCAAGTTGAGCACAATGAGCAAGGGCTTCCGTTCCGGTAAGTTTCTTTTTTTGAAGTGCCTCAAAATATTCAAGAGTATGATAGGTGAATGTTTTGTCACTAATTTCATTGAAAATGAAGGGATAAGGAGCTAAAATAATTTTACTTTCTACAGGGATTGCGTTATTGAGTTCCTTGTTTAAAGTAACAAAATCCGAATTTTCGTTCATTATAGACAGCCAATGTTTCGCTGTTAAACCGATTTGAATAAGCAAAACAAAAGTTACTAAAGTTAACCTAAAAAATTGTCTTTGCTTAAGTAAACTCAAAATCGATAAAGCAATGATTAATGCAATCATTGGGAAATAATAGAGAAGATACCGTTCAGCAATCTGACTTCCGAGCAAATTTAAAAGTAGAATGAGCATGGCAGTGTATATCAGAAGCGGCTTATGGCTATCCTTTAAATGCCTGAATGACAATATAATAGAAAGAATAAAAAGTGCAGAAAATGCAAATACTTTATCACTCCAGAAAAATCTTTGATGCTCAGTTGAAAGTTTTATCAATACTCCAATGAAGAAATTAGCTTTTGACTGGAAATTTCCAGAAACCTGATCCGGCCAATTATTCATTTGAGCCAGAAACCTTTCCATATTCCCTGCCGGCAGCAAATCAATAAAGTACAAAGACATTATAATCCCGCCACTTAGCATAAAAGGAATAAGCAATTTGTATTTCCGGTAAATAAGCAAATAAAAGAATCCACTTACAGCGAAAATTATTCCATTAAGATGTGTTAGAAAAGCTAATCCAACTGATACTCCAGCTATAATTATCCATAATAGTGATTTGGAATTATTTGTGCGAACCTTTTCCAAAGCAATAAATGAAACAAAGCCTGTAACCATAACCAGTATTTCAGGACGGTAAGTAAATCCATAAATAAATGTAAGTGGATTAATAAAAATAAGCAGACTTACCAGGAGAAAAGTTGCATCGGGTGATTGTTTGCGATCAACCAGCAAATATTTCTTTAACAGGAAAAAGAATGAAATATAAATAATCAATGTGAACGTTTTGAAATAATATACTGACCAGCCAAAAGTTTTGATTATCAAGGCACCTATCCAAATATTTAATTTATGGTAAACAAACAACCGTTCTTCCCACCCCAAACCAGCATGAATGGATTTCGTGCGTACAATTCCGTCTTTTGCCAGCCAATATGCTTGTTCTCCAAAAAAACAATCATCAATATACGCGTATCGATGCCACATACTGGCTATAAATGCAAAACATGCCAACAATAAAAAGAAAAAAATGGTTCTTTTATGATAGACATACGAGAATGTATTGCCCATAAATTGTTTCTGTTTATTTTTTTAAAATGCTAGTTGGAATCAGTTTGGGATCTGGACTTTTATTATGTTCAATCAAATATTTTCAAAATTGTTCCAATAGTCATACTATGCATGTTTTCAAATCCTGTTTTTAATGTTTAAAGATGAAATTTTTACAAAAATATGAAATTAATGAAGTTTTATGAGATTATTATACTGATGAGGATAAACAAGCTGCCAATGATCAGTATTTTCCCAACATAATAATTAAATCAAAACAAATTTTTACTGTTCTCAAAAAGCACTATACCAACCTGATTCTAATAAACTGAATGACTGTTTATTATAGATTCCTTTGCCGAGTGTATATAAAACAATATTCATATCAGAAAAGTAATGATATTTTTTTACTTTCGCAGCGTTTATACATTCAAAAAAACATTCAAATGAAAAAAATTCAAATTATTTTAACGCTCATCATAACCGGGCAAATGCTCTTTGCTCAGCAAAGCATGACCCCAAACCGCTATACCCCGGAACTATTATGGAAACTGGGACGCGTTAGCGAAGTGCAGGTTTCGCCAGATGCAAAGACAATTTTATTTGGCGTAAGCTGGTACAACCTTGCCGAGAACAAAGGAAACCGCGATTTATACACTATGCCAGTTTCGGGTGGGAATCATTCAAAAATAACTTCGTTTAAAGGAAGTGAGATCAATGGAATTTACAGACCTGATGGAAAGAAAATCGCTTTTCTTTCAGCCGAATCTGGTTCAATGCAGGTTTGGGAGGCTAATCCGGATGGTTCCAATCCTGTTCAAGTCAGTTTTTCTGCCAGTGATATCACAGGATTCAGCTATTCGCCCGATATGAAATATATCCTTTACACTCAACGTGTTAAACTGGACAAAACGCCCAACGATATGTATCCTGACCTTCCGAAAATGAATGCCCGTATTGAGGATGACCTTATGTACCGGCACTGGGACAGCTGGTCGGATTATAGTTACAGTCATATTTTTGTGGCACCTTATGCTAACGGCAAAATGGAGAATGGCAAGGATATTATGGAAAACCAAAGGTTCGAATCGCCTATGGCTCCTTGGGGAGGCATGGAACAGATTTGCTGGAGCCCGCAAAGCGATAAGATTGCTTATACATGTAAGAAACTTGTCGGACTCGAATATTCAAAAAGCACTAATTCAGAGATTTATGTTTATGATTTGAAAACCGGAACCGAAAGCAATATTTCAAATGGAATTGCCGGATATGACCAGGATCCTGTGTTTTCGCCTGATGGAAAAAAAATAGTATGGAGAAGCATGGAGCGCGATGGATTTGAAGCCGACAAGGATCGTATTATGATTTATGATTTTGCAACTTCAAAATACAGTGATTATTCCGAAAAATTCGATCAGATATCCAGTAACTTCGAGTGGGCTTCCGATGGTAAATCATTATATTTTCTGAGCTCAACAAAAGGGACTGTGCATATTTATTCGCTTACTCTTGCTTCAAAAGAAATTAAACAGATAAGCAAAGGAACATGGGATTATCTTTCGGTTAAACTGGCCGGGAAAGACCTTATTGCTGCCAAGCAATCGACTGTTAATCCGACCGAAATCTATAAAATTGATGCTTCGGGAAAAGAAACCCAACTTTCGTTTACCAATAAGGAAATACTTAAAGATGTGCGCTCAGCTAAAGTGGAAGAGCGCTGGATTACGACCACTGATAAAAAACAAATGCTAACCTGGGTGATATATCCTCCTGATTTTGACCCGGCTAAGAAATATCCTATGTTGCTGTTTTGCGGTGGCGGACCACAAAGTATGATAAGCCAGTTTTTCTCCTATCGCTGGAATTTCCAGGTAATGGCTGCCAACGATTACATTGTTATTGCTCCAAACCGCCGGGGATTGCCTGGTTTCGGTCAGGAGTGGAACGACCAGATCAGCGGTGATTATGGCGGTCAAAATATGAAGGATTATCTTTCAGCCGTTGATGAAATGTCGAAGGAGCCTTTCGTTGATAAAGATAAAATAGGTGCTGTAGGTGCAAGTTATGGCGGTTTTTCAGTTCTCTGGCTTGCCGGTCATCACGAAAAACGATTTAAAGCTTTCATTTCGCATTGCGGCATGTTCAATCTTGAAGATCAATATCTTACAACTGATGAGATGTGGTTTGTTAACTGGGATTTAGGTGGCCCTTATTGGGAAAAAGGAAATCCACAGGTTGATCATTCTTACGCCAATTCGCCGCATAAATTCGTTGATAAATGGGATACGCCGCTTATGGTAATTGAAGGTGAAAATGACTTTCGCATTCCATACACACAGGGTATGGCGGCTTATAATGCTGCAAAACTGCGTGGAATTCCTGCAAGGTATCTGCATTTCCCTGAGGAGAACCATTGGGTACTTCGTCCGCAAAATAGCGTTTTATGGCAGCGCGAATTTTTCCGCTGGCTCGATCAGTATTTGAAATAATAAAGGAAACTGCCGGATGAAAAATCCGAAAAAGCAATAACCAACTATTTGCAACTCATTGTTAAATAGTTGGTTATTCCATTTATAGCCGAAGGCTCAAACCATTTGTATTCATCAGTTCGTTTAAACCAGGTAAGTTGGCGTTTGGCATAACGCCTGGTATTGGTTTTAATATTCTCTATAGCTTGCTCAAGTGTAATTTTCGAATCCAGAAATTCAAATATTTCTTTGTATCCGACCGTATTTAACGCATTAAGGTGGCGGTTTGGCAATAAACTTTCAACCTCTTTTATCAAACCTGATTCTATCATTTGATCAACCCTTAAGCCTATTTGGCTGAAAAGTTCAGCACGTGGAAGATTCAATCCGATTTTAACAATATTAAAATCACGCTTTTTCTGACTGTTAAGGCGTTGTTCCGAAAATTTACGTCCCGTTGTTTGACAAACTTCAATAGCGCGCAGCAAACGGTTCGGATTATTGATGTCAACTACAGTGTAATACTCAGGATCAAGCTTTTGCAACATTTCCTGAAGTTTACCAATACCGTTTTGGGCCAGGACACTTTTAAGATAATTGCGAAGTTCAGGCGCAGGGTCAGGAAAATCATCAATGCCTTTGCAAACAGCATCGATGTATAATCCGGAACCACCGACCAGAAATATGATATTGTTATTGAGAAAGAGATTTTTCAGAAGTTTTAGAACCTCATTTTCGAAAACCGAAACATTAAAATAATCGCTGATTGAAAGCTGGCCGATAAAATGATGTTTAATACTTTTAAGTTGATCCTGTTCAGGCTTGGCCGTGCCTATTGACATTTCGCGGTAAAACTGACGCGAATCGGCCGAAATAATCTCTGATTTAAAATGGGTTGCCAGTTTTATGGCAACATCAGTTTTGCCAACAGCAGTCGGGCCGGCAATCACGACAAGATATTTCGCAGAATTTGTCAACCGGGCTGGTGGCGAAGTGGAATCAAAAAAGCTCAAAAATTAATTTATTACCAGTTAAAACTTTTTACCACTCAGGTTCGGTGGTATAATTTTCGTCAATTTCTTCCTCAAGTTCACCATCCTGAATCATTTTGTTCAGTTCCCCAAGCATGGCATCTTCGTCAGTATCTTCAAGAAAAGAAAGGAAATTAGGAACCGATGTAGGTGTGAGTGTTCCTTCTTTTTTCACGCAAACAGGATATTGTTTTTTAGGATCGCCATCTAATATTTTTATAAGCTCGATGAAGAAAACCCGGGGATTGAGGAAATTATATTCATACAAAATGCGTTGATGAGGATCGTCTATTACTTCCCTTAACTTCACATCTTCCATTATCATTACCGGAATGGGCACATTTACTGGCTTCCTGTCATCATCATCATTGAAATCGTTATCAGGGATTTTATCGCCCATATCAATAAGGGTAATCTCTCTTTGTTTATTCCAGAGCGGGTCGCATATGAAGAATGAAGCAAGTTCATTGCCTTCTAATTCCAGTGAACTCAGGATAATTTCATGAAAGTCCTTAAATGTTTGTCCCGGTTTAATCTCGATATCCCTCAGAAAATCATCCTGTTCGTCACATAAGAGCCTGAAACGGTAAGCTTGCATAATATTGTTAGTTCTAGTTTGTAAGTGTAAAGATATGAATTTTTTTAGTGTTTTCCTTCAGAAAACTATTATCTGATTCTCTTATTTAACATGTTGTTTTACAACCGATAAACTTAGTTTTATTCCTTCTGTGAGCATCAGTTGGTAAGCTTCTTCAAAGTTATTATGTATTTCGCCCTCCAGAATGGCTTCCCTGATAGCCGTTTTTATAATCCCGACCTGTCGGCAGGGAGTTAAACCAAATGTTTCCATTATTATTTCGCCCGAAACCGGTGGCTGCCAGTTTCTGAGGTTATCTTTTTCCTCAATTTCTTTTAATTTTGATCTTACTACCTCAAAATTAGCCAAATAGCGCTGAACTTTTGCCTGGTTTTTGGAGGTTATGTCAGCTTCACAAAGGGTCATCAGGTCGTCAATATCATCACCGGCTTCAAAAAGAAGTCGGCGAACAGCCGAATCGGTTACTATGTCTTCCGAAAGGACAATAGGTCTTAAATGTAGCAAAACCATTTTCTGAACATACTTCATTTTCTCATTCAGCGGCAATCGCAGATGAGCGAAGATAGAAGGTATCATTTTCATACCTTTAAACTCATGGCCATGAAACGTCCAGCCTTGCTGCGGATCAAACCGACGAGTTACCGGTTTGGCGATATCGTGCAGAAGTGCAGCCCAGCGAAGCCAGAGGTCGTCAGTATTCGGGGCAATGCGATCCAGAACTTCAAGCGTATGTTTAAAATTATCTTTGTGTCCTTTACCCTCAACATACTCAGCACCTTTGAGCGCAGTAAACACAGGAAAAATCAAGTCGAGCAACCCGGTCTTATCAAGAAGATAGAATCCAACCGAAGGTTTTTTTGTGAGAATGATTTTATTAAGTTCTTCACTGACCCTTTCCATCGAAATAATGCTTATACGGGAAGCATTCCGTGTAATTGCATCAAGTGTTTCGGGAAGAATACGAAAATCAAGCTGAGCAGCAAACCTTATAGCCCGCATCATGCGTAATGGATCATCTGCAAACGTAATATCGGGATCAAGTGGAGTTCGTAGTACTTTGTTATTTAAATCGTCAACGCCATGAAACGGATCGATCAACTGACCGAAATCAGCTTTCTGTAAACTGATTGCCAGTGCATTAATTGTAAAATCCCGACGATTCTGATCATCTTCAATTGTTCCTGGCAATACCTGTGGATTACGCGAATCACTTGTGTATGATTCTTTTCGGGCTCCAACAAATTCAACCTGCCAGTCGTGATACATAAACATTGCTGTACCAAACGTCTTAAAAACACTTACTTTCTTGATTTTAAGCAATTCAGCAACTTTCGAAGCAAGTTCAATGCCATCACCCGAAGTAACAATATCCAGATCTTTACTTGGCCGGTCGAGCAAAAGATCGCGGACGAATCCGCCAATAACATAAGCATCAGTATTTAAAAGTGTTGCAGCTTCTGCAATTTTTTTAAACACAGGACCTTCTACACTTTTCACCAATGCCTTAGTATCCATAACTCAAAAATGAATGTCCGAATCCACTTATTTTCTTGAATCCGGGAGTGCAAAATTAACAAATCAGGGGGAATTCGAAAAATTCTTTGGTTAAGGTATCGCGATTGCAAACCAAAAACGGAATGCTTAGGGTTCCGGTTTAGAGATTTAGTAAATTATCAAGGGATTTTTTTAATCAAATTTGAAGAGATGATATAATGGACATATATGGTTATCTGTAAGTGAACTTTCTATATTCAGATGCATAAACATCTGTAAGCCCATAATATTAACATATATATCTTATTTCCAATTCTTTGAAAAAAGTAATATAGTATTTTTTTTTGTAATTTTCAAACAGAAAATTATTATTAATAAAGTTCAATATTCTTTAAAAATATTTCCGCAAACAACTTGTTATTCTGTAATGAAATAATAATTTTGTTGCATATTGTTTATCTAATAACAAGCAAAAAACTTATTTAAAACTATGGCAAAAAGAACCATTGTATCCATGCCAGGTGATGGTATTGGAAAAGTAGTATTAGAGCAGTGCATTCGCGTACTTGATGCTGCCGGATTTGAAGCTGAATATGTTAACGGCGACATTGGTTGGGAATTCTGGTGTAAAGAAGGTAACCCTTTACCCGATCGCACTATAAAACTTCTGGAAGAATACAAAGTTGGCCTTTTCGGTGCCATCACTTCCAAGCCAAAAGACAAAACTGCTGCTGAATTGGCTCCTGAATTGCAAGGGAAAGGATTTACATATTACAGCCCGATCGTTTCGATGCGTCAGCATTTTGATCTGGATATTTGCATGCGTCCATGTAAAACACTCAAAGGCAATCCATTAAACTTTATCCGCCGCGGACAAAACGGTATTGAAGAACCTGAAGTTGATGTTATGATTTTCCGTCAGAATACCGAAGGACTATACGGTGGAGTTGAATGGACAAATCCTTCGGACCAGGTTTATGATGCTTTGATGACACATCCGAAATTCAAATCAAACTTTGGTTGGTGCCCGCGTCCTGAGTTAGCCGTTTCGACCCGTATTTTTACAAAAAAATATGTTACCCGAATTGTTAAAGCTGCTTTTGAATATGCTCAACAGCGTGGTTTCAAAAAGATTACCGTTTGTGAAAAACCAAATGTAATTCGCGAAACCTCAGGTATGATGCTTAAAGTAGCACAGGAAATGAGTAAAACAGATTATCCTGACATTTGGGTTGAAGATGTTAATATTGATGCAATGACAATGTGGCTCACTAAAAACCCTGAAAACTACAATGTTATAGTTGCAGGCAATATGTTCGGTGATATCGTTTCCGACGCTTTTGCCGGATTGATTGGCGGTTTGGGTTTTGCAACTTCAGCACAATTTAATCCCGAAAGCGGAGTGAGCGTTTTCGAACCAACGCATGGTTCAGCGCCAAAATATGCCGGTTATGAAGTATCAATTGTAAATCCAATTGCAATGATACTATCAGGCGTAATGATGCTCGAACACCTAGGTGAAATGGAAATGGCAAACCGCATCCGTAAAGCTATTGCCGACGTAGTAGCTGAAGGAAAGGTTAAAGCTTATGATATGATGAAGCTTAAAGGAACGCCTGATGTTATTAACCAGGGAGCTGCATCCACTATCCAGATGGCAGATGCAATTATTGCGAAACTATAAAAACCTTACGAAAATTTTGAGAGCCGCCCTTTCAGCGGCTCTCTCTTTAATACCCCTAACCCATGAATATTGAACCAAAATACATTGAACAAGCCAAAAAATTATGGCCTGAACTGGATTGGATTAAGAATACTGATCTGAAAGAAAAAACAACACTCACCTGGGCTTTGGCCTTGCAGCGAAGTGTCCTAACCCCTGAAGATCTGAACACCATTCCTTTCACACTTTTATGCGGACCCGATCTGAAAGTTACTTTTATGGATCACAAACGTTGTGTGGTGCATGTAGCTTTAGATTCAGGAAATAAAATGAATGAATTTTTCAAAACTGATCTTCCTGTCGATATGGATGTATTGATTGCCGGAGCTATCCTTGCTGATGTTGGTAAACTGCTTGAGTATGAAATGAAAGATGGAAAATCGGTTCAGGGTAGCTACGGGAAATATGTGAGGCATCCTTTCTCTGGCGTTTCCTTAGCTGAGCAATGCGGCGTGCCTGCTTCGGTTTGTCATATCATCGCTACCCATGCCGGCGAAGGCGATATGGTAAAGCGTACAACGGAAGCTTATATCGTGCATCATGCTGATTTTATGACATTTGAACCGTTCAGGGAGAGATTGAAGATTTAAGAAAGTGAAGAGTGAACAGTGAACAGTGAAGAGTAAACAGTGAATAGTGAACAGTGAATAGTGAATAGTGAATAGGAATTAGGTGATAAAAATCAGGTGATGGAAATAGAATAAAGGGTGATGGTTAATAAATCATCCGAATATGATAGGTAAAACATTTTCCATTAACCATTAACGAACCAACCATGACAATAATAGAAAAAATAATAGCTAACCACAGCAGCCAGGAAACTGTTAAACCCGGCGATATTGTGGATGTATTTATCGATGCCCGTGCGGCACGCGATTTTGGCGGTGCTAATGTGGTCGAAAATATTCTGAACAACGGACTGAGTGTTCATGATGCTACCCGTACATTTTTTACGTTCGACTGCAACCCGGGAGGTTCAGATCAGAAATATGCTGCCAACCAGCATTTCTGCCGCCTTTTTGCCCGTCAATATGATATAAAAGTGTATGACATCGATTCGGGTGTTGGCACTCACCTTGCCATTGACAAAGGGCTGGCATACCCCGGAAGTACTTTTGTTTCAACAGATTCACACGCCAATATTATGGGTGCCATCGGTGCTTTCGGGCAGGGAATGGGCGATCAGGATATTGCCGCAGCCTGGGCAAAAGGATCCGTATGGTTTAAAGTTCCTGAATCGGTAAAACTGGTACTCAAAGGAACCCGGCCGGCAAATGTTACGGCAAAAGATGTTGTGTTAAATCTTCTTTCTATATATGGAGCAAATAAACTATTGGGCTATTCCGTTGAAATTGAAGGAGATGCTGTTGAAGATTTCACACTTGACGAACGTATTACCATTGCTTCAATGGGGACTGAAATGGGTGCCATTATTATTCTTTTCAGCCCTAATGAAAAAGTTTTAAATGAACTCGAAAAACTTTCAGGTAAAAGATTTGAGACGATACAAGCATCTCCTGATGCAAAATATACTTTTATTCACGAAATAGAAATAGGCAAATTTGTTCCTATGGTCGCTAATCCCGGTCATCCGCATGATGATGTTTCGGTTGAGAGTGTGAAGAATACCAAAATTGATTCCGCTTTCCTGGGAAGTTGCACCAACGGCCGAATGGAAGACCTCCGTATAGCTGCTGCATTGCTGAAAGGACGCAAAGTTGCACCCGGCGTTGTTTTAAAAATTGTTCCTACTACCGATGCCATCTGGCGCGAAGCACTTGATGAAGGACTGATTCAGATATTTAAAGATGCCGGAGCGCTGGTTTCGAACGCAGGATGTGCCGGTTGTGCAGCCGGACAAGTAGGCCAAAATGGTCCTGACGAAATAACTATAAGTACCGGTAACCGCAATTTTTCGGGTAAACAAGGCAAGGGTTCTATGTTCCTGGCTTCTCCTGCAGTTGTAACTGCATCAGCAATAGCTGGTTACATTACAACTCCTGATGATATACCGGAAATTGCTGCAACTTTTACAAAACCTGAAATAAAACACCGCGACGTTGTAATTCGCGAAAAATCTGAAAAACCCGAAATTATTGAAGGTCGTGCCTGGGTTATCAGGAAAGATGATATTGATACAGATATGATTTTCCATAATCGCTACCTCACAATAACCAATATAAAGGAAATGGGTCAGTATACTTTCGACAACCTTAAAGGATATGAGGATTTTGCTAAGAAAGCCCAACCCAACGATATCATTTTCACAACCAAGAATTTTGGTGCAGGGAGTTCGAGGCAGCAGGCTGTGGATTGTTTCCAGTCGCTGGGCGTAACAGCAATTATTGCTGAATCGTTTGGTGCTATTTACGAAAGAAATGCCATTAACGCCGCCCTACCAATACTTACTTATTCACCGGGACAACTCGAAGAGCTTCAACTTGAGCAGGATGATCAGGTAAAAGTAAATTTCGGTACTGGTGAGATTACTAATATTACGAAAAACAAATCACTGTTTATCAATAAGTTTTATGATGCTCAGATGCAGATTTATAAAAACGGAGGATTACTGTAAACAAATCTAAAAAAAAAGCCCGGCAGAAATACCGGGCTTTTTTTATACTTTATTAGGTTGAAATTCCTTTCGCCGGTTAAAAAATAAAACCAAACCCGGAACAATAAATGGCAGTCCATAAATAAGTGACATTTTATACTCTCCAATGCCTCCGATGATCAGCAGGTAAATTATCATTAATAGTCCGCCTGTAATCATTATAATCCCACCCTTCTGAGGATTCGAAAGAGCAAGTATATATCCCCCAACCGAAATTATCATCAATATCAGAAAAGGAAGTACGGCCGTTTTCCCTTCTATTAATCCGGCACCTCCTTCGGCTATGAGGAACAGCGTGAAAAATAGCGATACCTGAAAACCAAGGATCAGGGCCAGATAATGTAGTATTCTTGATACTTGAGTCATAACTTATTAATGTTTGAGTTATTTATTTTGCAGCATACTCGGTATTAACACTCAGGTAACCGGGATAGGTGATTGGAAAACCATTTACGGTTATTGTCGGTTTCATTTTTAAGGTAAAACGAGTTGGTTTATTTCCGTTGCCTGATAAATTTAAGCCAAAATTAATTATTGCATCAGAACTTTTACCTGATAAAGCTTTTTTCAGATCAACATGCATTTGCATAGGGATTATTGAAACTCCGTTGTTTGCCGGAATCGTAACCTGCTTGTCGAGAATACCTTGCGTCATTTCAATATCATCGATTAGTAGTATCCAATCTATTTTAGTCATACCTGCAGCTGAGGTATTCGGATTTTTAGCTTCTATATTTAGTGTAAAATCGAGAGGGAATTGCTGATTAGCCACAGCAGATGCAAGCCTGGTGGCATCCATCATTTTAAGATCGGAAAAACTTTTTATGTTTTGAACATTTATTCCTGCAAGGTTTAGATTTTGAACCGATTCGAGTTTGAATTCGCATTTTGAAAGGTTACTCACCTGATTAACTTGTTGTAAAACATCGCAGGATGATAAGAACAATAAAAATACAATTTGAACTACAAGTAATTTTTTAGTACTAAACATGTTGATAATTTTAGTTTGATCTTTAAATCTGATTATCAAAAACCATTCCAATACACTTATTTAGAAACGCTCAAAATTACACCAGGCCTGATCAGTATCAAAAAATAATACCGACATTTGAGCAATTAATTACTTATATATCATAATGGCGAAAATTGTTTCATATTCTGAAGCCGCTTCCATCGGAATGCATGGTATGGTGCTGGTTGCCCGCGCAGGCGAAACTATTAATGTTCAAAAAATTGCGGATATTACCGGGTCCTCACGTCATCATGTGGCTAAAGTTATGCAACGACTTGTAAAAGAAGGATTTTTGTCTTCAAACCGCGGACCATCAGGTGGATTTAAGTTAAGTATTGAACCTGCAGGAATAACACTTCTGCAAATTTATGAGGCCATTGAAGGCCAGGTTAAAGTAATAAGTTGTCCGCATGAGAAACAAGTTTGCCCTTTTGGAAAATGTATTTTGGGTACAGTTGTTTCGAAAATGACTCTTACTTTCCGCGATCATCTTTCGACACAAACCCTGGCTGACCTGATGGAATAAGTTTCTGCTACTCCCCTTTCCCGAAAATTCTTTTCTTTTTTTGTTCAGTTTGTCCCGTATAAAAAATAATCAGTATATTTGCGCATTCAAATACCTTAATTCTTATTTAAGTTGAGCAGACTCATACATATTTCTGAAGCAGCTTCACTGGCTATTCACAGTCTGGCACTTATCGCATCATCAAACGTGAAGCTTAACGCGAAAAAAATTGCAGAAATTCTACATGTTTCGCAAAATCATCTGGCAAAAATTCTTCAGGTATTGGCAAAAAACGAATACCTCGAATCGAACCGAGGGCCTGGTGGAGGATTTATCATGAAAAAAGATGCTGCCGAAATCAGTATGCTTGAAGTTTATCAGCTGATTGAAGGAAATGTTGATTGTCAGCTTTGCGGGATTACCGAAAACCAATGTCCGTTTATTGAATGCATTTTTGGCGGCAAACCGGATAAACTCACAAACGAATTTGTTGAATATTTAGTTAACACAAAAATATCAGACCTGAAAACAAAAGACATTACCTATGCTTAGAAAAATCATTCAGATTGACGAAGAAAAGTGCAATGGATGCGGCTTATGCATACCAAACTGCCACGAAGGTGCTCTTCAGATAATTGACAACAAGGCCCGCTTAATCAGCGACTTATTTTGCGATGGATTGGGAGCATGTTTAGGCCATTGCCCCGAAGGCGCTATCGAAATTATCGAGCGGGAAGCTGAGCCATACAACGAAACCATTGTTATGGAAACCATTGTAAAGCAAGGACGTAATACCATTTTGGCCCACCTCGAACATCTGCGTGATCATAATGAACATGAATTTCTTAAAGAAGCTGTTGCGTATATTAAAAAACATGAAATTGATCTGAGCCCGGGAGCCGAAACTAAACCAAGTGTTGCATCAACAGTAATTTTTCCGAATATGAAAGAAGCGTTAAATCATATTAAACCTGAACACGAAAGTTCGTGTGGCTGCGGAAGTTCCAAAATCATTGATTTCCGGATAGATCTGGATAAAGTTAATGCAGCTTCAGCAGTTGTAAGCACATCCGCGGCAGTTCCAGTAGCCCCTGCCCCATCGGAACTCCGCCAATGGCCTGTTCAGCTTCATCTAGTCAATCCTAATGCATCCTATTTTCAAGGTGCCGATGTTGTGTTAGCTGCTGATTGCGTGGCTTTTGCAATGGGCGATTTTCACGAACGGCTTTTGAAAAACAAGTCGCTGGCCATAGCCTGCCCAAAACTCGATACCAATAAAGAAGTTTATATTGAAAAGCTTTCGACATTGATTTCAGATTCCAAAATTAATACTCTAACCGTTCCGATTATGGAAGTTCCATGTTGCGGAAGCTTGATTCAGATGGCTAAAATGGCTGTTCAGCAATCAGGACGTAACATTCCTATTAAGAAACTTGTTGTTGGAATAAAAGGTGATATTTTATCAGAAGAATGGGTTTAGTGGTAGAAAATGGAAAATAGAAAAGTAGAAAATAGTTCAAGCCATAAATGATAATTCAATCATTATGAATTATTTAAGCTTCATACTACTCCGCTACAAACACTATTTTCCATTTTCTATTTTTTTATTAACTTTAAAAAAAAAAGAAAAAATGGAAAAAGAAAAAATTGAAACCGGCGTTACTTTCTCTTTTGTTGATTCAGTTAATTATCAGAGCGACGGAATTGTAAGCAAGCGGATTATACAGAAAGAAAAAGGGAATATCACGCTTTTTGCATTCGATGCAGGCCAGAAACTCAGCGAGCATACAGCACCTTTTGATGCCCTGGTGCAGGTTTTACAGGGAAATGCCGAAATAGTAATTGGCGGGAAACCCAACCAACTCTCAACAGGTCAAAGCATTATAATGCCTGCAAATATTCCGCACGCTGTAAATGCAAACGAAAAATTTATCATGCTGCTGACAATGATCAGGGAATAAACCATGCAAATGTTTCTCCTTAAGTCGCGTCGCGAAAGAGAAAAAATTATTGTTCAAACAATGATCAGCTTGTTTTGTGCCGGTAATCATGCTACTAAAACTGAATTATGCGAAGTATGCAGTGATCTGGCTAACTATGCCGAAAAGCGACTATTATCCTGCATGTATGGAGATATAAAACCTGTTTGCAAAAATTGCCCCGTACATTGCTATTCACCGCAAAAGCGTGAACAAATGCGACAGATAATGCTTTGGGCGGGTCCAAGAATGCTACAAAAGAAGCCATTATTTGCGTTGGTTCATTTTATTGATAATTTATTTGCACCTAAACCTATAGGGAAATTAGTAAAAAGAAAATCAAAATAATGAAAATCAGCACACTTACATCTGCGCCAAAAGTTCAATTTAACCTCGAAGGTTATATCATGCATACATCTGATTCACTTGAGGTTATACATTTATGCCTGCAACCCGGACAAGCTATTCCACAGCACACAAACCCATTCGATGTTGTTGCCTGCCTGGTTGAAGGCGAAGTAATATTGTTAACCGGAGATAACCAGGTAAAACTCAACATACATAATGTGGCGGAAATAGAAAAGGGTGCTGAACGTGGATTTACAAATACCGGAAATTCAGAAGCCAGGTTACTCATTCTGAAAAAATTCTGACGCAACAATGGAATCATACTTCAATAAAGTGCTCCATAAGCACTTTTTTTTGTGGCTATTGGTACCTGCTACATGCATCAAATTAATACCTTTGATTTTTAAAAATAGTAACTATTTACAACAATCATATGTCTGACGCACCTTCCCCCGACCTTGTATCATCAGCTAATGTACTTGATATGTACACTGTTGCAAACGAATTCTGTATTTTTACCGAAGCAGCTGAAAAATACAATCCTGAAGAAGTTATACAGTATTTTGCAAAAATTTGTCCGTTGTTATATCTGAAAGGCGCTATTTTGCCTGTTGTTGAAGCTGATGAGGATTTCCCGGGCGAACGCTTTGTAAATGAAGATCAGTGGGAAAGCATTTACAACTCACTACTCACCGTGTTTGCTGATAAGGATGAGTTTTTTACATTATCATACGAAAGCAGTGATAATATTCCGCTTCGGGCAAATATTTCGGAACACCTTGCTGATGTGTATCAGGACCTTAAAGATTTTGTGCTTCTGTACCAGAAGAACCTTTCGTACGCAAAACAAAATGCAGTGTACGAATGCCGTACATTATTTATTTCGCACTGGGGAATTCGTATAGCTGCCCTGTTGCCTGCTTTGCACGCCATTGCCTTTCGGCCCGAACAGGATGATGAAATGATGTATTAGCAGAACTGGGCTTTGCCCTTATTCATAAATATTTGGTTTTCGCTAACCTTGTTTCGCTGGCATCATTTCAGTTTGGTTCTCTAATTTCTTAAGTAAAATAAATGGACTGGATATCTTCACACCCTCAACTTATTTTCTATATCCTTTTGGTTATCGCAATATTGCTTAGCCGAATTCCTGTGCTTGGCAAATATTTCAGAAGTATAAATACGCTGGTTCACGAAGCCGGGCATGCATTTGTTACACTGTTACTTAGCGGAGAAATAATTGCTGTTAATCTGTTTGCGGATACTTCAGGTTCAACAGTAACCAAAGCAAAAAGCAAAATAGCTCAATCGCTTATAGCGCTTGCAGGATATCCGTTTTCAGCGTTAAGCGGCTGGCTGTTTCTGTTTCTGCTTTATAAAGGATATAACCTGTACATACTTTTTATCCTGACAAGTATTGCCCTGATTATCATGATACTATCCTTAAAAAACATGTACGGATTATTCTGGGCGGGAACATTTGTTGTACTCAACCTTTTACTTATATACCTTAATAATCAAACGGTAATCTATATTTTCGCTGCTTTTTACGCACTGGTTATTTTTACCGATGCCATTATCTCATCGTTTATACTGCTGGTGTTAGCTATAAAACAACCTAAAAAAGCCGGCGATGCTACCAACCTCCAGAAGACAACAAAAATACCTGCAGCGGTCTGGGCTATAGTTTTACTGGCATTTACACTGTTTATTTCGTGGCTTTCAATTTTAAACTATTTCCCGTCCGTTAAAACTCTGATCTGATAAATCTCTCGCGTTACAGGAAATTACAAGCCTGATTTTCTTCATCTACATGTAGTTGCAATGCCACAAAACTGCGTAAAAGTTAATAATTAAATAATAGATCGAAAATTCTATTTCATTTTATCAAGCCGGTTCATTCCTTCAACTGCCTTAGGGTCATTGGGTTTAATTTTCAGAACCTGCTGGTAGTCGCTAGTTGATTTTTCCTTATCTTTCAGAAGTTCGTAGCAATAACCACGGTTATACCATGCATCGGTATATTCAGGATCGAGTTCGATAGCTTTGGTAAATGAGGTAACGCCCTCTGAGTATTTGCTGAGATAAACCAGGTTAACATACCCAATATTATAATATGCGAGCGCATTACCGGGATTCACTTTAATGAGATCTTCGTAGGTTTGAATGGCTTTTTGCGGTTGATCGTTTTCCTGGTAAAGCAATCCTAGGTTATACAAAGCCTCTGTACTTCGGGGATTAGCTTTTACCGCACTTTTAAAATACTCAATTGACATTTGCTGATCACGGCTTTCCCAAATATAACCTAACTGCATAAGTGCATCAAAATGAGCCTGATCAATAGTTACAGCGCGTTGAAAACTTTGAATGGCAAAATCCATTTTATCATTTTCCATCAAAGCCATTCCTTTCAGGAAATAGGCATCAGCCTTTTCCGGGTCAATTTCGAGCGTTTTTTCGACTGATATTGCACAGTTCTCATAATCTTTCATCACCAGGTACAGCTTTGCTTTTTTCAGGTAGATATCTGCATTTTTATCATCAAATTTTAATACCTGGTTCAGCGCATCCAATGATTCCTGGGGTTTTCCCATTAACAGGTAAATACCGGAAAGACCGGTGTAAGCCTTAACTAGTTTCGGGTCAAGTTCAATTGCTTTATTGATGTCAGAAAGTGCATTGTTAAATAACTCGCGCCTCACATAATACTCCGAACGCTGTGTGTATAATTCAGCATTTCCGGGATCTTTCGAAATGGCATCATTTAATTTCGCAAGCTCCTGTGGGATTGAATCATTTGCTGTCTCCTTGTCAGTCGACCCTGATTGATTACATGCTAAAAAAGCCGGTGAGAGTATAATTGCAAGAAGTATAAAAAGGAAAAAATTACGCATAATAAACGGTTTAATTAGTTTGCAAAAATAAAAACTCCGGCTGATTATTCATCCGGAGTTTTCGTATTTAATCTATTTAACTGCAGATAGATTAAAAATAACTTATAATATACTCTTAATCAAATTATTATGCTTTAAGGGCGATTATCAGTTGAGCTTCAATTTCATCACATAGTTCAGGATTGTCGGCAAGTAATTTTTTCAATGCGTCTCTTCCCTGACCTAATTTGGTTTCGCCATAGCTAAACCAGGAACCGCTTTTTTTAATGATATTTCGTTCAACACCAAGATCAATGATTTCGCCATACTTTGAGATACCTTCGCCATAAATTATGTCGAATTCAGCCTGGCGGAAAGGCGGAGCAACTTTGTTTTTAACAACTTTCACTTTAACGCGGTTTCCAATTGCCACATCACCATCTTTGATCTGAGTCTGACGGCGTATATCAAGGCGAACGGATGCATAAAATTTAAGTGCGTTACCACCGGTAGTAGTTTCGGGATTGCCAAACATTACGCCGATTTTTTCGCGCAACTGGTTAATAAAAATACAGCAGCATCCTGTTTTACTAATAGTTGAAGTAAGTTTACGAAGTGCCTGCGACATAAGCCTGGCTTGCAAACCCATTTTCGAGTCGCCCATTTCGCCTTCAATTTCACTTCGAGGAGTTAAGGCTGCAACGGAGTCGATAACAATAATATCAATTGCTCCTGAGCGGATAAGGTTTTCAGTAATTTCAAGTGCTTGCTCACCGTTATCAGGTTGTGAAATAAGCAGATTTTCGATATCTACGCCAAGTTTCTGAGCATAGTAACGATCGAATGCATGCTCTGCATCAATAAAAGCGGCTATGCCTCCTTTTTTCTGCGATTGAGCTATTGCATGTAATGCAAGTGTAGTTTTACCTGACGATTCAGGTCCGTATATTTCAATAACTCTCCCTTTGGGTAAACCACCAACTCCAAGAGCAATATCCAAACCCAGTGAGCCTGTAGAAATTGCCGGAGTATCTTCAACAGCCTGGTCGCCAAGCTTCATAATAGTGCCTTTACCATATGTTTTTTCGAGCTTATCCATCGTAAGCTTCAGGACATTCAGTTTTTCCTGGTTGGTATCTTCCTTTGCCATTTTTTAAATAATTTAACTTTAGATAGCAAATTTACTCTGTTTATGTTTTAAACAAAAATATACTTTGAATCTGAAGGAGGTTTTTATTAACAAAATTATTGCCACTGCAAATATAAAAAAAATGCAGTGGCAATATAGAATTTATTTATCCGGAACTTAAAACAAATTATCCTTTAAGTATCTGATCTGTATGGTTTTTTGTATCAACCTGGGTGAATATTTTCTCGATAATACCTTCTTCGTCTATTACAAAAGTTGACCTTAAAACGCCTTCATAGCTTTTACCCATGAACTTTTTAGGACCCCATGCTCCATAAGCAGAAATAATTTCTTTTTCAGTATCCGGCAGAAGTGAAAAAGGCAGTTCGTACTTATCCGTAAACTTCATATGAGATTTCAGAGGATCGGGGCTAACGCCAATAACTGCATAACCCAGTTTTAAAAGTTCAGCATAATTGTCGCGCAGGTTACAGGCTTCAGCTGTACATCCTGGTGTATCATCCTTAGGATAAAAATAAAGGACTACCTTTTTGCCTTTCAGCGATTTAAGGGATATTTCGTTGCCATGCTGATCGTTAGCAGAGAATAACGGTGCTGCATCACCTGTTTTTAAAGTAATCATATCGTATGGGATAAAGACTGTTTAACGTCAAATTGTATTTATTAAACAGAAAAGGGTTGAAATAGTTCAGATAATTCAGGTTTTCCTGGTTCTATTCAGTGAGATTTTTGTTCTGAGACTTAAAATACCGGCACAAATCCCTTATACCACATTCGACGCATTTCGGTTTCCTGGCAAGGCACACATACCTTCCGTGAAGAATCAGCCAATGATGGGCAATCGAAAGTTTTTCGGAAGGAATGTATTTAACAAGTTCTCTTTCAGTTTCGAGAGGTGTACGAGAGTTTGTTGTCAATCCAATGCGGTTCGAAACTCTGAACACATGCGTATCCACAGCCATTGCCGGAAGATTAAAAACCACCGAAGCAATAACATTCGCTGTTTTTCGTCCTACTCCTGGCATTTTTTGCAGTTCTTCAATATCAGAGGGAACAATACTTTTAAATTCGTTTACTAAAGTCTGTGCCATGCCCACAAGATTTTTGGCTTTATTGTTGGGATACGAACAGCTTTTTATTAATTCGAAGACACTTTCAACTGATGCTTTCGAAAGCGATTCAGCATCCGGAAATATTTGAAAGAAAGGCGGTGTTATAATATTCACTCTTTTATCAGTACACTGAGCGGATAAAATTACAGCAACCAGCAATTGGTATGGCGACTGATAAACCAGTTCAGTTTCGGCAACAGGCATTGCTGATTCGAAATAACTGACTATATTTTTAAAACGTTCTTTCTTTGACATTTTTTTTAGCATACTGGCAGGTTAAAATCTGAAATTTGAAAATAATGTTTTCGCGTAAAAGCAAAACGCGCTTATCTCCGAAACCTTTTGTGCAGGGCACTTGAAATAATTGAATTTCGGTTACAGAGAATTAATGCATTAAAAGAGCCAAAATTACAAAACCAATGAATCGGGCAAAAAAAAATCCCGCTGTGAGCGGGACTAATTTGTTAAACTTTTACCAGCTGTTTTAGTTAAGTACAATATAGCAGGTTCTAAAATCATTACAATGAATAACCTGTAAAGCTTGCGAATAACTTATCAGCATCTTCACTGCCTGAGGACCGGGAGCCAAATGCTCAACTTTTTGGTTATCGGCTACTTGTGAAGCATCATTAAGAAGTGTAGAGATTTTTATCATCTATTGGGGTTTTGTTAAACTTTATACCCAAAAAACGGCAAAGGCATCTCCTTTATTGTATCCGGTCAAAAATATTTTACACTAAACACTCAGTATGATCTCTTTACTATCGATTAGTTTGCGCAGGTTAATCAATGCGTATCTCATACGGCCTAATGCTGTATTGATGCTCACATCAGTTTGCTCGGCAATATCCTTAAAACTCATGTCGCTGTAATGCCTTAAGAGGAGTACTTCGCGCTGTTCGCCTGGGAGATGATCGATTAGTTTCCGCACATCTTCATAGATCTGGTCAACAATCATTCGTTCCTCAATGGAATCGTCAACAATCCGCAGATTGTCGAAAATATCACCTTCTTCCGAATGGTTGTCTACTATCGGCAAACGTTTCGATTTGCGGTAGTGATCAATAATAAGATTGTGAGAAATCCGCATTACCCATTGGATAAACTTACCTTCTTCTTTATAAACACCTGAACGTAAAGTATTTATAACTTTAATGAAAGCATCCTGAAATATGTCGTCAGCCAGATGTTTATCTCTGACAACGAGAAGGATGTACGAATAAACTTTTTGCTTGTGCCTGTTAATAAGAACCTCAAGACTATATTCATTACCGGCGAGATAGTTGCTTATAAGCTCCTGATCGCTAACAATGGGGGTGGACATGATACCTCCGTATTGGTTAGTAATTATTTGAGTTTAAGAGCGTAGAAATCTTTCGATAACGAATTGGTTTTGGTTTATAATTAATGGATCAGGCTATGAAAAGTAATATGTTTAATTTTAACATTTTTACTTTGAGACTTGCAAATGTACACATCTATTCATCTGGTTGCAAATTTTTGTTAAAATTATTTCAAATCAGGTTGATATTCGTTGTGGATTTTATTTCTAACCCTTTGTTTTTCTGTAATATATATCATTCAGTATATCCTTCAAAAAAACATCATTCCCTGCAAAAAAGTAGGTTTATCAACTCTTTTTAAGTGATAAGTGTTCGAAATGTAAGTAGCTTTGCAGCTGCATTCATTAATGCATTAAAGTAAACTTTTCATCTGGTTTACATAGAAATTGAAAAAATAACCATGATTATTAAAGACATTGACCAGTTAGACCCGAAAAAATATATCCTCGTAAAAGGAGCCAGGGTTAACAACCTTAAAAATATTTCAGTAGCTATCAGGCGTAATAAACTGGTGGTGATTACAGGATTATCAGGATCAGGAAAATCATCGCTTGCATTTGACACACTATATGCTGACGGACAGCGGCGGTATGTTGAGAGCCTTAGTTCTTATGCCCGCCAGTTCCTGGGGCGTATGAGTAAACCGGAAGTAGATTATATAAAAGGAATAGCTCCGGCTATTGCCATTGAGCAAAAGGTTAATACCCGCAATCCCCGTTCAACGGTAGGAACCTCAACTGAAATTTACGAATACATTAAACTATTGTTTGCCCGAATTGGTAAAACCTTTTCGCCAATTACAGGCGAGCAGGTTACCAGGCATAGTGTTACTGATGTTGTAAATGTAATTATGGAACAACAGGATGGAGCACGTATAATGCTTTATAGTCCTGTTTATCAGAAGAATGACCGTAACCTTAAAGATGACCTTACGGTTGTTTTGCAGCAAGGGTTCAGCAGGGTGCTTTACCAGGACAATGTTCTTAAGATTGAAGATATTTTACCTGAAGCGGAGAAATTCGATTACAATGACATGTTTGTGCTGGTTGACCGGTTTACCATTGATAAGGCCGACGAAGATCTCGCAGCACGAGCTGCCGATTCAGTTCAAACAGCGTTTTTCGAAGGTAGCGGAACCTGCGTACTAGGTATTGAAACTGATGGCACGAACAATCGAATTGAATTTTCGAACCGTTTCGAGCTGGATGGAATTACTTTTGAAGAACCATCGGTTCATCTCTTCAGTTTCAACAATCCATTTGGCGCCTGTAAAACTTGCGAAGGATTTGGAAGTGTGATTGGCATTGATGAAGACCTCGTAATTCCTGATAAAAGTCTGTCAATTTATGACGATGCTGTTGCCTGTTGGAAGGGCGAAAAAATGAGTGAATACAAGCATACTCTTATTAAAAATGCTCACAAATTTGATTTCCCGGTTCATGCCCCGTATTATAAGCTTACAAACGATCAAAGGAGATTACTTTGGACAGGGAATCAGCATTTCGAAGGAATTGATGCTTTTTTTGCCATGGTCGAAAGTCAGACCTATAAAATTCAATACAGGGTTATGCTTTCGAGGTACCGTGGAAAAACGGTTTGTCCCGACTGTCGAGGCACGCGCCTGCGTAAAGATGCCAATTATGTTAAAGTAAGCGGGAAATCGATCACCGACCTGGTTTTGACTCCGATAGATGAAGCTCTTGATTTTTTTACAAACCTGAACTTAACTGAATACGAGCACAAAGTAGCTGACCGTCTGCTGGTTGAGATTAAAAACAGGCTTGGATTTTTATGCAATGTCGGACTGCCTTACCTCACTCTTAACAGGCTCTCAAATTCCTTATCGGGCGGCGAATCACAACGCATTAATCTTGCTACTTCACTTGGAAGCAGCCTTGTAGGATCACTTTATATACTCGATGAACCCAGTATCGGACTCCATCCGCGCGACACGCATCTTCTGATTAAAGTACTGAAAGGTTTGCGCGACATGGGAAATACCGTTATTGTAGTGGAGCATGAAGAAGAAATAATAAAAGCTGCCGACCAGGTTATTGATATTGGTCCGCTGGCTGGAAGCCATGGAGGCGAACTCGTATTTCAGGGAACATTTGAAGAAATACTGAAAGATGAGAGAAGCATGACAGGCTTATATCTTTCAGGTAAGAAATCTATTCAGTTACCTGTCAGCCGTAGGCCATGGAACGATTACATCGAAATAAAAGGCGCCCGCGAGCATAACCTTAAAAGTATTGATGTGAAATTTCCACTTAAAGCAATGACAGTTGTAACAGGTGTCAGCGGCTCAGGAAAAACTACGCTAGTAAAAAGAATACTTTATCCTGCGCTTAAAAAGATTTTTGGAGGATATGGTGAACGAACAGGAAGATTCGACCGGCTGGAAGGTGATTATAATCTTATTACCGGTGTTGAACTGATCGACCAAAATCCAATTGGGAGGTCATCACGCTCAAATCCTGCAACTTACGTAAAAGCATTCGATGATATCCGCAGTCTGTTTGCTGACCAGCAACTGTCAAAGGTGCGAGGGTATAAACCAGGTTTCTTTTCTTTTAATGTCGAAGGCGGAAGATGCGAGGAATGCGAAGGTGAAGGAATTGTAACTGTCGAAATGCAGTTTATGGCCGATTTGCACCTGATGTGCGACAGCTGCAAAGGCAAACGTTATAAGGATGAGGTACTTGATGTAAAATTTCATGAAAAAACGATATTCGATATCCTTGATCTCACCATTGAGCAGGCTATAGATTTCTTTCATGCCGGTTCAGAGAAAAGCGCCACCGCAAATCGCATTTCAGCCAAGCTCAAACCATTGGCTGACGTGGGATTAGGTTACCTGAAACTGGGGCAATCGTCGGACACTTTTTCTGGCGGAGAAGCACAACGGATCAAACTGGCATCTTTCCTAACCAAAGGCGCCAACGACTCCCCTACCCTGTTCATATTCGATGAACCCACCACCGGGCTTCATATGCATGATATAAACCGGTTACTTACAGCATTTAACGAATTACTCACAAAAGGTCATTCCTTGATTGTTATAGAGCATAATCTGGATGTGATAAAAACGGCTGACTGGGTTATTGACCTCGGACCTGAGGGCGGAGAACAGGGTGGTTTTGTTTTATTTGAAGGAACGCCCGAAGCACTTCTTAAAGTAAAAAACTCACACACGGCAAATTATCTGCGTAACAAACTAATAACTTCTTAATTATTTTTTCATTCTTAATTGACGTAATTATTTTTTTATAGATTTGTTGTTTACAAACCCTAAACAATCAATTCATGAAAAAACTTTACACTTTATCTTTCTTACTCTTGTTTTGCATTTCTTTAGGATATGCTCAAACAACCCTTTTTTCGGATAACTTTGAGTCGTACACTGCTGGCTCAAAGCTTGTTCAACAGGCTCCTGGCACTAACTGGACAACATGGAGCAATGCTCCGGGCGGATCAGAAGATCCCATAGTGTCAGATGCTCAGGCTAACGGAGGCACAAAATCAGTTAAAATTGCTCCGAACAACGACCTGGTTCTACTTCTGAACGATAAAACTACAGGTCGTTACCAGATAAAAATGTTTGCCAAAGTACCTTCCGGGAAAATTGGCTATTTCAATGTCCTTCAGGATTTTGCTTCAAGTAACAGCCAGTGGGGCATGGAAGTTTATTTTAATGTAAATGGAACCGGGGATGTTAATGCCGGTGGCGAATTATCAGGTTCTTTCACCTATGTCCAGGGAACATGGGTTCCAATAAGTGTTTTGGTAGATTTAGATAATGACTTTGCAACACTTTATGTTAACAATTTAGAAGTTGTGAGCTGGAAATGGAGCACAGGCGCACAGGGAAGTGGAAATTTATTGAAACTCGATGCAATAAACTTTTATGGTCCAACATCCGGAGGCACAGCCGAATGCTATTTTGACGATATTGAATTTATTGAACAAGTTGCCCTTGTAGGTCCTGAAAACCTTCTTGCTGCGGTTTCAGGTTCTGATATCAGTTTAACCTGGGATGCCCCAACGTCAGGTACACCTGATAATTATTCGATCATCCGCAACGGAGTTGTCATCAATTCAACAACTACAACCACTTCATACACTGATGTAAACCTATATCCAAATACCTATGTTTATGAAGTAAAAGCTCACTATATCGGAATGGGTTATTCTCCTTCTTCCAACACTGCCGAAGGCACAATTGATGGCGGTCTTGAACGCACAAAAGTACTGTTCGAAATTGCTACAGGAACCTGGTGTCAATATTGTCCCGGAGCTGCCAAAGGCGCTGATGATATGGTTGAAAACGGACACGATGTGGCAATTATCGAATACCACGGAGGTGATAATTATGAAAACACAGCTTCGCTAGACAGGATTTCATATTATAACATAACTGGCTATCCGACTACCAGAGTTGATGGCGTTCTCGAAATGGTTGGTGGCAATGCAACAACGTCGCTTTATCCTTCTTATTTGAATATGTACAATGATAGAATTAATGTTCCTTCAATTCATTTCCTCGAAAAGAATATTGAACATGTTTCTGGAAACACCTATCGTGCAACAGTTACTATTGAGCAGGCCAGTAATTATTTCCCTTCGGACCTTGTTCTGCATACTGCGCTTACCGAATCGCATATCCCTGATTTATGGCTTAGTGGTATGACAGAAGTTAACTTTGTTTGTCGTGAAATGTTCCCGAGTTCCGCCGGCACTCCACTTGATTTCACAGCCTCTAACACCCTTACTTATACTTTCGATTTTTCAACTACTGGATACGTGTTCGAGAATCTTGAGTTTGTTGCTTTTGTTCAGCATGCACCCACAAAAGAGATTATTCAATCCGTTTCACATCTGATGCTATACACAGGTTTGGAAAAAGATCAGAAACTGGCGTTAACCGCTTATCCAAATCCTACAATGGATTATATTAACCTTCAGGTTAACAGTGAGAAACAAATTTCTTACATGATCACTGATGTTTTAGGAAAAACAATGGTTCCGATGACAAAAGCTGTATCCGAAATCACACGTATAGATGTTTCATCATGGAATTCAGGAGTATACATCATTAAAACGAATGATGGTTATTCAAGGAAATTCACGATTGCTGGTCGTTAAGCCGATAAAATGCACAAAAAAAGGTCTGAATTCGTTCAGATCTTTTTTTGTTTTTTCAGAAGAGCATCAGATTCTTTTATAATTTTTATAGCCGATTTCAACTCCGGTATATTTCCGAAGCCATTTTTTAAAATGATCTTTCAGACTTAAATTACTGAATGACAGATCATAATCAAATTTCCAGTTTTTCTTTGCAATACGATCAAGCATTACCCGGGGATGTGTTCCCTGAAACAATTCAAGGGCATCAATGCCTGAATAATCAAATTCGTTCGATTTCACTACATTTTTATCGACCCAGTTATCGGAATGCCAGAGTTTATTGAAATTTTCCTGTTTGCGCTGCATAGCAGCAGGTTCCTTCACCCATCCATAGTGATAAACATAAGCATCAATAGGTTTTATGTGAAGTTTCTGATTTTCACCTTTACGAAATCCTTGAGCATCGCGATACGAATAAATAATTTCAGATTTCCGCACAACCCTGATTTCGTGAGGATACCATTTACCTGATGAACCCACATAATCGTAAGAACCATAAAAGTGAAGGTAATTGAAAAGCAAACCATCCACTTCCGGATGATCTTTCCATTTCAGCATTGCTTCCCTGATGGGTTCAAGGTATTTTTCATGCACAACTTCATCGCCCTGAATATAAAAAGCCCAGTCGGTATCATTACCAATTGCCTGATATGCTTTATCGGTTTCAAGAGCTAAAACACGCCCGCCTTCACGCAATTTATCATCCCACACTGTTTCAATAATCCTTATTTTAACCGGATCGATCTGGCGGATAATTTGCAGGGTTGCATCGTCAGAGTTACCAACGGCTACAACAAAATCATCACAAACAGGTAATATTGAGCGGATTGCTTCAACTACCGGGTAATCGTAAATAAGGGCATTACGAATAAAAGTGAAACCTGTTACCTTCATTTTAATCTTTTAAAGCGGCAAAGTTAGTAATTCCATGGGTTTGGCATGATAGCTCCCGTATTCGGATATAGTTTAAAATAATACATAAATTTGCCTGTAAATAGAAAACAGAAAAATGCATATTCATTATTTTCAGCACGATCATTTCGAAGATTTGGGATATATTGGCGATTGGGCAGCTATCCATAATATTACGACTTCGGTTACCCGTTTTGATTTAAATCCCAAGATGCCATCATTATATTCTTTTGACTGGTTGGTAGTTATGGGTGGTAAAATGGGTGTAAATGACTCAGCAGAATTTCCCTGGATAGATGACGAGATTGAATTCATCAAAAAAGCCATTCAGTCGGGGAAAATTGTAATAGGAATTTGCCTGGGTTCTCAATTGGTTGCGAAAGCACTCGGAGCCAGGGTTTATAAAAACAGGGAACAAGAGATTGGATTTATGCCTGTTTACTTTAACAAAAGTGCATTGAATGATACTGTATTCAGGCACTTCCCGGGCGAGTTGACTGTAATGCACATGCATTTCGATGTTTTCGATTTACCATCTGGTGCAACAGCAATGGCAAATAATGCTGAAACTCCTTGTCAGGCGTTCAGATATATGAAAAATGTATTTGCGTTTCAGTTTCATTTTGAGATTACTGAATCGAATGCACCTGTGTTTATACGTGAAATAACACCGGAAATTATTCCTGGCAAGCATGTTCAGACCCCTGATGAAATGTTATCCCAAATAATATGTTGCCGCTATAATAACCAAATTTTCAACAATTTACTCGACAGTATTCTTACCATTTAGAATCAGAAATAATTGATTGAAGCTCCTTCAATTATTCAGGAAAGCTGGCTTATTCAGGATTTCTCAGTGGCGAATATTATAAATATTAACAATTTTTGAGTAAAATACTCATAACTTTAGCTTATATCTTCAAAAAATATTTAGTAAAGTTTTGTACTTTTGCACCCTCAAATTCAGGATCATCCGACTTATAACTATTAACACATAAATACAAAAACAGCAATCTGTTATGGCTAAATCAAAAGTAAAAAGTGTTTACACTTTCGGCAATAAAAAGGCGGAAGGCGATGCTTCGATGAAGAACCTGCTTGGTGGCAAAGGTGCCAACCTGGCCGAAATGAACCTTATTGGTGTTCCGGTTCCTCCGGGATTTACTATCACTACCGAAGTGTGTACAGTTTACACAAAAGAAGGTCGCGATGCAGCTTTGAAACTCATTAAGAAAGAAGTTGAAGCTGCTGTTTCGGAAGTTGAAAAACACATGAATGCAAAATTCGGCGACAGCAAAAATCCTTGCCTGTTATCCGTTCGTTCAGGTTCGCGCGCTTCAATGCCAGGTATGATGGATACTATTCTCAACCTTGGTTTGAATGATGAAGCAGTAAAAGGACTTGAGAAAAAAACCGGAAACCCGCGTTTCGTTTGGGATTCGTACCGTCGTTTTGTTCAAATGTATGGCGATGTTGTACTTGGTTTAAAACCAGTTTCAAAAGAAGACGAAGATCCTTTTGAAGAAATTATCGACCACCTTAAAAAAGAAAAAGGTGTTACCCTTGATAACGAACTTACAACTGACGACCTTAAGGAACTTGTTGCACGTTTCAAAAAAGCAGTTAAAAAAGCAACCAAGAAAGATTTTCCGGCTGATCCATGGGAACAACTTTGGGGAGCAATTTGCTCAGTATTCGACAGTTGGATGAACGACCGCGCTATTCTTTACCGTCAGCTTAACAACATCCCTGAAGAATGGGGAACTGCTGTTAACGTTCAGGCTATGGTATTTGGTAACATGGGCGACAGCTCAGCTACCGGTGTTTGCTTCAGCCGCGATTCGGGTACAGGCGAAAATCTTTTCAATGGCGAATACCTTATTAATGCTCAGGGTGAAGATGTAGTTGCCGGTATACGTACACCACAGGAAATTACTGTTGAAGGTTCAAAACGTTGGGCTAAACTAACAGGTGTTAGCGAAAAAGATCGTAAGACGAAATTTCCTTCGCTGGAAGAAACCATGCCTAAACTTTATAACGAACTGTTTACAATCCAGAAAAAACTGGAAAAACATTATAAAGACATGCAGGATATGGAGTTCACCATTCAGGAAGGTAAACTCTGGATGCTCCAGACCCGCAGCGGTAAACGCACAGGTGCAGCAATGGTAAAAATTGCTGTTGATATGTTTAACGAAAAACTTATCGATGAAAAAACAGCCATTTTGAGGGTTGAACCTAACAAACTGGATGAATTACTTCACCCTGTTTTCGATACAGCAGCTTTGAAAAAAGCAAAATCGCTTGCACAAGGATTGCCAGCCTCACCAGGAGCAGCAACCGGTCAGGTAGTTTTCTTTGCTGACGATGCAGTTGCATGGGCAGCTAAAGGCCATAAAGTAATTTTGGTTCGTATCGAAACTTCACCTGAAGACCTTTCGGGTATGAATGTTGCCGAAGGTATCCTTACCGCCCGTGGTGGTATGACTTCGCACGCAGCTGTTGTTGCCCGTGGTATGGGTAAATGCTGTGTATCCGGTGCCGGAACTTTAAAAATTGACTACAAAACACGTACACTCGAAATTGGTACCACCAAATTTAAAGAAGGCGACTGGTTATCAATTAACGGTTCGAACGGTGAAGTTTACGAAGGCAAAATCGGTACTATGGAAGCTGCTCTCAGTGGCGACTTTGGTAAACTGATGGAAATGGCCGACAAACATTCGCGTATGCTTGTTCGCACCAATGCTGATACACCTCACGATTCGAAAGTAGCCCGTAACTTTGGTGCAAAAGGAATTGGCCTTTGCCGTACCGAGCATATGTTTTTCGAAGGAGTAAAAATCAAAGCTATGCGCGAAATGATACTTGCTGATGATGAAGCTGGTCGTCGTGCTGCTCTAGCAAAACTTCTTCCGATGCAACGTGAAGATTTTGAAGGTATTTTCGAAGCTATGGAAGGCCTTCCGGTAACTGTTCGTCTGCTCGATCCTCCTTTGCACGAATTTGTTCCTCACGAAGACGAAAACCAGAAAGAAATGGCCAAAGAAATGGGCATTTCAGCTAAAGCAGTAAAAGAAAAAGTTGAGTCGTTACACGAATTCAACCCTATGCTTGGCCACCGTGGATGCCGCTTAGGCAACACCTATCCTGAAATTTCGGAAATGCAGGCACGTGCAATTATCGAGGCTGCCATGAACCTGAAAAAGAAAGGCATAAAAACACATCCTGAAATCATGATTCCGCTCACCGGTACACTTACCGAAATGCAGATGCAGGAAAAAATCGTACGCGACACCGCTGAAGCTGTTTTTGCTGAACGTAAGGACCGTATTGACTACCTTGTTGGAACCATGATTGAAGTTCCACGCGCTGCTCTGGTTGCTGATAAAATTGCTGAATCCGCTGAATTCTTCTCGTTCGGTACCAATGACCTGACCCAGATGACTTTCGGTTATTCGCGCGACGATGCCGGCAAGTTTCTCCCTGTTTACCTCAAAAAAGGTATTCTGAAATATGATCCGTTCCAGGTTCTTGACCAGGAAGGTGTTGGACAACTTGTACATATGGCAACACAAAAAGGCCGTTCAACACGTCCGAACCTTAAAGTTGGTATTTGCGGCGAACATGGCGGCGAACCATCATCGGTTGAGTTCTGTCATACTGTAGGCATGAACTACGTAAGCTGCTCACCATTCCGCGTTCCGATCGCACGTTTGGCTGCTGCCCAGGCTGCTATTAAAGAATCACTTTCGGCACCCGGAAAAGCAAAAACAGCAAAGAAAGCTGATAAAAAAGCAGACAAAAAAGCAGGAAAGAAAAAATAGTACTGTTTAAATCTGTTAATTATTTGAAAGAGGCTGCCGGAAGGTGGCCTCTTTTTTTCTGATAAGGATATGTAATGGAATTCTTACTGAATAACCATTTTAATATTATAGAGTTCCCCGGATTCATTCGCCAACTGACAAAAATATATTCCAGACGGTAAAGTACCTTTTTCGATGGTAAATGAGCTCGAATTTCGGGTAATAACAGGATTTACAAGTTCGCCCAACAAAGTAAAAACCTTAACTTCGAAATGTCTGATTTGTTCAGGTGTGCAATTTTTAATTGTGAGTTCCGATTTATTTTTACACGGATTCGGAGTCAGCTTTAGCTCAAATCCCGATTTTAAGCTTTAAACTATCACATAAAGCTGTATCATAAAAAATAAAAATCGCCCTCTCTCGCAGAACAATTTAATATTTTTGATTAATATTTGATTTTTCAATATATTTAATACATTTGCTTTGTAAAGATATAAAGTTTTTTTTGTAATAAGGAATAGCCGATCAACTGCTTAATTAAATACATTTCAATTCGTTTTAGTTATGAAAACAGCAAACCAACTTGTATCTGAATATTGGGCCAATACCGATCGTGATCCCCTATCAAATGACAGATCATTCTATCTTTTCCCACCAATAAAAAGCAGATCCTGTCAACTCATTTTTAATGAAACAGATGTTTCAAGAAATGACTGGTGTGAATACTGGACTGTTGAGAAGATTTTAAAAAATAATATCCCTTTTAAAAAAGCACTGAGTATATGCTGTGGTTTTGGATCCATTGAACGAAGTTTATCTAAACTAGGTGTTGCCGAAAAAATATATGGAACTGACATATCCGAAGGAGCAATTAACAAAGCCATTGAGAAAGCAAATGAAGAAAACATTAATAATATTGAATATTTTACAGCCGATCTCAATACACATGTTTTACCTGCCAACGAATACGATTTAATATGGGCGAATGGAGCTTTACATCATATCAAAGATTTGGAAAGTGTTCTAATGAAGCTCTATACTAGTCTTAAACCTGGCGGATTCATGATTTGTAATGAATATGTAGGTCCTAAATATTATCAGTTTGGCAAAATTCAAATTAGCCTGATTAACACACTTTGGGAAATAATGCCTGAATCATTGAAAAACATTCATCAAGTTACTCTAAAACAGAAAGTTAAGAATACAATCAAAAAGAAACTGAAAATTAAAAATTCGTTCGAAAATAGACCTGTTGAATGGTTTCTCACCAATGATCCTTCTGAAGGGATAAGTTCAGAAAAAATTATCCCTGCATTGGAAAACACTTTTAGTCAGATAGAAATCAGAAATTTTGGTGGCACATTACTACATTTTAATGATATTTTTTATAGGAATTTTGATTTCAAAGATTCCGAACACAGAAAATTTTTAGAGTTTGCGTTTGAATTTGAAGCTGCTTTAATAAAATCTAAGATCATAAACAGTGATAATGTACATATTATATGCAGAAAATAAGATGAAGTTTTCGCGTTGGCAAAATTCTTTCTCCTGAACTACAGATTTAAATGTATGAAACTTTTAACTTAGAGAAAGGAAGCAAACCGAAATTAGCATTTGTATTGCATAATTTAATGACCCCGGCACAATATACTTTCATTAAACAATCCAAAAATTGAACCTTTTCAAATAGCAATTTTATACGGTTAAACCTTATACTGTTTTAATAAATCTATACCAAAAAAGTTTAAAGCTTATTCAAATTAGCCTTACAAATTATGTCCGGCTCGTATTTGCTTTTTATTCCTAATTCATTAATTCTATATTATTCGACAAAACGTTGTATCTTTCAACCTAATTGAATTCTCAGGCATAATCATTAGCCTGATTTTTTATATCACTCTAAATCCATATAGTATGTGTTTTTCAGCAGAAGCCAGTTTCGTAGGAGGAGTTATTATTACAGTAATAGGAGTCGCAGTTGTTAACAAAATTCATAAACCACAACAGTTGCTTTTTGCTTGTATACCAATATTTTTCGGAATTCAGCAATTTACTGAAGGTATGCTGTGGATTAGCATCCCTAATCCGGAATATTTCAGTATTCAGAAAATTTCGACCTATCTATTTCTGTTTATGGCCGATGTATTATGGCCGGTATTAATCCCGGTTTCCATACTCCTGATGGAAGAAAACAGCAGGAAGAAAAAGATAATCAGGTATTTGTTTTTTGCCGGACTGACAGTGTCTCTGTATTATTCCTATTGCCTGATATTTTTGAACGTAACACCCCAGATTATGGGATATCATATAAAATACAACAACGATTTCTCGAAATTAATTGCAATACCAGCCTTTATACTTTACCTGGTTGCCACCATTCCACCACTGTTTATTTCAAGCATCAGACGCATGCACATTTTTGGCGCATTTATGTTGTTGTCGTGTGCTGTTACAGCATTGTTTTTCACACAATATCTAACATCCGTCTGGTGCTTTTTTGCTGCCATTATAAGTGGAGTTATCTACTGGATACTCAGCGATTCAAAAAGGAAATTTCTACTTGATCGCAATAATTTATTAAAGATTCAGCAAATAGAAAGTCCTGCATAAAATCACATTTTGTAAGAAGGGTGGATAAAACAATTCAGTTAATATGCATAAAACTAGTATTCATCTCACCGGAAAGCAGTATCTTTGAGCACTTTACCAATTTGGATTCTAAAACGTTAATAGTTAACGAAAAAAGGTTAATGGTTCCTTTTTCAAACAATTACATATTAACTCTTAGCCTTTCTCAAATTATCACATAACCATTAACCAATCACTTAATGAATTCATTCGAAAATCTTAACTTGTCGAAACCCCTTCAAAGCGCAATTGCTGACCTTGGATTCGATACAATGACACCCATACAGGCAGAAGCTTTCTCTGTTATTCTTTCCGGAAAAGATGTTGTAGGAATTGCTCAGACAGGAACCGGTAAAACGCTTGCCTATATGCTTCCGATCCTGCAGGATCTGAAGTTTTCGAAGCAACTGAATCCTCGTATACTGGTGCTGGTTCCAACCCGCGAATTGGTTATACAGGTTGTTGAAATGGCCGAAAGTTTTGCCAAAAACATGACTATCCGTGTATTAGGAGTATATGGGGGAGTAAATATTAATACACAGAAACAGAAAGTTGCTCAGGGTGCAGATATTCTTGTTGCTACACCCGGACGGTTGTACGATCTGGCATTATGCGGAGCACAGCAGTTAAAAGGAATCACAAAACTCGTTATTGATGAAGTGGATGTGATGCTTGATCTTGGTTTTCGTTTTCAGCTAACAAATATATTTGAACTACTGCCAAAGCGCAGGCAGAACATAATGTTTTCGGCTACCATGACTGATGAAGTAGCAGCACTTATTGACGATGACTTTGTTACGCCAGCCAAAATTTCGGTTGCATTAAGCGGAACTCCGCTTGAAAATATTGCCCAGCAATGCTACGATGTACCCAATTTTTATACTAAAGTGAATTTGTTGTCCCACCTTGTTCGCGATAGAAATGAGTTTGCCAAAGTTTTAGTTTTTGTTTCGAATAAAAACAATGCAGACCGACTGTTTAAAGCAATGGAAGAGAAACATGGCAGTGAAACCGGTATAATTCATTCCAATAAAACTCAAAATTATCGTTTCAAATCCATTAAAGAATTTGATGAAGGGAAAAACCGGATACTAATTGCGACTGACATAATTGCCCGTGGCCTTGACCTCGAAAAAGTTACTCATGTTATCAATTTCGATACACCTAATTTTCCTGAAAATTACATACACCGAATCGGTCGTACCGGGCGGGCTGAGCAGTTGGGAAAATCGATTTTATTTTATACCGAAAAAGAAGAAGAAGCAAAAAACAGGATCGAAAAATTGATGTCCTATCAAATTCCTTTAATTGATTTCCCTGATGAAGTTGGAATCTCAAACCAAAAAACGCCTGAGGAGCGAGAAGATGCAGGCGATAAGAAAAATCCTTTCCGTAATGAGAAAAAAATTGTAATCGCTCCGGGTTTTCACGAAAAGAAAGCCAAAAACAAGAAAACCAACCAGGGAGGATCGTACAGGAAAGATTTAGCGTTAAAATATAAGAAGCCTAAAACCAAAGGCGATAAAACTTTCAAAGGCCAGGATAAAAAGAGGAAATGACAGTTCATGACTGTGCTTTATTTTGAGTAAAAGGGATAAAAAAGTAAGTCTGGAAATAAAAATTTCAGGATATCAATAAAAAAGGGCAGGAATTTTTTTTACTCCCTTTTTTTATATATTTGCCCCAACCAATCATATGGAAATATGTTTGTTTGTTAATTATAAAATATTTCCGTATCAACCAAATTATCAACCAGTTACCCTAAACTACCTTATCTCATGGCAATTGCAGTAAACAGACCCGGAATCAGTATTGACCTCAATCAATACGGGATCAAAGGGGTTGAACAGGTGTATTACAACCTGGCGTACGAAGATCTTTTTCAGCACGAAATGAATCCTTCACTCGAAGGATTCGAACGAGGCAAATTATCAAACCTTGGAGCCGTAAATGTTGATACCGGAGTATTTACAGGTCGCTCGCCAAAAGATAAATATATTGTTCACGACTCCGTTTCCGAAAGTACAGTCTGGTGGGCAACTATTGGTAAAAATGACAATAAACCTGTTTCCACTGATGTATGGAACCACCTTAAAGTAGTTGCTCAAAATCAATTGTCGGACAAGCAGCTTTATGTTATGGATGCCTATTGTGGTGCCAATCCTGATACACGACTGAAAGTCCGTTTTATTGTTGAAGTTGCCTGGCAGGCTCATTTTGTCAAAAACATGTTTATCCGTCCTACGGATGAAGAACTTGTAAATTTCGAACCTGATTTTGTAGTATTAAACGCTTCAAAAACTACCAATCCTGATTGGAAAGAGCAAGGGCTTAATTCAGAGAATTTTGTAGTGTTCAATCTTACCGAAAGGATGCAACTCATAGGCGGTTCCTGGTATGGTGGCGAGATGAAAAAGGGTATTTTCTCCATGATGAATTATTACCTTCCTTTACAGGGAATTGCTGCCATGCATTGCTCGGCCAATATGGGTAAGGATGGCGATGTAGCTGTTTTCTTTGGTCTTTCGGGGACAGGCAAAACAACTCTATCCGCTGATCCACACCGTGCATTGATCGGTGATGATGAACATGGCTGGGACGATGATGGGGTTTTTAATTTCGAAGGTGGCTGTTACGCCAAAACTATAAACCTGAGTGAAGAAAATGAACCGGATATTTATCATGCTATCCGCCGCGATGCATTGCTCGAAAATGTGACAGTGGCCGACAATGGCGCAATTGATTTTTCGGATAGTTCAAAAACCGAAAATACGCGCGTCTCCTACCCTATTTATCATATCGAGAATATTGTAAAACCGGTTTCAAAAGGCGGACATGCAAGTAAAGTAATATTTCTTACAGCCGATGCTTTTGGTGTATTACCTCCTGTTTCGAAGCTTACTGATGAACAGACTAAATACCATTTCCTTTCGGGATTTACTGCCAAACTTGCAGGAACCGAGCGAGGTGTAACTTCGCCTCAACCAACATTCTCAGCATGTTTTGGCAATGCATTTTTAACTTTGCATCCAACCAAATACGCAGTTGAACTTGTAAAAAGAATGGAAAAATCAGGAGCGAAAGCATACCTGGTTAATACTGGATGGAACGGAACAGGAAAACGTATTTCAATCAAAGATACACGCGCTATAATTGATGCAATCCTCGACGGTTCCATTGATCATGCTCCTACGAAAATGATCCCATTCTTTAACCTCGAAGTACCAACAGAATTGCATGGTGTTAATCCGGCAGTACTTGATCCAAGAGATACTTATGAGCAAGCCTCAGTATGGGATGAAAAAGCAATGGATCTGGCTAAACGATTTATCGACAATTTTGCAAAATACACTGATAATGAAGAAGGTAAACGACTGTTAGCTGCCGGTCCGCAGTTATAATAATCAAACTTTCGCTCAGGAGCCAAGGATTCAGGGAAACGAATTCCCCGGGTTTTGGCTCCTGATTTTTTTATTGAGGATCATTTCTGAAAGAAAATCCAAATCCCAAAAACCAAGTCACAAATTCCAAGTTCCAAATTCCTAAAAATAAAATCCAAAAAACTAAGTGCGAACTTTCCAAATCTAACATCCTGCAATTAGCATCTCACATTTAACATACTACATCACTAAAATCCTGTCAATGAAATGTCGAACGCAATGCGGTGCCTGCTGCATATACCCTTCAATAAGTTCGCCAATTCCGGGAATGCCTGATGGCAAGCCTGCAGGAGAAAAATGTATACATCTGACTGAGGAATTGGAGTGTGCTATTTTCAATAACCCGCTAAGGCCGGCAGTGTGTATAGGGTTTAAACCCGAATTGCTTTTCTGCAAAAACTCGGCCGAAGAAGCCCGGGAAGTGTTCGAATGGCTTATGAAAGAGTAGTACCATTACCGGGATAAAACCGAATAATCTGACATTTTTTTTTATCAATTATTAGCACCGAAGTATCAAATCTGTTAAATAGCTCTCTATATCAGACTGTTAATTAGCAAGTTAAAAATTATTTATAAGCATTAACATTTATTATAAATATATCTTATCTTTGCTTTCAACTTTCATTTAAAATAATTTTTAATACCCATTACAATGTCTACTGGAAAAGTAAAATTTTTCAATCAGCAAAAAGGTTTCGGCTTTATTGTTGATGATGAAACTGCAAAAGAAGTATTTGTGCACGTTACCGGCCTGATCGACAAAATTAAAGATGACGATTTAGTTAGCTTTGAGGTTGTTGAAGACCGTCGCGGTCCAAAAGCAATCAATGTTAAACTGCAATAATTGAGCATTGAAGTTCCTGTACTTAAGCTTCCGAAAGGAAGCTTTTTTTTTGCCCTTTCTTCACAAAAATAACAAAGCAGATTCCGTTCTGGTTCTTTTTAGTCTTTATCCCGGTCATTCTTGCTACTTTTGCAGTCATCCACATCCTTAATATTTTTACTCATTGAACTACCTACAAGTCGATAATTTATCCAAAGCCTACGGCGAAAAAATACTTTTCCGCAACATCAGTTTCAGCATTGACAAAGGTCAGAAAGTGGCTCTCATAGCTCGTAACGGTACCGGGAAAAGCTCTCTTATGCATATTCTGGCCGGACTCGAAGCTCCAGATTCAGGGAAGATCACTACACGCCGGGATCTACGCATCGACTATCTGCAGCAGAATCCACAGCTCGACGAATCAAAATCCATACTTGATACCATTTTTGCAACAGGAACTGCATTAATGAAAGTTATTCACGATTATGAATATGCTCTTGAACAAGTTAAACACAATCTTAGCCCTGAAAGTGAAAAACTTTTAAACCAGAGCATGTCCGAAATGGATGCTTCTGGTGCCTGGGATTACGAAACCAGGGCAAGAGAAATACTAGGGCAATTTGCCATAATCGATCTATCGCAGAAAGTTGGAACGCTCTCAGGCGGTCAGCGAAAAAAAATTGCATTGGCCAGGGCTTTACTAGGCAATCCTGACCTTTTATTGCTCGACGAACCTACCAATCACCTTGACTTCGAAATGATTGAGTGGCTTGAGGATTACCTTTCGCGCGAATCGTTGAGTCTTCTATTGGTTACCCACGACAGGTATTTTCTTGATAATGTATGTGATACCATTCTTGAAATGGATCAGAGTTCCATTATTACATACAAAGGAAATTATTCGTATTATCTCGAAAAAAAGGCTGAACGGCAATTCACCGAAGATCAGTCGGTTGAGAAAGCTAAAAACCTGTATCGCACTGAACTTGAATGGATAAGGCGAATGCCGAAAGCACGGGGAACTAAATCAAAAGCCAGGATAAATTCATTCGATGAACTTCAGACTAAAGCAAAATTTAAACGCGAGGATAAAAGCATTCAGTTTGGGGTTAATGTAAACCGGCTTGGAGGTAAGATAGTTGAAATTAATAACCTGAGTAAAAATTTCGGCTATTTTAAAGCCGTTGATGATTTTACTTATGTTTTTCAGCGGGGCGAAAAAATTGGTATTGTAGGCCTGAATGGAACCGGGAAAAGCACCCTTCTTAACCTGATTTCCGGAAGGCTAAATCCTGATAAAGGCAGGATATCAATCGGGCAAACTGTTGTTATGAGTTATTATACGCAGAACGGTTTACAGCTAAATGAAGACAAAAGGGTTATCGATATTGTAAAAGATGTTGCCGAGGAAATTCAACTCACCAAGGGCAGCATGTCGGCATCGCAGTTCCTGCAGCATTTCGACTTCAGTTATCCTGTTCAGCAGGCATATTTCAGCGCGCTGAGCGGGGGCGAACGAAGGAGGTTGTACCTGCTTCTCCAACTAATCAAAAATCCGAATTTCCTTATTCTGGATGAGCCTACCAATGACCTGGATATCTATACATTACAAGTACTCGAAGAGTTTTTGACAGACTTTGCCGGCTGTGTGCTTATTGTATCGCACGATCGATTTTTGTTAGATAAATTATGCGATCACGTATTTGTGTTCGAAGGCGATGGTAAAATCAAGGATTTCTATGGAAATTATACTGATTATTACCAATGGCGCATGAAAGAACAGAAACAAGCCCAACGCGCTGAAAAAACCGTTAAAGAAGAGAAACCCATAAGTAAAGAGAAAAAAACTTCATCGAAACCATCGTACAAACAGGTTAAAGATTTCGAAAACCTTGAAAAGGAAATTCATCAGCTTGAATCGGAAAAGAACAGTGTGATTGAGAAAATGAATTCCGGATTGGAATCACCTGAAAACCTTACTGAACTATCAAAGAAATACAATGAGTTACTCGAAAAAATAGATGAAAAAACATTTCTTTGGATGGAATTAGGAGAAATAATTGAAAGTTCAAATAGCTAATTTTTTTTTTGTTTCCCTCTGTTACTTCAATTCGCTAAGTATGAAAAGGGTTAGGAGGCGCTAAGCAGGTTTTACGTTTATAGTCAACAATTACCCTCATTTTGAATCAATCCACTCCCTCCCTGTCCATGATGCAGGGCTGAAGCAGGTAAAAAAAAATCAGTTAAAAACCTAATTTATAGTTTATTCCCTCACTTAGGCAGGAATACACTAAAAGTAGCTCCAACATCCGGTTCTCCTTCTGCAACTATAAAACCATTATGATTTTCGGCTATTTTTTTGCAGATAGAAAGTCCGATACCGGTGCCGGCATAATCGGATTTCTGATGTAGCCTGTTAAATAGAATAAATATTTTCTCCGAATACTCCTGTTCAAAACCAATTCCATTATCTGAAACCGAAATTTTATAATACTCTTTACGCTTATCTGTTATAAAAACCGGCAAATTTTTAGCAGTAAGTTTTTCACAATCTATTTTTATAACTGGCGAAACACCTGGCTTACTGTATTTTAATGCATTTCCGATCAGATTAACAAATAGTTGTTGAATCTGAAACGCGATTACATTTAATACTGGCAGTTCCATTGATTGTATAACAGCATTACTCTCTTCAATATCCTGGGCAAGTTCCAGATTGGCATTTTCAAGTAACTTGTTAAGATCCGATTTTTCGAAAATTTTCTCTGCTTTGTTAGTGCGCGAAAATAATAGCAAATCATCAATAAGGATTCTCATCTTATGAGCTGATGATTCTATTTTCGATACATATTCCTTTCCCTTATCTGATAGATTTGCCATGTCATTTTCGGATATCCGGGAAATAAAAGTCTGTATTTTCCGCAGTGGTTCCTGCAAATCGTGACTGGCAACACGGTTAAACGATTCCAGTTCTTTTATGCTTTGTTCCAGTTCGTGATTTCTTTCTTCAATGGCTAAATTATTCAGATGCTGATCGGTTATATCTTTAACTATTCCAATAAACATTTTGGTTTTCTGATCAGAAATAAATTTGCCTAACGACATAAAATAACGCAATTCGCCATCTTTACGAAAAACACGGTAAAAATGCTGATCATTTTTACCAAGTATTGCAGCGTCCTCAGCATCTTTGATTACAATGTGTTTGTCTTCGGGATGAACAAAAGTTAAATAATTCTCAAGAGTAGGAATGAAAGAATGAGGCTCGCACCCCAATAATCTGTATAAATTATCGGAAAATATAAGTTCCCGGGTTTCCATATTTTGCCGGGTAGTGAAAAAATCCCCTATAATTTCTGCCTGCTTAATTGATTCATTTGTAATCAGTAATTCCTTGTTCGATTTTTTCAGAACACCAAGGTCTTTACTAATTTTAATAAAGGATAAAATGAAAACCAGTAACGAGAAAACTGCAAAAATGAATGTTGAAACAGGTGAAAATACTACTTCCTGCTCATACTTCTTCTGATGTTCTTTAAAAACCGAATTTTCAAGATCTTCCATTTTATTGATCTGCGTCCTGATTTTGTCCATTATATCATTGCCGGCGAGCAAATTATCAGCTATTTCGTTCTCAGTAATCGTTTTGTCTGAAATACCTTTCAGTGTATACGAAATAAGATCGATCCGCTGGTAAATCAATTGCAGAAGTATGTCGAGATTGGCTTGTTGCCGCTGATCGTGAAGCGTTAACGCTTTTAACCTAATATAGGAAGTATAAATTTTATCCTGAACTGATTTATAGGGTTTTAGAAATACAGCGTTACGGGTAATAATAAACCCACGGTGGCCGGTTTCGGCATCCTTAAGCATGGATAGCACGTGCTCGAGCTGAAACTGAATTTTGTAAGAGTGAACCAGCAGATCCGATGATTCGTTAAGTGCTTTTGTATGGTTATACGATATACTCGAAATATACAACAGCATTATAATCGATAGTACAAATACCGATTTCAGGAAGAAAGCAGATTTGAATAAGGATTTTATATTCATACATTCAGCATTATGCGTGATTAAAGACTTAACAGGTAATTGTCTCTGTTTAATCCCGAGGTTTGATACTGCCAGTTAATCGTTATTACCTGCTCCAGTATTTTTTTCAGGGTATTAAAATCACTTGGTTTTTTTATATACACATTAGCTCCCTGAACAAACGTTTCTTCAATATCCATATCGGAAGCAGATGTGGAATATATAGCAACTGCAATGTCCTTTAAATTTGCTGTTTGTTTTATTTCCAACAAACAATCAAATCCGGTTTTACGTGGCATGTTTAGGTCGAGAAAAAGAATATCAGGCATTTGATTGCTGCTTTCCGACAGGTAATTCATTAATTCGACTCCATCGTTTACAACTGTGACTTTTGTGTTCATTTTAATTTCGTCAAAAGCATCTATAAAAAACAGGCGATCGTCTTCATCGTCATCTGCCAGTAAAATATGAATTGGTTCCTGGGGCATATTTGTATTTTTGTGTGACGTAAATTAAGATGTGGAAAATGTATTATGAAGCTAATTTATTCATTTCTTTTACTCATTTCCCTTCTTTTGTTTATAATTCGCTGAAATGCCGAAGGTGTTATGCCGGTAATACTTTTAAATTGATTGCTGAAATATGCTACGCTGCTATAATTGAGCATATAAGCAATTTCGGTGAAGGTTAATTCATTTGTGCTGATCAACTGCTTGGCACGTTCTGTTTTCTGCAACAAAATGAAGTTCTCAATCGAAGTGAAAGTAACCTCTGTAAACACCAAGGAAAGATACCCATAACGCTGCTTTAACTTTTCAGCGATGTACGCCGAATTAGATGTTGAAAGCCGCTCCTCCATATTCACCATTTCGATTATGGTGTCTTTGATTTTCTGAACCAGAATACTCTTTTGAGTTTCAACAATTCCAATTCCATACTTGTTAAGGTTCGTACTTAATTCATTCATTCCTTCATTGCTGACATTATCGGCGATTTCAATTTCAGCAAAACCCAGATAAGTATATTGAATCTGTATTTTGTTTAGTTGGTCCTCTAATATTTGTCTGAATGCAGTGTTGGCATCAAATTTCAAGTAAAGCTTCATCTGTAATTATTTATTTTTTACGGGTCACATGCAATTTCTCACATCTTTCTAATTTTTACGGGTGTTCCCCGCTTTCTGCGGGGCAGGTAGTGAGCTAAAGGTTCGCCATAATATCATTTTCGGTTGGTGAGAACATTTTCTAATTGCTATTCGATCTGTTAAATGTCAAAAAAAAAATTGAAAAACTGAAACTCTTGAGTAACATTAAAAGCAGCTCAATTTGCACATCAGGTAAAGATAGCAAAAAAACATAACGGTTTTAAGCCTTCGCTTTTGTGGTAATTGAGGTTAGTGATTAACAGAATTAATGTAAATAAAATAAGTGTCCTGAGTTAGAAACTCCGGACACTTGTGGCCTTATCCTAAAAATTACAAATTCTCATTCAGGCTAAGGATATATATAGGGGTAAGCAGAAATTTTAATGTATTACATTTCAATATCTTAACAAATTCTTTCGATTTAATGTTATTGCATTACCGGTTCCATATATTTCCCGTTGGCATCAAATACCAATTCCGAATCTTTAACTTTAAGTAAATAAGTAGATTTACCCTTGGCTGTTGTGATTTTTGATGATTGTTTTACTACGTCAGTGGGGTGATTATCATTTACATATTTAAGTATCGGGGTAGGAAGTTGCGATACTTTAACCTGCATTTCACTCTGTTTTACCTTGCCGGCTTCATCGAAATAAACTGATCTGCCTGAGTCTTCATCAGTAAAAGTTGCTTTAAAAAAATCGCCAGTTTTACTCCATTCAACCTGTTCAACTTTTGGATTCTTTTTTACAAAGGATTTTACAACCACTTCCGGAACGTCAGCCGGTAAAAGGTTCTGTGCATACGAACCTAAGGCAAGTCCTATTATTGCGAGTACAAAAATTAGCTTTTTCATTTTCTCTAAATTTTAAAATTTGATTAAATAAATTCTGACACAAAAATACTGCCTACTGCTGTGGTGAGTCTTACACAATTACAGCTATTTGTTATATTATTTCGTTATAGCCGGGAAGAAAATATTTGATTTTCACTTCTGATTACCCGTTTATACGATTTCACTCAAGCAGCCAAGCAATCAGATAGCAGGAATTAAAATGAGTAATAATCAGACAATATTTTAAGAAAGCACATACCATTTCAGACACCCTGGTGAATAAAAACCCAAATTTTGTGTCAGAAAAAACGTCGAACGAAAAGGTCAGATACTAAATTATCTAAAAAGAGCACTCTTCTTGTCAAGTAGTGATAAATCTTCAGCAGACAATGAAAAAGTCATTGTTCCGGCGTTTTCAATTGCATGTTTTTCTTTGGTTGCACCGGGTATGGCTACAACAGTTTCTCCATGAGCATTGATCAGCCAGTTGAGCGCGATCTGCGATGGTGTAACACCGTATTTGATTGCAAGATCCTGAACAGATTTTACGACAGGTCTGCTTTTTTCCAGCCCGGAGGGCTTAAATTGCGAAGAGTATTTACGCATTCCGATATTTTTTAATAATTCCGGGGTATCGTGAAACTTCCCTGTAACCAGTCCCTGTGCCAGCGGGGAATATGCGATTATAGTAATTCCAAGTTCTTTCGCTGTTTGCAAAATTCCGTTGGATTCAATTTTCCGATCTAGCAGGTTGTACCTCACCTGGTTCGAAACCAGATGAATATTGTGCTTCTGAAGAGCTTCCCATGCGGATCTCATTTGTGCTGCTGAAAAATTACTTACGCCCACATACCGGATCTTGTGTTCTTTAACCAGCCTCGCCATGGCTTCCATTTCGGCTTTTTCGTTTGAGAAACCCCAGGGCTGGTGAACCTGGTAAAGATCAATAGGATAAGGTGCAAGGGCCTCTATCCGCTGATCAATTGTTTTCAGGATGTTTGAAGCAAATCGGAACATAGGCCACCACTTGGTAGCCACTATGATTTCGCCTGGCTTCTTACCAATATCCTTAAGTGATTCAGCGAGTGCTCTTTCAGAAGCACCATTGCCATATAATTCAGCCGTATCGAACCAGTTGATTCCACCCTCAAGGGAGATTTTTACCATTTTTGTAATAAGATCATCTTCCATCTTTGGCCAGAATTTTCCGGCCATATTTTGTTGTTTGCTGAACTGCCAGCAACCTAAACCTATAGGTGTTATCTTGAGATCGGATTTTCCAATTGAGCGGAGGGGAAGGGTTTGATTCATACTTATTTCAAATATTTTTTTTAGGTGAATTTTACTATTTCGTTTTTAAATATAATCCGATGCGATCTTTTTGATCATACCACTGAAAATATAACCGTGAAGAGGTAAAGCCGCATACCAATAGAGCCTGCCAGGCAATCCTAAAGGCCTGAAGGTTGCTGTTTGAGTAAGGATATTCTTTTCATCAATTTTAAATTCCAGCCATGCTTCGCCAGGTAACTTCATTTCGGCATAAAGCAGCAATCTTTTTTCGTCACGATCAGCATAGAGCACTCTCCAGAAATCCAAAGCGTCGCCTGCTGCAATTTCGGTATCACTTTTTCTGCCCCGTCGCATACCGACTCCGCCCGCCATTCTATCAATAAAACCTCTTAGCTCCCATAGCCAGTTACCCGAATACCACCCTGTTTTACCTCCTATCGACCAGATTTTACTTAAAGCTGCCTTACTATTTTCAACTTCGCTTTTACGAATATCTTTAAAACAGCCGTTTACCGGGATTTCAATAAACTGCGAAATGCCCTTTTGCAGCAGATCACTGGTTTGCGCATCTTTCCAACTCGACACTACCTGGTTTTGCTCAATTTTATCAAAAGCAAGTTTAATGGAAGTGTCATAATCAATTAACGAAATCCCAAGCAGGTAAGCCAGATTATTAGGCGTGCAGATAACTTCAACTTTCATGCTGCTAACCAAATTCTTAGCTAATGCAAATGATGTGGCAGTTACAAAATATAACCAGTACGATGATATTTTAGGCGTCATTACCGGAACAACAATTATTGTTCTTTTCAGCCCCCGAATTGCGGCAAATCTCAGAAGCATTTGCTTGTAACTAAGTATATCCGGTCCGCCTATATCGTAGCTTTTATTATAGGTTTCGGAGTTTCCAATAACGCCAACCAGGAATTCGATCACATTTCGGATAGCAATAGGCTGGCATTTTGTTTCGAGCCAACGAGGTGTTACCATTAAGGGAAGTTTCTCAACCAAATCGCGGATAATTTCGAACGAGGCACTGCCTGAACCAACTATTATTCCTGCCTTTAAGGTTGTAAGGGCGAAGGATGACTCCGCCAGTATGCTTTCTACATTTTTTCGCGACGACAAATGTTTCGACAACTCTGTTTCATTTACAATTCCGCTTAAATATATTACCTGCCGGGCATTTGTATTTTGTATCCTTTCGCGGAAATTACCAGCGCAAACCTGCTCCATTGATTCAAAATCGCCTGATTGTGTCGACATTGAATGAATAAGGTAAAAAGCTACATCAATATCATCCGGGATGCTTTGAAGGCTTTCTTTGTTAAGAAAATCAGCTTCAATTACACTGATATTTTTGCTGGCGTAATTTTTAATATTGAAACGGTTCTTATCCCGCACACAACATACCACCTGATGGCCGTTTTGCAGCAAAACAGGCAAAAGGCGCTGCGCAATATATCCTGTAACTCCTGTGAGTAAAATTTTCATAAGTTAAACCTTAAGTGCCGACATACCTATGTCAACATGAAATAATTGTCCTGTAATCCAGCTACCTTTTTCCGAAAGTAAAAACTCAGCCATATCGGCAATATTCCCAGGTGTGCCGGTTTTATTTAACGGATGTCGCTGTGCATTGGCTTCCCGTTTCTGGTCGGAATTTAATATTTGAGCGGTAAGATTTGTGTCTGTTAATGATATTAAAAATTCTATTAAACAGAACCTCTATTCAAAAATGAAGAATACATCCACACTAACTTTTCCTGTGAACGGATATAGTCACTCATTAGTGCATTTGTCCCTTCGTCGCCGGCATCAGCTGATAATAACAGTAAATCGCGCTGAAGAATAATAATTGATTGAAAAGCATGCAGGATTTCACCAACGGCTTTTAAACCATCGCTCACCTGGCCGCTTTCAGCTATTTTGGAAGTCGTTCGGTAATCAGAAAAATTATGAGCAGGAGTATGTCCTAAAGTCAGAATCCTTTCGGCAACTTCATCAATCTTAAGGAATAAGTCGTTGTAGAGTTCTTCAAACTTTACATGAAGCTCAAAAAATTTCTCGCCTTTAATGTTCCAGTGATAACCCCTGGTGTTCTGGTAAAATATGGAGTAATTTGCTAAAAGTTCATTAAGTTTCCCGGCCAATTGACTGGCTTTACTGTTATCGAGTCCGATTGCGTTGATGCTATTCATTTTTTTATCTTTTAGATTTTAGATTAATGTTTCATCATAATTCGGGTTTGCTTTGAAGCAGAGAAATGTTCCATGGCAACCAAACTTAAATTTATTATTGATGCTTTGCCTGAACTGAATTTCCATATCAAATAAATGAAGTTATCCGTGCTGATCTGCAATCAATTAGAGTATAAGTTAATAACAAACAAGGCTAAGAAATGTTTAATTATTATATATTAAAAATTAAACAAAACTCACAAAAAAAACCCTTCGGAATTTCGAAGGGTTTTTAAATTCCAATACAGTTAGAGTGAAATTATTTTGGAAGAAGCACTCCATCAATCACATGAATAACTCCATTGCTACCTTTAAGGTCAGTTGCAGTTACAAAAGCAGAGTTACCAGATTCGTCAGTAAGCTTTACTTTTCCATTATCCATGGAAGCTGTCAGTTTACCGGTACTTACAGTTGTTAATTCAACTTTTCCTTTGCCCTTTTTAATAGCTGCTATTACTGCTGCTGCATCGAGATTGCCGCTTACAACATGATACGTAAGGATTTTAGCGAGTTGAGCTTTGTTTTCCGGTTTCAACAAACTCTCAACCGTGCCGGCAGGAAGTTTGTCAAAAGCAGCATTTGTTGGTGCAAAAACAGTAAAAGGACCTGCGCTTTTTAATGTTGTTACCAAATCAGCTGCTTTAATAGCGGCCACCAGTGTCGAATGATCTGCTGATCCAACAGCAATATCCACAACATCTTTTTTCTGACTGAAAGCACTCATTGAAATAACAAGAGCAATCATAATTACAAATAAATTTTTCATGGTCTATCGTTTTTAATTGTTTAACATTTTTTATTATACATTAAACATAATGGTGAGATTAAAGTTTGGCTTACAGGGAATAGTTATATGTTAAAATTCCATAATTTTGAAAGAATAAGAACACTAACTTCGATAATGAGTGTTTAGGTTTATTAGAAGCACTTAATTAATCACTATGAAAAAAATTATCATTCCAGCATTTATACTCCTATGCTGGGCTTCAACCACAAAAGCTCAGGCCCTGATTGATTTGGAATCCGGCCTTGTTTTTACAGGTTATAATGATGTTCGTATTCCCGGTGACGAGGGAACATTCTTTTCGTTAAAAGACGATCTGATTCCTAAAACAGAGTTTTTCTACCGGTTAAGGTTGAATTACACTATAAAATCGCGTCATACTCTGTCATTGCTATATGCTCCTCTCGAAACTACATCTGAAGGCAGCGTAAAAAATGACATTATCTTCGAAGGTGAAGTATTTCCTGCCAATACTGAACTTGTCGGTACATATAAATTCAATTCGTACAGGTTCACATACCGATACGATATTGTGCAAAAGCCTAAGTTTGAGTTTGGGTTAGGATTGACTGCAAAAATCAGGGATGCCAAAATTGCACTTTCATCATCCGGTCTGTATTCGGAGAAAACTAATGTAGGATTTGTGCCTATTATTAATTTCAGGCTCTTATGGAAGCTTAATGATAAGTTTGGTCTGCTTCTGGATGGCGATGCACTTGCCGCACCCCAGGGAAGAGCCGAGGATGTTCTGATTGCTGCAACTTATAAACTCTCCGAAAACTTCAGGTTACGGGCAGGGTACCGCATTCTCGAAGGCGGCGCTGATAATGATGAAGTTTATAATTTTGCGTTATTCCATTATGCATCTGTTGGCATGTCTTATACTTTTAAATAAAAAAAAAAATCAATATAACTTTGAAAAAGTTGTTTTACTCTAATGTGGTTTAATTCACTTACCCTCAGGGGCGAAATAAATAATTTCAATTCTGCCTGGGGGCTCCACCCTGGTTGTAATTCAATGTTTTATATCAAGATATGACATTTTAATTAAAAATAATATACAAAAAAAAACAATAACAAATTCGTGTCATTTTTAAATTTACAGGGATTTCAATCATCGAAAAATTTCACTTTACCATCTATATTTTCAGCCATTTCCCTATCCGGCACATCCTATCCTGTGCAGCGGTTTTATCTGCTAAAAGGTAAGTATTTACTTCGCGACAAGAATCTTTCTTTAACTTTTGCAGCATCCGGGAAATTCGTTTTTCAGGTTCGGCTTAGTGAACTTTACCGGAATAGTGATCTGGATTAATTGTCTTGCACCACTTGAATATTACAGTGGAAAAGCTTTTCGAAAACTGATTTATTAAAGTATCTAATTACTTTGCTGATTTATTTTTATTGCATCCATTCCTATGCTGAAAATTATGCTTTCAGAAAATAATAAACATCAAATTGAACTGTTTTTCAGTTATTCTTAACTAGCGTTGATCCATTCCAGGTAAAGATGACTTCTGCATCTTTCTCTACATTCTTTAAATCGGTAGAGAATGGTTCGCTAAAAACCAGTGAAGCGTCATATTCATTATTACTTCCTTCCAACTTTATAAAAAGGGTATTTGTAATTCCTGTTACTTCATTTGAAATATACTCATAGTCAAGCCGGGCTGAGGAACTATTAGCATCAAGATTAGCTACTGTTCGGTTATCATATGTCCACCATTGAATACTTTGGGATGTGTAATTATTTACCTGAACTGTCATTCTCAATGTATATTCCTTATTACCTTCGAACTCGCAGCCAGTTATATAAAATAAACTAGTGAATGCGAGTGCCAAAATACAATTGTAGTTTAGTTTTCTTTTCATTGATTTCTATGTTTTTAAAATGTTAATCAAATTTAAAATTATTTTCACTTTTGTTCGATAAAACTACAAAAAAATATTTACCGTATGCATTGAATCTCAAATGTTATATGTTTTCTATATTATATAGAATTAATTCTCTGAATAGCAATGCACTCGATGCATCCCGGGGAAGAGCCGAAGATGTTCATATTAATGCAACATATATAATATCTCATTCAACTTTAGGATACTGACAGGGTTCCGCATGGCGGATAGTGGTGCGGATTATGAGTAAGTCAATAATTTTGCATTATTCCACTATACTTTTGTGGGTATATGGTATACATTTAAAAAAATGAGACAAAGTCAACTCAGCATTGCAAAATTTGCATTTAAATACCATTTACATAAATACTTTTTAAACAATTTATAGCCCTTAAGGGAATGTTGGAACCTCATACTTTTATAATGAAAGGTTCAACTCAAAGTCACAATTAGAAATGCTGAATTGTAAATCCAATCAATGTTTTAAAAAAAGTGAAGAATTTAATTCCCGATTTCTTATGGGATGGGTTAAACCAACTTTTAATTCCGCCATTAAGTAGTTTAGACCATGAAATTATATTTTAAGGAATGTACAATCGGTATAAATCATTATTTCGTCTCTCTCCTCATTTCCTAATTATTAATATGGTTAAAGGTGCAGCGCAACGAAGTAATAAACCAATCATTATTTGTGTAACGTTTTTCAGTAGACACCTAAACATGACAATTTTTCAGAAGAAACGAAACAAAAAGAACGCTGATCTTTCTATTGCAGCAACAAGTAGTAAAATTGATTATTTTTAGCCAAAATATATCACTATGTTGAAATTCAGAAAACGGCTCTACGAAATAATTTTTGAAGCCGATACGCGTGCAGGTAGAATTTTTGATGAAGTACTGCTTGTTACAATCCTTATAAGCATTGTGCTTGTAATGGTTGAAAGCTTAAGTGGTATAAGCGATGAAAACAAAAGAATACTTCGCATACTGGAATGGATAATCACATTCATTTTTTCAATGGAATACCTGGCCAGAATCTGGACGGTTGATAAACCTGCAAAATATATTTTTAGCTTTTACGGCATTATTGATTTACTTGCAATACTTCCAACTTTTCTGGGGCTCTTTATTACTGGTAGCCAAAGCCTTATGGTTATTCGTGCGCTGCGTTTACTCCGTGTTTTCCGTATCCTGAAACTTGGCCGCTATACACGTGCCGGAAGATTAATTGCTGCCACAATATGGAGGAGCAAGGAAAAAATAGTCGTTTTCATACTTTTTGTTTTTACTCTGGCTATCATTATAGGTACACTTATGTACCTGATTGAGGGTGAAGAACATGGTTTCACCGATATTCCAACCAGTATTTACTGGGCAATAGTAACTCTAACTACTGTTGGCTATGGCGACTTGTCGCCTGTTACAGGCATTGGGCAGTTTCTGGCAAGTTTCGTTATGATACTTGGTTATTCAATTATAGCGGTACCAACAGGTATTGTTACTGCCAGCCTAATGGGCAAACATGATAATCTGAACACTCAAACCTGCTCAGAATGTATGTTCGACAAACATGATGATGATGCGAGGTTTTGTAAAAAATGCGGCGCACCACTACACTGAAAGTGGATTGTAGCCAAAATCAATCTGATAGTCAATTCATTAGCCCCCGGAGCTATTATTTATGTGATGATCTCAGAAATTCGTTAAAACAACTACTTCGGACTAAAGAAAAAAATGAAATGGCTGAAAATGAATCTGTTTAAAAATAATACCAATCAATAAGAATGGCCCGGATTCATTTTAATCATCCGTTACTTGTAAAGTCAAACTGCATATTTAAACATTTCGTTAAGATAATGTTGTAAGTTTGCTAAATAACAAATTCCGGAAGATGGAAGAGAATAATCGCCTTACATTACCCTCACTTTTCGCTGAAACTATCAAAAAAAACGGCAACCGACCGGCAATGGCCCTGGTAGGTGAAGAGCCTATTACTTACCTCGATATTGATACTAAAACTAAGGCATTAATAGCATGGTTCGAAAAGCTAGGCATTAAACAAGGAGACAAAATAGCGATATTGAGCATTAGCATTCCTAACTGGGGCGTTGGTTACTATGCAGCCACGTTTATGGGAGCAGTTGTTGTACCGGTATTACCTGATTTTCATACGAGCGAAATCGCGAATATATTGCAGCATTCCGAAGCAAAAGCTATTTTAGTTTCGGATGGACTCCGGTCGAAATTAAATGAAATTCCTGCAGATCTGCTTCCTTTAAAGATAAGAATTGAAGATTTTACCCTAATCGAAACTAACTATCAAACTGTTCTTTTTGAACCTAATGCAAAGCCGGTACATAACTACAAAGTTACAGAGGACGACCTGGCTGCCATTATTTATACTTCCGGCACAACTGGTAAATCTAAAGGTGTAATGCTTTCGCACCGTAACATATGTTTTACGGCGCAAAAAAGCGATGTTGTACAGGAAATTAAAGAAACCGACAGATTTTTGTCCATACTTCCTCTGTCGCACACTTACGAAAATACAATCGGGCTCATTTTACCCATGACAAAGGGAGCTTGTATTTATTACCTGGGAAAAGTCCCGACACCAACGGCTCTTATTCCTGCTATGAAAGTGATAAGACCGACGGTTATGCTTACAGTTCCGCTTATTATCGAAAAGATTTTCAGAAACAGGATAAAACCTAAATTTACTGATAACCCTTTGCTGAGGATTGCTGTACACATTCCGTTTTTGCGTCGGAAACTGAATAAAGTAGCCGGAAAAAAGCTTTTGGAAACTTTTGGCGGCGAACTTCAGTTCTTCGGTATTGGTGGTGCCAGGCTAAATAAAACTGTCGAGAAATTTCTGATCGAAGCTAAATTTCCTTACGCTATCGGGTATGGATTAACCGAAACCTCTCCCCTGCTTGCCGGATCAAATCCGCGGAATTCGAGGCTGCAATCTACAGGACCTAAAATAGAAGGAATTGAACTTATCATCCATAATCCGGATAAAATTACAGGCGAAGGCGAAATTTGGGCAAAAGGGCCCAATATAATGATGGGATATTACAAGGAACCAAAACTTACCGATGAAATAATTACTTCTGATGGCTGGCTGCGCACAGGCGATCTGGGGTTAATGGATAAGGACGGTTTTTTGTATATCAAAGGACGGCTTAAAAACATGATAGTGCGTTCGGGTGGCGAAAATATTTACCCGGAAGAAATTGAATCGGTAATCAACAATTTCAGGCATGTGCTTGATTCGCTGGTACTTGATCAAAATGGCAAATTAGTAGCCATGGTTCAGTTTAACCGCGAAGAAATCACCGAATGGATTCATCAGCATCCAAAAGTTGAAAAATCTGTAACATTTGACCAGGAAATTGAAATCCTTTGTGCAGAACTTAAGACTTATGTTAATCATCGTGTGAATAAATACTCACAAATTCAGGAAGTAATTGTACAACATGAACCGTTTGAAAAAACAGCTACACAAAAAATAAAACGCTATTTATACGGGCACTCAGTTTAACTTAATATCCGCAAGAAAATGCGGAACCGACAACGTAAATCTTTCATTGTTTTAAAAGCGATGGAAGATTTTTTTTTCATTTAACCCTCCAATGGCCAATTTTTATGCCCTATCTTCTTTTTGTTAATTAGAATTTTGTCTTTCTGTAAATCAATAAAAATTACAGATAATTATCATCAAACAATGCATATCTGTTTACTTTTCAGCATTAATTATCTGATTTTGAACAAAATGCATATTAACACGCAAAACTAATTATTTTCATCGAACCGAAATATTTTTTAACTAATTATCAAAATAAAACACTATATTTGCATTAGATAATAGTATGTATGAACATTTGTACAAAGTAACCAAATTAATCCCCCTAAACCATGAAAAAACCATTTACTTTCCAATTATTTGCAGGAAGCAAAAAAACGACTTTCCTGGCTTTAACAGGAATCATGTTAGGTATCTCGATCCTGTTTATCGGATGTTATCAATTCCGATCGATCAATCAACCCAGTACCGGATTTACGAACAGTTATTTCGATGTTCCAATTGTTGCCGAGCGCGACGAAGATCCAGGTCTGGGTGATGGTGAGTGGGCCAATACTTTACAGAATATTGGTTTGTTTGGAGTTATGATTCCTAACGGGTGGACTGTTGATAACAGCATTCCTTATACCATCATATCCAAAAATCCTGATTTAAATAATACGGGATTCCTTGTTTATGATTTAGCGCATACCAAAACATTACAGGATTCAATTCCTGCCCTGCCAGGATATCATTGGTGGGGAGCTGTGACCGATCGTACCGCAGAATTGACTGAATTTGACAGCTTGTATTTCACACCACGCATCAGGACTAATCATCAGGTAGGTAATTTCTTCCTAAGGTATGCTATCGGCGACAAAGATTACTGGGACAGAAACCCTGCCGATCAGTATAACTATGGCGGTGGACTGTCCGACCCAATTCAGATCACAATAACCAGCGGCGTTGGAATTGATGAATTGTTGAGTAAAGCTAATATTGCTGTTTATCCAAATCCAACCGAAGGCATTTTGAATGTGAAACTTAACGGATACAAATCGGAAGTTATTTCGATCCGGATTTTTAACTCAAAAGGACAGGTTGTGCTTACCGATGAAATACTAAAAAGCTCAAGTGAATTCAATTTAACTGACCTTCCTAAAGGCGTTTATATTGTTGAGCTTCAAAACGGAACTAAAACTTCCGACTCGAAAATAGTACTTAAATAAACCCTTTTAATTAATATGCAACGGTTATCTTACCTGGTAAAACGGGTGAGATACCTGTTGCTATATGTAAAAATAAATCTGATGAAGAAAGTATTTTTCAGCGTTTTCGTTCTGCTTCTGTCAGCGTTCAACCATTCATATTCGCAGGCACAACCGGATTCAGTATTTAACTCACTGCTCCGGAATGCAAGTGGTGGCTGGATTGCCGGCGATGCAACTTTTTCAATAGCATTGCCCGAAAATAAAACGTTGTGGCTTTTCGGCGACAGTTTTATTGGTACTGTCAATCCTGCTGACAGCTCAATTAATACCGGTGCAAAAATGATCCGGAATTGCGCAGTATTACAGGAGGGCGATTCACTTGTTTCGTTATTCGGAGGCACTTTCGATAACCCTACAGATTTTGTAACTTCATTAACACCCGATTCGAGCTGGTACTGGCCCGAACATGGTCTTATCGAAAACGATACGCTTAAAATATTTTTCTCCGAATTTAAACTCGGTCCTGGCCCGGCAGGATTTAATTTTAAATACAATGCACTCTACATTGCCCGCTTTGTATACCCCGAGATTGTGTTGGTTGATTTAACCCGCTTACCCTATTACGACAATAATGGAGTATGCTATGGAAATAGCGTTCTTGTCGAAAATGGCTATACCTATATATATGGCCGTAAAGAAACAGATACTGTTTATCATATTTCCTATGCTCACGTTGCCCGGGTGCCCGTGGGAAATATCACTGCGCCCTGGGAATTTTACAATGGCGTAAGCTGGGTGAGCAATCCGGTAGAATCCAAGAGAATAGCCACCGAAGCTGTTTCGCAGCAATATGGAGTATTCAAACTTAACGAAAAGTATGTGCTGGTTACTCAGGAAATTTGGTTTTCGCGAAAAATCCATTCGCTCACATCAGCATTTCTTTATGGCCCATATTCAAACAGGAAGCTTCTGTATCAAACCCCTCTCCTCTATCCTGGCACTTTTACCTACAATGCCTTCCCGCATCCTCAATTCAATGAAGATGATCAACTTCTGATCTCCTACAATACGAACGGTGATTTCTGGGGTATTTTCAATAATGTGGAAACATACCGTCCGTTGTTTATCAGGGTTCCCTTCACCATGATTGATCCAACTTATGTTTCGGTTGAGGAGTTTCAGGAAAAAAAAAGTGACTCGCGGAATAATGTAATTGTGCTTCAAAACTACCCTAATCCGGCTAACACACTTACTAAAGTCGAATTTATTGTTACCCGTAACGAGTTTATCAGCCTGAAACTGTATAGCAGCGATGGCAAATTAATCCGGACTTATGTAAATAAGCTTCTTGTTGCCGGAAACTACCATGTTGATATTGATGTCAGCAATTTAAAGAGCGGAGTTTACACGTATCAAATAAATGACGTTTCATACAGGTTAATTAAAAATTAACATAAAATGTTGATTTAATGACCATTACTTCCTTCTGAATTGATTCAGAATAAATTCCTAATACCATACAATGAGTTTTTCTATTGACCATAAAAGCGCTGTTCCTCTTCATGCACAGGTCGAAAACCTGTTAAGAGAACTCATAGCTTCCGATGATTATAAAAACGGGAAACTGCTTCCCAACGAAATAAATTTTGCAAAGCAATTAGGCATATCGCGAAATACAGTGAGGCAGGCAACCAATAAACTGGTTTACGAAGGTCTGCTGGTTCGCAAAAAAGGAGTAGGAACCAAAGCCGCGGACCAAAGCGTTGACACACGCATCAATAACTGGCTGAGTTTTACCCAGGAAATGCAATCGAAAGGCATTAAAATTAAAAATTACGAAATCACGACAGAATGGGTAGAAGCCAGCGAAGAAATTGCCTCTTTTTTCAGGATTCCTGAAGGGAAGAAAATATTGAAAATGTCGCGTTTACGGGGGCGCGAAGAATATCCGTTCGTGTATTTTATCTCTTATTTTCATCCTATGGTAGGGCTTACCGGTAACGAAGACTTTTCGAAACCCTTGTATGAAATTCTTGAAAAAGAATATTCGGTAATAGCTAAAACATCCAAAGAAGAAATATCGGCAAGGGCTGCTGATAAATTCCTGGCAACGAAACTTAACATAAATACCGGCGATGCCATCCTGAAACGGAAGCGTTTTGTATTTGACCCGGGTAGCAGGCCTATTGAATATAATATAGGTTACTACAGAGCCGACAGCTTTGTATATACCATTGAAAGTGAACGTGATGTATAACATAAAAAACAGTGAATACGTCTGAAAAATGAATAATCCAAACGACCTCAAACAACCCAGATAATGAAGACAACTATCATTTTTTTCTTCCTTTTACTCACGGCATCATTGGCAATGGCTCAAAACAGGATCGTATCGGGAACTGTTACAGGCGCAGCTGATGGCCGGACCATACCTGGAGTTACCATTATGGAAAAAGGAACTGTAAATGGCACTACAACTGACAGTAAAGGGCACTACAGCCTGAAAATAAATAACAATGCCAAAGCGCTTGTTTTCTCCTTTATGGGAATGAAAACAATCGAAATTGCTGTTAAAGATTCGGATCTGATAAATGCAGTACTGGAGGATGAAAAAATTGACCTTGAAGAAGTGGTAGTTGTCGGTTACGGAGCAGTAAAAAAGAGCGACCTTACCGGTTCCGTTGCGTCAATCAGGGCTGAAGATTTGAAACGGATTCCTGTAAATTCACTGGACCAGGGATTGCAGGGTAAAGTTTCGGGTGTTCAGGTTACGCAATTGTCATCACAACCGGGAGGTGCAATGTCAGTAAGAATACGTGGAGGAAACTCAATTATGGCTGGTAACGAACCTTTGTATGTTATTGATGGTGTTCTTATCGAAAGCCAGGTTGATATGTCGTGGATAGGTTCGCCTTCGCAAAACGGGCTCAGCTCAATCAATCCCAATGACATTGAATCGATGGAAATTCTGAAAGATGCTTCGGCAACTTCCATTTATGGTGCAAGGGGAGCAAATGGCGTAGTTCTTATTACCACAAAAAGAGGGAAAGCAGGAAAAGACAATCTGAATTTTGAAACCTATTTCGGTGTTCAGAAAAAGGCCAAAGATATTGAGGTTATGAATGCCAGTCAGTTTGCTGAACTTTACGACGAAGCCGGCTATAATGCTGATCCCGAGTTCTATGTACCGCTGTACCCGAATCCGGATAGCCTGGGCGAAGGAACCGACTGGCAATCGGAAATTTACCGTATGGCTCCTATGCAGAACTACCAGCTGAATTTTTCGGGCAGCAACGAAAAAACTACTTATTCAATGAGTGCCGGGTATTATAACCAGAAAGGAATAATCGAAGGTTCTGATTTTAAACGGTATTCGTTCAGGCTTAACCTCGACCGGAAAGTAAGCGATAAAGTTACCGTCGGCAGTAACCTGAGTTACAATCAAACCATTGCCAATACTGTCCCAACTGATACACCGGGTGGATTTTTTCCGGGGGTTGTTAATACTTCACTCATTTTCAACCCTGCGTTGCCTGTTTTTGATGCTAACGGACAATATACTCTTACTGACCCTAATGCGGATGCATGGCTCGATAATCCGGTTGCCGTTACTCAGGACATTGATGCCATTGATAAAGTAAACCGTTTGCTTGGAAATATTTACCTGGAGTATTCGCTTATTAAGGACCTCAAATTCAGGACCAGTCTCGGGGCCGACATTTATCATTCCGTTCAGGATATGTACACTCCCCGTTACATTTATTCCGGATCGTTTAACGATGGACAGGCCCGTTTTGCCAGTACTGATTTTGAAAACTATATTTTCGAAAATACCTTCACCTATAATAAAACTTATAAAAAAATCCATAAGGTTAATGCGTTGGCCGGATTTACTTATCAAAATAATTCCTCACGTACTTTTATCGATATCGCCACCGGTTTCCCGAATGATATTCTGGGATATTACGGAATTCAGGATGCGACAAATTTCCCTACCATTTATTCGTCGTTCAGCGAATCTGCTGTAGTATCGTGGTTAGGAAGAGTGAATTACAACTTAAAGGACAAATACCTGGTAACTATAACAGGCCGTGTTGACGGTTCCTCAAAATTTGGTGCCAATAACCGTTATGCAGCCTTTCCTTCCGGTGCATTTGCCTGGAGACTTTCAGAAGAAGATTTTCTGAAAGACGTTGATCAGATTTCGAATTTAAAACTACGCGTCAGTTATGGTGTGAGCGGAAATGATCGGATTGTCAATTATGCTTTCATACGCACCATTGCCTCTTCCATCTATTATTTCAATAATTCGTTTTCAGCTTCAGGGTACGCGCCTAACAATCCGGGTAACGACAATCTGAAATGGGAAACCACAAGCCAGGCGGACATCGGGCTTGATATCAGTTTTATAAACGACCGTATCGGTTTAACTGTTGATTTTTACAATAAAAATACGTCCGACCTGCTGTATTACTCAAATTTGCCGTGGATTACCGGGTACAATTCATATCTCGAAAATATCGGCAAACTCAGGAACCGCGGTATCGAATTTGCTTTAAACACTGTTAATACCATCCAAACTTTTAAATGGAATACCACCGCTAACCTTTCTATCAATAAAAATGAGATTACCGATTTGAATGGCACGGAACTGTATATCAATAACGATACCTACAAATTAAAAATAGGTAATTGGGCTGTTATCAGGGAAGGTGAAGAAATGGGAAGCTTTTACGGCCTTCGCTCGGATGGAATATGGCAAACTGCCGAGGCCGAGGAAGCGGCAACTTATGGCGCCCAGCCCGGCGATTTTAAATATATCGACACCAATAACGACGGTGTAATTAATGCCGAAGACCGCGAAATTATTGGTCAGGCATTGCCGGATTTTACCTGGGGCCTTAGCAATAATTTTTCGTATAAAAATTTCTCGCTTGATATTTTCATCCAGGGAAGCCATGGAAACCAGCTACTTAACAGCAACCGTTTTGAACTTGAAAGCGGAAACGGACTGTCGAATGCGTCCATTAACCTGCTCGATCGCTGGACACCTGATAACCCATCCGAACTCTATCCTCGTGCTAACCGTAATGCCAGTTACCTGCAAATGTCTGACAGATATCTTGAAGATGGATCATACATCCGTGTAAAAACTATCACCCTGGCTTATGATCTGCCTTCAAAGGCAATGAAATTACTGAAAATGGAAAAAGTAAAACTGTATGCCACATCCCAAAATTTCTTTACCATAACCAATTATAGTGGTTTCGATCCCGAAGTTGGTTCATTTGGCATGGATAATACCCGTATGGGATACGATTTCGGTTCATATCCTTCCGTCAGAACTTTAATTTTTGGCGCAAGCATTAATTTTTAATCACCAGAAAAAACACGATTATGAAAAATATAGCGATTATAGCATTCCTGATCATTACAGTCTTAGTTACTTCCTGCCAGAAAGAGCTCGACCAGGAGCCTCACCTTATCTATTACGATAACTTTTACCAAACCGGCGACGATGCGCTGAGTGCCGTGAATGCCGTTTATGATGTGCTCGGATATGTGAACCAGTATTCAAGTTATCTGTGGCTGATTCAGGACATTGCGTCCGACGATTGCAACGCCAGGGCAACACTGAATGACCCGAACCTGCACGAGTTCAACACCTACAATCTTCAAACTACCAATAATTATCTGGGTTTGATATGGCAGGGATCATACCTTGGAATCAGCCGTGCTAATGTTGTTCTTGAGAGAGTTCCCGATATTAAAATGGATTCAGCCACCAAAGAAAGGATCCTTGGTGAAGCAAGGTTTCTACGTGGATTGTACTATTTTAACCTGGTTCGCTTATTTGGCGAAGTGCCGCTTATTACTGTTCCGGTTTCAGCCAGTTTGACTGACGAAGAAATTTACCTTGCAAAATCATCAGTTAATGATGTTTATAAACAGATAACTGAAGATCTCAGCCTTGCGGCATCTAAATTACCTGTTAAATATTCCAATGCAAACGATAAAGGCAGAGCTACACGTGGAGCCGCCAACGGGCTTCTGTCGAAAGTTTACCTTACCACAAAGGATTTTGAAAATGCCTATAAAACAGCTGCATTGGTCATTGAATCAAATAATTACAGTTTGCATGCCGATTATGCAGCCAATTTTAAGGAAGTCAATAAAAATGGTAAAGAATCCGTTTTTGAAGTACAATTCTATAAAAAAGCAAATTCCGAAAATTCACAGATGGTTATTTCGGGCTTGCCTTCGATACCTGGATTGTTTGCCGCAGGTGTCGAAATTATGCTACCAACCGAGGACCTGATGAATAGTTTCGAAGAAGGGGATTACCGCAAGGAAGTTACCTTCTTCGAATCCTACTGGACATATACTTTTGAACCTCACATTTGGAAATACTGGGATCAGGATGCATACAAACCTGCAGCCACAAGCCAATCGGGAGCAAACTTTATGGTTATGCGCTATTCCGAAATTCTGCTCATATATGCCGAAGCGCTGAACGAAGCTATGGGTGGCCCGACAACAGAAGCCTATGATGCCATAAACCAGGTCCGCGCCAGGGCAAGAAACGGAAACGCGGATGTGCTCCCCGACCTGTCCGGATTAAATAAGGAAGAGTTTTCGCTGGCGGTTTTGAATGAGCGGAGACATGAGTTTGTAAATGAAGGCCAGCGCTGGTACGACCTCGTTCGGACCGGAAAACTCATCGAGTATGTTAAGCGCGCCAAAGGCGATGTTGCTGATCCTAAAGATATTAATTACCTCTTCCCTATTCCCCAACGCGAACTGGATAACAATATAAATCTCAAACAGAATAATGGTTACTAGCCTTTTGTAACCACTATAATTTGAAGCTCCACACTTAACAAACGATAACTGTGATACAAATAATTAAACAAATCAGTATTATTTCAGTCCTGGCAATAATAAATCTGGCAAGTTTTGCCGGAACAGATAATATAGCTTCGTTTGCAAAAGTGAGTGCATCGTCAAGTTTAAACAAGCAGTTTGAAGCCGATAATGTAACGGATGGTTTGATTGGTGTTGAAAATAAAGGCGAATGGGCCTGCGAGGGCGTAACCACCGATTGGGGATATGTTCGTTTCCCCTGGATTCAACTGGATTGGGAGCAACCACAGGCTATTGATAAAATTCTCCTTTTCGACAGACCTTCGCGCAAGGAACACATTGCCGGCGGTAAACTTGTTTTTAGCGATGGAAGCGAAGTGTGGGTAAATCAAATTCCTGATGATGGAACCGTTAAAATGGTGAAATTTGAAACTAAAACTGTTACTTCAGTTCGTTTTGTAACCACTGACGGTGATGGTAAAGACCTCGGTTTTTCCGAAATTGAAGTGTATCCCGCACGTACATCCGATACTGATTATGTGGGCTGGGTTGACCCATATATCGAAACAAACCGTGGAAGGTATTTTTTCTTTATAACCGGCGGCAGGCCTTTTGGAATGGTAGGAGCAGCGCCGCATACCCGAAACAAGAATCAGAACGGCGGAGGATATAACTACAATGAAAATGAAATTTTAGGTTTCGGAAATATTCATGCCTGGATGATGTCGGGGATTGAAATAATGCCTGCCAATAGTTCAGTAAATCCAACTGGCGGCGAAAATGCCTGGAAATCGGAATTCAGTCATGATGACGAAATTGTACAGCCTGGTTATCAACGTGTTTACCTGAAACAGCCCAAAACCTGGGTTGAATTAACAGCTACCGAAAGGGTCAGTTTTTATCGTTTCAGATATACTCAGGAAATGCAGACGCAAATCCTGGTAAACCTTGGCGGATACATCGGGAACAGCACCATGGCCAATGCCGTCATAAAAAAAGTAAATGATAAAGAATTTGAAGGCTCTTTCAGTTCTGTTGATCGGTTTTGGGGAGGTCCTAAAGATGTAAAAGTTTATTTTGTTGTTCAATTCGACAAAGCAACCCAATCAATGAACGGATGGAAAGGGCGCGAATTACAGAAAAACATATCGGAACTAAGCGGAGATAGTGCCGGTGTGTCAGCTAAATTTAATGTTATAGCCGGAGATCAGGTAAAAATGAAAGTGGCGATTTCGTACACCAGTATTGATAATGCAAGGAATAATCTGATTACAGAATGCATTACCTGGGATTTTGATGCCGTTAGAAATGAAACCCGGCAAATATGGAACGAGTGGCTCGGTAAAATTGATGTAAACGGTGGCGATAACGATCACAAAATCAAGTTTTATACTGATTTATGGCATGTGCTTCTCGGACGGCATAAAATAAATGATGTGTCCGGCGATTATCCTGACAGAACTACAGGCACCCGGGAAGGAACATTTACCGACGCTGTTTTCAAAGTGAAACAGCTCCCAAAAGATGCGAATGGCAAGCTCAGATACCATATGTATAATTCCGACGCATTCTGGCTGTCGCAGTGGAATGTTAATATTTTGTGGGGACTTGGCTGGCCTGAAGTAATGGACGAAATGTCGTCGTCAATGATACAATACGCTGACAATGGCGGCCTATTACCACGTGGACCATGCGGCGGCGGATATTCTTACATCATGACAAGCAATCCGACAGCCAACCTGATTGCCGGAACTTTTCAAAAAGGATTACTCACGAAAACTGATGTAAATCATGCATTTGATGTGCTGAAAAGAAACCAGATGCCTGGCGGAATGCTTGGCAGCAAGGAAGACATTACTTTTTACATAAAAAACGGTTTTTGGAAGGATAATGCAGGTATTACTATCGAAGCTGCTTTCCAGGATTGGGCCGTGGCTCAGATGGCTTACAAACTTGGCAAAAAGAAAGATTACACTTATTTTTCGAAAAGGTCGCAGGGATGGAAAACCTGTTTTAATCCTGAACAAAACCTCTTGTTCCCAAAAGACAGTGCCGGCAATTTTACACACAACGATCCTTTAAGCGGCGCCGGCTGGATCGAAGCCAACGCATGGCAGGCCACCTGGGGAGTATCGCACGACATTCCCGGTTTAGCTGCTTTAATGGGCGGCAACGAAAATTTATGCAACAAACTGAATTATGCATTTGAAATGGCTGCGCCTCAAAACTTTGTGTTTGCATACAACGACGGATATGTAAGCTATGCCAACCAGCCCGGATTATCAAATGCACACGTATTCAATTATGCCGGTAAACCCTGGTTAACACAGTATTGGGTACGAAAAGTAAAAGAGCAGGCTTACGGTGGCATTACTCCTGACCTTGGTTACGGCGGTCATGATGAAGATCAGGGGCAAATGGGTGCGTTGAGCGCTTTAATGTCAATTGGATTATTCAGTTTACAAGGCAATGCATCGGCAACGCCTGTGTACGAAATTACAAGCCCGGTTTTTGACAGCATTACAATAAAGCTCGATCCGAAATATTACAAGGGTAGCACGTTTACTATCATTACACACAATAATTCAAAGGAAAATACATACATTCAAAAAGCCCGTCTGAATGGGAAAGAATTGAATGATTTCTGGTTTACACACGAAGATTTTGCAAAGGGAGGAAAACTCGAAATTGGGTTAGGGAATGAACCGAATAAAAACTGGGGAATCGGAAGTTTACCTCCCATTGTAAAATAATCCGTGACAGATTACACTTCAAAAAATAAGCGAATTTGAAGCAATTCAGATTCAGAACAACTTTTATAAATTAAATATCAATCGTTTTGAACTCAAATTTCAATCTAAGTCCTGAAGTAAAAATAAAAGGCAATGATGCTGCTTGTTTTGCCGGCTGGGATAAAATTGTATCGCAGCTGAAATCAGAAATTTCATCTGTTCCAAAAGCAAAAAAAGTTATCGTAATCGAATATTACCAGGGAGTAAACGAAACCGAAATTTTCAAGTCACTGATTAAAGATTTGTCAGTCGATACGGTTATTGATGCCACGGAAGCAATGTTTCCGGAACAGAAAATCAGGGATATTACGTTCCCCGATGTTACCAATGACAGGATTTTCGGCTTTATCACCCGCCTTTCTATGGATGATTTTTATGATCCTGATAAAGTTAATTCGTTACGATCCCGAATTTTCGCTCAGGAAAAAGGTGTAATTCTGATTTATGGTTACGGAGCTTCAAAAATAATCCCGAATCCTGACCTGTTCATATATGTAGATATGGCACGCTGGGAAATCCAGAAACGGATGCGCCGCAATGAAGTAAACAACCTGGGAATCAATAATTTTAACGATAATTTCGAAAGCCAGTATAAGAGAGGATATTTCGTTGATTGGCGCGTATGCGATAAAGTAAAGAAAGAAACTGCCAAACGCTGGGATTATGTGCTGGTTACCAACCTGCAAAATCAACCGGTGATGATTACAGCTGAAGCATTCAGGGAATCATTGAACCAGGTTGCAAAACAACCTTTCAGCGTGGTTCCTTATTTCGATGCCGGTCCCTGGGGTGGGCAGTGGATGAAGGAGCAGTTAGGTCTGGATAAAAGTTTGAGTAATTATGCATGGTGCTTCAACTGCGTTCCCGAGGAAAACAGCCTGTTACTGAAATTCGGCGACACAAGGTTCGAAACGCCATCGATAAACCTGGTTTTCTTCAAACCTGTAGAGTTGCTGGGCGATGCAGTGCATGGCCGTTTCGGTACTGAATTTCCGATCCGTTTCGATTATCTTGATACTATGGATGGCGGCAATTTAAGTCTGCAGGTGCATCCGGTTACTGAGTACATTCAGGAAAATTTCGGAATCAACTACACCCAGGACGAAAGCTATTATATGCTTGATGCCGGTGATGATGCCAGTGTTTACCTTGGACTTAAAGAGGGGATTGACTCTTCGGCAATGATTACTGATTTGAAAAATTCAGAGGAAAATGGTACTGTTTTCAACGATGAAGCTTATGTAAACAAATGGCCGGCTAAAAAACACGATCATTTTTTAATACCGGGAGGAACCATCCATTGCTCCGGGAGAAACAGTGTTGTTCTCGAAATCAGTGCAACACCATACATTTTCACATTCAAACTCTGGGACTGGGGACGGCTCGGAATGGACGGAAAACCACGGCCAATTAATATCGACCGTGGGGTAGCCAATATTCAATGGAACCGGACAAAATCGTGGGTGGACGAAAACCTCGTAAACCAGATTGAGACAGTGGCAAGCAGCGATGGCTGGCGCGAAGAAAGGACAGGACTTCATAAACGTGAATTTATCGAGACCCGGCGGCATTGGTTTACAAAAAAAGTAACACATCAAACCAATGAAGGTGTAAACGTGCTCACACTCATAGAAGGACGCGAAATAATTATTGAAAGTCCATGCGGATCTTTTGATCCTTTCGTAGTGCATTATGCCGAAACTTTTATAGTCCCGGCTGCAGTCGGAGAATACACAATAAGGCCACATGGCGAATCCGAAGGCAAAGAATGTGCTACAATAAAAGCATACGTAAGAGTTAATGCATAGAATAAGTGTACAAATAAAAGTATAAACTTATGAAAAAGACAAACTGTTTCTTGGCCATAAACACCATATTACTAACAATTTGCATGTTTAACGGAAGTGTGTTTGCACAAAAGGCAGATGAACCAGTTTCTGCCACTGGTAAAGCTAAAGTTGACAAAGAATTCACAAAATTATTTGCCCGCGATTGCTGTGGCGTAACGGGAGCTGACGGAATTTATTCGGTTTTGCTGCCTGATGGCAGGTCGGTATGGATTTTTGGTGATTCGTTTCTGGGCACAGTAAATCCCGACAGGTCGCGCGAAAAACGGACGCCCTGGTTTATCCGGAACGCAATAGCTGTTCAGGAAGCTGATACTTTACGCTCGATTTACAATGTAATCAACGGCTGGGAGTCCTCAACAGTTATACCGCCGGGAGCACCAAAAGGGAAGCTTTTTTCGGAAGATTCGCTGTGGTATTGGCCTGGAGACGGATTTATAGAAAATGGAAAGTTGAAAATATTTATGTCGGCATTTTATCAGGCAGATACCGGCAACTGGGGTTTTAAATGGGTTAGCGCAAACCTGGCAACATTCTCACTTCCTGATCTTAAACTTGAGCGTATCGACCATTTTAATTACCCAGGCGAAAATGAGATCCACTGGGGACACGCTGTTTGCGATGGTGATAAAAAATACACCTATATCTACGGCGCCGAGGACAAAACCAAAAATCTGTATGTTGCCCGCTCGCCGAAAAATAACATCCTCGCACCATGGGAATTTTATACCGGAACCGAATGGGTTAAAGATTCTAAACAATCGAAACCTATGCTTGCCATACAGGGATCAGAGCAGTTCAGCGTGTTTAAAATCAAAAACAAATATGTACTCCTTGTTCAGGAAGGCGGGTTTATGACAGGCGAAATATGTTCTTATTATTCCGATTCGCCATACTCCGGTTGGAAAAACCGTAAAGTACTGGCACACACCCAACTTCCTGCCGAGGTTCGATCAACAAAAAACCTGTTTGCTTACAATAGCCTGGCTCATCCTCAATTTATCGAAAACGGCGAACTACTTATATCACAATGCATTAACAGTTTTGTTGTGGAAGATGTATTTCAGGATGCCAGCAAATACAGACCTGTTTTCCTTAGAGTTCCTGTTAAAAACATTTTTGAAAAGTAACCAGGCATAAACATAAATGTAAATGAATAAACAGCTTTTCCTTACTGCATTCTTAATCTTTTTGTTTTTCGGTGTTAAAGCCCAGAAACAGCATGTGTTAACATCCGACTATATTGCAAAAAATGATACTATCTGGGTTTTTACGCCTGCAGAATATGATGGATTAACAGTAAAAAACTACCCGGTGATTTATCTTTTGCACGGCTGGAGCGGAAACTATCATCAATGGAACGATATTACCGACTGCCAGAAATATGCCGACCGATATGGATTTATTATTGTTTGTCCTGATGGTTTGTACGATTCATGGTATTTTAACAGTCCGGCAATAAAGGAAAGTCAGTACAGCGATTTTTTCTTTAACGACCTGATGCCTTTCATTAGCAAGAATTACCGTGTCGAACCGAAAAATATTTTTATCACCGGTTTAAGCATGGGTGGTCATGGTGCACTATATCTATTTTCGCAGAAACCTGAACTTTTCCGCAGCGCAGGCAGCCTCAGCGGGGTTCTGGATTTAACCGATTGGTGGGATACTTACGCAATTAATAAGTACCTGGGAATCAAAAATAAGGAATCCGGTTTGGATCAGCTGCATAAATTCTCGGTGAAAGGGAATATCAATAGCATTGCACTCTCAGGAAAAGAAATCGTTTTCAGTTGCGGCTCTTCGGATCCGTTTTTTGGAATTAACAACGACTTTAAACAGAAATGCGACGATCTCAAAATCAACGCAACTTATATTTCGGGTCCCGGAGCACATGATTACCCATATTGGAAATCAGCAATAGGTTTTCAGTTCGTTTTCTTTTCTGACAGAATGGTTCCTTAGCATACGTTTTTGAGCAGAATCAACAATTGTTTTAAGCCAACTTATAGCATGAACATTACCGAATTCAAAACATACATTCTTATCATGCTTGCAGTTTTTTCAACTGCATCGCTGTCGGCTCAAAATCCGGGTAAAGTGAAAGAAGTTCTCATCATGCATCACAGTCACCTGGATGTGGGATTCACTCATTTACAGCCGGTTGCGTTGGAGTTGCACAAAGATTATATTTCTCAGGCACTTACATTATTGGATATTACGGCCGGTTTTCCTGAATCATCGCGACTAAAATGGACATGCGAAGTAACTGAACCGGTAATGCTTTGGCTCGAAACTGCCAGCGGAAATGACATTGATCGCTTTGCTAATTACCTGAAACAAGGCAGAATTGTGATTTCAGCATTGGAATATAATACAACGCCACTTGCCAGTTCCGAAGGTCTGGCCAGGCAATTATACGGAGCAGCCGAACTTTCCCAACGCTTTGGCGTAAAGATAAATACCGCCAATCTTCATGATGCAACGGGGCTTCCCTGGCCTATTGTTGATTTACTTCTGGATGGTGGCGTCGAATTGCTTACTATGGGTATTAATCTGCATCTGTCAGGAACGCCGAAACCACGACCTGCCGTTTACCGGTGGCAAGGGCCAGGCGGAAGAGAGATATTTGTTATGAACGGAGAGCATTATTCCATGTTCGACCAGTGGACCGACAACCACCTTAAAAACCTCGATACAATTCAATCCGGTTTAAACAGGTATCTTAAAAACCTGGAAAATTTAAACTATCCTTATGATTTTGCTTACTTAACAGCTACCTGTGCACCAAGTGCTTACGACAATGCTCCACCAAATTTCGACCTGCCCGAAATCGTGCGAAAGTGGAATGAAGAAGGCCGGTCGCCCAGGTTAAGATTTGTAACCCCGCAGGATATTCTGGAAAGGATCAAGCAGATTCCGGTTGATTCAATTCCTGTTGTTAAAGGCGACTGGACCGATTACTGGAATTTCGGAGCAGGAAGCTCAGCAACCGAAACCCGTATTTCGCTAAATACAGCTACCAACATGGCCACCATTGATTTATTAAGCGCTTTTGGCAAAACGAATAAACAATTGGATGTTGCCATGGAAAAAACGTGGAAGGACATCAAATTTTATACTGAACACACCTGGGGTGCCTATAACCCTCTCGAATTAACAAACCCCTTTCCTACTGCGCAATGGAACATGAAAGCCTATCCGGCATACGAAGGCATGGCCTATTCTAAATATGCGATTACAAAACTTTTACAGCAATTGGCCGGCAATCCGCATTCGTACGAAACCATTGAAGGTATAATGCTTGTTAACACAAGTGGTTCGACTGTAACATATTACCCTCAGGTTCCTGACGAATGGCGGCTTAAAAACAAATGGATTGAAAGCTGGCTGATGGCCGGTGATCGTTTTGACCGCTCACCCTCAACAGGGAAATTCTATGGTCCATACACGCTCGAACCTTACAGCTGGAAGAAAATTCCTTTTACCGGAATGAAAATAGCTATTCCTGAAACCCGGATCATTACAGGTAAAAATTTTATAGAAACTGATTTTTATAAATTGACTTTCGATCCCAAAACCGGTCAGGTAACAAGTCTTTTTGATAAAAAACGCAATTGGGAAGTAACAGATAAAAGCAGCAAATTTGGCTTCTTTCAATTTGTGCACGAAAAGCCCGATCCTTCCGTTGACTCAACACGTTTTGCCTTTCATGAGCGCAGCATCGAAAACGAACGAATCGGTTTAACCGCCTGGAAACCTGACTGGAAAGCCTCGTACAGTACAACAAGCAGATTAATTGAATGCCGTATCGATACTACCGCCTTTACTGCAACTTTGGTTATAAAATCAATGGCAGAAGGAGTTAAAAGTCTTGCGCAAAGAATAACACTTCATGCCGATTCGCCGGTAATTGACCTTGCTGCAGATTTCGTTAAAACTGAAAATGTATCGCCCGAAGCTATTTATTTTACTTTCCCGATGAATCTGGATGAAGGGTGGCGTGGTTATTTCGACACCGGTGATGTGCCTGTTGAACTGGATGGTGAGCAAATACCAGGAACCTGTCGCGATTGGGTAACTGCTTCATCGTTTGCCAGTATTCATAATAATGAAAAAGGTGCAACTCTTTATTGTCCTGATGCACCGCTGGTTATGTTCGGTGGTTTTAATTTCGGGAGGAATCAGGCATCAATCAAACGCTATAAAAATCCCCTTTTGCTCGCATGGGCTGCCAATAATTACTGGGAAACCAATTTCCGTGGAAGCCAGCCGGGATTGATACAATTAAAATATGCATTCAACACTCAGGATGAATATAATCCTGCAACTATTGCGCTGGAAGCTCAAAAAACGATCAATTCACCCATTGTTTACCAGGCAGTAAACTGCAAGGAAGAAACATCCGGACAGTTCTTAAAACTCAATTCCGAAGGAGTCAAAATATTGTATGTCAAAGCATCTGAAGATAAAAAAGGAACTATTGTAAGGCTTTTAAATCTGAATGATACCGCAGTGAGTACAGAACTCACATTTCCTTCAAAAAAGATTTTCGCAGCATGGCATTGCAGCACACAGGAAGCAAAAGCCAAACTGTTGGAAGTTGATAATTCCAAAATCACCATAAATCTCAAACCAAGGGAGATTACCAGTATCCGGATTGAATAACCCCAGAAACCAATTATTCTTAGTGATCAGGAAATTACTTTCGCCTGCTAGCTGTCTAAATTCAGATAATTTTCCAGATATTTCAACGGGATTAAAACCGGAATCAGATAAAATTGTCTAATTTTAACCAGTTTTAAAACTCCGTTATGCTTAATATCGCACTTTTTGGTCCTCCGGGAGCCGGTAAAGGAACCCAATCAGAATTCCTCACAAAGAAATACAACCTGTTTTACATCTCTACCGGCGATTTGCTCAGGCACGAAATGGCAGGTAAAACAAAACTTGGCCTCGAAGCGCAAAACATTATTGCCTCCGGAGGCCTGGTTCCTGATGAAATTATTGTGCAGATCATCGAAAAAACAATTACTGACAATCCTGGCTCAAACGGCTTTCTGTTTGATGGCTTTCCTCGGACATATATTCAGGCGTATATTCTTGAAGGACTGATGATTAAACTTCACACTTCCTTAAATTGTCTTATCAGTCTGAATGTACCTGAAGAAGAATCCGTAAAACGACTTATGAATCGCGGGCTCACCTCCGGCCGGAGTGATGATAATGAGCAGGTAATTCGCAACCGATTGAAGGAATACAACGAAAAAACGCTTCCTGTACTTCAATTTTACAAGGATAAAGGAATTTACAAGGAAGTGGATGGAACTGTAAGTATCGAAAAAGTCCATAAGCAAATCACCGAAATAATCAGGAACGAACTGAGTAAAAGCCTTTTCAATATTGTACTTTTCGGATATCCCGGATCGGGCCGCGGCTCGCAGGGTAAAGCACTTGCCAGGCATTTTGGCCTCGAATATGTGGCTACCGGACCAATGCTTGATCAGGAAATAAAACTAAACTCGGAAACAGGTAAGAAAATAAACGAACTATATGAAAACGGACAATTGGTTCCCGATGAAATTGTAGTTCAGCTGATTGAGAAGAAACTGGCCGATAGCAAAGATATCAAAGGGTTTATATTTAAAGGCTTCCCCCGTACACTTGTTCAATCCTATATCCTTGATGGCCTATTGAAAAAACACGGATCATCTATATCTCAAATCATTGAAATTGAAGTCCCTACACTTGAACTAATAAGCCGCCTCGATGCCCGCAGCAAAACAGATGGTTGCATGCCTTACGACAACAGTACCGCGAAAATCGTGAAGCGCCTGCAGGAACACGAAACAAAAACAGTTCCGGTAATAGATAAATACAAGCAATTACATGGAGTTTCAAAGATTGATGGTCTCGGCACTTTCGACGAAGTATTCGGGAGGATTTCAATCGAAATTGAAAACGGATTTAAGAGTATTAGGTAATTCGTTAATGATACGAAACTTATTTTTAGAATCCATATCTTGCTGTACATTAGCAGATTCAAAGAATTTCTGTCTATGCTACAGATACTTAATATTGAAATCAGTGCTTCAGGTAGGCTTTTCCTGTTTTTATCCGAATTATAAAGCCATTAAGCCTTGCAGGATAATTAATTAGTGATTCCATCCAAAATTTATTTCTCCTGTAAATACCTCGGCAAACCAAGCTCAAATTCTTGTACCTTTGCACCCGCAAAAATCGGATAATTTTATGTTAGAAAAGCTGGAAGCCATACACGAGCGATACCTTACTATTGAAACACAGATCAATGATCCTGATGTAACTCAGGATATGAAAGTATATATTAAACTCAGCAAAGATTACAAGGAACTTCAGCCTATCATTGAAGGATACAAAAAATACAAAAATATAATTGAAGGCATTGAGGCTGGCCGTTCCATCCTGGAAGAAGAGAAAGATGAGGATATGCGTGATTTTGCCCGCGACGAAATTGACACTTTAAACGATCAGCGCACAAAACTGGAAGAAGAAATCAGGCTGATGCTCATTCCTTCTGATCCTCAGGATATTAAAAATGCAGTTGTCGAAATCCGTGCAGGATCAGGTGGCGACGAAGCCAGTATTTTTGCAGGCGACCTTTATCGGATGTACACCCGTTATTGCGAGCGCAGAAACTGGAAAATTGAGCCCGTTAGCATGACCGAAGGCACCATGGGAGGTTTTAAAGAAGTTATTTTTGAAGTTAAAGGCGATGGTGTTTACGGACTTCTTAAATACGAATCGGGCGTTCACCGCGTGCAGCGTGTCCCTCACACCGAAACACAGGGCCGAATCCATACATCAGCAGCTTCAGTTGCTATACTGCCCGAAGCTGACGAATTTGATGTTGATATCAAACCCAGCGATATCCGCAAGGACACCTATTGTTCATCAGGTCCTGGTGGGCAGAGTGTAAATACAACCTATTCAGCCGTTCGGTTAACACATGCACCCACAGGAATAGTTGTTGCCATTCAGGATGAAAAATCGCAGATGAAGAATTTCGAAAAGGCGATGACCGTGCTGCGTACCCGTATTTTTGAAATGGAATACCAGAAATACCTCGATGAAATATCGAAAAAGCGAAAGACAATGGTTTCCACCGGCGACCGCTCGGCAAAAATCCGAACCTATAACTACCCGCAAAGCCGTGTAACCGATCATCGCATCAATCTGACCATGTATAACCTGCCTGTTTTTATGGATGGCGAAATACAGGATTTTATTGAGGCGCTGCAATTAGCCGAAAACGCTGAAAGGCTGAAAGAAGTTACGGATTAAATTATGAAATTCTGCCTTCAGTTAGTCTTGGTTTAATCACGTAATTACATGGAAAACTTGTGTTGAATTCTAATATCATTTTAAAAATGTTAGAAAAATTGACACAAAGATAGGCATCATAACTCATATCAAATAAAACTTTTCATGAACCGTACCGACCTTTTTCACCTTATCCGGCAAAAAAAATCATTCCTCTGTGTTGGCCTCGACAGCGATGTGAATAAAATCCCAAAACACCTTCTTGACTTGGAAGATCCAGTTTTCGAGTTCAATAAACAGATTATTGATGCAACCATTCAATATGCTGTTGCCTACAAACCTAATCTTGCATTCTACGAAAGCCGGGGTATAAAAGGTATGATCAGCCTGGAAAAAACCATGAACTACCTCGAAAAATTCAGCAACAAAGTTTTTACCATCGCTGATGCCAAACGAGGCGATATTGGAAATACTTCAACTCAGTATGCCATTTCGGTTTTCGATAAAACTGCCTCAGGTTTTAACTTCGATGCAATCACGGTAGCACCTTATATGGGTGAAGATTCAGTAAAACCATTTCTTGCTTTCCCCGGCAAATGGGCAATTGTGCTGGCACTCACGTCGAACAAAGGCTCTGATGATTTTCAGTTATTCGCAGATGCAGAAGAAACACTATTGTTTCAACGCGTTCTCGAACGTACGTCCAAATGGGGTACTGCTGATAATATGATGTATGTTGTTGGTGCCACCAAAGCCGAAATGCTGGGAGGCATACGTAAAATCGTCCCTGATCATTTTCTACTGGTCCCGGGTGTGGGAGCGCAAGGTGGTGACCTTAACGCAGTTGCAAAATATGGGTTGAACGATCACTGCGGATTGCTTGTAAACGCCTCGAGAAGTATTCTTTTTGCTTCGGCAGGTGAAGATTTTGCCGAAAAGGCCAGGCTCGAAGCGCTATCGATGCAAGAGGAAATGCAAACTATTCTGCTCAGCAACAATCTTTTGTAAAGGGTATGCGTAAAAAAATCAGCACTATTCTGATTTCCGTTCTAACACTATTGCTGCTGGCAGCAGTGTTTATGCCAAGGCATTACAGCCGGGCAATTCGCTATGGTTATGTGAATATTGATGATTATAAAATTTTCGAAAACCGAGAGGTTAAAAACGATCAGCCAATTCCCTGGCAGAAAGATTCGATGTATAACATTCATAAAATCAGCGCTGAATACTTACATGTATTTGATACTTTCGGCACGACTGCTTTCGTTGTAATACGCGATAATAAACTTATTCATGAAGAATATTGGGACGGCGCATCCGACACCACACGCAGTAATTCGTTTTCTGCAGCCAAAAGTATAGTTTCACTTCTTATCGGCTGCCTGCTTGATGAAGGAAAAATCAAAAACCTGGAACAACCTGTAACTGATTTCCTGCCTGGTATTAAAAATTCAAATGGATTTACTCTTCGGATCAAAGATTTGCTAACCATGAGCTCTGGCCTGGATTGGGATGAAGGATATTCAAGTCTTTTTTCACCTACCACCGAAGCGTATTATGGCAGCGATCTGTCGAGCCAAATGCTTGATTTGAAAGTAGTTTCTGAACCGGGTAAAAAATTCGAATACCAAAGCTGCGATACTCAGTTACTTGCATTGATAATTGGCCGAGTATCAGGCAAATCGGTTTCGGAATATGCATCGGAGAAACTCTGGAAGCCATTAGGAGCTGAACACCCGGCTTTGTGGAGCCTCGACAGGAAAGATGGGATCGAAAAAGCATATTGTTGTTTTAATAGTACGGCAACCGATTTTGCCCGTATTGGTCAGATGGTACTCGACAGCGGGCAATTCAATAACAAACAGATTGTTTCTCAGTCCTACATTTTACAAGCTACTGCACCTGCTTCATTTCTGGTCGGCGAAGACAATAAAGCCTGTTACTATTATGGATATCATTTCTGGATTGTAAATCATAAAGGACATAAGGTTGCTTATGCCCGGGGAATTCTGGGACAGTATATCTTTATCATTCCCGACCTAAATGCAGTAGTTGTAAGGTTAGGCACAATCAGGAGCAAAGAATACATTAACCATGCGCCTAAAGATGTTTTTACGTATCTGGATGCAGCTTTTGAATTACTTGGCGAAACTAAAACTTTATAAGAATTTGGTACTTGTTCATATTATTCCAGGAGATTAAATCTAAAACATAAGCACTTGCTCATATAAGTAATTCTCATGAACACAAAAAAAACGCCATGAATAAATCAAGGCGTTTTTCAATTATAAAAATCTGATTATTTAAAATCTACAACCGTTGTCCAGCCAAATTTATCTTCAGCGTCCCCGTATTGGATATCAATAAGGCGATGATACAATTGTGATGATTTTTCACCGGCTTTTCCATCAAGGCAAAAATTCCATTCGGCTCCCATTTCAGGATCGGCAATGCGTCGGATCGGTGAAATAACAGCAGCTGTTCCACAAGCGCCTACTTCGTCGAACTCTGATAATTCTTCAAGGGCAACTTTTCTTCTTTCTACCTTTAATCCCATATCTTCAGCCAGTGTCATGAGGCTCATATTTGTGATGGATGGAAGAATGGATTCCGAAAGTGGCGTAATATAAGTATCACCTTTAATTGCAAAGAAATTGGCAGGACCTGCTTCGTCAATGTACTTTTTTTCGCGTGCATCGAGGAACAAAACAGATGCAAAACCATCCTTGTGCGCCATTTCGCCAACGGAAAGACTGGCTGCGTAGTTGCCACCAACTTTATAACGGCCGGTTCCTTTTGGGGCTGCACGGTCGTATTCGCGCGAAACCATAATACTAACAGGGTTAAATCCTTCTTTAAAATAAGGTCCAACCGGAGTTACAAACACAACTAGCATATATTCGTCTGCTGGCTTCACTCCTACCCTTGGTCCTGAACCAAACAACAACGGACGAATATATAAGGAAGCACCTGTTCCGTGCGGTGGAATAAACTCCCTGTTTAAACGAACTGCAGTTAAAATAGCCTCTTTAAAAAGTTCCATCGGAGGCACAGCCATCATAATTCCGTTAGCCGAAGCCTGCATACGCTTTGCATTCTCCTCCCAACGGAACAACCGTACTTTTCCATCCTTGCCCATGTATGCTTTTAATCCTTCGAAAGCCTGCTGACCATAATGCAGACCTGTTGCTGCCATGTGTACCGAGAGATATTCAGAATCGGAGACTTCTATTTTTCCCCATTCGCCTTCGCGGAAATACGAACGGACATTAAAATTTGTTTTCTGATAACCAAAAGGCAGGTTTCCCCATTCTATCTGATTCATATATTTTGAGTTATTAGTTAATGTACTGGTTATAAAGCTATTGAAATTTAATAATTTTTATTTTCAGTGTTTCACTTAATAAGGCGAAGGTAGAAAATAAAAAGCTTGTGCGGCTAAAGTAAGTAAAATTTTCTTCATATATTTTTTGGTCGTCGGGATTTTATGTTTCATTCTTTTAGCATTGGAAATCCCAAAAAAATGCGAATCCTAATCTCCTAGAACACAAAACCAAAATCTTTTATTAAAGGTGCCAAATTGACAGTCCCAACCCCATGGCACATGCTTTGATAAATACAGGCAAGAAATTATAAAAATCAATTTACTATGCAAACCGGAAAAATCAACGTACAGACTGAGAACATTTTCCCCATCATCAAAAAATTCCTTTATTCGGATCACGAAATATTCCTGCGCGAACTCGTTTCAAACGCAGTTGATGCCACCACCAAATTAAAAACACTTTCGTCGCTCGATAAGGTGAAAGACGAGCTTGGCGACCTTACCATAGAAATTCTTCTTGATAAAGAAGCGAAAACGCTGACTATTAAGGATCGTGGTATTGGAATGACAGCCGAGGAAATCGAAAAATACATCAACCAGATCGCTTTTTCGGGAGCTGAAGAATTTGTAAAAAAATTCAAAAACAAATCCGAAGCTGAGCAAGCCGGGCTGATAGGTCATTTCGGACTTGGTTTTTACTCCTCGTTTATGGTTTCGGACAAGGTAGAAATTAAAACAAAAACCTATAAAAAAGGTGCCGGTTCAAAAGCAGTGCGCTGGGAGTGTGACGGCTCGCCGGAATATACAATTAATGAAATTGAAAAATCCGACCGCGGAACCGAAATTGTACTTCATATTAATGAAGAATCAAAAGAATTTCTAGAAGAATCACGTATCCTGGAGTTGCTGAATAAATACTGCAAATTCCTTCCTGTGCCTATTCGTTTCGGTAACGAAAAAACATGGGAGAAATCGGAAACTGAAAAGGATGAAAAAGGCGAGCCTAAAGAAATTGAGGTTGAGAAACCACGTATCATAAACAATCCCAATCCGTTATGGAAACAAAAACCATCGGAATTAAAGGATGAGGATTACAAAAGTTTCTACCGCGAACTGTATCCAATGACTTTTGATGATCCGTTGTTTACCATTCACCTCAATGTGGATTATCCTTTTAACCTTACCGGGATATTGTTTTTCCCTAAAGTGAAGAAAAATTTCGAAGTACAGCGCGATAAAATCCAGTTGTACTGTAACCAGGTTTTTGTTACTGATTCCGTCGAAGGTATCGTTCCTGATTTCCTTACTTTGCTGCATGGAGTTATCGATTCGCCTGATATTCCGCTTAATGTTTCGCGCAGTTACCTGCAAAGCGATTCGAATGTGAAGAAAATTTCGGGCCATATTATGAAAAAAGTGGCTGATAAACTGGAAGAAATATTCAAAAATAACCGCGAAGAATTTGAGAAAAAATGGGATGATATTAAAGTATTTATTGAATACGGAATGATATCGGAACCTAAGTTTTTCGATCGCGCTGAGAAATTCTGTTTGCTTAAAACTATTGATGATAAGTATTTTACATTTGATGAATACAAAAACTTCATCAAAGAAAATCAGACTGACAAGGACGGAAATCTGGTATATATTTACACTTCAAATGTTGAGGATCAGCACAGCTATATTCAAAATGCACAGGAGCGTGGTATAAATATCCTGGTACTTGATGGTCCGGTTGACAACCATTTTATAAATGCACTGGAGCAGAAATTCGAGAAAAGTCATTTTGTAAGGGTTGATGCTGAAGTTGCTGATAAACTGATTAAAAAATCGGACGATCTTCCTTCGAAACTAAACGAAGATCAGACAAAACAACTCACCGAATTGTTTGAGCAACAGGTTAATAAAGCTATTTATCACATTTCGGTCGAAAATCTGGGCGAAAACGATCTTCCTGTAACTGTAACCCAAAACGAGTTCATGCGTCGTATGAAAGATATGTCGGCAATGGGCGGCGGCGGACAGTATGCTTTTATGGGAAATATGCCCGACAGCTACAATCTTGTACTCAATTCGAATCACAAACTGATGAATCATTTGTTATCAATCGAAGATCAGGAAGTAAAAGTAAAGACAACTAAACAACTAATAGACATTGCATTGCTTTCGCAAAATCTGCTTAAAGGTGAGGCATTAACCGGATTCATCAAGCGCAGTGTCGATATCATTCAATAATTGCTTTAAATTTGATTTAAATAACTCTAACCAAACAAAACTGAAAAATGAAAAAATCATGGATTATTATAGGTGTAGTTATACTGCTGGGTGTAATTCTGTTAGGTTCCATTCCCCGAAGTTACAATAACCTGGTAAGTTCGGAGGAGAACGTAAACAAAAAGTGGGCTGACGTGCAGGGAGCATATCAACGCAGAGCCGACCTTATTCCTAACCTTGTCAGCACTGTAAAAGGATATGCTGATTTTGAACAGGAAACTCTGATAAAAGTAATTGAGCAACGTGCCGCGGCAACCAAACCTACAATTAATGTTGATCCAACCAAACTGGATGCCAACACTCTGGCACAATTTCAAAAAACACAGGACGAATTGGGTTCAGCTTTAGGAAGATTGATGGTTGTGGTTGAGAAATACCCTGATCTCAAAGCCAACCAGAATTTTCTCCAGCTTCAGGCTCAGCTCGAAGGAACTGAAAACCGTATTAATGTGGAGCGCCGTAATTTCAATGAAGCTGTGCAACTCTTTAACTCACAGCTAAGGAAATTCCCTACAATTATAATTGCCAGCATTTTCGGGTTTGATAAAAAACCATACTTCGAAGCACAGGCTGGTGCACAGGAAGCACCTAAAGTTGAGTTTTAACAGAAAATTCAATTTATTTTAAAAGTTAGTGTTCAAAACCGGATTCAGGATGTTTTTTGAACAATCGGGGATCACTGGTTAAGAAGATTACTATTAAAGTCGAAAGCATGCACACAGATACCTGAATTACCAGGTATAACAATTAAACTCTGTTATTTGCTTTCGACTTTTCAGCTTTTATAAATCACATTGCCAACGTATTATAAATACACCGAAATGCCTACCGCAAAAAATTTTTTCTCACCTGATCAACAGGAAGATATCCGCCAGGCCATAATGAATGCTGAACTTGATACTTCAGGCGAAATACGCGTCCATATCGAAAACACATGTAAAGGAGAAGTTTTGGACCGGGCACTTGTCATCTTCAACAACCTGGAGATGGATAAAACCGAGAACCGCAATGGAGTACTTATCTATCTGGCAGTAAAAAACCGTAAATTTGCCATTATCGGCGATACTGCTATTCATGCAGCTGTAACTGAGAATTTCTGGGACAGTATAAGGAACAAAATGCTTAACCGTTTCCGTGAAAACCAATTTACTGAAGGCCTGGTTGAAGCCATTCTGGAAACAGGACAGCAGTTGAAAAAGCATTTCCCTTACCAGAAAGATGATTTAAATGAACTCTCGGATGATATTTCATTTATTTAAGCTGCATGTTCCAATTTCCTGTAAAGCAAAAAACCATACTCTACTTATGAAACCCGGTAATTATATTAAAACTGCGCTTCTCGTCACTATCTTGCTCATCCGGACAGGAATTGGATTTGCACAAAGTGGTATTCCTGAAATTCCGGTTCCGCCAAGGCTTGTAAACGATTTCGCACAAATATTAAGCCCGGACCAGTTGCAAAGCCTTGAATCAAAACTCGTTGCATTGAACGACTCCACTTCTGTGCAAATTGCTATAGTTATTGTACCTACACTTAATGGCTACGAAAAAGCTGATTTTGCGCAGCAATTAGGTCAGAAATGGGGAGTTGGCGGAAGTAAGTCTAATAATGGTATCGTTGTTTTGGTAAAGCCAAAAACAACATCCGAAAAAGGAGAAGCTTTTATTACGACGGGATATGGAGTTGAGCAATTTGTTCCTGATGCCACCGCCTCTGATATTGTTAATAATGAAATGATCCCCTATTTCAAGCAGAACGACTATTACGGTGGAATAAATGCTGCCACAGATGTTCTTATTTCATTGATTAAAGGTGAATTTAAGGCGGAGAGTTACGGCAAAAAGAAAAAAGGCACATCAGCCACTGTAGTTCTTATCATTATAATTGTAATTGTTTTCCTTATTTCGCGTAAGAACAACAACCATCATACAATAAACCGCTCAGGATCAGGAGGCCCGATTTTCTTTCCTTGGGGTGGCGGTGGTTTTGGCGGAGGCGGCAGTGGCGGATTTGGCGGTAGCGGCGGAGGAGGTTTTGGCGGTTTTGGTGGCGGTAGTTTTGGAGGTGGCGGTGCAGGCGGAAGTTGGTAATTCCGAAACGCACGCATAATTTCCGGAAATTGAAGATTATTCTTTACCGAAATTAATTTGCTGTTTTCGTTTACGTTTATAAAAAAGGAAGAATTTGTTTCTTCCTTTTTTTATGTCAAAAAACAAAGCAAAAATCGCCACATTTGCACCAAAAGTGTGCCGTTGGCGGAAAAACGTTAACAATATTTCGAATATTTTTTTTTGAAAACCTTATTATTATTATTATTATACAATTATATTAATCAGGTAATGTAATACCTGAATCCGGAAATAAAGTTTACTATTTAGACGCATAATTGCAAATGTATATATTTGGATTTGTGCTTATTAATAACAGTTAAATACACCTTTCATTATTTAGACTAATTACAAACTACACGAATGTTAAAAAAACATAAAAATAGTATTGTTTCGATATACCATAATATCTAAATTCGCTGTGCTGTGAAACTAATAACAAACTACAGACATCTTCATGATTAAAATCTTACTTAACTTCAATCTTTCCTACATCTTAAAATCATAAACGCCTTCCGGGGATGCACCAAAGCTGTATTCTTCGGATGTCATTTTATATACCTTATTAATCAGTAAACAAGTATGCACCTACAAGCATCAAACAAACAGAAACTGATATCACTAAGACTGACAGCGCCATTGATCCTGCTCATGGCCGGACTGCTATTCAGTTCAGTTTCGCAAGCTCAGAACAAAGGCAAAGAGATTTTCGAGAAAAACTGTGCTGTTTGCCACAAACTTACAGATGAAAAACTGGTGGGCCCCGGTTTAAAAGGGGTAACTGAAAGGCGGGAGAAAGCCTGGCTAAAAAAGTTCATTCCTGCTTCACAGGATATGGTAAAAGCCGGTGATAAGCTTGCTGTGCAAGTTTTCAACGAAAACATGAAAATACCAATGCCTGATCATAAATTCCTTTCGGATCAGGATCTTGATCAACTTTTAACCTATATTGAAACCTACAAACCTGCGGAAGCAATTGCTGTATCTGTTGATATTACAAAAAAGGACGGATTCTGGCGCGATGAAATAGTTCGTGGCGAGCGGCTTTTCTCAGGAGTTCTTCCTTTCGCAAAAGGCAAGACTCTTAATTGCGTTTCGTGTCATGCTATTGTTGCTACGGACACTCTCAACTTCAACCCATCCGCTGTTGACCTTGCCAAGGCTTGGCAGGAACCTAACGGTACCAATCTCTACCAGGTTTTAAGGGTACCAACTTCAGCCAAAATGACTGAAGTGCATAAAGGCCTTGAATTATCAGATAAGGAAATTTATGATATTTCTGCATATCTATCAAAAGTTGGAAAAGATGGTATGATCTGGGAAAAAACTTTTCCTGCACGTCTTCTGCTGTTTCTGTTTCTCGGATTGCTTATGGCATTGGCGCTTGCAGATCTCATCTGGTTCAGGAAAGTTAAATACCGTGTAATACATGTATTGATAATAATTGTAGGCTTAGGTGTTCACGGAACACTGGTGATTCAGGAAGGTATAAACTTAGGTCGTACAAAGAACTATATGCCCGATCAGCCAATCAAATTTTCTCATAAAGTTCATGCCGGTCAAAATAAAATTGATTGCCAATACTGCCATTCTATTGCTTCACACAGTAAATCAGCAGGTATTCCTTCAGCTAATCTATGCATGAACTGCCACAAAGTAGTAGTTGCAGGCGCACGGTCAGGCAAATTTGAAATTAATAAAATATACAGGGCAGCTGAATCAGGAAAAGCTATCGAGTGGATTCGCGTTCACAAACTTCCTGATCACGCATTCTTCAGTCACGCTCAGCATGTTGGTGCCGGTAAAGTTGCCTGCCAGGATTGCCATGGAAAAGTTGAAGAAATGGATCTTGTAAAACAGTTTTCTGACCTGTCGATGGGATGGTGTGTTAACTGCCATCGAACCACCGAAATACAAGCTAAATCTAATAAGTACTACGAAAGCTTTAAAGCTTTACATGATGATGCTAAAGCTGGTAAAAAAATCACAGCCGAGCGCCTTGGAGGAATTGATTGTGCCAAATGTCATTACTAATTTCCCCATCAATTTCATCAGTCAACTAAAAAAGAACCTTTTATTCTCCTATATATAAATGGAAAAGAAATATTGGAAAAGCCTAGAAGAGCAGTCGAATCTGCCCACAATTAATCCAGGCCAGAAAGATGTGGATGCATCCCGTTCGGTGCTCGATCTTATTAATGAAGAAATTGATGGTAAACCTTCGTCGCGACGAAATTTTCTGAAATTCTGCGGTTTTAGTTTTGCCACAGCCGCTATTGCAACCAGTTGTAAAAACCCGGTACAAACAGCCATACCTTATTTGAATAAACCAGAAGAAATAACTCCTGGTATGGCCAATCACTATGCTTCAACATATTTTGACGGGCAGGACTACAACGGAATACTTGTGAAAGTTCGTGATGGCCGGCCTATAAAAATTGAAGGCAACGACCTTTCCACTATTAGTAACGGTAGCACCAGCGCGCGGGTTCAAGGTTCGGTTTTAAGCCTTTATGATGATGGATCGCGTTTTAAAGCTCCACGTGTTGCCGGCAAGGATTCAGACTGGAATTTGGTTGATAGCGAAGTAATAGCTAAGCTTGCTGCAACTGTTGCAGCTGGAAAAACTGTTGCACTTGTAACGTCCACAATTATTAGCCCATCTACCCTTTCGGTTATTAATGAGTTTAAAACAAAATATCCTACAAGCAAACATATTACCTACGATGCAATTTCATCGTCGGCATTACTTGAAGCTAATAACCTAAGCTTTGGCTCACAGTCAATTCCTGATTACCATTTCGACAAAGCTGATGTAATTGTAAGTTTCGATGCCGACTTTCTCGGTACATGGCTTATGCCTGTTGAGTTTACACGCCGGTTTGCTGCAAGCCGCAGGTTAAATAAAGAAAAACGCAGCATCTCTCAGCTCACCGTTTTCGAATCGGGCATGTCGCTTACAGGTGCAAATGCTGATTATCGTTTTCCTATAAAACCAAGTCAACAGGCTTCTGTCATTTTAAGTTTGTACAATGAAATTGCAAAAACTACTGGCGGAACACCATATTCGGCGCCGGCTCCCGCAGTTGATGTTACCAAACTTGCTCAGAAACTGATCGGTGCAAAAGGTAAATCAATAGTTGTTTGTGGTATAAATGATATAGCACTGCAGGTTGTTGTTAACGGAATTAATCAGATGCTGCAGAATTACGGCAGCACAATTGATTTTTCGACGCCGCTGAATATCCGAAAAGGCATTGACAGCGATATGGTTAGTCTCGTTGCCGAAATGAACGAAGGAAAAGCAGGTGTTGTAATATTTTATAATGTAAATCCTGTATACAATTACAGCGATCCTAAAGCACTGCTCGAAGGTCTGAAAAAAGTGGATTTATCCATAAGCATGGCAAATGCAAAAGATGAAACTGCCGTGGCCTGCACAATAGTTGCTCCTGATCATCATTTTCTCGAATCGTGGAATGATGCTGAACCAAAGAAAGGGTTTTTCAGTCTTCAGCAACCAACCATTCGTAATATTTACAACACACGTCAGGCCCAGGACAGCCTGTTGAAATGGTCAGGAAGCACGGTACTTTTCAGTGCTTACCTAAAACAATACTGGCAACAAAACTTTACTTCAAAGCAATCGGAATTTTTAACAGTTTCCGATTTCTGGAATAAAACATTGCAAAAGGGTGTTTTTGAACTTCCTGTTTTAGCAGCGGTTCCTGCTTATAATTCGCAATCTCTTGCTGAATCAGCCGCAAAAGCAGCTGCTATAAAATCAGCCGAAACCGAAATTGTATTTTACGAAACTATAGCCCTTGGTAACGGATCGCATACCAACAATCCATGGATGATGGAAATGCCGGATCCTGTTTCGAAAGTATGCTGGGATAACTTTGCAGCTATTTCGCCTGCAATGGCTCAAAAACTTACCGTGGTTACCGGTGATGTCCTCAAACTGACCGAAGGCCTCGAACTGGTTGCTTTTGTTCAACCGGGTCAGGCAGATGGAACCATATCCATTGCTTATGGTTATGGACGTACAATAGCCGGAAAAGTTGCTGAAGGTGTGGGCGTAAATGTATTTCCTTTTATGAAATCAGAAGGCAATAACCGCAAGTCATACCTGGCGGCAGCATCAATTTCAAAAACAGGAAAGAAATACGATCTCGCTTCTACCCAGATGCATCATTCGATGGAAGGCCGCGACATTGTTCGTGAAACCACCCTTGCCGAATGGCAGGAGAAACCGGATGCAGGTAACGAAATGCATGCTGAAATAGAAGCAAAACACCTTTCTCTTTATAAAGAAATAAAATTCGAAGGACACCATTGGGGAATGTCAATCGACCTGAATGCATGTACCGGTTGCAGTGCTTGTGTTATCGGTTGTCAGGCCGAAAACAATGTTCCGATAGTTGGTAAACAAGAAGTAATCAAATCCCGTATCATGCATTGGATCCGCATGGACAGGTATTATTCCGATGAAGTAACAAACCCTTCCGTTTACTTCCAGCCTGTTATGTGCCAGCATTGTGACAACGCTCCATGCGAAAATGTATGCCCTGTTTCGGCAACAAACCACAGCAGCGAAGGTCTTAATCAAATGGCTTACAACCGTTGTATAGGAACAAAATACTGCATAAACAACTGTCCTTACAAAGTGCGTCGTTTCAACTGGTTCCGTTATGCTACCAACGATGCTTTCGACTACAATATGAACAGTGATATGGGTCGTATGGTATTAAATCCGGATGTAACCGTTCGCGAACGCGGAGTTGTTGAAAAATGCACTTTCTGCGTACAGCGTATCCAGGAGAAAAAGTTACTTGCCAAACTCGAAAACCGTCCGCTTGCCGATAATGAAATTCAAACTGCCTGTATGCAGGTTTGTCCTGCCGGAGCCATCATTTTCGGTGACATGAATAACAAACAAGCCAAGCTTACTGACTTATTCACCGACCAGCGAAACTATAACCTGATTGAAGAAATTCATACTCTTCCTTCGGTTGGTTATCTGACAAAAGTCCGTAACAGGGAAGCTGAAGATAGCAAAGCATAATAAGTTCCTGAATAAATTTCCTGAACTCTAAACACAATAAAAGCATAAAATAATAACTGGCAATACCGATTTAATATGTATAAAGCAGATGTACGAGGTCCGCTGATTCTGGGTAATAAGGATTACCACCAGATTACCAGCGACATTATTGCACCGATTGACAATAAGGCACCAGGCTGGTGGAAAGTAGCTATGGGAATAGCATTTCTGCTTGCAAGTATCGGATTCTTTGCATTGTACTATACCGTTCGCTATGGTTTGGGTACATGGAATGTAAATAACTCCGTAGCCTGGGGCTGGGAAATCATCAACTTTGTTTGGTGGATCGGTATCGGCCATGCCGGTACGGCATTCTCCATATTCCTGCTGATTCTCAGGCAAAAATGGCGTACATCTATTAACCGTGCTGCAGAAGCAATGACTGTTTTTGCCGTAATGTGTGCAGCTATCTTTCCGGCCATTCACATGGGACGCGTATGGCTGGCTTTTTACATTTTCCCCTATCCTAACACTCGCGGTTCCTTATGGGTAAACTTCAACTCACCACTTTTCTGGGACTTTATAGCTATCAGTGCTTACCTGCTTATATCAGCTTCATTCTGGTATTTCGGAATGGTGCCGGATTTTGCATCTATCCGCGACAGGGCTAAAACCAAACTTAAAAAAGCAATTTACGGTTTCCTTGCATTTGGCTGGACTGGCTCGACAAAAGAATGGTTGCGTTACGAAGGTTTGAGTTATGTACTTGGAGGTATTGCTGCTGTTCTAGTGGTTTCAGTTCATTCAATTGTATCCACTGACTTTGCCAGTTCGGTAATTCCCGGTTGGCACACAACATTATTCCCTCCTTATTTCGTGGTAGGTGCAATTTTCTCTGGTTTTGCGATGGTTATGACGCTTATGATTGTAATACGCAAATACTATAACCTCAAAGATTATGTGACGGATTCGCATTTGAATGCAATTGCAAAAATCCTTGTATTCATTTCACTTATCATGGGTACAGCCTATACCACCGAAGTTTTCATGGCCTGGTACAGCGGTAATCCTTACGAAATGTTCACATTCTTCCACAACCGGTTAACAGGCGATTATTCCTTCATGTTCTGGGCGATGGTGATTTGCAATGCAGTGATCCCACAAGTGATGTGGTCGAAAAAAGTAAGAAGCAATACTACAGCACTTTTCATCATTTCGTTAATCATCAACTTAGGTATGTGGTACGAGCGTTTCAATATAGTAGTTACATCATTGTCGAAAGACTATCTCCCGTCATCGTGGACTACTTACTCGCCAACATGGGTTGAAATTGGAATTTATATCGGAACCATTGGCATTTTCACGATTGGTGTATTATTTTTCTTCCGCTTTGTTCCAATGATTGCTATCAGCGAAGTGAAGAGTGTACTGAAACCAACCGAAATAACGGAAAAACACTAAAATACCAGACCGACAATGAGTACAACACACATAATAAGTATATTCGATAGCAAATTAGATTTGCTGGCGGGTATTCAAGCAACTCAAAGCAAGAATTTCACTATTGATGAAATCTATACCCCTTACCCGGTAATGGAAGCCATTGATGCCTTGAAGCGAAAATCACGTTTTACTATAGCCGCATTTATTTATGGTGCAGCAGCTGTTATCGGGGTGCTTTCATTTCTTTACTGGACATCGGTAATTGACTGGCCAATAAACTATGGGGGTAAGCCTACAAATGCTTTTCCTTCATTTATAATCATTACGCTGGTACTTACAATACTTACCGTAACACTTGGAAGTTTATTCACTTTTTCGCTCAGGGCAAAAATATATCCCGGTAAAAAGTATTTTCTTCCGGACGAACGTGCGACAGATGACAAATTTGTAATGCTATTCGACAAAAAGACTGCTGGAGGTGGCTTCGAGGCTATTGCTGCTGCTATGAAAGCCAGCGGTGCATCGGAAGTATATGAAAAGGAATTTTAAAAATGTTACGTAAAAAAAACAATCATATGGGTTACTTTAGTAAAGCCCCGATCAGGTTAACAACAGCTGTTGCACTTACAGTAGTGTTGTTTGCTTCGTGCGACCGCACACGTATTCAAAAAGGATATGAGTATTTCCCTGATATGGCGCATTCGCTTGCCTACGAAACTTATGCACCTTCAGCTGCTACGGCGAATAAAATCACAATGCAGCAACCAGTTGCAGGCTCAATTCCCCGCGAAATGATTCCTTATCAGTATCCGGCAACAGTCGAAGGGCGTCTGCAAGCGGGCAAAGAATTAATTTGTGATATCGAAGCCAGTGATACAAACCTTGTTAGAGGAAAAGAGATGTACACTATTTTTTGCAATAACTGTCATGGCCTTGCCGGAAAAGGTGACGGACATTTATATACAAGCGGAAAATTTACCATTCCACCGGCATCACTAATATCGGAGCGAATGCTTGCAGCACCAATTGGCGAGGTATTTCATGTAATTACTGCCGGTTTCAATACTATGGGTGCTCATGGACCACAAATAAGGCCTGACGATCGCTGGAAGATAGCACTTTACGTAAAAAATACCCTTCAAAACAACAAATAAGCTCCAAGTGTATGGATACCAAAGTTATATTTACGAAGAAATTTAATTATATAACCTACGGACTTATGGGTCTTGGGGTTATTGGGCTGGCATATGGTTTCTTCACTGATACCCATCGGACCTGGGCTAACCTGCTGCTGAATAATTATTATTTTCTGTCACTTGCAATCGGGGCAGCTTTCTTTTTCAGCCTGCAATATATTACTCAGTCAGGTTGGTCGGCTATGTTTCGCAGGATTCCCGAAGCACTTATGACCTACATTCCCTATGGAGCCATTATAATGCTTGTAATGTTTTTCGGGCTTCACGATATTTATCACTGGTCGCATGAAGATGCTGTTGCTCATGATGAATTACTTGCACATAAATCTCCTTACCTGAATGTTCCTTTCTTCATGATAAGGGTTGTTATATTTTTAGGTTCCTGGGTTATACTCACCCGTTACCTTCGTAAGCTCTCACTTCAGGAAGATAATCTGAGCGGCACTGCCATGTTCGAAAAAATGGAGTTCTGGTCGAAAATTTTCATATTTGTTTTGGCTCTCACTTTCTCAATGGCTTCGTTCGACTGGATCATGTCAATTGATGCACATTGGTACAGTACCATTTTTGCTTTCAAAAACTTTGCTGCAGCTTTTTATCATGGTACATCTTTGGTTGCTCTTATAGCAATCATCCTTCATAAAAAAGGATATTTTAAAGACATGAATGAGTACCATCTCCTCGATTTTTCGAGATACATGTTTGGACTTAGCATAATATGGGGATACTTATATTTCTCGCAGTTTGCTCTTATTTGGTTTGGAAACATTCCTGAAGAGACAGTTTATTATGTAAAACGCTTCGAAAACGGATGGATGATTTTCTTCATAGCCAATTTTGCAATTAACTGGTTTATTCCATTCATTGGCCTTCTTCCGCAGAAACTGGATAAAAATATTAACTTTGTTTACTTCATTTGTGTACTGTTGCTTGTTGGTTTATATACCGATATTTTTGAGCAGGTAATGCCTTATTTCTCTACCAGGCCACAGTTTGGGTTTATCGAAATCTCTGTTTTTGCTGGACTGGCAGGATTATTCCTGTTTGCTTTTAGCAAAGCACTGGCTAAAGCTCCGATAATTGCTAAAAATCATCCTTACCTGGAAGAAAGTATTCACCATCATATACATTAGCAGAAGCATTTTTATCCGTTTCAGAAAATTTATAGTAAATGCTAATATTCTGCTCAGCAAAGTATTAGCATTTATTGTTTTTATCAAAATAAGAAGAAATTGATAAACTCAATAAAAGTTCTGTTTTTGTTAAACAAAACAAGGTTACGCTTTGTTAATAAAGCGTTAATCCGAATTTAACCCTGTTTCACCTTTTTATTAAGAAAAACAGAATATCGCTCAAAAGCCGGCTTAACTGAAAAGATTTTCAATACTAAAAATTTAATCAAAAATGAAGAAAACCATCAAATGGTTTACATTACCTTTTTTGCTTTTTGTTTTCCTTATTAATACAAATATTGCACTTGCAGAAACAGAAAAGGAAATCGAAGTCGGAATTACCGAACATCTCGACGAATATCTTCCCGATGACATTATACTTACCGACCATAACGGGAAACTTGTTAATCTTAAACAACTTATCAATAAACCTACAGTTATCAGCTTTGTATATTATCGTTGTCCGGGTATATGTAGCCCGCTAATGAATGGTCTGGCTGAAACTATAGCAAATACCGAATTGGCACTAGGAAAAGATTACCAGGCTATTACAATTAGTTTCGACAGCCGCGAATCCTATGATCTCGGTCAGAAGAAAAGAAATACCTACCTTAAAAAGATTAAAGCACAGGATGGTGCCGGATGGACTTTTATGACTGGCGACAGCGCTAATATTGTTAAAGCTACTAATGCTCTTGGCTTTGGGTTTAAGTTCGTGAATAATGAGTTTATGCATGAAGGAGCGCTTATTTTGATTAGCCCTGATGGCAAGATTACACGGTATTTGAAAGGAATCAGCTTTCAGCCTTTTGAATTTAAACTCGCCGTTTATGAAGCATCACAGGGAAAATCGGCACCTACATTAATTAAGGTTTTACAGTATTGCTATTCCTACGATAGGAAAACAGAACGTTACTCGCTGGAAGTAACCAGGATAGCAGCAACCATAATTATCCTTTTTGGACTTACTTTATTGACCTATCTTTTAATTCGCGGCCGAAGAAACAAATCTAAATCAGTTAACCAATAATCAATAATTAATACATGACCGGAACTTCATCAACACATCGGTTGCCCAGTTACCTCGAGTACCAGGGCAAGTACACCGGAATCCGTGCCTGGATTTTATCTACCGATCACAAGCGTATAGCCCTGCTATATCTTTACTCGCAGATATTTTTCTTTCTGGCAGGACTTGTAATGGGTTTATTTATGAAACTCGAACTCATTGCGCCGGGTGAGCAAATCATGGGACCACAGACCTACAATGCACTATTCACTGTGCATGGGCTAACTATGATCTTTCTGTTTATAATCCCTGGACTGGCAGCATCATTCGGTAACTTTATGATCCCAATTATGATCGGAGCTAAGGATGTCGCTTTCCCGAAACTGAATTTATTTTCCTGGTACCTTTTTATAGCAGGGGCCGTAATTATTTTAATCGGAGTTTTTTCAGGCGATGGACCACCTGATACCGGCTGGACATTTTATGCGCCATATAGTCTGAAGACAAATACCAATGTTGTACTTTCAGTTTTCGGGGCATTTGTGCTTGGATTTTCATCCATTCTTACAGGTCTCAATTTCATTGTTACAATACACCGCATGCGTGCACCGGGCATGGGATTTTTCCGTATGCCATTGTTTATATGGTCGTTATATGGAACCGCATGGATTCAGTTACTTGCAACACCGGTAGTTGGTATCACATTCCTGATGGTGGTTGCCGATCGTTTGCTGAATATCGGATTTTTTGATCCGGCCAAAGGCGGTGACCCGGTATTATACCAGCATCTTTTCTGGATTTATTCGCATCCGGCTGTATATATCATGATTTTACCAGCAATGGGAGCCATTACGGAGATTATTGTAACTTTTTCGCGCAGGACAGTTTTTGGCTACAAAGCCATTGCCATGTCGAGCCTTGCCATTGCATTTGTTGGTTACCTGGTTTGGGGGCATCATATGTTTACCTCGGGAATGAGCGAAACTGCCCGTTTGGTTTTCTCATTTTTGACTTTCCTGGTTGCCATTCCGAGTGCAATAAAAGTTTTTAACTGGACAGCAACACTTTACAAAGGATCTATTTCCCTGGAACCACCTTTCTGGTGGGCAATGGCCTTTATTTTTATTTTTATGATTGGTGGATTTACCGGTTTAATACTCGGAAGCGTTTCCACTGATGTGCATGTGCATGATACGGTGTTCGTTGTAGCACATTTTCATTACATAGTGTTTGGAGGAGCGGGAATTGCATTTTTTGCTGCCTTACATTATTGGTATCCGAAAATGTTTGGAAAAATGTACAACAAAAAAATCGCTAATTGGTCGCTTATTGGTTTGTTTGTAGGTTTTAATGCGACTTACATGCCGATGTTCTTTCTTGGATACATGGGAATGCCACGTCGCTACTACGATTACTTGCCGCAATTTGCTGACCTCAATTTCCTCTCAACTGTTGGTTCATGGATAATGGCTACTTCGCTCATAGCAGTTATTGTAAACTTGCTCCGTGCAAAGAAATTATCACACGAAGAAATGGACGATCCATGGGGAGGCCGTACACTTGAATGGAAAATTGAGTCGCCTCCTTCGCTTGAGAACTTCGAAGAAATTCCGATAATTAACCACGAACCCTATGAACTAATCGAAAAATAATCAGTCTATGGAACAAAATCATGTAGCACATACGGAGCATTTCGATCCGGTTGCATCTAAAATCGGAATGTGGCTGTTTATCTTCACTGAAATACTTCTTTTCGGCGGACTATTCATTGTTTATTCGGTTTACAGGTACAATCACCAGACTGAATTTCATATTGCAGCCCAGGAACTTGATGTGACAATAGGACTCATCAATACAGTTATTCTGCTTATAAGTAGTATGACCGTAGCCATGTCAATTACAGCTTTGCAACTTGGGAATAAGAAATTAACTCTTATTCTGCTTGCAGTTACTATACTATTGGCATTTATCTTTCTGGTAAACAAATACTTCGAGTGGGGCGCAAAAATCCACCACGATATTTATCCCGGAAGTGAATTCCTTCTTAGCCTCAGTAAAGGCGATATGCTTTTCTTTGGTTTGTATTTCTTTATGACAGGTTTACATGCAATTCATATCATTGCCGGAGTTGCACTTTTAGGTGTGGTTTATGTTAAAGTCAAAAACGGATCAGTGAATCAGGATCGCGTTTCGCTGCTCGAAAACGGAGGCCTTTACTGGCATCTTGTCGATTTGATCTGGATATTCCTGTTCCCATTGTTTTATTTAATACACTAAACCCTATGAGCGAACATAAAAACCATATTTCAAGCTACAAGTCGCAAGTAATTGTTCTGCTTACACTTTTAGTTCTTACGGTGCTTACAGTTACAATTACCAGTGTGCACCTGGGGCCATACAACACTGCAGCAGCTATGCTTATTGCATCTATTAAAGCTGCCATTGTACTTCTTTACTTCATGCATCTGAAGTTCGACGAAAAAATTTACCGCTTTATGGTCACGCTTGTTTTGGCAATTTATGCGGTTGTGATAGTGATAACATTTTTTGATTACTTATACCGATAAACACTATGTTTCAAGGATATTCAAACTTTTCGGGAGGTGTAGATACGGCTTTTGCCATTATCGTTGGAATCTCCCTTTTATTCCTGGTCGGGATAACAGCCGTTATCATTCTTTTTATTGTAAAATACAACAAGAAAAAGAACCCTGTTTCAACTGAAATCGAGGGAAGTACTAAACTGGAAATCATATGGACGGTAATCCCCCTGGTACTTGTTTTATACATGTTCTGGCTGGGATGGAGCTCATATATTCCTATGCGTAAAGTGCCCGCCGATGCCATGAAAGTTAAAGTTACTGCTATGATGTGGAGCTGGCGTTTCGAATACGAAAACGGAAAAATTGAGGATACACTCTACGTCCCTGTTAATAAACCTGTGGTGCTGAACATGGAATCGGTTGATGTGATCCATAGTTTATACATTCCTGCTTTCAGAATTAAAGAAGATGTTGTTCCAGGCAAGGCCGAAAACTATATGTGGTTTAAATCACTTGTTATAGGTTCGTACGATCTTTTTTGCGCTGAATACTGCGGACTGAGGCACTCCTATATGGGAACAACTGTTGAAGTTGTCGATCAGGCAACCTTCGATAAATGGTATGCTTCAGGTCCTGTAAAAATTGATACAACAGTTGCCGCAATTCCAGGAGCTGCCGGAAAACTGCTTACCGAACAGAAAGGCTGTATAGCTTGTCATTCGTCTGACGGTACCAAAATCGTGGGTCCTTCGTACAAAGGTATTTTTGGTCATAAAGTTACTATTACCAGTGATGGCAAAGAACGAGAAATCACTGTAGATGAGAAATATATAAAGAAGTCCATTCTTGAACCTGATGCTGATATTGTAAAAGGATTTAATAAAGGATCAATGATTTCTTACAGAGGCCAGCTTAGTGACGAGGAAATTGATCAGATAATCGAATATATTAAAACGTTAAGTGAAGAAAAAAAATAGCTCCCGCGAATTGCTTAAAATAATCAGCGAACTCGGGAAAGTCAGGATTTCGGTAGCTGTAGCATTTACCACTTTTACAGGCTATGTACTTAGCCACGGCGAAATTGACCGTGGCTTTGTTTTGCCGTTTATCGGAATTTTTCTGCTTGCTTGTGGAGCATCGGCGTTTAACCAGTTGCAGGAAACCGAAACCGATAAAATTATGAAAAGGACTGCAGGCCGGCCGCTTCCTACGGGCCGTATCAGCAAAACCGGCGCATTATTTATCGCCTCAGCGTATTTTATTTCAGGATGCCTTGTGCTATATTTCGGCCCGGGATTAATGACGCTTCTGGTTGGCGTTTCCACATTTGTGTGGTACAACCTTATTTACACTCCATTAAAAAGGGTGACAGCTTTTGCTGCCGTTCCCGGATCGATGGTAGGAGCTTTGCCCCCGCTTGCTGGCTGGGTTGCCGGTGGTGGAAGTTTAACCGATCCGAGAGCACTTGCGTTGGGATTCTTTTTCTTTATGGGACAGATTCCGCATTTCTGGCTGCTTTTATTGAAATTAGGGAAACAATACGAAAGCGCTAAACTCCCTTCACTAACGCAACTTCTTACCGATGAGCAGATTAAACGTTTAACATTTGTATGGATTACAGCAACAGCTGTTTCCGCGTTGGCTTTGCCCCTTTTTAAATTACAGGATCAAATCTGGAGTGTTTCTCTTATTATACTGCTTTCAATTGCCCTGGTTATTATTTTTATACCTTTATTAAAGCGCTATAAACCGTTCAATGTCGGTAAGTCTTTTGTTCTGATTAATGTTTATTATCTATTTGTGATGTTTGTCATGATTGCTGATCGGTTAATCTAAAAAAATATCCCTGTATCTCTTTCGTTGATATTCATATAATCTTTTAGCTTCATCTGTTTGCAATTTTAAATTATCAAATCACATGTAACTTTTTTTATGTGTGCTTTAAAAAAATCAGTACTTTTAAACTTACATTTATAATAATTTAAACGTAAGGTAAAATGAACCCTGCTGAATCAGAATTGAATAAAATGTATTTCCCTTCAAAAGAGGTTATCAAGAAAGCTATAGTTAAAGACTATGACAAGCTTTATAAAGAATCTATTGAAAACCGCGAAGAATTCTGGGCCACCGAAGCTAAACGCCTCGACTGGTACAAAAAATGGGATAAAGTATTGGACGACAGCAATAAACCATTTTATAAATGGTTTACAGGCGGACAAATAAACATAATTCACAATGCGCTCGACCGGCATCAGAAAAATGCTACACGAAACAAAATGGCAATCATTTGGGAAGGTGAACCGGGTGATGTTCGTACTTTTTCCTATCATGCTTTAAACCGGGAGGTGACCAAGTTTTCGAATGTACTTCGTGCCATGGGTGCTAAAAAAGGTGAGGTGGTAACCATTTACATGCCACAGATTCCTGAACTTGTTGTTGCCATGCTGGCTTGTGCTAAAATTGGTGCAGTTCACAGTGTAGTGTATGGCGGATATAGTGTTGAAGCTCTTGCCGAACGTATAGAAGATGCTAAAAGCAGAATTCTGATAACGGCTGACGGAGGTTTCAGACGTGGAAAACCAACGCAGCTGAAAACCATTGCCAATGAAGCTATGCAGCGATCGGCAACCATCGAAGTATGCATCGCTGTAAAGCGCACCGGTGAAGAATGCTACATGGAAAACGACCGTGATTTCTGGTACCACGACTTGATGGGTATGCCACTCGCAAATACCAATTGTTGCACTGAAAAAACCAATGCTGAAGACCCGCTTTTTATCCTTTATACTTCTGGCACAACAGGCAAACCTAAAGGACTTGTTCACACACATGGAGGTTACGCTGTTTATACGGCAACCACACACAGGTATGTTTTCGATATAAAACCCGAAGACCGCTGGTGGTGCGCTGCCGATCCGGGCTGGATAACAGGTCATAGTTATATTGTTTATGGGCCACTGATTAACGGTTCGACCATAATGATGTACGAAGGCGCCCCCAATCACCCATATCCAAACCGTTGGTGGTCGATGATAGAGAAATACGGAATTAATATTCTTTACACCTCTCCTACCGCTATTCGCGGGTTAATGCGTTTTGGCTCTTCCTGGGCCGACCGTCACGATCTGAGTTCGTTACGCTTGCTTGGTTCCGTGGGTGAACCCATTAATCCTGAAGCATGGAAATGGTATTACGAAGTTATTGGCAAAAGCTGTTGCCCGATTATGGATACATGGTGGCAAACGGAAACAGGAGGTTTTATGATTACGCCTCTGCCGATAACTCCACTAAAACCAGGCTCAGCAACAAAACCATTTTTTGGTAATGAAATAGCAATTGTAAATGATCAGGGCGAAGAAGTAAAAGCCGGGGAAGAAGGCAACCTTGTAATTCAGAACCCATGGCCAGGTATGGCACGGACGATACTTGGCGATCCCGACAGGTATGTAGAAAAATACTGGGAAAAATATGCAAAACAGGGATGGTATCTCGCCGGCGATTCAGCACGGAAAGACGAAGATGGCTATTATTGGATTATCGGACGTATTGATGATGTAATAAAAGTAAGTGGTTACAGACTCGGCTCCGCTGAAATTGAAAGTGCGCTTGTCAGCCATCCTATGGTAACAGAAGCTGCTGCTGTAGCATTACCCGATGAATTGCACGGAAATATTATTCATTGTACTGTAATTTTACGGCAAGGTTCAGCTCCCAGCCCGGCATTAGCCGAAGAGCTTAAAACACATGTGGCCAAAGAAATAGGGCCTATTGCCAGACCTGCTTTCGTTGAATTTGCCGAATCACTCCCAAAAACACGATCAGGGAAAATTATGCGCCGGGTAATCAAAGCGAGAGCTTTAGGACAAGATACCGGGGATCTTACGGCGTTGGAGGAGTAGTGAAAAGTGAATTGTGAATTGTAAATAGTGATTAGTACGAGTTAAATTTAGAATAGTAAAGAGAAAGGGCCTTTTATAAAGAATTCGGGGTGTAGTCACCCCTCTCCTTTTTCAGGAGAGGGGACGGGGGTGAGGTATTTGAAAAGTGAGTAGTGATTGACGATTTTCTCAATCGCTACTCATTTTTTATTTACCCATTTTGTATGCTCTAGTGCAGCAAACTAACAACTATTTCAATGTAATCAGAAGAAATATTGTTTTATCTGTTACTGAATGAATTTGTTAAAGTAAAAACTGTAATTTTGGATTCAAAATCAATATATATGAAACAACTATTTTTCGTATTCCTGGTAGCTGCTATTCTGGCGGGCTGTTCAGGAAAATCAACTTCGAGCGACAATGCATCAGAAACAACTACCGCTGTTGCAAACAAAACAATAACCCTTTCTGTTGAGGGTATGACCTGCACCGGTTGCGAGGGCACTGTTCAGGAGGCTGTTGAAAAAATTGCCGGAGTTACTTCTGTAAAAGCTTCACATCTTGATTCAACTGCAGTTGTAAGCTTTGACTCAACTCAAACTTCGATTGCAACCATTGGAGATGCAGTAACTGAAGCCGGATATGTTTTCAAAGGAGAAAAATCACCTTTGACCCAATAACTGATAACTTTTAAGGCAATCCTTACTAAATAGTTCAAGCCAATTGAGGAAATAACCTTTTCTTTCGTGGTTTATTATTCTTGTCTGGGCTAATTTTACTTGTGAAATCTAATTCGCGTTTTTAACTTAACTGTACTTTTATTGTTTATAGAAACTAAATATAATACGTAAATCATTCCATGAAAAAATCTTACCTGTTTTTACCTTTATTAGTGTTGCTTTTTGCATTCACAAGAGTTTCGGCACAATCAGTTGCTGTAGTTGCTGATACTGCAGAATATCCCTATTGGATTTCGATGATGCAGGATCCGGATGCTAATTTCTTTCAAATCCAAAGTGCTTTCAATAAGTATTGGGAAAACCGCAAAATTACCAAGGGATGCGGTTGGAAGCCCTTTAAACGCTGGGAAAATTGGATGAAAGACCGTGTTTCACCTGATGGAAGCATGCCAGCGCCTGATGAAGTTATGCAGGTTTACAATACATACATGTCCCAATACGACAATTTGAAATCACTGGATGGAACATGGACAAACCAGGGACCTTTTGAAATTGGCGGAGGATATGAAGGACTTGGGCGCTTGAACGCTGTTGCTTTTCATCCTACAAATCCTGATATTGTTTATGTTGGCGCACCTGCAGGTGGTTTGTGGTTTACAACAACAAACGGAAATGAATGGTCGTCAACAACGGATGTATTGCCAACACTTGGAGTTTCAGCCATTGCAATTGATCCGGTAAATCCGTCAACTATCTTTATTGGAACAGGCGACCGTGATGCTGGCGACGCACCAGGACTTGGAGTTATGAAAAGTATTGATAATGGAACTACCTGGCAAATGTCGAATAACGGAATGGGAAATGCTACAGTTGGCGATCTGCTTTTTGATCCTTCAAATCCGGAAATAATATTTGCCGGTACGAATTCAGGTTTCTTTAAGTCAATTGATGGTGGTGCAAACTGGAGTAAAAAAAATAATGGCGCTTTTAAAGATATAGCTCTAAAACCGGGAACTAACACACTGCTTTACGGAACCTCCGGAGGTCAGTTTTATCGTTCGACGGATGCCGGCGAAAACTGGTTTCTTATTACAGCAGGTTTACCTTCAGGAGCAAGAGGAGTTATTGCAGTTACACCAGCTGATCCGGAGATTGTATATTTCTTGCTTGCCAAAGGCGATAATGGCTTCAGGGGATTATATAAATCGGTAAACTCAGGACTTACTTTTACTGAAATGTCAGATTCTCCCAATCTGATGGGCTGGGATTGTAACGGAGGCGATTCGGGCGGACAAGCATGGTACGATCTCGCAATTGTTGCTGATCCGGTTGATGCCAATGTAATTTATGTTGGTGGTGTAAACATATGGAAATCAACAAACGGTGGTGCAAGCTGGCAGATAAACGGCCATTGGTACGGTGGATGCGGTGTAGCCGAAGTTCATGCCGATCAGCATATATTTACGTTTAACCCTCTCAACAACAGAATTTATGTTGGAAATGATGGTGGAATATATTGGACAGAAAATGGTGGTAGCCTTTGGAATGAGATTACAACCGGTTTACCAATCACCCAATCCTACAAAATAGGTCAGAGTGCAACCGAAGAAGACCTGGTTGTTATAGGCAACCAGGATAACGGCACTTATCTTCTCGATTTTGATACATGGACATCAATTGGAGGTGGCGACGGAATGGAGTGTGCTATCGACTTTACAAATCCGAATTATCGTTACACTACGGTTTATTATGGAGCAATGAACAGGGTTATAGGAACAAACGGATCGCAGATTGCCGGTAATGGTGTAAATGGAATTACTGAAGAAGGTGCCTGGGTTACTCCTTTTGTCATGGGTGAGGACAATCCTAACGTGATGTTCATAGGGTATAAAAATGTGTGGAGAAGTGTAAATATTAAGAACCCTTCTTCTTCGGGTGTTAAATGGAAGAAAATATCAACCATTAACACTTCCAATCTTAGTGTACTTGAACAATCACCTGTTAATACTGATATTTTATATGCTTCGAGTGGAGGATCATTATTTATCAGTACCAACGCAATGCAAGACGAACCTACCTGGACAAATATTTCATCACAGCTATTATCAGGAGCGACTATTTCGGATATGGAAGCTAGTCCTTATGAAGAAAATACAATTTATATAGTTCAGGACAAAAAAATATACAAATCGACTGACCTTGGAATGACCTGGACAGATATTACCGGTGGACTTCCTGACATACATTTTTCAACACTTGTATATTACAAAAACAGCCAGGATGGACTTTATGCCGGTTCCGATGCGGGAATTTATTACAAAGACAATTCACTTGCCGATTGGATTCCTTTTTCAAACGGTTTGCCAGCAGCCGCAAAAATTACCGAACTCGAAATTTATTATGATCCTACCTCCCCTGCCGGCGACAAAATCAAAGCAGGCACTTATGGCCGCGGTTTATGGGAATCGGATATGTACGTTGTTACACCAACTGCCGATTTCACTGTCGATCAGCTTGTTATTCCTTCCGGTTGCAATGTAAGCTTTAAAGATCTCTCATTTGGAGTTCCCTTTCAATGGGAATGGAGTTTTCCTGGTGGAACGCCTACAACATCAACGGATAAAAATCCGGCGGGAATCCTTTACAATGCTCCAGGAAGCTATGATGTACAATTAACTGTTACCAATACTGCCGGTACACATTCGATTACGAAACCCGGATATGTTGTTGTAAGTGATACTATTAAACCAATTCCTGGATTTACAGCTTCTCCTGTTGCTTTCTGCGACATGAGTCAGATTGTTCAGTTTACTGATAATTCAAAATCATGCCCATACGCATGGAACTGGTCAATTACGCCCAATACCATCGTTTATGAAAACGGTACAGATGCCAATTCGCAGAACCCACAGGTTCGTTTTACCGAAACCGGTTCATATACAGTAACTTTAGTAGCTCTCAACAGCAATGGGTCAAGATCAGTAACCAAATCAAATTATATATTGGCAGGTGGTTATAATGCTCCATTTAATGAGGATTTTGAAAGCAATTCACTCGATGGCAGAGGCTGGACAATTGAAAATCCTGACAATCTGGTTACATGGGGAATTACAACAGTTGAAGGAAACACACCTGGAAACAACGCCGCCTGGATGAATTTATTTAATTATTCGGTTCCTCCCGGACGCCGCGATCGTTTGATTTCGCCTCCAATGAACTTTACAGGAGCAAGCCCGGTTTTTATGACTTTCGATCATGCTTATGCTAACCGTTACACCACAGTTTCTGATTCTTTGATTGTACTCATTTCGGAAGACTGCGGCGAAAACTGGGTAAGAGTATTTGCTGAAGGCGAAAGAGGAGAAGGGACATTGGCAACCGTTCCAAAACTCACCACCGAGTTTTTCCCTGCAGTTGCTGACGACTGGTGCAGCAGCGGCTGGGGAAGTATGTGTGCCATTATCGACCTTACGGCATGGGCCAACAAACCCAATATTAAAATTGCATTTGAAACCTATAACCGTTTTGGGAACAACCTGTTTATTGATAACATCAGTATCGCAGCAACTCCTGAAGTAGGGATCAAATCAATAGAAAATCAAAAGATTATGATTTACCCGAATCCGACATCAGGAACAGTAACTGTTTACTCGGGCCAAAAAGTTGAAGACTTGACTTTTACACTTTTTAATGCTCAGGGTTCGCTGGTTTTTAGCCATTCTATCAAATCAACACCTCATCTTTCGGAAACGCTAAACCTTGGGAATCTGCCCAAAGGAGTATATTTAGTTAAAATAGCGGGAACCAATACCTCAGATCAACAGAAATTGTTAATCAGATAGTTTTGAACCTGTTACTTACGAAAAAAGCCTGCATTCGTGCGGGCTTTTTCATTTTCAGTCAAAAGCCATCACAGGGCTAGCGTTCCCGCTTGTTTCGTATCTTTGCAGCGAATTTAAACTTATGCAGCTATATTACATTGATCCGGTTTTTGGTTCTGTTCCCTGCCAGGTTACTCTCGGCAGCGAAGAATCTTTCCATTGCATCAAAGTGCTTCGGATGCGCGCAGGCGATAAAATCAATCTTTCGGATGGAATCGGTAACCTTTACGAAGGACAGATCATGGCGGCTGACATAAAAAACTGCCCTGTGATGCTCTTAAATGTAATTCCTGAATCCGGCAAACGGCCATTCAGATTACACATGGCTGTAGCTCCGACTAAAAATATTGCCCGCTTCGAATGGTTCCTGGAAAAAGCAACTGAAATTGGCATTGATGAAATAACACCTTTATTTTGTGAACATTCCGAAAGGGTTCAGATTCGTACCGACCGCCTTCAGAAAATCATTCTTTCTGCCGCCAAGCAATCCGTCAAAACTTACCTGCCTGTTTTGCACGAACCTGTAAAATTTGGAGATTTCATTAAAATGAACCTTCCCGCTGCCCGGTTTGTTGCTTATGTTGAGGAAAATCAACCCTTGCATCTGAAAACAGCTTATCATAATGGGGATTGCACAGTACTGATCGGACCGGAAGGTGATTTCAGTAAGAAAGAAATTGATGCCGCCATCGGAAAAGGATTCAAACCGGTAAACCTTGGTCCTTCGAGACTAAGGACCGAAACAGCAGCAGTTGTTGCCTGTCATATTATTAATATTGTCAACGAATCATGATAAAAAAGGCCTTCTTACCCATATTGTTCCTACTTGCAGTTTTTCTGAACGGATTCACACAAAGCACCTATCAGATTGCTCTATTGAAATACAATGGAGGTGGAGATTGGTATGCAAATCCAACTTCGTTGACTAACCTGATCGATTTCTGTAATAAAAATCTGAAAACCAGCATAAATAAGGACTACGCAACTGTAGATGCAGGAAGTGCCGAAATATTCAACTATCCGTTTGTCCATCTCACCGGGCATGGCAACGTGATTTTTAACGACCAGGAAGCATTAAATATCCGCAACTATCTGATTGCCGGTGGATTTATTCATATTTCGGATAACTATGGAATCGATCAGTACATCAGGCCGCAGATGAAAAAAGTTTTCCCAGAGCTCGAATTTGTTGAATTGCCGTTTGACTACCCTATTTTCCATCAGAAATATGACTTCCCGAAAGGATTGCCTAAAATACACGAACACGATGGTAAACCACCGCAGGGATTTGGATTGCTTTGGGAAGGCAGACTTGTTTGTTTTTATGATTTCGAAAGCGACCTTGGCGATGGCTGGGAAGATCCTGACGTGCATAAAGACTCACCTGAAAAACGGCTGAAAGCGTTGCAAATGGGAGCAAACCTGGTGCAATATGTGTTTACGAGGTAAGAGTGAGTTTCTGGTTTCTGGTTTCTGGTTTCAAATTGCATTTTTCAGGTTTTGTATGGCTGAGCTAGCTGAGCTGGATTAAAGGTTTTCTGATTTAGAAACTATCATTTATAAATCAATTATTCAGAATGAAGATAATGAAATTTGGCGGTACCTCCGTAGGTTCGCCACAAAGGTTAAATGCACTGGTTAACCTCATTAACGACGGAGAACCAAAAATAGTTGTACTGTCGGCTATGAGCGGCACTACCAATGCTTTGGTTGAAATAAGCCAGGCGCTGTATAGCAATGAAAATGAGAAAGCCGGATTGCTGATTAATGCTTTGGAGCTGGGATATAACAAAGTAATAGAAGATTTATTCAAGTCAGCACAGGCACTCCAAAATAGTAAAGAGCTGATTTCGAATCATTTTGAATACATTCGTTCGTTTACACGTGATCTTTTTACCGTAAATGAGGAACGTGCTATCCTTGCCCAGGGCGAATTGATTTCGACAGCACTTTTTCAGTTTCTTCTCGAAGAAAAGGAAATTCCTTCGGTTTTACTGCCAGCACTTAATTTCATGAGAATCAATGAGAATGCAGAACCGGATCTGGCATTTATTATGGAAAATCTGGATCATGAACTCAATAAATTCCCTGATTCCAACTTATTTATAACCCAGGGATACATCTGCAGGAACGATTACGGCGAAATTGATAACCTTAAGCGTGGCGGCAGCGATTATACAGCAACCATTGTAGGAGCAGCCGTAAAAGCTGACGAAATTCAAATCTGGACGGATATAGATGGCATGCACAATAACGATCCCAGAGTTGTAAACAACACATTTCCAATAGCTAAGCTTACATTTGACGAGGCAGCCGAGTTGGCATATTTTGGGGCAAAAATTCTCCATCCTACTTGCATTCTTCCTGCAAAAAACCAGAATATTCCTGTCAGGTTACTGAATACGATGCAACCGGAAGCCCCGGGAACAATTATTTCATCCGAAAACCAGGCGGAGGGCTTTCGGGCTGTTGCCGCCAAGGATGGAATAACTGCTATCAATATCAAATCAGGACGAATGCTGCTCGCGTATGGTTTCCTTCGGGCTGTTTTCGAGGTTTTTGAACGTTTCCGTAAACCTATTGATATGATTACAACTTCGGAGGTAGCTGTTTCGGTAACTATTGATAATACTGATGACCTGGAAAACATTCTGGAAGAATTGTCTGGTTTCGGAACTGTGAATGTTGACAGTGATTTAAGTATCGTAAGCATAGTTGGCCTTTTCCCTGCCGGAAAACCAGGCTATGCAGGCAGTATTTTCGAAACACTGAAAAATATCCCGGTACGCATGATTTCTTATGGCGGCAGCGAAAACAATATTTCGATACTTGTGGATACTGAGCTCAAAAAGAAAACACTCCAGGCTTTGAACAAAGGCCTCTTTAACCTCGATTAATAACCGGAATCCATTACAATGACATCATTTCCTAGAGAAATTATAAATAAGTTTGCCCTCACTCCTACCCCGTTTTATTATTACAACCTGGAGTTGCTCGACCAAACATTGCAAAGCCTGAAACAGGAAGCTGACAAGTATGGCTACCAGGTGCATTACGCGCTGAAGGCAAATGCAGATTTCACCATATTGAACCACATAATGGAATCTGGACTCGGAGCTGATTGCGTTAGCGGAAACGAGGTGACAAGAGCTGCTGAAACAGGGTTTGGAAGCGATAAAATAGTTTTTGCAGGCGTTGGAAAGAGTGACGAAGAAATTAGAACCGGCTTGGAACTCAACATCCACAGCTTTAATTGCGAAAGCATTCAGGAACTGGAAGTTATCAATCAACTGGCTTCTGAAATGAATAAAATTGCGCCGGTTGCGCTGAGATTAAACCCAAACGTCAGCGCCAATACGCACAAATACATTACTACAGGTCTTGAGGAAAATAAGTTTGGCATCAACCAATGGGAGCTCGAAAGTATTCTGGGTAAATTCAAATCGTTGAATAACATCAGGTTGATTGGTCTGCATTTCCATATCGGTTCGCAGATTACTGATCTGAGTGCATTCAAATCATTATGCATTAAAGTAAATGAATTCCAGCAATGGTTCAGGAATCATCACATAGATATTCCTAATCTCAACCTTGGCGGTGGTCTGGGAATTGATTACCATGAACCTGATAATCATGCCATTGTTGATTTTGCTTCCTTCTTCAAACTCTTTCATGATTTCCTTGTAGTAAATCCCGGTCAAAAAGTTCATTTTGAATTAGGACGCGCTGTTGTCGCGCAATGTGGAAGTCTGATTTCGAAAGTGTTATACATTAAAAACGGTGTTAACACTAATTTTATGATACTTGATGCCGGCATGACTGAATTGATCCGACCGGCACTTTACCAGGCCTACCATAAAATTGAAAATATTACGAATACCGATGGTTCCATGCAGCGGTATGATGTTGTTGGTCCGATCTGCGAAAGCTCTGATTGTTTCGGTAAAGCACAGTTGCTTCCGGTTACAAAACGTGGCGATTTGATTGCAATCCGGTCAGCAGGTGCTTATGGTGAAGTGATGTCGTCCAATTACAACCTGAGAGAAAAAGTAAAAGCGTATTATTCGACTGAATTTTAATCTTCAAAAAAAGGGACCGCTCAGTTAGTCAGTTACTTAAAAAACAAAGAGGATTTGTTTATCAATCTTTTACACACCTGACACTGAATCCAGCTGTTTTAATGTAGCCGTAGCGGGCTACTATATCTCCAGGATTAGAAAACACGTTACGGCACCAAGGAAACACTCCTTCTTGAAGCGAAGATGACCACCAGCCCGCAAGATGCCCCTGTCCTATGAAAGAACCTTGAGGGATACGATATCCTCCTGGAATCGCTGAAAAGCCACTTGTATTTGTACCATTTGTGTATTCAGGCCAACCGCTTTTCTTTTTAATTTTTACCCCCTGATCAGTACCTCTGAAATAAGTTGAATCTACTTGAGCCAGTGTCATTCCCAAAGTCATTTCGAGCTGCTTAAAATCGTCATCTGAAGGCACATGCCAGCCAATTGGTGCCAGCTTGGCCGAATTTACTGCAAACCAGTTGTATAGGGTTCCATATATATTTTTATTAGAAATATCGTTATTGTACCAGCAATATGCAGGAGTTGATAATGCAGACCAAAATGCTGAATCAGTTACTTGCGGGATTGGTGTACCGTCATTAAAAACTGTGGATTTCAGATTCTCGGCCATCCACCATTGATTGCCAATTTTTACAGTTAGGTAGGCATTTCCTTCATAATCTTTTATGGAGTCTAGCTGACCAACTTTTATATAATTAAAAACTGTTTTGGTATCGCTACCATAAATGTTTGTAGCCGAAAGCGATATTGTATACCAGCCAGGGACAGTATAAACTACTGAAGGATGTTGCGTACTTTTTCCTGGCCCATCGCCAAAGGTCCATATCCAGCTTGTCGGATTGTTTGTGGATTGATCTGTAAACTGAATAAGCTGATTTACTTCAGCCTGGGTAGGCGAAGCCGAAAAAATGACTTCAGGAGGTAATCCGGAATCTGCTTTTCCGATATCTTCTATGCAGGTAGTAAGTAAAACCAGAATACAAATTGAAACACCAAGGTGTTTAAAAACTTTCGGTAAATGCTCAATTCTCATTGCTCCTTTGGATGAGTGCATTAGTATTCGCATGGAATTTAAAAGATTACTATCAAACAGATTTTTATTGATCTAGGTAGAAAACAAAAACCACTCAGCCACCATGAGTATATAGTGTCACTAAGTGGTTTTGATTTTTCATTCCCTTTATGATCTGAAGTGTCGTGATGCTCTTGTGTAAAGATTAGTTATGAGATATCTTTAATTAAGCTCTATTTCTTCAACATCGTAATCTGTTCCTCTATCGTTTTAATTTTAGTTTCGGCATCGGTCATTTTCCGGCGTTCGATTTCAACAACCTCGGGCTTTGCATTGGCAACAAATCTTTCGTTCGAAAGCTTTACCATCACACTTTTCAGGAATCCCCTTGTATAATCCAGTTCCTGATTGAGTTTTTCGATTTCGGCTTCTGTATCAATTTTGTCTCCTAAAGGAATATAGAATTCATTTCCTTTTATCAGGAAAGAGGCAGCACCGTTAACCTTTTCGCTTACGTAACGTATTGGCGAAAGGTTGCACAATTTCTCGATGAGCGAATCAAACAAGAGGTTTGGAATTTCCTTACCTGGTTTCAAAATAAACAGATCAAGCTTGTCCTTAATAGGAATATTTTTATCCTTTCGTACCGAACGAACCGAAGTTACAATCTCAAGTGTATAGGTAAAATGAGTGAGAATTTTCTCATCATACTTCTGTGGTTCAGGCATTTGAGATATCATAATACTACCTGATTTTTCTCCATGTAGCAAATGCCATATTTCCTCGGTGATAAACGGCATGAACGGATGCAATACCTGCATCAGGTCCGATAACAACGAAACAGCCGCTTTGTGTGTTTCAGCATCTATGGGTTGCTGATAAGCCGGCTTTATCATTTCGAGGAACCAGGAACAGAAATCGTCCCAAACCAGTTTGTAAACGCCCATCAACGCATCGCTTAAACGATATTTGGCGTAATGTTCATTAATTTCGGCAAGGGCTTCGTTAAAACGCGAACGGAACCATGTTACCGACAGAGCAGCATACATGGGCTGTTTCAGATTTTTATCAACCTCCCATCCGTTTACAAGCCGGAAAGCATTCCAAACCTTATTGCTGAAATTGCGGCCCTGTTCACAAAGTGACTCATCGAAAGGTAAATCATTGCCGGCAGGCGAAGTAAGCAGCATTCCAACCCGAACACCATCGGCGCCGTATTGCTCAATAAGCTGGATAGGATCGGGTGAATTCCCTAAAGATTTCGACATTTTGCGCCCGAGTTTATCGCGCACAATACCAGTGAGATACACGTTTTTAAAAGGTATATCATTGCGATATTCCTGTCCTGCCATAATCATGCGGGCCACCCAGAAAAAAAGAATTTCGGGTGCTGTTACCAGATCATTGGTTGGATAGTAATATTTAATATCCTCATTTTCAGGATTTCGGATGCCATCGAATACAGAAATCGGCCATAACCACGATGAAAACCATGTATCGAGCACATCTTCATCCTGCCGAAGATCAGCAAGCGTGAGTTTAGGGAATTTCGAAAGTGCTTTTCCAAGTGCCTCTTCGGCTGAGTTAGCTACAATTATACTTCCGTCGGGCAGGTAATAGGCTGGGATACGCTGTCCCCACCACAATTGGCGGCTGATGCACCAATCGCGGACGTTCTCCATCCAATGGCGATAGGTATTTTTAAATTTCTCAGGATGGAATTTAACCGTATCGTCCAAAACAACATCGAGCGCCGGTTTAGCCATATCAGCCATTTTCAGGAACCACTGCATCGAAAGTTTGGGTTCGATGGCTACGTGTGTCCGCTCGCTGTATCCAACTTTATTTACATATTCTTCAATTTTAACCAGGTTGCCCGAAGTCTGCAAATCTTTAACAATTACATCGCGGACAGCAAACCTGTCCTGACCGATATACATCTGAGCCTTATCGCTCAGAGTCCCGTCAGGATTGAAAATATCTATGCTTTCGAGGTTATATTTTTGCCCGATCAGGTAGTCGTTTACATCATGGGCAGGAGTAATTTTCAGGCAACCAGTTCCAAATTCGCGGTCGACATACTCATCGCTGATCATCGGAATCGACCTTCTTAACAATGGAACGAGCACACGTTTGCCTTCCAGGTGTTTGAAACGTTCGTCTTCTGGGTGATAACAAACGGCAGTATCGCCAAGGATTGTTTCGGGACGCGTGGTTGCGATGGTCACCCATTCATCATCTGATCCTTCCACTTTATAACGGAGGTAATACAGTTTACTCTGAACCTCTCGGAAAATAACTTCTTCGTCGGAAAGTGCGGTAAGTGCCTGCGGATCCCAGTTAACCATGCGTACTCCACGGTATATAAGTCCTTTGTTATACAAGTCAACAAATACACGTATAACCGACTCATAACGAGGCTCATCCATAGTAAAACAAGTACGGTCCCAGTCGCAGGAAGCGCCAAGCTTTTTTAATTGCTCCAGAATAATTCCACCATGTTTTTCTTTCCATTCCCAGGCATGTTCGAGGAACGATTCACGTGTCAAATCAGATTTTTCGATGCCATCTTCTTTAAGCTTAGCCACCACTTTGGCTTCGGTTGCAATTGAAGCATGATCAGTACCAGGTACCCAACAGGCATTTTTGCCGGTCATACGTGCACGGCGGACAAGCACATCCTGAATGGTATTATTAAGCATATGTCCCATGTGCAGAACACCGGTAACATTTGGCGGCGGAATTACAATGGTGTAAGGTTCCCTGTCGTCGGGCACCGAACGGAAGTATTTATTTTCGAGCCAGAAGCTGTACCACTTATCTTCAATTGACCGGGGATCGTATTTACTTGGTATTTCCATAAAGTTTTGAGCGATTCGTTTTTTGCGGGTGCAAAGGTAGGGAAAGGGGACGAAATTTTTAGCCAAATTATGCAATCAGAAACATCGTCAGGCTATTTGCAATAATTGTGGTAACCCTGAAAAATTAATGATCTGTTATTCATTTATTTACGAAGTATTATCATCAGATCATGAAGGCTTATTCAGGCTGAGTATGAGTAAGAATTCACATATTCAAAACCAACCAAACTGAATATAAATTGTTCCCACTTTTGTTACTGCTGACTTGATATTTGAAAGAGAAATAAACAATTTCCTTACTTTCGCCTTATAATCAGGTAGATTTCAAATACATGCCAAATCCGGATCACCCAAATATTTATAAAAGAGCTTACCGCCTTGTTAAGCAATCGCTTAACGGGGTTGAGCAGGATTATACAAGCGGCAACATTCGTACCGCGGTATTTTTACTGGCAATCCCAATGATACTGGAGCTCAGCCTTGAGAGTGTCTTCGCCCTGGTTGATATGTTTTTCGTTGGCAAACTGGGGCAGAATGCCATTGCAACGGTAGGGCTTACCGAATCGGTTATATCACTTGTATATTCCGTCGCTATTGGTTTAAGCACTGCTGCCACCGCAATTGTAGCCCGAAGGGTTGGTGAAAAAAATCCGGATGCTGCAGCTCATGCCGGTGCACAATCACTTATTGTTTCGATCATTGGTACATTAATAATCAGTTTAACCGGTGCATATTATGCTGAGGAGATTTTATCGCTGATGGGCGCAAGTGCTGAAGTAGTTGCCGAAGGTGCAATTTTTACACGCATTATGTTTGCCGGTAGTTCGGCAATTATGTTTCTGTTTCTGATCAACGGTATTTTTCGCGGAGCCGGCGATGCAGCCATGGCAATGAAAAGCCTTTGGATCGCAAGCCTGATAAATATAATTTTATGCCCTATCCTGATTCATTTCTTTGGATTGAAAGGAGCTGCAATAGCTACTGTTACAGGCCGGAGTTCAGGGGTTATTTACCAGTGCTATCATCTGTTTAAAGGTGACGGGATTTTAAAATTAAAGAAAAGCCATTTTAAAATAGATTTCCCTGTTATTAAATCTATCATAAATATCGGTTGGCCTGCTACGTTGCAGTTTATAATAGCAAGTGGCAGTTGGATAATCCTGGCACGGCTGGTTGCCGAAACCGGTGGCACAAGTGCATCGGCAGGTTATCAGATCGCAATACGAAACATGGTATTCTTTATTTTACCGGCTTGGGGTTTGAGTAATGCAGCAGCGACGTTAGTAGGACAAAACCTGGGTGCAAAAAAAATGCTGAGAGCCGAAGAAAGCGTTATGATAACAGCGAAATACAATGCAGCTTTTATGAGCGTAGTAATGTTGATTTTTATTTTTTTCGCCGATCCTATTATCAGGTTCTTTTCGCACGACGAAACAGTAATTGTACACGGCGTTGAAGCCCTGCGGATTATGGGTGCCGGCTTTATATTTTATGGAATCAGCATGGTAATGTCGCAGGCACTTAATGGAGCAGGCGATACCCGTACTCCTACAATTATAAATTTTGTCGGTTTCTGGATGTTTCAGATTCCGCTGGCTTACCTGCTTTCTAATGTTTTAGGAATGAAATCGACCGGAGTTTTTATCGCCATTCCCGTAGCTGAAACATTTATAGCATTGCTGGCATGGTATTATTTCAAACGAGGAAAATGGAAAGAAGTGAAAGTTTAAATTAAGACCACATTAAAATAAGTTTGTGAATAGTAGATGCACTCACATGTCGTCCCTAACACATTGTTTATCTGAATTATAAATTATTTTCTTTCAAATAAATTCAATTTCACATAGAAAAAAAAGGAATCAGTGTTTTTAGTACTGATTCCTTAGATTTATTTATAAACAAACTTCTTATAGCTACCTGGTTCTTTCAGAAGATCTGTTATCGGGACTTGACCTCTTTGGAGGCGAGGATGGTTTTGTTGATTTCTGCTGCGGTGCCGATGTGTTATAGTTTGGTTTAGTTACTGGCCTGGCAGTTGAAGGTTTCGACGTAGGTTTGTTTATTGCGGGCTTTGCAGCTTCCCTTGTGGTTCTTTTTACAGTTTCCTTTGAATTAGAAGGTTTTGAAGAAGGGGTAGCGGTTGAAGGCCTGGTAGAAGGGTTGCTGATAGCTGGCTTGGTAGTTGGTCGGGTAGTTGGCTTAGTAGTTGGCCGGCTTTCATTACCTGTTGATGGTTTTGTTGATGGACGCGCTGTGGTTCCGGTGGCTGGTTTGGTGGTTGGTCTGCTCACATTATTATTAGTTGCAGGTTTTGTGGTCGGACGGGTAGCATTTGTATTAGTTGCTGGTTTACTTGAAGGTCTGCTCGAATTGTTCGCATTTGTTGGCCTTGCAGCAGGCTGATACCCATTCGGATATCTTTTATTGAAATCGGCAGATCCCTGTTTGCGGGATTCAGGATGCGAGTAAGTATTGCGGTAAGAACCACTTTGCCTATGCTGATAAACCGTATTTGAAGAAGAACGGTGACCATGGTAGTAATTATTTTGGTAGTGTGGATAGCGGTGATAATACGCAGGACGGTAATAACCATAATAATGATTATGATAATGCGAATGATACCCGTAATAATAATCCCAATAATATGGTCTCCACGGACTCCAATACGATGGATAATAACCCCAATACCAGGGCGAACGGTAAACCACATAAGCCGGTCTGTAAATATAAGTTACTACAGGCCATGCTGCTACCTCAACGTAAGTTGTTTTGGTTACAACTACAGTTTCTTTTACAACTGTATTTGTATTTCCTGTATACCCGGGGTTAGGAGTTGAACCTGATGAAGCATCATCATAAATTGGTTCTATTATATAATCTTTGCCATACAATTGCTCATCCCCGATCAACTGAATCTGAACCTGATTGTTGGCATCCTTTTGAACTGTAAACACAGCCACATCCTGATTTTCTTTTTCATTTACAGCTACCTGCAATACAATTGTATGAACTTCACCGTCAACATAATCAAGAACCTTAATGTAATCTATTTTGTCATCCGTATTCAAGTCGAGGTTATTGATTTTTGAGTCTTCGGCATTAAGGTTTTTCTCAAAACCTTCGAGTGTTTCCGACTCCTGGAAAAGGTTCATAACTGCATACAGGTTCAGATTGTCTCCCGGCAGATTTAATTTTTCATTGTTATTATTCTGAGCAACAGATACATGACCAATTATGGTTAACAGAATTAAGGCGGATAAAAATTTCAAGCTTTTCATGATAAATGTTTTTAAAAGGCAAATGTAATTGCCTGAATTAATTGTTATTTGATATTTACAAAAATCATACCACGAAAAATGATCACTACCCTAATAATTCAATTTATCATTTGAACCGTTCTTATTTTATCTCTTCGATTTTCCCTATAATTTTCGATAAGGCTTCAGTAAGTTTTGCTTCAGGAACAATCACATTAAAGTCGCCCCAGAAAGCATCATTCCCGTTATAAGGCTGATCGGAAAACACAACGTTAGGTTTCATAACTTCCTGTCGGTGAAATCTTTCCACAGAAGTAGTATCAATGCTGCAGGTTGCAAATTCCAGAAAAGTATTAAAATTATCGGACGATAAACGGTTACGCAAACGAGTTTTCAACTGTATGTCGCAACGCGCATGTTTGAGATAATACCTCCCGTTGAAAGGCATGTAGCTGACTGAATAATTAATTTTTTCAAGTTTTACGATCAGCCGCCGGCTTTTTTTCAACACAAGTTCCTCAGCGGCAATATCCAAAAAATCAGGATTAATTTCGAAATCAGCGCCAAGTATGGCAAAGCTCTCTTTTTCGACATATACGGTTCCGGTATATAATGCTTTGTTCAGGTTTTCTTTCTGTACAAATGTAATCGCATAAGCATCTTTTGAGCTGTATGAAACAAGGTCGGAATAAGTGTAATTGTATTCGGCCGGAGGAGTAAGATCGAGAAACCCCGGAACACATTTTACAATATCAAGCTGTAAGGCCGACTGCACACCGGCTTTAAGTTTAAGGAAAACAGTATCGTGTGGATTCTCGTTCTGTACTTTTCGCGATTTCAGCATTTTAACCTGGTCAGCATTTTCACTCAAGGTGTATGACGATTTAAAAACTTTAAAAACCGCCTCTGAGTAGCTTATGTATTTCTGATTTTTTTGTACTCCCTCGCGATAAAAAGTTGTAAGGTAAACCGGATCAACAGCATTGTTTACTTTACGCTGCTCCAATGCTTTAGCCATAATTTCATTAGGATCGATATAACGTATGATCACTTCCTGGATAGAAATCACTCTTCGATCGAGGTAAAAATCGACCTGTTGCTCATTAAGCAATTGAACCGGAAAACGCTGACTCATGTAGCCCATATGCGAAACTACCAGTGATGTGCCCGCCAGGTATGAAGGAACTTTTAATGTAAAATATCCATCGGAATTTGTAATAGTGCCTATATTTTCTTCTTCAATTCCAATAGTTGCAAAGGGAAGTATCGTTTTGGTTTCATTATCAAAAACATAACCCCGGATAACAGTATTTTTAAGGGTATCCTTTGCAGGAATAGGAATAGTATTGACAGGCAAAACATTTTGATAGGTTTCCTCCTTTACTTTGAAGATGAGGATATGTTTGCCAATTACTTTATATGAAAGAGATGGGTTAGCAAGGAGTTCATCAAGAACTTTTTTAAGCGGCTGATTATCAGCCTGAAATTTAACGCGTTTATCGCTTTCAACAGTTTTACTGTCGTAAATAAAAAGGCAGTCAGCTTTTTGCGAAATCAGGTTAAGAGCATTATAAATTGTAGTGTTTTGCTTCGGAATGGCAATCGCTTTATCGAGTAGCGAAATCTGGGCAAAACTGTTGTTTATCAAAAACAGTAAAAAGCCTGTAACCAAAATACAGGCTTTAAACAATTTATTCCAAAGGCAGCATGTACAAAGCTTAATTCTGCTTCGTACCTTCAGCATTTCCTGATAATACAACAGACCCATTTACAGTTTGGCTTTTCAGGTTAAAGGTCGCACAAATAAGCTCAGTCATAGTTTCGGCAGTTTCGTTATGAAAAGTAGCTGTCATTTTCTGGTTCCCGAGTTCTTTTTCTGCTACTACAAATGTAGTATTGAAATTCCTATTGAGCACATTAATAATATTCAGGAGTGTTTCATCCTTAAAATGCATACGCTGACGATACCAAACCGGTTCATTACCAGAAACATAATTCGATTTGACTAGCTTATCTGCGGAAGCGGTGATTGTCTCCCCTGCCTGTACCAACTGACTTGCCGAAGGATTATTTTTCAGTGTTACTTTTACTTTTCCCCGGTCAACAAAAAGCACAAAATCGCTGCCATTTTGAGTTTTAACGTTAAAAGCGGTGCCTAAAACCTGTATTAAAACTTCATCGGTTTCGATGATAAAAGGCTTAGCCGCATCAGGAGTAATATCGAAAAAAGCTTCTCCTTTCAGTTCGACATTGCGGGTTTCGGAGCTGAACTCCTGAGGAAATGAGAACAACGAATTTTGCGCGATATAAATCACTGAACCATCGGCAAGGGTTTTCACAAGTGTATTTGCCTCATTAACAGTATTTATCTGAACTAAATCAATAGACTGCTCCCGGTTTGCATTCATGTAGATAACGGCACCTACACCCAGCAAAATCAAAAGCAAAGCAGCTGCCTTACCAAAATTTGAAATCAACCTGCTTTTTGATTTAGTTAATTGGGCCGGAATCAGGTTATCATCCTGCAGGCGGTCGTGAAGTCTGTTCCAGGCCTTTTGCGTATCAGGTATTCCCGGATTTTTAATCTCTTCCATTTCCGACCATTGTTTTTTCATTTTTTCAATCATTAATTTATTCTCTTCCGAAACAGAAATTTCCGCTTCATAAGCGTATAATTCCGCTGCATCCATTTCACCACTCAGGTATCGGGCGAGTGTTTCGGACTGTTGCTGACTATTTCTGTTTGTTTTCATAAAGCGTTTTTCTGTAATCCTGCATGAAGCTAATTCATTGATTTTGATACAAGTACTTATCCCACATGCTCATTGGTATATTCTTTAAGCGATTTCCTGAACAGATGCAATGCTTTTCCCATATCGGCTTCTACGGTTTTAACCGAAATAGATAAGATTTCGGCAATTTCACGGTATTTTTTCCCTTCGAACCTGTTCATCCTGAAAATGCGCGAACAGCGTTCGGGCATGTTACGTAAAGTTGCATTTATTACTTTTCCCAGATCGCGGAGTTCGACATCTGTTTGCAAATTTGCCGGAACTAAATCCTGAAAATCATCAAAAACCTGTAGTGCATAGTTCTTACGGACTGCAATGTGCTCAAGGTAATGCAATGCATTGTTACGGATGGACTGATACAGGTATGCATTTAGTGAAAGTTTCGGGCTGAAAGTCTCCCTGTTTTTCCAGAATTGGTAGAAAAACTCCTGAACAATGTCTTCAGCGGTGTCCATATCTTTCAGAATTTTATCAGCATGATGGCACAATGGTTCATAATACTTCGTAAAAAGCCGTTCAAATTCCCTGATGTCGCCACCTTGTATTTTCTTTTGTATATAGAAATCAGTCAGGTTCATTTAGGGATGTGAGATGTGGGGCTTGGGACTTGGGATTTGGAATTTGGTACTTGGTACTTCGTACTTGGAATTTAACCTATTTCTTCATGCTTTTCGAAAGTTTCTTAATAGCACTTTCAATGGAGTCTTCCGGTTCAATGATATTGTATTCGCCCCAGAAATCGGCATCAGCAAAAGCTTCAACTTTTTCGGCAAATACCATATTGGGTCTGAAAACGTCCTGCTTGGCAAATTTAACCACTTTCTCTTCACTCCTATCAGTAATAGCTACTTCCGACATAACGGTGTAGTAATTTTTAAAGAGACGTTTTTTCCAGTCGCATTGGAATTTGAGATCCACGCGAACATAATTAAGGTAGTATTTCCCGTTTTGTTCCTTATATGTTACCAGGTAACTGGTTGAAGTAGGCATAAAGATTAGTCCCATTGGCTTTTTCTGCACGAATACGCGTGATGCTTTTGCCTCATCGTTGAGATCGAGGCTAAATTCAGCTCGGCTTATAGCCATGTTATCCTGCGATATATATAATTTGCCATAGTAAAGCGGCTCTTCCCTGATTACATTGGGAGAGAAATTAATTACCCAATTGAGTTTGTTATCAATATTAACCATGGTTCCAAACTCAAAAGCGTAATTATCAAGGTTATCGAGGGCAATGCTGAGATCGGTATTTTTTACAATATCGAGCAGCATCGAAACATTAGGACCTCCCTGCAGCTGAACCATCAGTGTATCGGCTTTTTTTACATTGGTACCTTTACGGCCTTTAAAAATTTTCACCTGGTCCTCCTGCATAGTTGAATAAGGTGCTTTATAAATATCGACGACAGCTTCGGAAATTGAAATAAAATCGCGGCGCTGCCTTATCGACTCGCGGTAAAAACCGGTCATCATATTAGGCGTCTCACTGTAATTTTTCTTTATATTCCTGAGAGCCATTTCAACAATTCCACGTGCATCTTTAGGCACAACCGATATTTCTTTGAGCATAATCAGCTGTGGTTCAAGAAAAAAAGTTTTATTTTTTCCTAACGATTCGCTAACCTTAAATTTTGAAGTTGCATAGCTAAGGTGCGAAACTTCAAAATATTCCGCATCTATTCCTTTATTGATCTTCAGTAAAAATTCACCATCGGAATTAGAAACTGTTCCAATACCGGTATTGGGAACTGTAATGGTAGCATAAATTATTTTTTCGCCGGTTTTGGAATCTTTGAGCTGACCGGGAATGGTTAAGTATGATTCGTTCTCATTTTGCGAATATGTTGCGCCATAGCACGACATGAAGATGATAAGGATGCCGATACGGAATAAAATCTGAACTGAAGTTTTCATGGCAATTTGGTTTTATGGGTTAAAGTTAATGCTTGTTTACATCTATAAGATACTTCAGATTGAAAATACCCTATGGTTTTAAAGAAAAATATTTTCGATGCCCGAACGCACCTAATCTAAATCCATAACTGTTCAAGTAAAGGGAAATCACTTTTTGTAAAAAACAAAACCTCCCTGTGAACCGTTTATATAAGAAAACTAAAAACAATGAGCACATTCTACAATTTTACTCTTTTCCTCCACTCCTGGAACCGCTGGCTTATAATAGTTGCCGGAATATTTGTTATTGCAGCAGCTATTAAAGGTATTTCAGGCAAAACTGATTACAGCGCTTCTCAACGAAAATGGTCGCTGATTTTTATCAGCAGCCTTCATCTGCAGTTGCTTGTCGGTCTTTTGATGTATTTTGTCCTAAGCCCGATTACACAGACAGCTTTGAGCAATTTTGGCGCTGCCATGAAAGATGCCGACTTGCGTTACTGGGCTGTAGAGCACGCATTTGTGAATATTCTGGCAATTGCAATAGCACAAACCGGAAGTATTTTGGTAAAACGCACAGCAAATAATGCTGTTAAACACAAGCGTACCCTAATCTGGACAGGTATAGCCATGTTATTAATACTGGTTATGATTCCTTTGGGAATTTTAGGTCCTGAGCGGCCATGGTTCAGATTCTGATAAGTTTAAGTACCGGAAATGAAACTAAAATTAAAAAGCCACTGCAAATTATTTACAGTGGCTTTTTTAATTCTTTTGAAGATTAAAATCAATAACTATCAAAAACTGACTTTACATTTGTTTTGAAGCATTAAGCTTGATAACCAATGCGATTTCGTCATTGATAAAATCGTCCTTCAAGTCATCAAAAAACTTTTTCGATTTAAACTTAATATCGTAGGCTGCCCTGTCAATTGTAAACTCAGGAGTTGAGCTATTAACTTTGTCACCTGCTATAGCTACATTAGCCTTAAAACCAACACTTTTAGTAATACCTTTAATGGTTAAATTACCTGTAAGTTCGTAAGTATTGCTTTCTTTGGAACGGACAACCTGAGTAATTACAAAGTTTGCTGTTGGGTTATTAGCCACATCAAAGAAATCAGGTGAGTTCAAATGCCCGGTTAATTTCCCGTTATACTCGGGATCTTGAATATCGAGCACTTTAAGGCTCTGCATATCAATTACAAACTCACCGCCTACAGGTGTGTTTTCTTTGATATACAATGCACCTGATTTTAATGCGAGGGTTCCGTTGTGCTGACCGGTAGGCTTAAACCCTTTCCACTCAACCATGCTTGAAGCCACATCAACAGAATATTTGTCTGCGCCTTCGGTGTTAGCAATTATGGTATCGGCTTCGCTTATTGAGGCTTTTTTGCCTTCAGGTCCGGCACATGAAAACATCATAGCCAGACTAATAATTCCTGAATAAATAAGTGTTCTTTTCATTTTTATACGTTTTGGATTAAGTTAATAAAACCATCAACTGTTTAATATTGTTCAATTCCGGTTAAACAAAAATCTCATAAAACAATCAACTTGTTCACAAAATATTGACACTATCTCTGTATTTTCAAATTATGTATATCTTTACAATCAGTATACAGCATTACCCCTTACAATGAATAGGTTGTTATGTCGGAATTATGAACTTACAAATTGACTAATGAATATAACAACCCAAAGCTTAATCCTATTGATGTCAGAGAAATTCAACACAGATATTTCCATATTTTCGACTAACTTTCTCGAATCAGCTATTGCAAACAGAATGAATTTATCTGAAATAAATTCACTGTCCGACTACCTGCAAAAACTAGTCAGCGACCCGGTTGAATCGGAAATATTTAAAAATTCGCTTTCCAATTCATATAGTACCTTTTTCCGCAACCAGCTCACTTTCGCCTTGTTGTACCAGGTTATACTTCCAAAAATTATTGGCGAAAAAGTAAAAAACAATGAATCGGAGATCAGGATATGGTCAGCAGGTTGTGCTTCTGGTCAGGAACCTTATTCAATAGCAATACTAATTGATGATTTGCTAAACTTAAAACCTGTAGAAATAAGACATCAGATTTTCGCAACCGACAATGCCGATTCGGAATTGTTATCCGCCGGGCTCGGCATTTATGATTTTGATGCCATAAAAAATACTCCTTACAGTTTTGTAAAAAAATACTTCATAAAAACAGGGCAATATTATTCCATCCGCGAAAGGATTAAAGCAAAAGTTGAATTATCGCAATACGATTTGCTCGATAAAACTTCATCAGCTCCTCCAGCCAGTATTTACGGCGATTTCGACCTGGTAATGTGTAGTAATGTGCTGTTTTATTACAAACCGGAAATACAAAAAATGATTCTGGAGAAGTTCAGAAAAACCATCCGTAAGGGAGGATTCTTTATAACCGGCGAAGCCGAAACCGGCATTCTTAATTCTGCCCCCGGGTTCAGGCATTTCCTTCCATCGGCACCAATCTACATAAGAAGTTGATAACTATCGAGAAATCACTTCACTTTAAAATACAGCAGAAATCTTTCAATAGATCAAATTTGAATAAATTATACCAATGAAAATACAGAACACCACAATCGGAACCCGCTTAGCTGTTGGGTTTAGTATCATCCTACTGTTTTTTTTATTTTTAGGAACATTAGCCTATCAACAATCCGGAAGGCTGTGGCAGATTACCGTGGATCTGTATGAACATCCGTTGCAGGTTTCGGCAGCAACGCGGGATATAAAAGCTGATATTAATTCCATGCACGTATATTTAAAAGATATAGCAATCGACAAAAACCTCAGCGATATCGAAATTGAGGAAAGCATAAGTCAGATCCGGGCTCTCGAAGCTTCTGTGTACAAGAAATTTGAAATTGTGAACGATAAATATCTCGGACCAAAATCTGATGTTGAAAATGCCTATAACTTATTCAAAGACTGGAAACCACTGCGCGACAAAGTTATTCAACTACGTAAAAATGGCGACCAGACAGCCGCATACCATGCATATAAAACAGACCATGTTGATTACCGCGAAAGAATGTTCACCCAGATACAGGTAATGATTGATTTTGCAGCTGGTAAATCCAAGGAATTTTTTCAGTCAGCCGAAAATGAGAAGCAACAATTATTAATATGGTTAAGATTCTCACTTTTGATCCTGTTTATATTTTCCGTATTAATTTCTTATTTGCTTTTTAAAGGAATCCGTGAACCACTTCAGGCATTAACCCGGATAACTGAAGAATACAGGCAAGGGAATTTCAGTTCGAGGAGCAGTTATAATTCAACAAATGAAATCGGGAAACTGGCCGATGCCTTCAATAATATGGCCGGATCAGTTCAGCAGGAATTGACGATGAAAAGTAATTCGGCAGCTATTGCACAACTCTTAATCAATGAAAATGAATTAAAACCATTCTGTAAGGAGTTGCTTAAGAGTTTGCAAAACTTTACTCAGGCCCATGTTGCTGCAATCTATTTCCCGAACGAAACAAAAACACAATTCGATCATTACGAATCTATTGGCTTGAATACAGGCAACCATAAATCATTTTCTGCCGTTGCATTTGAAGGTGAATTTGGAAAAGTGCTCACTACAAAAAAAATGGAGTTAATAACTGATATACCTGACGATACAACTTTTAGTTTTGCGGCGGTTACAGGTTCTTATAAACCTCGCGAAATTATCACCTTTCCTATCGTTAAGGAAAACAGCATATTAGCGATTATTTCGCTGGCAAGCCTTACAGTTTTTCCAGCCGAATCGGTTAAACTACTCGACGAAATTCAGATGATGTTAACAGCCCGCCTGCATGGGGTGTTGGCTTTCCAGGAAATTACAGATATATCCAACAAACTCGATCAGCAAAATCACGAACTTGACCTGAAATCGAAGGAATTAGTGATGCAGTCCGACGAATTAAAAGAGTACAATATTGAACTTAAAATGCAAAAAAAGCAAGTTGAGGATGCTAACCATTTCAAGAGTGCCTTTTTATCGAACATGAGTCACGAACTTCGTACACCATTGAATTCGGTAATTGCGCTTTCGGGCGTTTTAAGCCGCAAACTCAATGGAACAATACCCGACGAGGAATTCAACTACCTGGGAATCATCGAAAAAAACGGCAAACAGTTATTATACCTTATCAATGACATACTCGATCTTTCGCGCATCGAAAGCGGCAAAGAAGAAATAAATATTACAAGGTTTAATATGAATAACCTCGTAAGATCAATCGTTGAGTCAATTCAGCCGCTGGCTGATGAAAAAGGCATACAGCTGATAAATAAGATTGATAATAATTTACCTGAAATCAAAAATGACAGCGATAAAATCCATCATATTATTCAAAATATCATAAGCAATGCTGTTAAATTTACCGAAGAAGGATCAGTAGAAATTACCGCACACAGGATTGACGGTGAAATACATGTGTGCGTAAAAGATTCAGGAATAGGTATTGATGCTGATTACCTGCCGGTAATATTCGACGAGTTCAGGCAGGCTGACGAAAAAGCTACACGCAAATACGGAGGCACCGGCCTGGGACTTGCTATTGCCAAAAAGTATGCTCTGATGCTTGATGGAAATATCGAAGTTCAGAGTAAAATCGGGACAGGGTCGGTTTTTACTGTCCGTTTACCAATTGCTAAGGAGGGTATTGTGGAGAAGCACAGCATTTCTAAAACTGCTTTCACCAATAGTAAACTTCCTGACAACAGCAGCGAACCATCTAAAGGGAATGGGAAAACTATTCTTTTGGTTGAGGACAGCGAACCTCAGATCGTACAAATGTCGTACATCCTGAAACAAAACGGATACAACGTCCGTATTGCTCACAACGGTAAAGAAGCACTTGAATCTATACAAATTATGGCACCCGATGCCATGATCCTTGATTTAATGATGCCCGAAGTTGATGGATTTGAAGTACTCGATTCAATCAGGGGTCAAAAAGAAACCAGTCAAATTCCGGTGCTCATTCTTACAGCAAAACATATTACTCAAAACGAATTATTTTTTCTAAAGGGCAATCACATACACCAGATCATTTTTAAAGGAGTTGTAAACCGAAACGAACTGTTAGCTCATGTTCATGCAATGGCTTTTCCACAAAGTGCAGCATCCGCGACTCCAAAAAACAAGACCTTATCTCAATTAGGAAAATCGCATCTGCTTGTAATTGAGGACAATTCAGATAATATGGCAACAGTAAAAGCTCTCCTTGCCGACAAATATGAAATTACTGAAGCAACTGATGCCGAAGAGGGAATTCAAAAGGCCCTTACACTTGCTCCCGATCTGATCCTGCTAGATATTTCGCTGCCGGGAATGGATGGCTATGCCGTATTTGATATTATCCGCAAGGATGATACTACGCGACAAATACCTGTTGTAGCTCTTACAGCCAAAGCCATGAAAGGCGATCGCGAAGAACTTCTGGCTTACGGTTTCGATGGATATATTTCGAAACCAATTGACAATATTCTGATGCATCAAACTATCAATACGCTGCTTAATGAAAAATAAAGTCGTAACTATTCTCGCCATCGACGATATCCAGGATAATATTCTGGTTCTTAAGGTTTTAATATCAGAAGCTTTCCCTTCAGCAATTTTCTATTCAGCCACTTCAGGTCGTGAGGGCATCGAACTATGCAAATTGTATAAACCCGATGTAGTTCTTTTGGATATAGCTATGCCAGGTATGGATGGTTATGAAGTATGCAAAATCATTAAAGCGGACGAACAGCTTAAGCACATACAGGTTGTGATGGTAACTTCAACAACTGTTACCGGCAAAAACCGCATTTTGGCTATGGATGCCGGTGCAGATGCTTTTCTGGCAAAGCCGGTTGACGAATCGGAGTTAACAGCCCAGATACGGGCAATGCTGAGGATTAAAGAAGCAGAAGATCATAAAATATCGGAAAAAGAAAGGCTCGAAATTCTGGTTCAGGAGCGCACCATGGAACTGCTGCAGGAACTTGCCGACCGTAAAAAAGCAGAAGATGCATTACAACAATCGTTATTGAAACTCGAAGAAAGCAGAAAGAGCGAACTCAAACTACTCGCCGACCTACGTGGTGAGATTGCAGAACGCAAAAAGGCTGAGGAACAGGTAATCAACCATTTACACGAATCGCAGATAATTTCGGAAGTAGCTCGTACATTGGTTAGCATTAAAACAATTGACGGGGTATATGAATATATCGGAGCACAGATTCACGCTTTAACTGAAAATGCATTTGTGATTGTTGTTAAAGCAAATCTCGACAATCAAACCATCAGTATAAGCCACACATTCGGACTGCAGAAACTGATTGGAAAAATAAAACGTACCCTCGGATTTGATGTTCTGGGCCTGAAAGTATCCTTAGAAAACCTCAATGCTGAACAAAAGAAACTATATAAATCGAGGGAATTAGCACATATAACGCAAAATCCTTTATATACAATATCGGCTCATTCTGTTGATGAAATAATATGTAAGGCTATTGAAAAGCTGGTTGGAATCACATCATTGTATTCAATCGGTTTTATTTGGGAAGAACAACTTTTCGGAGGTATTGCCATAATTTGTAGAAATAACGAAGTTATTAAACAACACAAGCTGGTTGAGACTATTACAAATTTAGGATCAATTGCCTTACAACGTTTAAAAGCAGAGGAGCATCTTCAGAAAGAGCATTCAAACCTCAATGCAATACTTTCCTCCTCGCCTATAAGTATGCTCGTAATTGATGCAAATAAACAAATAGTTAAAGCTAATCCAGCAGCTTCGCGCTTATTTAACACCAACCTTCAGGAAATCGAAAAACGGATGTGTGGGGAGTTTTTAGGCTGTGTTAACAGATTCGAAAACGACAAAGGATGCGGGCATTCGTCGCATTGTGCAGCATGCAGCATAATGGAATCTATTAATAAAGCGTTGTTGAGCGAACAAAAATCTTTTGATCAGGAATCGGAAATCATACGCGAAACTCCAACTGGAACAACCCGGCTTTGGATACAATTCAGCATTGAGCCGCTTATGCTGAATGGCAAAAAGCACCTTATACTGGCCTTACACGACAACACACTACGCAAAAAAGCTGAGGAAGAAAAACTAAAAACTGAAAAGCGTTACCGTTCACTTATTGAGCATGCACCTGATGGCATAGTATTGATTGATATAAGCGGCGAAATGAAATTTGCCAGCAATTCAGCAATGCGAATGTTTGGTTACGATGCAAACAAACTGAGCAGTCTTAAACCAAATGAGCTTACTCACCCCGATGATCAAAAATTAGTATTGGCAGCTTTGACCGATCTGATTTCGAATCCGCTGAAAGTGCATACCCTCGAATATCGTTTTAAACATGCTGACGGATCGTGGCATTGGATACAAAGCACTTTCAGCAATCTTTTGTCCGATAAGAGTGTGGAGGCAATTGTAATCAATTTCCGCGATATTAATGAAAGTGTAAAGGCCGCAGAAGAACTGAAACAAAGCGAACAGAAATATCGCCTGCTGGCCGATAATGTGTCGGATGTTATCTGGACAATGGACAATGATTTTAATTATACTTTTATTAGTCCATCCATCTTTCAGCTGCGGGGGCTTACGCAAGCTGAAGCTATGGTTGAAAACTACGAACAATCCATGACACCTGAGTCCCTTCAGAAAGTAAAAGATATGCTGATTGATGGAATCAGGCACGAAAAGTCAGTTTTACGACCAATTGTAAGATATGTTGAGTTACAGCAATACCACAAGAATGGGTCACTGATTTGGGTGGAGATTTCCATTCATATAATTTACAATCACGAAGGAATACGCACAGGAATAATAGGTGTTTCGCGTGATGTTACCAAACGCAAACTAGCTGAAGCTGAGCTAAAAGAATCGCGTCAGCAGTTAATGGATATTATCGATTTCCTTCCTGATGCTACTTTCGTAATTGATAATGATAAAAAAGTTATTGCCTGGAACAAAGCCATTGAGGAAATGACCGGAGTGAGTAAAACAGATATGATTGGCAAAGGCAACCATGCATATTCCATACCTTTTTACGGACGAAGGCAACGTCTGCTCCTCGATTTGATTGATACTGACGATAATGAGCTCAAATCCAGATATAGTAATTTCCATAGGAAAGGTAACTCTATTTCAGCCGAAATATTCGCGCCCGAATTATTCGGAGGTAAAGGAGCATTTTTATCAAATATCAGTGCTCCGCTTTTAAACAGTAATGGCGATCGCTTAGGATATATCGAGTCAATACGCGATATTACCGAAAGCCGGAAAGCTTTGCAGGCTTTAGAAGAAAGCGAAGAAAAATACCGAAGCATGGTCGATCTTTTGCCCGATGCCGTGATTATTCATTCGGAAGGCAAAGTGCTGTTTGCAAATACAGCTGCTCTCAAATTGGTAAAAGTAAAATCGCTTAAACATATAACCACCAAATCTTTGCTGGATTTTATACATCCTGATTCAATTAGTTTAGCAAGGAAACGAATTAATCAAATATTATTAACCGGTAAACCTTCCAGTTTTGCTGAAGAGAAAATAATCACACACGATAATGAAATAATTGAGGTTGAGGTAATTGGTATTCCTGTCATCTATTTAAACAAACCTGCTATACAAACAATTGCGCGCGATATAACCCTGCGCAAAAAAGCCGAACAGGAAATAAAACTTAAAGATGAACTACTGCATCTTACCGGCGATATGGCCAAAGTAGGTGGATGGGAATTTGATGCTGATACCAAACTAGGTACCTGGACTGACGAAGTTGCCAGAATACATGATTTGGATCCGAAGGCAAAAACTAACGTTGAAATCGGGATAAGTTTTTATAAAAACGAATCGCGGGTAAAAATTACCGAAGCCATACAAGCGGCAATTGATCACGGAACTCCGTATGACCTTGAACTTGAAATGACCAGCGCCAAAGGCATCAATAAATGGGTGCGTACCATGGGTGTTCCTGTGAGAGCAGGAAATAAAATAGTTAAAATCAGGGGGATTTACCAGGATATAACAAACCGGAAAGAAGCCGAACTTGTCCTCGAAAATGAGCGGTTACGATTGCGTACGCTCATAAAAACCATTCCCGATTTAATCTGGCTCAAGGATCCAGAGGGTAAATTTCTTTTGTGCAATCCTATTTTCGAAACTTTTATCGGTGTTTCGGAACCTGATTTAAAAGGCAAGACTGACTTTGATTTCGAAAAACCGGAATTAGCTGAAATATCGAAACAACGCGATATCAAACTAATGCAGCATAATAATCCGATAACATACGAAGAATGGGTAACCCGAAGATCCGACGGAAAAAAATGCTTAATTGAAACCATTAAAAGTCCAATGTTCGATACTGAAGGCAAACTTATTGGTATATTGGGTGTAGGGAGGGATATTACGCAGTATTTCGAATCAAAGGAATCTTTGCGCGAACGCGAAGAAATATACTCATCAATTGTAAACCAGGCATACGATGCCATTGTAATGGTTGATATTGAAACAGGCGATTTTATTGAGTTTAATGATGCGGCATGCAGCAGGTTAGGGTATTCGCGCGAAGAATTTGAAAAACTTACTTTAAGTGACATCGAATTATCAATAAAACCTGAACATATAAAGCAAACGCTTCATGATCTACAGCTTGCAATAGCAGCTGTTTTTGAAACAAAACACCGTACCCGAACGGGCGAAATAAGGGATATGCGTGTTAGCTCGCGCGTTATTACAATTCGTGGAATCGATTACCTGTCAACAATATGGACCGATATCACCGAAAAAAATAAGAGCGAAGCTTTATTAAGGGAAAAGGACCTCATTTTCCAATCGCTGCTCGAATACAGTCCGGTGCACCTGTTTTTCAAGGATCATGACTCAAAAGCTATGCACCTGAGCCGAAACTATGAAGTTTTGCTAGGCAAACCACTAAGCGAGATAATCGGAAAAAATGCACATGAAATATTCCCGGATGAGTATGCCGACAATTTAATTGCAGGAGAGAAACAATTGTTCATTGATGGCAAATTAATTGAATACAATGAAACACTGAACGGCAGATTTTATACTACCATAAAGTTCCCGATATTCAGGGATGACGCCTTACCAATGCTAGCTGGATTTACTATAGATATTACTGACCGCAAACTAGCCGAAGAAGCATTGAAAGAAAACGAAGAAAAACTCCTTACCCTCATTAATTCGTCGCCTGATATAATTTGTTTTAAAGATGCCGAAAACAGGTGGATACAGGCCAACAAAAGTCTCCTTGAACTATACCAGCTACAGGATGTAGATTACCATAATAAAACAGAAGATGAACTGGCAGTTTTTACTTCCACAATTTTTAAAGAAGCTTTTGATAACTGCAATATATCGGACGAAATTGCCTGGAACAATGAAACAGGAACCAGAACTGAAGAAATAATTCCTGACATCACTGGATCTTTGCATGTGTATGATATTATTAAACGTCCACTATATTATCCAGATAAAAAACGGAAAGGACTCGTTGTTTTCGGAAGGGAAATCACAGAAAGGAAAATGGCTGAAGAAGCTCTGCAGGAACGCGAATCACTGCTGCGCACCTTTATTGATCATGCTCCTTTTGAAATATGGGCACGTGATAAAAATGGTGTAGGAACTCTCGAAAACAAACTTTTGGTTGACCATTTTGGATCCATTTTGGGTAAGAAACCCGAAAATGCTGATCAATCTGAAGAAATAATTAAACTCTGGAATTCGAATAACCAGCGGGCTATGAATGGGGAAATTCTAAATCTTGAATGCGTTTACGAAATTAAAGGAGTTGCACGAAATTTCCAGCAAATTCTCGCCCCTATCTACATTGATGGAAGTGTTGAAGGTATTGCCGGATTTAACATTGATATTACTGATCGCAAACATGCTGAAGCAGAAATTTATAAACTAAATTCCGAACTCGAACAGCGGGTTCATCAACGCACCCGTCAGCTGGAGCAAGCCAATAAAGAACTGGAAGCGTTCAGTTATTCTGTTTCGCACGATTTACGGGCACCCTTACGTGGAATCGACGGATGGAGCCTCGCTCTTCTCGAAGATTATTATGAGCAGCTCGATGAACAGGGACGTGTTTTCCTCGACCGAGTTCGTTCCGAAGCTCAGCGAATGGGCCATCTTATTGATGATTTACTGAAACTTTCGCGGGTAAGCAGGTTCGAAATGAAACAGGCTGATGTAAATTTAAGTGAACTTGCTCAATCTATCACAAACCGTTTGATTGAAACAAATGCTAACCGTAAGTTTGATATTAGAATTGAACAGGATCTGATAGCGGTTTGTGATTCGGCTATGCTCGAAATTGTGCTAACCAATCTTTTTGATAATGCATGCAAATTCAGTGGTTTGGAGCCCGAAAGCATAATCGAATTCGGTAAATTGGAAGCCGATGAAATGATAATTTTTTACATTCGTGATAATGGTGTAGGCTTCGACATGGAAAATGCACGGAATCTGTTTGGTGCTTTCCAGCGCATGCATAAACAAACGGAATTTCAGGGTTCGGGAATAGGACTGGCTACAGTACAGCGAATTATTCACAGGCATGGTGGCCGCATTTGGGCCGAATCAAGAGCAGGCGAAGGAGCTGTATTTTACTTTACACTGCTGTAAGGTAAAAATCACACCTCATTCTATGAATTTGGTTTTACCCGAATTCAGTTATTTAAAAATCGAGAATTACTTCGAAGGTTGGTTTATAAGCAACCAGAACAGACCTGTGTTTTGCATTGCCTTAATAAAGTCTTCAAAACCAACAGGTTTAACAACATAACTATTAGCACCGAGGTCGTAAGCTTTTCTGATATCAGGATCTTCGCAGGAGGAAGTAACCATTACAACGGGTATTTTTCTCATTTCTGCGTTCGATTTCATCTTTTGCAAAACTTCCAGCCCGTTAAGCTTAGGGAGTTTTACATCAAGAAATACAACTTTCAGCTCCTTGTTATCAGTCCGTTGATCAAAATTCCCTCTGTAAAACAAAAAGTCTAGTGCTTCTACACCATTTTCAACAACATATATTTCGTTGGCTAATTTCTGTGTCTTTAAAGCTCTGATAGTGAGTTCGGCATCAACAGGGTTATCTTCTACTAAAAGTATTTCGACCTTATCGAGGTTGTACATGACGCTTTATTTTAAAGAGTGAAAATGCTATGTTTTTATTGTTGGTCGGCCACATTTACATCAGGTAATGAAAAGTAGAATGTTGCACCTTCACCTTCTTTCCCTTCAGCCCATACTTCTCCCCCATGGCGTTTTACAATGCGTTGCACTGATGCCAGTCCAACTCCGTTTCCTTCAAACTCGCGCGGACTATGGAGCCTTTGAAAAACTCCGAATAATTTATTATAATATTCCATATCGAAACCGGCACCATTATCGCTGACAGCATAAATGCATTTGCCACTTTCGGTTTTGCAGTTGACCGTAATTAATGCCTTTTCCTTTTTTGATGAATACTTTACAGCATTTGATAAAAGATTAACCCATACCTGCCTGATCAGGTTAGGATCGCTGTATGATTTTGATAATTTACCTACCTGAAACACAATTTTTTCTTTTGGATGGCTCTCAGTAATTTCGGCGTAAACTTCACTTACCAGCGTATTCATATCAATCCACGATTTATTTAATTCGAAACGCCCCAGTCTCGAAAAAGCCAGAAGATCGTCAATTAATTGCCCCATGCGCCGGGTATTATCTCTAATGATATTACAAATCCGAATGCCTTCCTCATCCAGTTTTGGGCTGTAATCGTCGAGCAATATCCTGGTAAAACCATCGATGCCCCGCAAAGGCGCTCGCAAATCGTGTGAAACTGAATAACTGAATGCTTCAAGTTCATTATTTGCTACCTGAAGCTGACCCGTGCGTTCGATCACACGAAGTTCGAGATCATTATTCAGATCCCGGATTTCCTTTTCAGCTTTTCTGCGTTCGGAAATATCGGAAATAATAGCAAGAATACCTGTTATTTTACCAGCACTGTTCCTCAAAGGAGAAGCCGAAATACTAACACTAATTACCGAACCATTTTTATGAACCCTTTCCGTTTCATAGTCAGTAATAGTTTCACCTGCGAGTATCTCATTTCGAACATTTTGTGATTCAGGTACCTTCCCAACAGGTATAATAGGATTAAATTTCCCTAAAGTTTCATCAGGTCTTAATCCAAAAATCGTCTCTGCAGCTTCATTCCACAGCAGCACAATACCTTCATTATCAGTTACAATAATTGCCTGGGGCGAAGTACGTATGATATTAGAGGTGTAATTGAGTGCTTCGGTTAACCTATCTTCAGCCTGTTTGCGGGCAGTAATATCAGTATTTATTTCAAGGACCGATATTGAATTGTCACTTCCCCGCTGCAGTTGCCAGCGGCTGGATACAGTTATCTGAGTTCCATCTTTGCGGGTATGCGTCAACTCGCCTTCCCAACGGCCTTTCGCATAAAGTTCGGTATTAATTACTTCAACAGGAAGAGGAAAATTTGTTTTCAGTAAAGTATTACTTTCTTTGCCCAGTGCTTCGTGGTTCATCCATCCATAACATTCTGCTGCTCCGCGGTTCCAGTAGGTAATTTTCGAGTCTTTATCCCTGATAAGGATACTATCATGAGCCATTTCGAGTAAATCCGCTTGTTTACGCAAGGTTGATTCAGCTTGTTTACGACTGGTAATATCCTGCGCTACCACAAGAGCCGAATCGTGATCACCAATGCGTAACAGGTGCGATGTTATTTCGACATCAATCACAGTTCCATCTTTCAACTTATGGCGCCACTCGCCTGAATGCTGGATATCAGTTCGTGGCTGCTCAATATCATATTTCAGGCGTGATACATCTTCTTGGGGTCGTATATCTGCAATTGTCATATTCAGGAATTCGTCGCGCGAATATTTATATTTCCCGATTGCTGCATCGTTAACTGCAATAAACGCAAGCGTTTTAATATCATAAGCCCACATTGGAAGTGGATTATTATCAAAAAGATAGCGATGTTGTTCTTCACTTTTACGTAATTCCTCTTCAGCCAGCCTGCGTTCGGTAATATCGCGGATAATCATGCTGGTGTTAATGGCTCCATCAGAGGAAATATAAACAGCTGAAGCAAATTCAGCCAAGAACTTATGCCTGTTCTTACGGATAAATGTTAATTCGCCCCTCACCTGCTTCTCTTCTGGCTCGTTATGAAAAGAAGCATGTAAACCTGTATCACTATTATCCACAACTCCTGCCCAGCCAATTGCTGTTAACTCATTTTCAGTATATCCAAACAATTCACATGCTGCAGGATTTGCTGAAATTATACCACCATCGGACGAAATAAGCAAAATGGCATCCATACTGTTTTCGAAAAACGAACGATAACGTGTTTCGCTATCGCGTAGGGCGAGTTCAGCTTGTTTCCTGGAGGTAATGTCCATAAATGTACCCGACATAAAAACAGGTTTTCCTTCAGAGTCAAAAATTGGTATTCCAATAGAATTGCAATATTTTAAACCCCCTGCACCTGATAGTATCCGGATGTCAGCATTCATCATGCTCTTGTTAGAAAGGGCGTCGTTAATCTTTTTATTGTATGTAATCTTGTCATCAGGATGAACAAAAGCAGCATTTGATTCAATCTCTGGAACATATGTATTGGCATCAACTTCAAATATTTTGTACAACTCGTCGGACCACCAAACTTTGCCTGTTTCAATATCCCATTCCCAACTCCCGATTTCAGCTATTTGCTGAGCGAGATTAAAACCCGACAATAATCTGGATTTCAGCTGGTTACTTTCTTCTAACTTCTGATTAGCTTTATATGTTTTACGTAAATGACTTGCAATCAGAAAATACAAAAGTACCGTAGTACTAAAAATGTAAAACCAACCTTTATAGGTCTGGTATTTTGTTAACAGATGGATATCAGAAATAAAATTAGAAATAATCCTGTCAGTAAAAAGTATCCAAAGGCAACCTATAAGGAAATATATAGTTACAATTCCGAATGCCTTGCTATACATTTTTTTCATTAGTTGTTCGTATTAAAATAAATAGTAATCAGTGAATGATCCGGCAAAAAAAGTGAAGTATTCTGTTGGAGGTTGCCAGCGAATTATGATTAAGGATAGGAAGAGATTTTAATGGAATACAAGTAAAAAAATGAGATCAGTAAACTACAGCTGAAATTATTCCAGTAATACCAGGCATAAGTATGCTAAGTTCAACTTAAAAAGACACTATTGTTGATAACCAAATTGTATAGTTAACGAAATGTGACTTTCAAATTCAAAATTAATAAATATTATGGAATATTTTTAATTTATCTCAACCATCAAATAATGCGATGCAGAGGCTTTTGCTTTTGACTTCAGCCAGATACAAAAACCCTTGATGATTGTTATCCAATTAATTCTACTTTTTTTATAAAAAATGCATGTAATAATTAAGTACTATTTCAGGCAGCTATTTCCGGAATGACTGGTAATACTTCAAACGTCCTTTGCATTTACATATATAACTGAACCCAAATGACATTGCCTTTCTGCAGTGAAGTTTAATATCGTAATCGACAAACAAAATTGAATTGTCAATACTCGAAATTACCGGGCACATAGGTTTATTTGAACATTCAGAACAACAACAACCTTTTGTGGGCTTATCGGAGAGCGAATTACTGTTATCTTCTACCTGCATGTCAATTGCTTAACTATACGAATTTGTTAATCCAATTTATTACACAGATATGATCCGGAATTTGAAACGAATTTCAGGCGAGGCATCAATGTAGTGTTTGATTGTTTAGGAGTTAATTTTAGGAAATAGATTTATTCAGCTGAATGCACAGTGTATGTCTTCACAACAAAAGTAACGAAGTCGGTTTAATTAAATCCTCCCACTTAGTTGCCGCCACGATTAGGTAAATTGCCGTATATAAAACAGAATTCAACGCTGATTAGAGATGTAAAACGCAAGCCTAAATTAACCATTCTTACAGGAAATACCTGATACTCAAAGTTTTTTTTACAAGGCCAACACGAGCGAAAATCCTGTAAAAGACTACTTTATAGAGTGTAAGGGATTATCTGTAACAAAATTTTAATTGTTGAAAGAAAAGCTCCTTTTTAGTTTTGTTCTACGAAAGTTGTTTAGGATTTTGAATTTCCCTGAATTTTGCGCCATTTAGTTAAAACAGTTAGAAATTCTTCGTGCTTGCGGGTGGAAACCGGCAATTTAGCTGCATTATCCAGTTGAACTTCCTTTCCCATGCGAGAAAACGATTTCACATAATTCATGTTCACTAAAAACGACTTATGAATTCTGAAAAAATACTGACTGAATAAAAGCTCCTCAACGTCTTTTAAAGTGCGCGAAACCAATAAAACCCTTCTATCACCAAGATGAACTTTTGTATAATTGCCATCGCCTTCGCAATAAATTATATCGTTGAGTTTTTCCATTTGATATCCATCCATAATCGGGAAAGCAACTTTCATTCCCATGTCGACCCCGTTATTGAAATTGTATATAAAAGCTTCAATACGTTTTTGACTTGAGTTTGCATGTCTGTTTCGCTTAAACCTGAGTAAAGTTTCCGAAAGCTGAATAAAATTTATTGGTTTTATCAGATAATCCAATGCTGAATATTTTATAGCATCGATGGCATAATGCTTGGATGAGGTTACGAATATTACTTCGAATTTATACATTGGAAAATAATCGAAAAGCTTAAATCCATTTTCAATGGGCATTACTATATCAAGAAATACAATATCAGGATCAGTTTTTTTTATGAGCTCAACTCCATCTTTTACCGAAACAGCAAATCCTTTTATTTCGAGTGTATCACTAAAATACCTTTCAATCCGGTCCTTAAATAGTTCCCGGTCATTCTCTTCATCATCAATAATTATGCAACTTATTTTATCGAAATGCATATAACTGGTTTTAGGTATAAAAGTAAACTTAATTATAATAACACGAGATATTCATTTAGCTAACGCAACTAAGCCGGAAACTATCGTATGAATATTTAAAATAATCGTATAAATAACACTACTTAAAGCCTCACAATTATTATTGGGGCAAATTACAGGAAAGCAAAAATCTCTGATTTCCTTGTTAGTATTTTTCAAAAAGGCAATTTTAATATTCTCGAAAAGTTTAATATGGTTTAGTAAATATTTACTCTTAGGCGAAAACCAGCTTAATTCAATACAACTTTGTGTTTTAACAAAGTCGAATGGCCACGTTATCGAAAATATTACAACCATCTATTGGGATTTTTTGTTTTCTGCGAAGCGATGTTTTCCTATCTTCGCATTTAAATCAAAAGAAAATTTAAAATAAAATTCCTGAATATGTCGCGAATCATACTCACTTCACTCATTTTCAGCTTATTATTGATTTCATGCTCAACAGGAAAAAAGGCTTACGAACGTGGCGATTATTACAATGCTACTTTGCAGGCTGTTAACAGACTGAGGAGTAATCCTGATTCAAAAAAAGCACTTAACGCGGTAAAGGATAGTTATCCCATGTCAATCAAATATTTTCAGGGGAAAATTGATTATGCAATGAGTACCAACAGCCCTTTTAAATTTACCGAAACTGTTGATTCTTACGAAAAAATGAATCGTTTGGCCGACGAAATAAGCCGCTGTCCGGCTGCTTTGACAATTTTTCCAAATGTAAATTACTATACCGTCGAATTAGCTCAGGCTCGGACACAAGCAGCTGAAGAACAGTATAATGCCGCATTAAAAAACGAGCAGATTAACACACGGGTTTCATGGAAAGATGCTTATTACAATTTCCTTGAAGCCAATCATTTTGTTCCCGGTTACAAGGACGTAAATGAACGAATGGAGAACGCAAAATTTTATGCCACCTTAAAAGTTATTGTTGAACAGATTCCGGTTCCAAGGAAGTATCAGCTTACGTCCGACTTTTTCCTGAACCAGGTAATTGAATCTCTTAAAAGCAACAGGCCCAATGAGTTTGTCGAGTATTACTCTCCTGAATCAGCAGAAATTTCAGGTATCAAAAGCCCTGATCAGGTTCTGCGTATGAACTTTGATGATTTTGTAATTGGCCAGGTATACGATAAGGAAACCGTTCGCGAATATTCGCGCGACAGTGTTGAAGTAGGTTCAGTTTCCATGCCCGACGGAACAAAGCAGAAAGTATACAATACTGTAAAAGCCAAACTAACAACCAATCGCAGGGAACTCATTTCCAACGGTGTACTGGATGTTACTATCATTGACTTTCAAATGAATACTGTGGTTTCGCAACGAAAATTCACCGGACAGTTTGTTTGGTTTACCGAATGGGGATTTTATAATGGCGACGAAAGAGCACTCAACAACGATCAGCTGGCAGTATGCAGGAAGAAACCTGTTTCACCCCCGGGTCCGCAGGATTTGTTTATCGAATTCACCAAACCAATTTTCAGTCAGGTTTCTCCGTTTCTAAAATCTTTCTATAGTAAGTATTAGATTTAAACAGTAATACTATAAAAGTCCAATAAGTCATCAGTTCGAAATTTTTACATTTTTCCTCAAATAAAATCAGGTTATGCATCTATATATTCTATATTTGTATAAAATCCTGTTTGAGTTTTATAAACGTTTCAAATTTTAAACCACAGTTATGGAAAACACAGTAACAATCATCATCGGAGTTGTACTCTTCTTTTTCTTTGCCGGAATACGCATTGTACGGCCTACAAACCGGGCCCTGGTGGAGCGGCTTGGCAAATATCATCATTTTGCCACAGCAGGTTTTAACTGGATCATCCCTATTATTGATAAAATGTACAAGATCAATATCACGGAAAAGATGATTAACGCTGAACCTCAGGAAATTATAACTAATGACAATCTGAATGCCCGCGTTGATGCACAGGTTTATTTTAAAATCAAGCCTGACGAAATAAGTGTAAAAAATTCGCAGTATAATGTTAATAGTATTGAATACCAGATTGTAAACCTTGCCCGGACCACCTTGCGTAACATTATTGGAACAATGACACTTAAATCAGCGAATAGTGAGCGCGGAAAAATTAATAAGGAGCTGCATTCCACCTTACTGCTCGAAACTGAAAACTGGGGTATTGAAATTGTACGTACCGAACTTAAGGAAATTGATCCGCCTAAAGATGTGCAGGAAACAATGAATAAAATTGTGAAAGCAGAAAATGAAAAGATAGCGGCAATCGATTTTGCAACAGCCACTGAAACCAAAGCCGATGGCGAAAAACGCGCTGAAATCAGAAGAGCAGAAGGGATTAAGCAAGGTGCAATTCTGCGTGCCGAAGGTGAAGCACAGGCTATACAACTGGTTAATGAAGCAGCTGAAAAATATTTCGTTGGTAATGCTCAGATGCTAAGGAGAATACAGGCTATGGAAACTTCATTAAAGGATAATTCGAAAATTGTTGTACCAACCGGTAGCGATCTTGTGAATGTAATGGGCGAAATGGGAGGTGTAATTCCTTTGAAAAGCAAATCTGAGTAGGTAGCTTATTCACCTGTTACCTGAAATTGTTTTACCAAATCATTAATTGGAACTTAAGTCTGTAAAAAAACTGTTGATTAAAAATGAAAAATCTCCATTGTTTAAACAATGGAGATTTTTTTATGCCGCGATTTCTGATATGAATCTTTTCGGATAAGCAAACAATACTTTATGAGAAAGGTATTGAAAATACATTCAAAACCCCTACCGAATCAACGTCACCGTCCCCCATTTCGGTTCCGATAAGCCTTCGCGTTCGCCTACATCGGTGTTGTACCAGATACTTCCATCGCGGTAAATGGCGGTGATTTTCCAAACGTACACATCCTGCTGGCAGGGT